>NZ_JAWZSV010000001.1:0-752384 GCF_033875165.1 Polaribacter sp. PL03 | reverse complement strand
AAAGTTGATAAAGATCTAAAAACAAATTTTAATGAACGAAACTAACAAAACAATATAGCTGTTAGCGGGTGCAAAACTACAACTCATTTTTAATCTAACAACTATCTTTTGAAGTTTATTTTACATTAATTTAATGTAAAATACTTAAAGTACTAACAACGAAATTATTATGTATTTTCAATACCTTTAATACTTACTGAAAAAATCTTATTTAATACAAATCATTATAATAACACTGGATTAAAATAACTTTAAACCGTTTACAAATAACTAAACTCTATTAATTGACTTGTGTTAGGGATTGAAATGACATCCTTTTTATATTTGAATAAGTAATAATGCCTTTTATATGAAGGAAATAAATTTAAACTAATAAGAGTTTCTAATGTTAATTACCAATAAAAAGATATAATGTAAAGCCCGACCACGCTTTTCGCGGGGGAACACCAAAAAAACTAAGACCTAATATATAGTCTATATAATTGAGGTGAAAAATGAAGACTAACATAAAAAAGTGTATTATATTTAGTCTTTATACTTGATTTAGTAATTAACCTGCAAGTGTTTTCTTATTTTTGTATAACAAAATAACTTAATATTTTATTTTAAAAACAGAATTTATGACTAAGAATATAGTGACAACAGTTTGGACTGAAAAATCTCAATTTAATACAGATAACCCAAGTGGACATAATTTAACTATGTTTGATAAATCTCAAGATAACGGAGATACTGTTGGTTTTGCTCCTAAAGCATTAATGTTATCTTCTTTGGCAGGTTGCTCTGGTTTGGATGTAGTTTCTTTGTTAGAAAAAATGCGAGCAGAAGTTGCAGATTTTAAAATTGAAGTTACTGCTGAATTAACAGACGAACATCCTAAATTTTACAATAAGGTAAAGGTAGATTATCATTTTTCTGATAGTGAATTACAACCTGAAAAAATACAAAAAGCTGTTAACCTATCGGTAACAAAATACTGTGGAGTTATGGAGATGTTTCGTCAGTTTGCTGATGTAGAAATTGAAATTCACTTGCATAAAATTTAAAGTACATCAAAAAAATGCTATGAGATGGACTTTAAAACCTACACCTACTAAAGAAAAAATAGAGAAATTAGCCGAAGACTTACAAGTTGATATTACGATTGCAAAAATTCTTTGTCAGAGAAATATTGAAACTTTTGAAGAAGCTAAAAAATTCTTTAGACCAAGTTTAGAGGAAATTCATAATCCTTTTTTGATGAAGGATATGGACCTTGCGGTTGAAAGAATTGAATCTGCAATTGCCAACAACGAAAATATTTTAGTTTTTGGCGATTATGATGTTGATGGTACTACTGCAGTTTCTTTAGTTGCATCTTATTTAAAAACGATTCACCCTAATATTGCAACTTACATTCCTGATAGGTACGCAGAAGGTTATGGTGTTTCTTATATGGGTATTGATTTTGCGCATGATAATGATTTCTCTTTAATTATTGCTTTAGATTGTGGTATAAAGGCAATTGAAAAAGTAGCCTATGCAAAAGAGAAAGGTGTAGACTTTATTATTTGTGATCATCATAAACCAGGTAAAGAAATACCAAAAGCAGTTGCTGTTTTAAACGCAAAAAGAGAAGATTGCACCTACCCTTTTGATGAACTTTGTGGTTGTGGTGTTGGTTTTAAGTTAATACAAGCTTTGGGTGTTTCTAGAAACCAAACTATAGAGAATTTTGTACCTTATTTAGATTTAGTTGCCACTGCAATTGCTGCTGATATTGTACCCATGAATGGCGAAAATAGAGTTTTGGCTTATTATGGTTTACAGGTTATTAACGATAATCCTAGAAACGGAATTAAAGCCATTATTAATCAAACTAAAAAGACAGAACTAACAATAACCGATGTTGTATTTACGATTGCACCAAGAATAAACGCTGCAGGAAGAATGAAACATGGAAATTATGCCGTTCAACTTTTAACAGAAATGGATTTTGACTCTGCATTAGAGTTTGCTGCAGCAATAGAAATTTTTAATGCTGATAGAAAAGACTTAGACAAGAAAATTACAAACGAAGCCTTAATTCAAATTATAGACAATAAAGAAGAACAAGGTTTTTCTACTGTGGTTTACCAAGAGGATTGGCACAAAGGTGTAATTGGTATTGTTGCTTCGAGGTTAATTGAAAAACATTACAGACCTACGTTAGTTTTTACAAAAAGTGGTGATAAATTAGCTGCTTCTGCTCGCTCTGTTAAAGGTTTTGATGTTTATAATGCATTGCACGAATGCGAGGAATTTATAGAACAATTTGGAGGACATAAATATGCAGCGGGTTTAACGATGTTACCCGAAAATTACGAGAATTTTAAAAATAAATTCGAAGAAGTTGTAGAAAGAACTATAGATAAGGCTTTGTTAACACCAGAAATTTCTGTGGATGCAGAAATACATCTATCGGAAATTACCCCAAAATTTTTTAGAATTATTCAATTAATGGCGCCTTTTGGCCCCATGAATATGAAACCAACTTTTAAATCTACTTGCGTAAGAGATAATGGTTACGGCAAACAAGTTGGAGCAGATAAAACGCATTTAAAATTAAATGTTTTTCAAGGTGATAATAAACAAACGTTTAATTCTATTGGATTTAATTTAGGTAATAAGATGGACTTGGTTAAAAACGATTTTGATATTGTTTACGCTTTAGATGAAAATGAATGGAATGGAAGAAAAACGATTCAATTATTGTTGAAAGATTTGAAGTAAACAAAAAGATTGAACTTTCTTATAAGTAAAAAAGCTACCAAAATTCTTAGCCCTGATTGAACGGTTTGTTTGAGCTCTTTTTTATTCTTTTTCTGAATAAAAAAAGCGAGTAGTGAAAGCAGGAAATAGCTTCAAAAAAAATTTTTTTTATAAAAAAACCCACTCCTAAATTAGAAGTGGGAAAAATTGCTATGAAAAAGAAATGATAAGAAGTTTCTTATCATACTTCTTTAGACGTTCGTTTTTAATAAAACTTTCACTTTATTATAAAAAATAATAATTAATTTTCCATAGACATTAAAACCATCTTCAACTCCATGTAAGTAATGCCCGCATCTACTTTCTCTTTAAGTGCGGTTAAACCCTTTACATCGCCAGCTTCTTCAATCTCATTTCTAATCTTTTTATAGCGTTCTAACTTTATTAATTCTAAAACATCTATGTCGCCAGAAATAATATAATTTGCTAAATGATTTTCTATGGTTCCTATGGTTAAACTTCTTTCTTTGGCAATGTCTTTTAATGAAAGCCCTGTTTTAAACATTTCGAAAGTAATTTGTTTGGTTGGTTTTTTATCTTCCTTTTTCTGCTCGTTAGAATTATTAATTCCGTTTTGTTTGCAATAAGTTTCAATTGCTTCTAGAATAGGTTCTCCGTATTTTGTTACACGCGTTTTTCCCATGCCCACAATATTTAAAAGTTCCTTTTCTGTTCTAGGAAGTTCGTCGCACATTGCGTATAAGGTTTCTTGGGTAAAAATCTGAAAGTGTGGAATACCCAAATCTTTTGAAATCTCGTCTCTTAATTCACGTAATTTTAATGCTAAAGTTGGGTCTCGTTTAGAGGCAACCGTTTTCTTTTTAACGGGTGCAGATTTTTGTAATACGGCTTTTGCCCTTACTTTTAAATAGTCTTGTACTTTAAAACCGTTATTCATTTTTTGAAGTGCAAATAATTTTTCTAATAATTTCTCTTGTAAAGAATCATATTGTTTCGAAAAATCCTTTTTTACAGCTTTATTATCCGTAGAAAATTGAATAGCATTTAAAGGTTTTAGAATATTCCCTTTTGTTTGTGTTACAAAATAATCTACTGCTTTTGTAAATCTTTCTTGAATTTGAGAACTATTTTCTGGTAAAACATTGTCTTCTGAAAATTGGGCTAACTGATTTTTAAATCCGTTTGAAACTTTCATTAAAGCCACAACTCCATCATCTTTTATAGTTTGTAGATGATCTATTACATCTCCTTTTATACTTGTTCTATTTTTATAATAGATGTCAATTAATCTAGAAATAGGATATAAAAATGGTTGGTAATCTAATAATTCGGAAATTAAATTAAGTTGAAAGTGTTTTTCAGATTCGTTTAAAATACTTTCATCTGGGTGATTTTCTTCTACACTTTCATTAAAAACACTTACAGTTTTATCATTTATAATGGCGCTACTTGTAATTGGTGTTTTTAAGACTAAACCTTCTAAAGAAGTACATCTACTTAAGGCAACATAGGTTTGCCCGTGTGCAAAAGATGCTTCTGCATCTATAATTGCTCTTTCGAAAGTTAAACCCTGACTTTTATGAATGGTAATTGCCCAAGCTAAACGCAAAGGAATTTGGGTGAAAGCACCTATCATTTCCTCTTTTATAGCTTTAGACTCTTCATCTATCGAATAACTAATATTAGACCAAGTTTCTTTTTCTGTAACAATTTCATCAATTTCATTACCACATTGTACTGTAACTTTTTCAGATGAAATGTCAGTAATAATTCCTATTTTTCCGTTGTAATATCTTTTTTCTGAAGACGAATCGTTTTTAATAAACATTACTTGTGCACCAATTTTTAATTCTAGTTTTTCTGAATTAGGAAATGCATTTTCACTAAACTTACCAGATATTTCTGCTTTAAAAAAGTAACTTTTATTGGTTAGTTTATTTAACTCTGAATTGTTAATTAAATTGGCTCTATTATTATGTGTTGTTAAAGTTATATAACCTTCTTCTTTTGTTGGCGAAAAAGACGGGTTGTAGTTTTTATTTAGAATTTTTGCAGATTCATCTGACAATGTATCTGTTCTAATTTCATTTAAAATCTTAATAAAGTCTTCGTTTTTCTGACGATATATATGTTTTAATTCTATAGATACAACGTTTGCTTCTTGGTACGCTTTCGAACTAAAAAAATATACTGTATTATAATGTTGCTGTAATATGCTCCATTCATTTGGTCTTACAACAGGTGCTAATTGTTGTAAATCTCCTATCATTAAAATTTGTGCACCTCCAAAAACTTTATTACGGTTTTTGTAACGACGCATAACCTGGTCTATACCGTCTAACAAATCTGCACGAACCATAGAAATCTCATCTATAATTATTAGATCTAAAGATTTTATAATATCAATTTTAGTCTTATTAAACTTACGTTGTGTATTAGATGTATTTGCAATCTGATCTGGTAAAATAGGGCCAAATGGCATTTGAAAGAAAGAATGAATTGTTACTCCTTTTGCATTAATTGCTGCAACACCTGTTGGCGCAACAATAACCATTCTTTTTAAAGACTCCTTTTTAATCTGATGTAAAAAAGTAGTTTTTCCTGTACCTGCTTTTCCTGTAACAAAGATATTTCTATCTGTCTTATCTATAAATTGTAGGGCAAGTTCTAATTCAGGATTTTTTGACATTTTTCACTTTTTGCTGCAAGGTAAATAATTAAATTATATAACTTAAAAATTACAAAATAAAACAGCTAACAAATATGTCTAGCCCAGATTGAAACGGCATCCTTTTTTGAGGCACGAAAAAAAGATATAGTGGAAAGCTGGAAATAGCTACAAATAAAAAATCCTAAGCAGAAGCTTAGGATTTTAATATTTATCTGGCAACAGTGTTACCTACATTTCTAATGCTTTTGTAGGATTATTATCCATTAACAATTCTACTGGGTTTTCTAACGCTTCTTTAACAGCAACTAAGAAACCAACAGATTCTCTACCATCTACAATTCTATGATCATATGATAAAGCAACATACATAATTGGTTGAATTATAACACCACCATTTACCGCCATTGGTCTGTTTACAATATTGTGCATACCTAAAATTCCACTTTGAGGAGGATTTATAATTGGCGTAGACAACATAGAACCAAAAACGCCACCATTTGTAATGGTAAATGTTCCACCAGTCATTTCATCAACTGTAATTTTTCCGTCTCTTGCTTTTAATGCTAAACGTTTTACTTCAGATTCTACACCTCTAAAAGACAAGTTTTCTGCATTTCTAATTACAGGAACCATTAAACCTTTAGGGCCAGAAACTGCAATAGAAATATCTTGAAAGTCTTGTTTTATTTGAAAATCTCCATCTATCATAGAATTAACATCTGGATACATTCTTAAAGCTCTAACAACAGCTAAAGTAAAGAAAGACATAAAACCTAAACCAACACCGTGTTTCGCTTTAAAGTCTTCTTTAAATTGTTTACGTAAGTCGAAAATTGGCTGCATATTTACTTCGTTAAAAGTAGTTAACATAGCCGTTTCATTTTTTACTGCAACCAAACGTTCCGCAACTTTTCTACGTAACATAGACATTTTCTTGCGTTCAGTTCCTCTTGTTCCATTTGCTGGCTGAGTTCCCATAGAAGGTACAGCTTTTACTGCATCATCTTTAGTAATTCTACCATCTTTTCCTGTTCCTTTTACAGTAGAAGTTTCGATACCTTTTTCTGCTAAAACTTTCTTTGCTGCCGGCGAAGCAGTTCCTGTTGCATATGTTGCAGCTTTAGGAGCATCTTTTACTTCAACCTTCTTTTCTTCTTTAGAAGTCTCTGTTTTCGCAGGTGCATCCCCTTCTGGTTTTGCAGCACTTGTATCTATTAAACACACAACTGCACCAACTTCTACAGCATCTCCTTCCTCTGCTTTTAAAGTGATAATACCACTTTCCTCTGCAGGTAATTCTAACGTTGCTTTATCAGAATCTACTTCTGCAATTGGTTGATCTTTTTCAACATAATCTCCATCTTCAACTAACCAAGTTGCAATTTCTACTTCTGTAATTGATTCTCCTGGAGAAGGAACTTTCATTTCTAAAACACTCATGGTTTCTTTTTTTACTTTTGCTAAAAAAATATTAGCTTTTAATTACTTTATTTTTTTGGGCGTTTAAACAGGCTTTCCACTATATCTTTTTGCGAAAAAGCAAAAAGGATGTCGTTTCAATCCTTAACGCACTTACTCATTATCGTTAAAAACACTATCAATAACCGCTTTATGACGTTTTTTGAATCGTGTACTAGAACCTGCTGCTGGTACTGCGTAGTATTTACGAGAACGAACATTTAATTTTACTAAATCGAAACGTTCTAACATAAAACTCCAAGCCCCCATATTTCTAGGTTCTTCTTGTGCCCAAACGTAGTTTTCTACATTAGGATATCTATCAATTACTTTCTGTAATTTCTCTAAATGTAAAGGAAATAGTTGCTCTATTCTAACCAAAGCAACATCTTCTCTACCTAATATTTCTCTTTCTTCCAATAGATCATAATAGAATTTACCCATACAGAAAACTAGTTTCTTAACATTTTTAGGGTCTAAAGTATCATCTATAACTTCTTGGAATTCACCAGTTGCTAAATCTTCTACAGTACTTATTACTTTTGGATGACGTAATAAACTCTTTGGTGTAAAAACAATTAGCGGTTTTCTATAATCGCGCTTCATTTGTCTACGCAATAAATGATAGAAATTGGCTGGTGTTGTACAATTTGCAACCGTCATATTATCTACAGCACATAATTGTAAGTAACGCTCTATTCTTGCAGATGAATGTTCAGAACCTTGCCCTTCGTATCCATGAGGTAATAAAATTACAATTCCGTTTTGTAATTTCCATTTATCCTCTGCTGCAGAAATATATTGGTCAAACATAATCTGAGCTCCGTTTGAGAAATCTCCAAATTGTGCTTCCCAAATAGTTAATGTATTAGGGTTTGCCATGGCATAACCATAATCGAAACCTAAAACACCATATTCAGATAATAAAGAGTTGTAAATAAACATCTCTCCTTTATTGTCTGGGTTTGTATTTAATAAATTAATTCTTTCTTCTGTAACTTCATCGCGCAACACTGCATGTCTATGAGAAAAAGTTCCTCTTTCTACATCTTGCCCAGAGATACGAACATTAAAACCTTCTTCCATTAAAGAACCATAAGCTAAATTCTCTGCCATTCCCCAATCTAACTGATTAGTTTCAAATGCCATTTTAGCTCTTCCTTGTAAAATACGCTCTGCTTTTCGTAGAAACTTAACACCTTCAGGAACCGTAGAAACTACTTTTGCAATATGTTTTAATTGATCTGCTTTATAACTTGTATCTACCGACTCTAACATTGTAGATAAATCTTCTCTATCAAAACCTTCCCAGGTAGACTTCATAAATTCTTTTACCTTAGAAGTTTTATCTTCTTTAGACAAATCGAATTCTTTCTCTAACATTCCTTTAAACTCTGAAGTAATTTCAGTTAGATAATTTTCGTCGATACTTCCTTCTTGCAATAGTTTTTCAGCATAAATATCTTTTACATTCTTATGCTTAGAAATTGCTTTGTATAATTTAGGCTGCGTAAAACGAGGCTCATCACCTTCATTATGCCCATATTTTCTATAACCTAAAAGGTCAATAAAAATATCCGACTTAAATTTCATTCTAAACTCTAAAGCCATTTGCATTGCATGACAAACTGCTTCTGTATCATCTGCATTTACGTGCAATACAGGCGATAAGGTAACTTTACCAACATCTGTACAATACGTACTAGAACGAGCATCTAAGTAATTCGTAGTAAAACCAACTTGGTTGTTTACAACAATATGTATTGTCCCACCAGTTTTATAACCATTAAGTTTTGCCATTTGAACAATCTCATAAGCAATACCCTGACCAGCAATAGCTGCATCTCCATGAATTATAATTGGTAGAATCTTACTAGAATCTCCGTTATACTTTCTATCTATTTTTGCTCTTGTAATTCCTTCTGCAACAGCTGCAACCGTTTCTAAGTGAGACGGGTTAGGAACCAAGTTCATTTTAATTTCATTACCATCTCTATAAGTTTTACTTAAAGTTAAACCTAAATGGTATTTCACATCTCCATCTATATCATCATCTTCAAAATCTTTCCCTTCAAACTCACTAAAAAGATCTCTTACGGGTTTCTTAAAGATATTAACCAATGTGTTTAAACGACCTCTATGAGCCATTCCCAAAACACATTCTTTAACTCCAAACACTTCTGCCGCATCTCTAAGTGCAACACTAATTCCAGGAATTAATGCCTCTCCTCCTTCTAAAGAGAAACGTTTCTGCCCAACATACTTTGTCTGTAAGAAACTCTCAAAAGTTACTGCTTGGTTTAATTTACCAAGAATATATTTTTTTGCGTCGATAGAATATTTAGCGTGGTTATCGTTTTCATTCAAACGAGATTGCCACCACTTTAATTTCTCTGGATTACGCATATACATATACTCAACCCCAATAGAGTCGCAATAAATGCTTTTTAAATGATTGATAATAACAGATAGTTTAACCCTACCAAGTCCTAAGACATCACCAGCCGAAAATTCTTTATCTAAATCTTTTTCGGTTAAACCGAAATTTGAGATATCTAAAGTTGGTTGATATTGTCTTCTGTCTCTAACAGGGTTTGTTTCTGTGAATAAATGACCACGTGTTCTGTATCCATTTATTAAGTCTACTACCAAAAACTCTTTTTTTACTTCCTGAGGTATTTCCGTAGAAAGCTCTTCATCTGAAAAAGAATAATCTTCATTAGCTAGATCATATCCTTGAAAAAAGCTTCTCCAACTTGGTTCTACTGCGTCAGGATTAGTTAAGTATTGGTCGTATAAATCGGCTATAAAGCCTGTATGTGCTGCGTTTAAGAACGAAAATTTGTCCATATATTAGTTTGTGCTTTATGTTATAAGCATATTCTTATAGCAAAAATACAATTTTTTGATTCTATAAAGAAGAAATAGCCTTCAATTTATTAAAATGAAAAAAAAATGATTTTTTTTTAAAAAAAACTTGCAGAAGTCTAAAATAGGTGTATATTTGCAGTCGCTAAACACAAATAGTGTTGCAAACTCCTCTTTAGCTCAGTTGGTTAGAGCATCTGACTGTTAATCAGAGGGTCCAAGGTTCGAGTCCTTGAAGAGGAGCAAAGTTCATATACATTGACTGCGAAAGTAGCTCAGGGGTAGAGCATCACCTTGCCAAGGTGGGGGTCGCGGGTTCAAATCCCGTCTTTCGCTCAAATATGAAACATACCAATGCTGAAGTGGTGGAATTGGTAGACACGCTGGACTTAAAATCCAGTGGTCAGTAATGGCCGTGCGGGTTCAAGTCCCGCCTTCAGTACAAGAACCGTAACATTTATTTGTTACGGTTTTTTTTATGCCCAAAACTGGCGCTGCCACTGAAAATTTGATTTTAGAACTAAACTAGAACAAAGGATAAGTTTTTCTAAAACCAAAACTCTTTTTCTTTAAGTATAAAAATAGAGACACTCTGTACTTCTATTCTGAATAGAAATTAAATATCTTATTTAATTTTATATCTGGATACTATCTGTTTTTTCTTTTTAGAAATCTGAAGACGTATAATAATTAAGAGAAAACTTCTAACTATAAATCTTTAATTTATAATTAAGATTTGAATTGATAATTTTATTTTAAAAAATTTTAACTATTTAAATAGTATTTACTTTATAATCTAAGAACTTTCATTTTTTTTTATTTCTTATAATTGATTTTTTTATAATAAATTATGTATTTCTATAATCTACTATATGAATATCTTATAAAGAATAGAATTATAATTTATCTGTAGATAGAAAGTGTAAAAACCTATTTAACAAACGAATTCTAATTTAAATAATAATGTTTTAATGTATTATACTTTGTGTGTTAATGTGCCCTTAGATTGCAACTGTTACTTTAAAAAAATACAGAAGAAATAAATTACTTAGAATTTAATAATATCTAATATAAGGTTCTTTATTTACAAAATTAGTTAATAAATTATTTCAAACTTACTTCTCTTTCATTGTTGTAGGACCAATTAGATACTTCAAACAGGCATGAAAAAAAACATGTGTATTTAACTAATCAGTTTTTATTCATCAACATTATTAAAAGTACTATATGGTAGATTTTATAATCTTTATTTTTTATGGAGAAATTACACGAGAAGGTTTAATCTGATTACTTATAGACTTAAGATTATAAGTCTAATGAAATTACTATAATATCTTTTAGTGTTACGAGCTAAAAAAAAAGTCAAAAAATTAATTCTGACTTTTTTTAACAATCAATAAATCCCCCAACCTACGATTGTATTTCACTATGAAATTAACTCAACTATTATTATGAAAAATGTATTTACCCCTAAATACATTTCAAAATTACCATGTTAGTGTCTTGTATTAATTAATTTTCGATAACAGAGCGCTTATTAAAGTTAAAAGGTACTATCCGTCAGATAAAAAACTTTTTGTTTCTAAAAAAAAGATATTCAATACAGAAATTAAAGACTTAATTAAATTCTACCTATTAAAATAAAGCACAAAAAAAAGCCAAAAACTTAATTTTGGCTTTTTTTGACAATCTATAAATTCCCCAACCTACGATTGTATTTCACTATGAAATTAACTCAACTATTATTATGAAAAATGTATTTACCCCTAAATACACTTCAAAGATACCGTGTTATAGGCATTTGTTTATTAATTTTCGATAACAGAGCGCTTATTAAGGTTAAAAGGTACTATGCGTTAGATAAAAAACTTTTTGCTTCTAAAAAAAAGATATTCAATACAGAAATTAAAGACTTAATTAAATTCTATATATTATAATAAAAAGCATAAAAAAAGCCGAAAACTTAATTTTGGCTTTTTTTGACAATCTATAAATTCCCCAACCTATGATTGTATTTCACTATGAAATTAACTCAACTATTATTATGAAAAATGTATTTACCCCTAAATACACTTCAAAGATACCGTGTTATAGGCATTTGTTTGTTAATTTTCGATAACAGAGCGATTATTACAGTTAAAAGGTACTATCCATCAGGTAAAAAACTTTTTGTTTCTAAATAAAAGGATATTCAATACAGAAATTAAAGACTTATTTAAATTCTATCTATTAAAATAAAGCACAAAAAAAAGCCAAAAACTTAATTTTGGCTTTTTTTAACAATCTATAAATTCCCCAACCTACGATTGTATTTCACTATGAAATTAACTCAACTATTATTATGAAAAATGTATTTACCCCTAAATACACTTCAAAGATACCTTGTTGATGGCATTTGTTGATTAATTTTCGATAAGCGAAAGCTAACAAAGGTTGAATGGTGATATTTCTTAGATAAGAGATTTATAAAAGATTTAACCTCTTAATTAATTCTGTTTTGTGAGATCTACTAATAGGAATAACATGCTTTTTAATTAAAACACTGTTATCTTCTATATCTATAATTTCTGTAGTATTTATTATGTAAGATCTATGAATTCTTAAAAATAAATCTGACGGAAGCTTCTTATCAATCTTTTTTAATGTAGAATGAACTACATAACTTTTTTGATCTGTTCTAATACTTATATAATCTCCTCTTGCTTCAATTAAAAGGATTTCTGGTATATTTATTTTAACTAAACGTTTATCTATATTAACAAAAATAAAATCTTTGTTTTCTACTTCTTCGTTTTCTACTAATAAATTTACCGAAGATAAACTAGATAGCTTGTCTATAGATTTCTGAAACCTCTCTATTCCAATAGGTTTTAATAAATAATCTACTACACAATTGAACTCAAAAGCTTCTAAAGCGAAGTTCTTATCTGATGTAGTTAAAATAACTTTAAGTGGAGTTTTTAATGTTTTAATAAAATCGAAACCAGAAAAAGTTGGCATATGAATATCTAAAAACGCAACATCTATACTGTTAGAATTTAAATATTTTATAGCTTCTATAGCAGAAGAAAACTCTTCTTTTATTACTAGCTCTGTATTTTTACACAACTGCCTAATAATTAATCTAGCAGATGCATCATCATCTATAATTATACAATTCATGGTTTGGTTGGGGACTATTTATTCTTTAAATATACGTTAATTCTCTCTAAAATTAATACCAACTCATTATATTGTTCAGTATTACCTTTTTTTATACTTTCTTCACACTTAGAAGCTAGATCTACACTATTGATCATACCAAGCATTCCTATCTTGTGTTTTATTTTATGAATATTTAAAGCTACTTCGTTAAAATTACTATTCTTAAAATTCTGTTTTAAGATAGTACATTCTTCTGGGAATTCTAACTTTAAGATAGCTAACATACTATTTTCAAAGTCTAAATCTCCTCCAGAAATTTGTTTTAAGTAATCTAAATTTGGTGTTTCCAATATTTTAAATATTAATTTGACGTTTAATTTGTTGGTCTAAAGAAATAAAAGTCTCTGTTCGTAAGACATTTGTTATGGGTTGGATATTATCATTTAGAATACGCATTAAGCTTTCATTATTTTTACACAAAACCTTTATTAAAATAGCGTAATTACCAGTAGTATAATGACTTTCTATAACTTCTGGAATTTCTTTTAACCTTTTTATAGTTGAAGATAATTGACTCGAAGAATCTAAATAAACACCCACAAAGGCTGTAGTTGTATGACCTAAAGCTTTAGGGTTAATTATCATACTATACCCTTCAATTAACTTAGATTTTTCTAATTTTTTTAATCTTTGATGAATTGCAGCACCAGAAATACCAACTTCTCTAGCAATACTTAAAATTGGAGTTCTCGCATCTTTTACTAATCTTCTAATAATTGTCTTATCTATTCCATCAATTTTCATACTACAATATATTTGGTATAAAGGTAAAAAAAATAGAGAATACAAACTGTATTCTCTATTTTTACTTTATTATTAGTTCTAAAATTAAAGAATCTATTTCATTACAAAATCTTCCATAAACTTAGTTGTATAGTTTCCTGCTACATAGTCTGGATGATCCATTAATTGTCTGTGAAAAGGAATTGTTGTCTTAACACCTTCAATTACAAACTCATCTAAAGCACGTTTCATTTTATTAATTGCTTCTTCTCTTGTTTGAGCAGTCGTAATTAATTTAGCAATCATAGAATCGTAATTTGGCGGAATCATATAACCAGCATATACATGAGTATCTATTCTAATTCCATGACCTCCTGGAGCATGAAAAGTTGTAATTTTTCCTGGAGCAGGTCTAAAATTACTGTAAGGATCTTCTGCATTAATTCTACATTCTATAGAATGCATTTTTGGATAATAGTTTTTACCAGAAATTGGCACACCAGCAGCAACTAAAATTTGCTCTCTAATTAAGTCGTAATTTACAACCTCTTCAGTAATTGGGTGCTCTACTTGAATACGAGTATTCATCTCCATAAAGAAGAAGTTTCTGTGCTTATCTACCAAAAACTCTACAGTTCCAGCACCTTCATATTTAATGTATTCTGCAGCTTTAACAGCAGCAGTACCCATTTTTTCTCTCAATTCATCTGTCATGAAAGGAGAAGGAGTTTCTTCTGTTAATTTTTGATGACGTCTTTGTACAGAACAATCTCTTTCAGATAAATGACATGCTTTACCAAAAGAGTCTCCTACAATTTGAATTTCTATATGTCTTGGCTCTTCTATAAGCTTCTCCATATACATATCGTCATTTCCAAAAGCAGCTTTAGACTCATGTCTTGCAGAATCCCAAGCATCTAATAAGTCTTCTGGTTTCCAAACTGCACGCATTCCTTTACCACCACCACCGGCAGAAGCTTTTAACATAACAGGGTAACCAGTAGCTAATGCAACTTTTTTACAATCTTCAAAATCTACAATTACACCTTCACTTCCTGGTACACATGGCACACCTGCTTCGATCATTGTAGATTTAGCATTTGCTTTGTCTCCCATTTGATCAATCATTCTACCTGTTGCTCCAATAAATTTAATATTATGCTCTTCACATAAATTAGAAAATTTAGCATTTTCAGATAAAAATCCGTATCCTGGATGAATTGCATCTGCATTTGTAATTTCTGCAGCAGCAATAATATTAGACATTTTTAAGTACGACTCTGAACTTGGAGCGGGACCAATACAAACGGCTTCATCTGCAAATCTAACATGCAAACTTTCTGCATCTGCTGTAGAATATACAGCAACAGTTTTAATACCCATTTCTCTACAGGTTCTAATAACACGTAATGCTATTTCACCTCTATTGGCAATTAATATTTTTTTAAACATCTTGTTTGGTTTTTAGACATTAAATTTTTAGTTTTCTTTAGATAATTATGAAGATAAACTTCTATATCTAGTTTCTAACTTCTAATTCAACTATGATGGATCTACCAAAAATAATGGTTGATCAAATTCTACTGGAGAAGAATCATCAACTAAAACTTTAACAATTTTACCTGAAATTTCAGATTCAATTTCGTTAAATAATTTCATAGCTTCAATAACACAAACAGTGTCACCAATACTAACTTCTGTACCAACTTCTGCAAAATTTGGTTTGTCTGGAGATGGTTTTCTGTAAAAAGTACCAATTATTGGAGACTTAATAGTTATGTACTTAGCATCTTCACTTTCTACAACAGCTGCAGGTTGTTCTGCTACTGGAGCAGCAGCCATTGGTGCAGCCATGTGTGGCATACCTTGCATAGGAGCAGCTTGAACAATAGTTGTTTCTGTTCTTTCTGAACCTGTTCTTATTGTAATTTTCACATCTTCCATTTCTAACTTTACCTCGCTAGCGCCAGATTTAGCTACAAATTTTATAAGATTTTGAATTTCTTTAATATCCATTTTTCTTATTGTTTAGTTGTTATATTTATGAATTGTAAGCCCATTTTAAGTATGCAGCTCCCCATGTGAAACCACCACCAAATGCAGCAAAAATTAAATTATCTCCTTTTTTTAATTGACTTTCATAGTCGGCTAATAACAAAGGCAAAGTTGCAGATGTTGTATTACCATATCTATGAATATTCATCATAACTTTTTCTGCAGAAACTCCTACTCTTTTAGCAGTAGCTTCAATAATTCTTTTATTTGCTTGATGTGCAACTAACCATTGAATGTCTGGTTCTGTTAAATTATTTCTTTCTAACATTTTTTCAGCAACATCTGCCATATTAGAAACTGCATATTTAAAAACAGTTTTTCCTTCTTGATAAACAAAATGTTTATTCTCTTCCACTGTTTTTTGTGTGGTTGGCATTATAGAACCACCCGCTTCTATTCGAAGAAAGTCTCTTCCAATTCCATCACTTCTTAAATATTCGTCTTGTAAACCAAGTCCTTCATAATTTGGTTCAAATAAAGCAGCTCCTGCCCCATCACCAAAAATAATACAAGTTGCTCTATCTGAATAATCTATTATAGAAGACATTTTATCTGCCCCTATTAAAAGTACTTTTTTATATCTACCAGACTCTATATAACTGGTTGCAGTAGACATACCATATAAGAAACTAGAACATGCAGCTTGCAAGTCATAACCAAAAGCATTTACTGCCCCAATCTCTGTAGCTACATATGCTGCTGTACAGGCAACCGGTAAATCTGGTGTTGCAGTTCCTACAATTACTAAGTCTATTTCTTTAGGATCTATGTTGGCCTTTTTAAGTAAATCTTCAGAAGCCTTAATAGCCATGTAAGAAGTACCTAAACCTTCTCCTTTTAAAATTCTTCTTTCTTTGATACCTGTTCTAGAGGTTATCCATTCATCATTCGTTTCTACATAGCCTTCTAACTCTTTATTTGTTAGAACATATTCAGGAACATACTTCCCTACCGCTGTTATTGCTGCAGTGATTTTTGTCATAAGATTAGTTTATTATCCCAATGTTAAGGAACCTCAAAGAAATGAAATTTATTTCACTTTTTAAGGTAAAAGTTATCATAAACGATGAAATTTCATATAAAAACGCAAAAAAACCCTCAAAATTGAGGGTTTTTTTTACAAAATAAATTCGATCTAAGCTTCTACAGCTGCAGATTCTAATACAATTTGACCTCTGTAATAAAGTTTACCTTCATGCCAGTGAGCTCTATGATATAAGTGCGCTTCTCCTGTTGTAGGATCTGTAGCTATCTGTTGATAAGATGCCTTATAATGCGTTCTCCTTTTATCTCTTCTAGTTTTGGATATTTTTCTCTTAGGATGTGCCATTTTATGTCTTTTTTTCTGTTATTAAATTCTTTAATTTATCCCACCTTGGGTCTGTTGTTTCAACAGTTTTCTCTTCTTTTATTTCTAATTCTTTTAATTTACTAAACGCTTCAGATTCCATAGTACCATCTAAAACTTTTGGATGTACTCTTTTACTAGGAATAGCTAAAACAATCATTTCGTAAATAAATTGCGCTACGCTAAATTGATATACATCATTAGGCAAGATTAAAATCTCTTCATTCTCATCATTATATTCTGGCCCAAACTTAACAACCAACGGTAAAGTTGATGCAATTTCTAGATCAAAATATTCATTTGTAACATCACAAGGAACATTTACTGTCCCAGAAGCTGCAAAAACAAGCTCAAAAAAAGTGCTCTTTTTTACAAAATCTAAAGTTACATTTATAGAAGATTTTTCAAACTCATTATAATTGTATATCTCAAAGAACGTATTGTCAATAGTATACTCAAACAAATGCTTCCCTTCCTTTAATCCTACAAACGGTATGTTGAATTGTTTCAAGTCTTTCATTATCAAACATCAAATTGAGCGTGCAAAGATATAAAAAAATGTTTCTATACACTCTTTTCTTTCAAAAAAAGAATTTTATTTTTAATGCTTCACTAAAAGCGGGTTTTTAGTAAGCTCTTTGTACTCACTTCTTGTTTTAAAAATTTGAATTGCAGAAAATAACGCTTCCTTAAATGATGAGGGATTTGCTTTGTTTTTTCCAGCAATATCAAAACCAGTTCCATGATCTGGTGATGTTCTAATTTCATTTAAACCTGCCGTAAAGTTAACTCCATTACCAAAAGACAACGCTTTAAAAGGCGCTAAACCTTGGTCGTGATAGGTAGCTAAAACACCATCGAACTGTTTGTATGTCTCAGATCCAAAAAAACCATCTGCTGCATAAGGGCCAAAAACTAATTTACCTGAAGCTGCAATCTCATCGATAGTTGGTTTAATTATCTCATCATCTTCCTTTCCTATTACTCCCTTATCACCACAATGAGGATTTAATCCTAAAACAGCAATTTTTGGTTTTGAAATACCAAAATCCGTCTTTAAAGAAGTATACATAGTACCTACTTTTTGCTTTATAATTTCTGGCGTAATTGCTTCTGCAACCTTAGAAATTGGAATGTGACCTGTAATTAAACCAATTCTTAATTGGTCTGTCATTAAAATCATCAAACTTTCTCCTTCTAAATTAGCTTCTAGATATTCTGTGTGCCCCGGAAAATTAAATTTCTCTGACTGGATTGTTTCTTTATTAATTGGAGCAGTTAATAAAACATCTATCGTATTTGCTTTTAAATGCTTTACAGCTTCTTCTAATGATTTTGCTGCATATTCCCCAGAAATCTTAGTTGCTTTTCCTAATTCTACAGAAACATCTTCTTTCCAAATATTTAAAACATTTATTTTAGAATGATTTATTTGACTTATTGAATTTATTCCATGAACTGGTAGTTCAATATTCAATGCTTTTTTATGATAAGAAATCACTTTCATACTACCAAATAAAACTGGCGTACAAAAATCTAACATTCTTTTATCTTCAAATGTTTTTAAAATAACTTCTACTCCTATTCCGTTTAAATCTCCTATTGAAATTCCAACAATTATTTTATCAGTTTTATCAGCCATAACTCTTGTAATATTCTTAATTTTGATATTCTACAAAAGTAACTAAAATTTAGGGAAATGTTTACGGGAATTATTGAGACACTTGGTACAATTACAAACTTGGTTAAAGATCAAGAAAATCTTCACTTAACAATTAAAAGCACAATTACTAATGAACTAAAAATAGATCAAAGTGTTGCTCATAACGGTGTTTGTTTAACCGTTGTTGGTATTACAGCAGATGAATATACGGTAACCGCTATAAAAGAGACTTTAGATAAGACAAATATTGGTAACTTAAAAGTATCTACAAAAGTTAATCTAGAACGCGCAATGAAACTTGGAGATCGTCTAGACGGCCATATTGTACAAGGTCATGTAGATGAAACTGGTATCTGTACAAATATTGAGAATCAAAACGGAAGTACTGTCTTTACCTTTAAGTATACATCAGAAAAAAACAACATAACAATAGAGAAAGGATCTATTACCATAAATGGTGTAAGTTTAACCGTAATAAATTCTAAAGACGATTCTTTTAGCGTAGCTATTATACCTTACACTTTAGAAAACACTTCTTTTAAAAGACTTTCTATAAACGATAAAGTTAATTTAGAATTTGATGTAATTGGAAAATACGTGAGTAGATTGACAAAAAAATAGAAATACTATTGCTTTAATTTTTTAACACCGTAAAATAAACCTGAAATTAAAAGAAATACTATACCTCCATCAACTGGCAAACCAGGTGGTGGTGGTGGTGGCGCAGGTGGCGGTACAATTTGACCACTAACTGACTGTACTGAAAGAAATACTATAAAAAGTACTATAAGTTTGATTTTCTTCATTTTATATCCCCCCAGATTAAAATTTTGAAATTTTTTGATGATTGCAAATATAAGGTTTTAATTTGATATTTGCTTTTAAAAAAAAAGTGGTCCCACTTGGGCTCGAACCAAGGACCACCTGATTATGAGTCAGGTGCTCTAACCAACTGAGCTATGGGACCAAATTTACTGGGTGCAAATGTAATATTTTATTTTAAAAACAGACTATAAAAAACAAAAAAATTAAACAGATCTATTCATTAACCACAAACCAAAGTTCTTAAGGTTCTGTTTATCTGCATCTTTGATGTCCATTTTAGACAAAGTATTAAATGCTTTTTCTGTATAATTTTCTATTTCTCCTTTAATTAATAACGGAATATCGTTTAATTCGAAGATTCTTCTAACCTCTGCAATCTTAACAGAGTTCTCTTTTAACTTATTTTTATAAAAATACTCTAACTTCCCTTTATCTTCTTTGCTAGATATTTCTAATGCTTTTAAGTATAAGTAAGTCTTTTTATTCTCTATAATATCTCCACCTATTTGCTTACCAAATGTCTCTGGATCGCCAAAAGTATCTAAATAATCATCTTGTAATTGAAAAGCTAAACCAAGATTTAAACCAAAAGCATAAATTAAGTCTGCATTTTCATCATTGGTTTCTGCTACAATTGCTCCCATTTTTAGAGCTGCAGCAACCAAAACAGACGTTTTTAAACGAATCATATTAATATATTCATCTATGGTAACATCATTTCTAGTTTCAAAATCTACATCTAGCTGCTGTCCGTCACAAACTTCTAATGCTGTTTTACCAAATAATATGGCTAATTTTTGAAAAACAGCAGGTTCATAATTCTCAAAATATTGATATGCTAAAATCAACATTGCATCTCCTGAAAGAATACCTGTATTAATATCCCATTTTTCGTGTACGGTTGCTTTACCTCTTCTTAGAGGAGCATCATCCATAATATCGTCATGAACTAATGTGAAATTATGAAATACCTCAACTGCCAAAGCAGCAGGCAATGCTTTTTCAAAACCATCAGAAAAAATATCTGAAGCCATTAAAGTTAGTACGGGTCTAATTCTTTTCCCTCCTAATTTAAGTATATAATCTATTGGTTCATATAAGTTTTTAGGCTCATGAATCCATTTTTTTGATTCTAAATAAGAAAGAAATTCGTTTTGATAATGTAAAATGTCCAAATCTGTAATTTTTTGTAAAAATAATATAAAGAATTTCTTCTTCTTGTATCTAAGGCTAAAAATAATTAAAACTTTGGAAACTATTTTTGTTTCTAAAGTTTCCTTTTGTACATTTGCAGTCGAATTATGAGAGAAAAAATATTAGAAAAATCGAAGGAACTCTTCTTAAACCTAGGCTTTAAGAGTGTTACCATGGATGAGATTGCGAGTTCATTAGGAGTATCAAAGAAAACTATATATAAGTATTTTAAAAATAAAACAGAACTAATAGACGCCGTTACCCTTCACATGTTTAATACTATTTGTACTGGTATTAATGGTGTTTGTGAATTAAAACTAGGTGCTATTCACGAACTTTTTTCAATAAAAAAAATAATTTTAGAAAACTTAAAGGACGAAAAATCTTCTCCACAATATCAACTTCAAAAATATTACCCTAAAATTTATGCATCTATTAAGCAGAAACAGTTTCATGTTATGCAAGATTGTGTTGTAGATAATCTTAAAAAAGGAATAGAAACCGGTTTGTATAGAGATAATATAGATTTAGAATTTATTTCTAGAATTTATTTTAACGGTATCGTAGGTATTAAAGATAAAGACATTTTTCCTTTAACCAATTATTCTATGATCACATTAATGAACAATTATTTAGAATATCACTTAAGAGCAATTAGTACACAAAAAGGAGTACAAGAATTAGAAAACCAATTAAAACTGAAATAAAAAAAATGAAAAAATTAATTCTGGTATGTATAAGTACCTGTTTTTTCTTAATTACAAGTGCACAAGAAAAAACGCAGCAACTTTCTTTAAAAGAAGCTATCGCTTTTGCCTTAGAGAATAGTTACAATACTAAAGCATCGCAAAACGATATTCTATCTGCTGAAAAAAAAGTTTGGGAAACCACAACAATTGGTCTTCCTCAAATAGATGCAAAAGTAGATTATCAAAATTTTATTAAACAACCTATTACTCTTGCAGATTTTGACCAAGATGGTACAAATGAAGAATTCGTTTTTGGTACAAAACAAAACATGAATGCTTCTGTTACTTTAAGACAATTATTATTTGATGGCTCTTATTTAGTTGGCTTACAAGCTTCAAAAACATATTTAAAAATTTCTGAACAAGCAAATGAGAAAACAGAAATGTTAACAAAAGAAGCTGTTATTAATGCTTACGGTAATGTTTTAGTTACAGAAAAGAGCATCTCAATTTTAGAAGGAAATATAAAAATTCTTCAAAAAAACTTTAATGATGCTACAAAAATCTATGAAAACGGATTGAACGAAGAAGAGGATGTAGAACAACTAGAAATTACATTAGGAAATTTAAAAAACCAATTGAATAATGTTTTAAGAATGAAAAGTATTGCATATCAAATGTTAAACCTTTCTTTAGGTAACCCTATTAAAACAAAATTAGAATTAACAGATACTTTAGGTTCTTTAGCAGAAAGCAATATTAGTTTAGAACTGGTTGCACAAACATTTAATGTGAATAATCATATAGATTTTAAAATTTCTGAAAACGACAGAGAAACTAAAAGACTAATGATGAAGTTAGAGCAAAGTAAAGCCTTACCTACCTTAAGTGCTTTTATAAATTATGGTGCACAAGCAAATTCAGACTCTTTTACATTTCTAAACAACAACCAACGTTGGTTTGATTCTTCTCTTTTAGGCGTTAGTTTAAACATACCTATATTTAGTAGTTTGGGTAGAAGCGCAAAAACTGCACAAGCAAAAATTGCTTTAGAAAATGCAGATATTAGGTTAGAAGAAATGAAACAAAGACTTTCTTTGGAAGCTCAAAAAGCAAAAAATGATTATCAAATAAGCATCGATAATTATCAAACCTCAAAGAAAAATGTTGGTTTAGCAGAAAGAATAGAAAAAAAACAGCGTATTAAATTTTTTGAAGGAATTTCTTCTAGTTTCGATTTATTACAAGCGCAAAACCAATTGTATACGCAACAACAAAACTACATACAATCTATGTTAGATGTAATTGCTAAAAAAGCAACATTAGAAAACGCATTAAACCTACCAATTAAATAATTACCCAAGCAATGAGAAAAATATATTCATTATTAGCAATTACAATTGTTTTAATTTCTTGCGGAGAGAAAAAAACAACATCTGTAGCAAGTTTAGTATCTACAGGAAACCTAAAAGAATTAACGGCTAAAAAGAAAGAAATTACAACAAACTTAGAAGAGATTAATAAAGACTTAGAAGCAATAAACGCTGCTATTTCTATAAAAGATACCGTTAAAAAACTTCCATTAATTACTACATTTCTAGCAAAAGAAACTGTTTTTAATCATTATTTAGAATTACAAGGAAACGTTAAGACAAAACAAAATATTTTAATATATCCTGAAATGCCTGGGATCTTAAAAAGAATTCTTGTTAAAGAAGGACAAAGAGTTTCTAAAGGACAATTATTAGCTATTATAGATGATGGTGGAATAGGAAACCAAGTTGCACAATTAGAAGCAACAACACAGTTTGCTAAAACTACTTTTGAGCGTCAGAAGCGTTTATGGGAGCAAAAAATTGGTTCAGAAATTCAGTTTTTACAAACAAAAACAAATTACGAAGCACAAAGAAATAGCTTAAAACAACTTAAAAGTCAGCAAGCAAAAGCATCTATTAGAGCGCCTTTTACAGGAGTTATAGATGACGTAATTAAAGAACCAGGTACAGTTATTGCTCCTGGGCAAGGATCTGAAATTTTTAGAATTGTAAACTTAAATAATATGTATGTAGAAGCAGAAGTGCCAGAAAGATACATAACAAGCATCACTAAAAACAAAGATGTTAAAGTAAGTTTTCCTGTTCTTGGTACAAGTGTAGATAGTAAAATAAGACAAGTTGGTAGTTTTATAAACCCTAATAATAGGTCTTTTAAAATTGAAGTTTCTGTATTGAATAAAGACGGAAATGTGAAACCTAACTTAACTGCTAAACTTCAAATTAATGATTACACAGATGCAAAAGCAGTCTTAATTCCGCAAAGTATTATTTCTGAAAACGCAAACGGAGAGCAGTTTATTTATACCATAAAAAATAAAAATGCAGATCAAGAAGCAATTGCAGAAAGAGTAATTATAAAAACAGGTAAAACCCAAGGAAACTTAATTGAAGTACTAGATAATTTACCAGTAGGAACAGAGATTATTGAAGAAGGTGCTAGAAGCGTTAACAATGGTCAGACTGTAAAGGTTATCAATAAATAAAACTCATTTAAGATGACGAAACAAAAAAAGAAAATAGACAAAGAGTTTAAAATGTCTTCTTGGGCAATTAATAACAAAACAACTATTTATGTAATAATGGCTGTATTGTTTTTCTATGGTATTACTGCTTATTTTAGTATGGCCAGAGAAAATTTTCCTGAAGTTAAAGAAACTAAAATCTACATAAGTACTATATACCCTGGTAATACCGCAGAAGATATAGAAAAGTTAATTACAGACCCTTTAGAAGATAAAGTAAAGACAATTAGTAATGTTGTAGAAGTTACCTCTACATCTCAAGAAGATTATTCTATTGTAATTGTAGAGTTCGATGAAAACATTTCTGTAGATCAAGCAAAACAAAAGATTAAAGATGAAATAGACACTGAAACTTCTGGTGAAGATTGGCCAACATTTAACGGAGCTAAAGTAGAACCAAATGTTTTTAATTTAAGCATGTCTGAAGAAATGCCAATCTTAAATATTAATATTTCTGGAGATTACCCAGTTTATAAGTTAAAAGAATTTGGTGAATATTTACAAGATGAAATTGAAGATTTACCAGAAATTAAGAAAGCAGATATTAGAGGCGCACAAGACAAAGAGGTTGAGGTTGCTGTAGATGTTTACAAAATGATGGCTGCAAAGGTTAGCTTTTCAGATATTACCTCTGCTATTCGTAACGGAAACGTAACAATGTCTGCTGGTAACTTTATAACAAGCGGACAAAGAAGAACTATTAGAATTATAGGTGAAATTGAAAAACCAATCGAATTAGAAGATTTTGTAATTAAATCTGAATTCAATAATCCTATTTATCTAAAAGATGTAGCTAAAGTCTCTTTTAAGGATAAAGATAAAACTACTTACGCTAGAGAAAAAGGTGCTGCTGTTGTTATGCTAGACGTTAAAAAACGTGCTGGTAAAAACATGGTAGAAGCTGCAGAAAAGATACAATTAATTGTAGATGAAGCAGTCACTAATCATTTTCCTAAAGATTTAACTGTTACCGTTGCAAACGATCAATCTCCAAAAACAATTGGTCAAGTAGACGATTTGGTAAACAATATTATTTTTGGTGTAATCTTGGTGGTAGTTGTTCTAATGTTCTTCTTAGGTTTTAAGAATGCAATTTTTGTTGGGTTTGCAATTCCTATGTCTATGTTTATGTCTTTAATGATTTTACACATGTTAGGCTACACAATGAATACCATGATTCTTTTTGGATTAATTATGGGTCTAGGAATGTTGGTAGATAATGGTATTGTAGTTGTAGAAAACGTTTATCGTTTAATGGACGAAGAAGGAATGAATAGAGTTGATGCCGCTAAACAAGGTATTAGCGAAATTGCTTTTCCTATTATTATTTCTACCGCAACAACAGTTGCCGCGTTTATTCCTTTAGGTCTTTGGCCAGGAATTATGGGAGATTTCATGAAGTTATTACCAATTACTTTATCTACCGTTTTAGGTTCTTCTCTACTAGTTGCTATTTTCTTTAACTCTGTATTGGTTTCACAATTTATGAGTGTAGAAGATGAAGATATGCCTATTAAAAAAATAATTATTCTTACTAGTATAATGGCTGGAATAGGAGTTCTTGTTTTATTAGTTGGCGGGCCTTATAGAGCTATTGGTACTTTAATGATCTTTACCGCTATTATGTTATGGGCATACAGACTCTTCTTAAGAAACTGGGCAAATAGTTTTCAAAACAAGGTATTACCTCGTTTAGAGTCTTGGTATGAAAGACAACTAAAGAGAGCTTTATCTGGTTGGACGCCTTACGTTTTAACTGTTGGTACTTTTACTTTATTAATTGTTGCTTTTATGGCTTTTGGTATGTCTTTAAAGTCTCAAAGAACTAAAGTTGAATTTTTTCCAGATAACAAACCAAATCAGATTATTGTTTACATAGAATACCCAGAAGGAACTGATATCGAAAAAACAAACAACATTACTAAACTAATAGAGAAAAAAGTTTCTAACGTACTATATAATGATGATTATATGGATGGTGATTATAACTTTATGATAGAAAGTTTAGTCTCTCAAGTTGGTGAAGGTGCAGGAAACCCTCAAACAGATGGTGGTTCTGCTGCAGAAATGCCTCATAAAGGAAAAATTACTGCTTCTATGAGAGAATACAAATTTAGAAGAGGTTTAGATAGCGAATTACTACGCCAAAAAGTACAAAAGGCCTTAGTTGGTATTTATCCTGGAGTTTTAATTTCTGTAGAAAAAGATGCTGCTGGTCCACCAGTTGGTTCTCCTATTAATATAGAAATTAAAGGAGATGATTATGCAGAGTTAATTCATACAGCTCAAAGAATGCGAGATTATATTAATACAAGAAGTATTTCTGGTATTGATGAATTAAAAATAGATGTTAACAGAGACAAACCAGGAATGAAGGTTACTGTAGACAGAAAAAAGGCAGGAGAATTAGGTGTTTCTACAGGGCAAGTTGGGCAACAATTAAGAGCTTCTATTTTTGGAAACAAAGCTGGTGTTTATAAAGAGGATGGTGAAGATTACGATATTTATGTTCGTTTTAATAAAGAAGATAGATATAATAAGAGTGCTGTATTTAATCAGAACATAATCTTTAGAGATATGGCTTCTGGTAAGGTAAAAGAAATTCCGGTTTCTACTGTTGCCACACAAACAAACAACTCTGGTTTTAGTGCAATAAAGCACAAAAAATTAAGACGAGTAGTTACTGTGTATTCTGCTTTAGCACCAGGAGAAACAGATGCAGGTGCAGTTGTTGGTAAAATTAGAGAAGAAATGAAAAACTTTAAAGATTTACCTAAAGGAATTAAAATTGACTATACAGGTCAATTAGAAGAACAAGAAAAACAAATGAACTTCTTAGTTGGAGCATTTTTTACAGGTTTAGCTTTAATATTCTTTATCTTAATATTCCAGTTTAACTCGGTTTCTAAACCAGGAATTATAATGCTAGCAATCTTTTTAAGTTTTATTGGGGTCTTTGGTGGTTTGGTTATTTCCGGCGCTCCGTTTGTAATTATGATGACTATGATGGGAATTATTTCTCTTGCAGGAATTGTAGTAAATAATGGTGTAGTTCTGCTAGATTATGCACAACTTTTAATAGACAGAAAGAAAGATGAGTTAGATTTAGATCATGAAGACTATCTAGATAAGGAAACACTATTCGAAATGATTGTAAGAGCTGGTAGAGCACGTTTAAGACCTGTTTTATTAACTGCAATTACTACTATTCTAGGTTTAATTCCGTTGGCAATTGGTTTAAACATTAATTTCTTTACATTATTTAGTGAGTTAAATCCTCATATATATTTTGGTGGAGATAATGTTATTTTCTGGGGTCCTTTAGCTTGGACAGTTATTTATGGTTTATTTGTTGCAACCTTCTTAACATTAGTAGTTGTACCTATTTTATTTTACCTAATTACATTATTTAAAATGTGGTTAAAAAGTAAAACATCCCGTAAAAAATTAATTACTCAAAAAAGCATTTAATGTAGATAATAGATTGGATGAAAAGAATCAAATCTAGATTCTACACCATATTTATATAAAAAAGAGTTGCCATTATAATGATGGTAACTCTTTTTTTATGTGGTAAAATTAAAAACTAATTTTTATATATTTTATTGATAATAACTTCTCCATTTTCTAAAAATGATTTTATAATTAAGATAGAACTAGATTTAATTATAGGTAACGTCAATTCTATTGATGATGAATTATTTTCTTTAAATATCATTTGTTTCCCTAATAAATCATAAACTAATACTTTTTTTATAATAGCATTATTTAAAGTTTTAATAACTAAATTATCTTTAGAATTTTTAATAATAAGAGAGTATTTCTTTATATTCTCTTCAACATCTAAAACAGATGCTTTTGTTTCTATAATTAGGTTAAATCGATTATTAAACTCTCCAGATTCAGTAGTTGTAAAAATATAATCAGAATCTTTTAAATTATGTTTTATACTCAAAAGAGTATCTTCTATAAAAACATTAGAATTATCTATTCTTCCTTCAATATTATTAATAGAAATAGTTAACTCATTAGCTTTATCAGCAGAAAAACCTAAAAGAACTACTTCTACTTCTTTTAAACTTGATTTTCCCTGAATTCCGTAATGAACATCATCAATTAAAGAATAAAAATTTAAACTTGTTTTCCCCAAAAATCGAACACCATCATATTTTCGATCTACAGCATCTGTTGCTCCATTAATAAAACCAACCAAAATTTGACTAAATGATTTTGTTGATGTTAAGTTCAACCAAATTCTATCTCGCTTATTATATTCTTGTTTTATTTCTGATTTAAAAAAAGAAGTATTACTACCAGAAATTCTCATAGAATTAGTAAAAACCATTGGACTACTAGAAATAGCTTGAGCAAAAAACCCTTGAGCAGAAGCTATATTACCGTCAGGCGCAACACCTCCTGTTGCTGCTGCAGAACCAGTTCCATTATACATTGCATAGTCATCTTCTGTATTATCTACTGTTCCGTCTTCGTCTGTATTGTGCGTCCAAAAATAAATTGTTCCACCAATACTAGCAGAATTATCAGATAGAAAAGTATCTACATCAATTGCAGAAGGATAAGGATTACCAACTAAATTCCAATCATTATCTGCGTCTCCATCAGAACTATAACTTAGTCCTACAGAAATATCTCCATTGTTAAAAGGAACTCCAGTAAATGTAGCTGTTTGCACTCCTGGGTAAGAACTTGTATCTGGCCCTTCTAAAGCATAGCCAATTCCGGGATTCATTGCTGTAGTAGAACTACCCTCTACCCAAGCTTGACTACCTGCATTAAACGAATAATATAAATGTGTACTTGGTGAAACTGCCGCAAAAGTTGCAGAAGTAATTGGTGTAGACCAATACGTAAAAACATGATAGGAAGATTGAGAAGTAGACTCTCTTTCTACTGTGTAATCTGATCCTGTATTTGTACCAGATGATGATACTTGAACAACCGAACCTCCACTTTCAACTAGAATTGTTCCATTGTTTGTTATATTATCTTCTATAATTACAGTTCCTCCAGAATTAACTATTAACGATTTACCTGAATTTACGGTGCAATTACAAGTATTAAAATTTCCATTAGAAGAAGTATCATAATTCCCATCTATTGTAGTATTTAAAAAATCGCCCGAAGTTCCATACCATGTAGATCCATTCCAAGTAGTATTAAATTTATTTGTAACAGGAAATGTTACTGCAGTGGTAGTGTTAGTACTTAATGGAAGATTATTACCACTACTCCAATTACTTTTATCACAAATATTAGAAAGTACAGTAGCTTTAGAGCCCGTTAAAGAACCTGAATAATAAACATTGTCTACCTCTTGTATTGCAACTGCATTTATGGTATTTGTTAAACCTGAAGTGTTTGAAGAGGTTGACGAAGTTTGCCAAACACCAGCACCTTCATTATTTATACCAAAAATAAAAGTTGGTGAAGTTGCTGTGCCTTGAAACACAAAAATCTGATCTCCTGCTCTCACCAAATTAAAACCACCTGATACTACTGGAATAGGTATTGTAATAATGGTACCACAACTAACATCAGATAGTGCTGTCCAAGTATAAATACCCTCGCTATTTCTAAATGCAGGTGTGCCAGTAGTAAGCCACCCTTTATCTGTAAAATTAACAACAGTACCAGATTCCATACTTGTTAATGCCAAAAATTTTATTTCTTCTGTACCTCCATTAGAACCGTTTGAATTATATTGGATAATTGCAATATCACCAGCTGATAAAGTTGTTTGAGAAAATAGTATGCTATTAAATAGAATACATATTAAAAAAAGTATTTTATTTTTCACAAACGGAGGATATCCTACTAAAATAATAAATAATTCTTAAAAAACAAAAGATAAAAAGTTTAATATTGCAGCTAAGAATGATAAAAAAGAAATCTTTTACAGTTGATGAGATTAAGCGTAAACTAGAGAATTACTGTGTTTACCAAGATAGATGTCATAAGGAAGTGGAACAGAAAATGCGCGAGTATAATTTGATTCCGGAAGCTCGAGAATTGATTCTTTTAAGTTTAATGAAAGACAACTTTTTAAATGAAGAACGCTTTTCTAAAAGTTTTGCTCGTGGAAAATTTAGGATAAAAAGTTGGGGAAAACAGCGTATTGTTAGAGAGTTAAAGTTTAGAGATATTTCTGCATACAATTTAAAAACTGCGCTTAAAGAAATTGATGAAGAAGAATATATTGCTACTATTTATAGGATTACGGAAAATAGAAATGCTGTAATTTCTGAGTCTGATTTTTATAAAAGAAAGAAAAAGTTAATTGACTTTTTAATGAGAAAAGGTTTTGAAAACGAATTAATTTACAAGGTTGTAAACGAAGTTGTTTCTTAAATAAAATAGTTAGCAACAATTGCAAAAAACAGAAAACATGAATAAAAATTCACACAAAGGATTTAAATTAGGAATTATTTCCTTAGTTGGATTTTTTGGAATAATTATAATTTCAAAATACCTAAATAAATCACCTAATGACTCAACTTCATTAATTATAGGTTTTCTTACTATTTCGATTGGAATAACTTCAATTATAGGAATTATTAAATCAATTAGAGGATTAAAAGAACCGAATACTTTAAAAAAAATAATTGGATTAATATTGAACTTTGGATTTCTTTCTTTTTTCCTATTTGTAATTATAGAAAACGTTTTAGATGTTTTACGATTATTCTATGAATAATATTAGCAAATAAAGCTCTTGAATCTGAAATATTGGAAAATATTTTGCTTGTATTATAAGATTTTAGAAAGTTAAAGAAAGAAAAAAAAGCATTGCAGAATTAGCGAAAATGATAAATAAAAACTTGGCGGAATTTTCTCACTAAAATAAAATTGAGAAAGGCTGAGAATTTATTGAAAAAAATAAAATTGTTGAGGAAATTAAGTGAGTGGGAAAATACAAAAATGCTAAAAAACCAAAATTAAGGAATTGAGCAAAATGTGAAATTAAAATATAGCTAGAATTTTCACTCGAACGCTGAAATCTGAAAATAATAAGTAAGATTGGAAAATAAAAAAACAACTTTAGCCAACACCGTGTATAAAAAATTGCTTATTTTTAGTTTAACCGAAGGCAGTTGCATTTTTATTCACTTCAATTTTCCTGCGGAAAATAGCCGTTCATAAAAATCGCAACTTTCAATACACAACAACGTCAGCAACAATTCTAGCCCTGATTGAGCGGCTTGTTTGAGCTCTTTTGAGGCACGAAAAAAGCGAGTAGCGAAAGCAGGAAATAGCTTCTAAAAAAACTTTTTCTAATACTTTTCTAAGAAAATAGCATCGTTTTTTTTCTTTGCTAAAATTACAGCTTGTATGTCTTCATTTGGTATTACAACAGACAAAACATATTGCTTAAGTACCCAAGATTTACCTTTCTTTTCTAAAACACCAGATCCTCTACAAGTTCCCATCCAAGTATTTATAAGCTCATCGAACCAAACAAAATTACCTGGTTTATTTACATAGATATTTCGCTCTAAGGTTGTAAAAGACCATGCTTTACCTTTATCGAAATAAGGTTTACTAAAACTTGCAAACTCTTTTTTTGTCCATACTTCTTCTGCGGCTGTTCCTACATAGACAGAACTACTGTCCATTAGGTCGAAGTAACCATCGAAATTGGCTTCTGAGGCTGCTTTATGCCAATTTATCATAAGTTTATTTACCTCTTTTTTAATAGAAACCTTATCTGTACGAACTGCTTTAGAGGCTGCACAAGAAAATAAAAACGAAATACTTAAAAATAGAATTACTGTTTTCTTCATAACTACTACTGTCTTTTATTAGCGCCTTTATCTAAATTATTCCTATTAATTTGCTGTTCTTTTAGTCTTAAATTTATCGTTTTTTTAGAAACGCTATCTATTTTGGTTGTATCTAAACCAATAAACTTAACGTCTATATCTATTTCGTTTTCAAAACGTTTTTTTGCTAGAATGGTATTAACCTTTGTATTAACATCTGAAAAAGCAGACATTGTTTTATCTACTTGTGTGTTTACTTCTTCTGCTGTTATTGCTCCTATTTCTGTTAGGTCTGCCAATCTTAATACTTCATTATATAAAATATTAACTCTTGCATTTAAAGAAGGCATATTAAAACTGCTAGGTTTTACGCTATCTTTTAAACTTTTAATTAAATCTTTTAATTCTATAGCATTACTTAGAGCTTCATCTGGTGAGATTTTTCTAAACTTCACAAAAAATGAATCAATCGCTTTTAATTCTTTCCAATCTTTTACGTCTTTTAAAAAAGTAGGATTTACATTTCGAGTTGCACTATGGCTTTGAACCAAACTCATTAAGGGTTTTGGCTTTTTAACGGCATTTTCATCTTGCTTCTTTCCGCAAGAGACAACCAAAAGACTAACTAATAATAGATATATATATTTCACAATTCTGTTTAAAAAGGTAAAAATACACAAATTAACAGCACTAAATTATGTTTTAAGAAAACCATAACAAAAGAGAAAAATTAAGGTTAAAATTATTGAATAATTCTTTTATTAAAATATAATTACGAATACTTAAATTAATTACCTTTGTTTCTGATTTTAATTCAATTTAAGAAATGAGTGAAACCATTTTAATTTTAGGTGCTAGTGGCCAAATTGGTACAGAGCTAACCCAAAAACTACGTTCTGTATATGGTAACAGCAATGTTATTGCCTCAGATATTAGAGAAGGAAGTGAAGAGGTAATGACTTCTGGCCCTTTTGAAATTATTGACGCAACAGATAGAGAAACTATCTTAAAGGTTGTTAAAGAGTATAATGTTACACAAGTTTACTTACTTGCAGCCATGTTATCTGCCACTGCAGAGAAATTTCCGCAGAAAGCTTGGGACCTTAATATGAATTCTCTTCTAGGTGTTTTAGAATTAGCTAAAAACAAACATATAAAACAGGTTTATTGGCCAAGTTCTATTGCTGTTTTTGGACCAACAACACCAAAACAAAATACACCACAAAAAACTATTATGGAACCTTCTACGGTTTATGGTATTAGTAAGCTTTCTGGTGAATTTTGGTGTAATTATTATCATGAAAAATTTGGCGTTGATGTTAGAAGCTTGCGTTATCCTGGTATTATTTCTTGGAAAACAAAACCTGGTGGAGGAACAACAGATTATGCCGTAGATATTTATTTTAAGGCAGTAGAAACTGGTAATTATGAATGTTTTTTATCTGAAAAAACACGTTTACCAATGATGTATATGAATGATGCCGTAGCAGCAACAATAAATTTAATGCAAGCAAAACCAGCTGATGTAAAAATTAGAACTTCTTATAATTTAGCTGCAATAGATTTTACGCCAGAAGAAATTACATTAGAAATAAAAAAACACATTCCAGATTTTAACGTTTCTTATACACCAGATTCTAGACAAGAAATTGCAAATAGTTGGCCATCTTCTATAGATGATTCTGAAGCTAGAAAAGATTGGAACTGGAAACATAAATTCGACTTAGCTTCTATGACAGTAGAAATGCTTAAGAATATAAAAAAGTAAAAAAACAAAGTGTAAGTTTTAGAAAAAAAAGCGTCTAAAATCTTAAATTTAGTACTTTATATTATGAAAGAAATTATAGAAAATAGTTTAAAAAAAACAATATCATATACAGATTACAGAGCTTTAGTTAGTAATTTATTAGCCAATGGTAAAGCAACAGGACCAGAACAATCTGAAGCTTTAACAAATTACAGTTTGTTAAACGACAGAAGAATGAAGCGTTTAGATAAAACTATAAAAATTTCTGAAGAAACAATTCTAGAATTTCAAAAAGTTAAAGAGCCACAAACCTGGTTAGTAATTACAGAAGGTTGGTGTGGTGATGCAGCGCAAAACTTACCTGTTCTTAATAAAATTGCTGCAACAACAGACAAAATTGATTTAAAAATAGTCTTAAGAGACGAAAATTTAGAATTAATGGATTTGTTTTTAACTAATGGTGGTAGAAGTATTCCTAAATTAATTGCCTTAGATAAAAATAACAATGTAATAGATTCTTGGGGACCAAGACCAACGGTAGCTACAAAAATGGTAGCAGATTACAAAGAAAAACATGGTAGCTTAGATCCTCAATTTAAAGAAGATTTACAAGTTTGGTACAATAAAGATAAAGGGCAAAGTGTACAAGAAGATTTTGTAAACTTAGCAACTAAGCTCTCTACAAAAGAAGCTTAACTATATTAAAATTAATAAAAAACCGCAAACCTATTATCTGTTTGCGGTTTTTCTTTTGGTTATATTTGCACTTTAAACAAAAACAGATGTTTGTAGATTTTAAAGAAATACCAGAAGATGCTAAAGTTTGGGTGTATCCTTCTAGCAGAAAATTTTACCCAAAAGAAATTGAAGCAATAGAAGAGAAAGTAAAAGCTTTTGTAGAAAACTGGAAATCTGATGATGAAACTTTTAAAGCTTCTTACCAATTTTTACACAATAGATTTATTGTTTTAACAGCAGATGATGTTGCTACACCACTTAAAAATGTAGATATAGATGCTTCTGTTTCTTTTATTTTAAGTCTTCAACAAGAATATGAAGTAGAACTTTTAGATAGAATGAATGTTTGTTTTAAACAAGGTGAACATGTACAATACAAAGATTTAAAAGACTTTAAAAAATTACTAAAAAACAAAGCTTTAACGGGTAAAACAATAATTTTTGATAATCTTATTACTACAAAACAAGATTTTGAAAATTTTTGGGAAATACCTATTGAAGAAAGTTGGTATAATAGATTTTTAAGATAATCTTTATGAAATACGATTTTATTATTGCTGGTGCTGGTTGTGCAGGTTTAAGCCTATTGTACAGCTTATTACAAGAGCCTACTTTGCAAAAAAAATCGATATTAGTTATAGATAAAGACAACAAAAAAAAGAACGATAGAACTTGGTGTTTTTGGGAAAAAAAACCTGGTTTATTTGAGTCTATTATACATGCAAAATGGAATACTCTAGAATTCCTTTCTTCAGATTTTGAAGAGAAATTAGATTTAGGTACTTATACCTATAAGATGATTCAAGGAATCGATTTCTATAACTTCGTGATTGATTTTGCTAAGAAATTTAGCAACGTTACTTTTTTACAAGAAAGTATTATTTCTATTAATTCTAATGAAACTTCAGCTAATGTAAAAACAATAGATAATTCGTATTCGAGTAATCTTGTTTTTAATTCTACTGCTATTTTTAATCCAGAAATAACGGAAGAAAACTCACTTTTACAACACTTTAAAGGTTGGGTAATTAAAACAGAAGAACCAATTTTTAATCCGGAAGTTGGTAGATTAATGGATTTTAGAATAGCACAAGAACATGGCGCTACTTTTATGTATGTTTTGCCAACTTCTACAACAGAAGCTTTGGTAGAGTTTACGTTATTTACACCTAGTTTATTAGAAAAAGAAAGCTACAACTCTGCTTTAAAAAAATATATTAAAGAAGAATTAAATATTGATAACTACACAATTACTCATGAAGAATTTGGAGTAATACCAATGTCTTTAGCAAAGTTTAAAAAAAATCCGAAGAAAAATATTATTAATATTGGTACTTCTGGCGGATATACAAAAGCAAGTAGCGGTTATACTTTTCAATTCATTCAAAAGGATGTTGCTCAAATAATAGAAAACTTAAAATTAGATAATAATCTAAACGCTAACTTATCCTTTAAAGACAAACTATACAATTGGTACGATCGTACTTTAATTGATGTTCTATTGTCTAAAAAACTAACAGGAAAAGATGTTTTTACTAAAATATTTAAGAAAAACTCTCCTGAAAAAATATTTGCTTTTTTAGGAAATGAAAGTTCTCTTTTAGAAGATATTGCTATTATGAAAAGCTTACCATTAAAGCCTTTTTTAGTTTCCGGAATTAAACAACTTCAAAATAAAAATTAAAGCATAAAAAAAAGGATAGATCCCTAAATCTACCCTTCTTCTACAAAAAAATCATAATTTAATAATTACGATTTATACTTTTCTATCGTTTCATTTAGTTCCTCTCGCAAATCATCAAACTTTTCATTTAGCTCTTCTAAATTTTGTTTTACATTTTTTGCAGGTTCATTTTTCTCTTCTAGTAACTTCTTATATTCTTCTTCTACGTCTGCAATATCTTCCATAACCTCTTCATTTTTTAACCATGCAGGAATTGTAGCTGCTAAGTTAGAAACGGTGTTATTTAAATTATCTATTCGTTCTGGTGTTGTCTCTATCTCTAAATCTACCAACGCTTTATTGGCACTATTAAATCCGTCCCAATCATTAAAAGACAAAGAACCTTTAGAATCTAAGTTGTAGGTAGCAAACTGTCCGTCTGGTAACTTAACTTTCATTGCTGTTTTTTCTCCATTTGTAGTATTACATGAAATAAATAGTAATCCTGTAACTGCTAAAACTGTTGTCATTTTTTTAATCATCTTCATAATCTTACTTTTAAGTTCAAATCAAAATTAAAGGAATAAAAAACCACCATTTAACGCAAATACAATTAAAGTTAACGCTATAGAAAACTAGATAAAATAAGAAGTAATTTCTTTAAAAAAAGACAAAAAAATAAGGTAGATTTTAAAACCTACCTTATAAATAACAACTTAACTAAACACTATTTCTTTTCTAACATTTTATCTAACTTCTTAATCTCTTCATTATATTCTTCAATAGCAGCATCTATTTTTCCTTTTTTAAATTCTTCATTAAACTCTTCGATTGCTTCTTCATGAATCTTTGTATATTCTGCAACTGTTTCATCTAATTCTTCACGTAAATCATCAAACTTTTCAGACAGTTCTTCTAAATTTTCTTTTCTCTCGTTTTCAGATGCTTTTGAATCTTCAATTAACTCTAAATATTCTTTTTGAACATCTGCAACATCTTCCATTACTTCTTCTGTCTTTAACCAAGCAGGAATTGAATTTCCTAAATTAGCCATTCTAAAGTTCATGCTTTTTATACGTTGGTTTGTTGTTAAAAATTTAGACTTTCTCATTGCTGCTAATTCAGAATTAACAACCGTAAAATCTGCCCAATCATCAAAACCAACAACACCTTTTGCGTCTAAGTTGTACACAATTGCTGTACCATCTTTCATTTTATAAGTTCGGGTTTTTATTTCCTCTTGCATATTAGAAGCTTTATTTCCCATATCCTCTTTTATCTCTATAACTTCTTTTTTAATTTCTGTTATGTCCTTTTTTCCTTTATCACAAGAGACCAACATAAAACTAGAAACGGTTAATGCAGTTGCAAATAATTTAATCGAATTCATTTTTATACTTTTCATAATATCGTTTTTTAGTTCGATACAAAACTAAATTATAAAGAAACCTCTGTTTAACGCAAACAAAACTTATTTTAACTCTTTTAAAGAGTTCTCATTCTAAACAGACTTTGTATCTTTTTTATTGATAAACTAACTATCTTTGACACTTATTCTTAATTATTTTGAAACACTTCCAACATTTTAAAACTACTATTTCTAAAATAGAACTTCCAGAGAAATTTACGTTTCCGTTTTATTATGAACCGCATCTTTTAGCAAAAATTGCTACTAAAGAATTACAAGAATATTTAGAAAATCAAACCGATTTTAAACATAATTTTGGTTTAGAAAACACTTCTAATGAACTTGCAGTTGGAAAAATGTTTGGCGTTTTAGTAGTAAAAAACAATAAAAATGAAATAGGTTATCTAAATGCTTTTTCTGGAAAGTTAGCAGATAAAAGTTTACCAGAAAAATTTGTTCCACCAGTTTTTAACATGAGAACAGAAGGTAGTTTTTATATAAAAGGAGAACTAGAAATTGATGCAATTAATGCACAATTAGGAAACCTTAAAAAGGATGAAAATTATTTAAATTTAAAGAAATTAGTACATAAAACTACTAAAGAAATTGAAGATGATTTGGCTTTTCAAAGAAAAAGAATGAAACTTTTTAAAAATGATAGAAAAGCTCAAAAGAGAAATGCCACTTCAATTTTAAACGAACTAGAATTTAAAGAACTGATAAAAAAACTAACGCAAGAAAGTTATAACAATCAGTTTTTTATGAAAGAACTACAAGAATACTATCAAACTAAAATTGCAAAAATTAGTAAAGAGTTTATTATTATTGAAGCTAAAATTGCTTCACTTAAAAAAGAACGAAGAGAAAAATCTAACTATTTACAACAAACATTATTTAGTAAATATGCTTTTTTAAATCCTAAAAAAGAATTGAAAAACTTGTTAGATATTTTTAATAATCCTGCGATTAAGCCTCCTGCAGGTTCTGGCGAATGTTCTGCTCCTAAACTTTTACAATATGCTTTTGCAAACGATTTAACACCAATTACAATGGCAGAATTTTGGTGGGGCATTTCACCAAACTCTTCAGTTAGACAACACAAAAACTATTACCCTGCTTGCCAAGGTAGATGTAAACCTATTCTAACACATATGTTAAATGGTGTAGAAATGGATGATAATTTATTGTTAGAAAATTTAGCAGAAAAACAAGAACTAAAAATAATTTATGAGGATGATGTTTTAATTGTTGTTAACAAACCTGCAGAATTTTTATCTGTTCCTGGTAAAGACATTAAAGATTCTGTGTATGCTAGAATTAAAGATAAATACCCAAATGCAACAGGTCCTTTAATTGTACATAGATTAGACATGTCTACTTCTGGTATTTTACTTCTTACTAAAACCAAAGAAGCAAATAAAATTTTACAGAGTCAGTTTATAGATAGAACAATTAAAAAACGCTACGTTGCTTTATTAAATGGAAATTTAGTAGAAAACAATGGTAAAATAAAATTGCCTTTACGTGTAGATTTAGATGACAGACCAAAACAATTGGTAGATTTTACTTATGGAAAACCCGCTGAAACAGATTGGGAAATAATTAATAGAGAAAACGGAAAAACACGTGTTTATTTTTATCCTATTACTGGTAGAACTCACCAATTAAGAGTACATGCTGCTCATAAAAACGGACTAAACACACCAATTGTTGGTGATGATTTATATGGTAAAAAAGAAAATAGACTGCATTTACATGCGCAATTTATTGAGCTATATCATCCTTCAACAAATAAAAGAATAAGTTTTACTGTTGAGCCTGAGTTTTAAACTGAAGTTTCTTTTAAATTCTCTATAAATTCTTCTACCGAAAGTGCATCATTAACAGAAAAATTACCAATTTTAGTTCTTCTTAAAGCTGTTAAATGTGCTCCAGAGTTTAATGCTAATCCATAATCGAAAGCAATAGAACGAATGTAAGTTCCTTTACTACAAACTATTCTAAACGCTACTTCTGGTAAATTTATCTTTGTAATTTCGAATGTAGAGACTGTTACTGTTCTTGCTTTAATTTCTGTAGTTTCACCTTTTCTAGCCAATTCATACAAACGTTTACCGTCTTTTTTAATCGCAGAAAAAATAGGTGGCTTTTGTTGAATTTCACCTGTAAATTGTTTGGTAGTTTCGTGTAATAATTCTTCTGTAATATGCTCTGTAGGAAACGTATTATCGATTTCTGTTTCTAGATCATAACTTGGTGTTGTACCACCAACAGTAAAAGTACCAGTATATTCTTTAATTTGCCCTTGGTAGGTATCTATTTGCTTTGTCTGTTTACCAGTGCAAAGAATTAATAAACCCGTTGCTAATGGATCTAAAGTACCTGCATGACCAACTTTTATTTTCTTAATATTAAAACGCTGTCTTATTTCCCAACGTAATTTATTTACTACTTGAAAAGAAGTCCAAGTAAGTGGTTTGTCAATCAATAAAACTTGACCGTTTTTATAATCTTCTTCAGTCATTTAACCTGAATTTATAATAAAGTTAATTTAAAAGAGCGTACCCAATTGCAATACTTCCTACAGCTGCACAGTATATTGAAAAGTAAGATAGTTTACTTTTCTTCACTAAAGAAATCATCCATTTACAAGCTATTAAACCTGCTAAAAAAGCAGCAATAAAACCTGCTGCAATAGGAATCATTTCAGATGATTGAAAGCTTAAATCTCCACTTAAAACATCTTTACCAATTTTTCCGAAAATTAATGGTACAACCATTAAAAAAGAAAATTTTGCTGCTCTTGTTCTATCGATTCCTAATAATACGGATGTAGAAATTGTTGCACCAGATCTAGAAATACCAGGTAACATTGCAATTGCTTGCGAAATACCAATTAAAACGGCATTAGAAAATGAAACTTCTTTCTTGGTATTTTTTGCTCTATCTGCTAATAATAACAACAAAGCTGTTAATAATAACATACAACCTACTAGTAAGATTTTACCTCCAAAAAAAGATTCTAACTCTTCTTCAAAAAGTAAACCTACAGCTACTGCAGGAATCATAGATATAATAATTTTTAAAGAAAATTTAAACTCATCATTCCATTTAAATTGAAGCAACCCTTTAAAAATTTCTAAAATTTCTTTTCTAAAAATAACAATTGTACTTAATGCAGTTGCAAAATGTAAAACAACTGTAAAAGTTAAACTTTCTTCTGGCACAGACGTGTCTCCTAAAATTGCTTTCGCTAACTCTAAATGCCCACTAGAAGAAACTGGTAAAAACTCTGTTAAACCTTGAATTATTCCAAGGATTATCGCTTCTAAAATATCCATATTTATTTTTTAGGATTTAATAAAATTGCATAAATTTCTATTGCAAGACCAATAATTACTAAAGTTGGTGCTAAACGAATTCTTTGCCAATTGTAAATTTCTTCGTTAAAAACTTCAGGATTATCACTTCCTCCACCAGACATAAAAGTAAAACCTAGTGCTATTACAACAATTCCTACCACCATAAAGATGTAGTTCTTCTTTCCAAAAATAAATGCTGGTTTTTGAATTTTTTCGTCTTTCATATTTTAATAATAAAGTTCGTCTGTTCGTAAATTTAAAAAACGTTGAGTTGCAAAAAATGTACTTAACCAAGTAATTATAAAAGCAGATATTAAAACACCACCAACTAAATAACTTAAAGAAACGTAATCTTTTAACAAACCTAAACTAGGTGCAAAACTATCTAAATAATAAATTACCACACCTAAACCTATTAATGCTACAAGCGCACCAATAATACCTAATTTTATACCTTGCCAAATAAAAGGTCTTCTAATAAAACCTTTTGTTGCGCCTACCATTTGCATGGTTTTAATATTAAATCTTTTCGAATAGATAGATAGTCTAATAGAACTATTAATTAAAATAATTGCAACTAAACTAAAAAAACCACTTAATACTAATAACCAAAAACTAATTCTTTTAAGGTTTTTTGTTAGTAGATTTATTAAAGGCTTATCATAAGAAACATCTGCAACAAATACATTTTTAAGAAAACGAGTTTCTAATTCTTCCATTTTTTCTGGAGTTACAAAATCTGCTTTTAAGAAAATATCTATTCCGTTTTTTAAAGGATTTTCACCTAAGAATTTCATAAAATCTTCGCCAATTTCTTTACTATATTGCTTTGCTGCCTGAGCCTTAGAAGTATAAACAATTCTTTTTGTAAAGTCTTCTTTTGCAATAGAAGCTTTAAAACCATCTATTTGTTTTTTACTTACCTTATCCTTTAAAAATAAAGTAATAGCTACTTTTTCTTTTACTCTGTTAGAAACTAAAGTAGATTTTAAAAGTACCAAACCCAAAATACCAACCATAAACAAAACCAAAGCAATACTAATTACAACAGATATGTAAGAAGATGCTAAGCGTCTTTTTTGATAAGATTCAAATTTTGAAGGCATTTATAATAGCTTTTTAAAACGCTGGCAAGATAATAATTAGTAAGCAGTTGACAGTAACTGTTAGCAGTATTTTAACTTTTATAGTTTTTACTACAGATTTTCTTCTTCTATTTCTTGACAAAGCTCTATTAAAACGCCATTTGTAGTTTTTGGATGTAAGAAAGCAACCAACTTATTATCTGCACCTTTCTTAGGAGTTTCATTTAAAACAACAAAACCTTCTTTCTTTAGTCGTTCTATTTCTGCTTTAATGTCTAATACGGCAAATGCAATATGATGAATTCCTTCTCCTTTTTTTGCAATAAACTTAGCAATTGGACTTTCTAAGTTTGTCGCTTGAAGTAATTCTATTTTATTTGGGCCATTTTTAAAGAAAGATGTTTTTACACCTTCAGACAATACTTCTTCTTCTTTATAATGTTCTTCTCCAAATAATGAAGCAAACAATTTATTTGATACTTCTAAATCTTTTACAGCAATACCAATGTGTTCTATTTTTTCCATGAAGTACAATTAATTACTTTGCAATAATAGTAATATTATCTAACTCATACGTTCCATCTAAACCAACATTACCATTTCCTGTGTATTTAAATGCAATAAATGCTGTACCAGAATAGTTAGACAAATTTACATACGTAGAATGTATCCAGTTTTTAAATCCTTCACCATCTGCAACTATTTTTGCGGGTAAAACAGACCAAGTTGCAGAAATAACACCTGCTTCTACTCCATTCCAATCTGTAGAAATTAAAACTTCTAAGTTACTTCCGTTTGCAAAACTATTAGATGTTTCAAAAGACAAAAACTCTTCTGTAGTTGCATCTAAATTAATACCTTTTGTAATTAACCAAGTAATGGTACTTGCGTCTCCAGAATTAGAAGAACCAATTCTTGCCGCTTTACTTTGCGAATAAGTATCTGTGTAAGACCTCCAAGACTTTGTACCTTCTTGCCTATAATTTAGCCAATCTGCAACTTTTATTTCACCAGAAGAAGTATCAAAATTTTCTTCCAATAAAATTGTTTTAAAATCAGTTTCAGTTTGGGTTGTACATCTATCACCAGACATTACAACATCTTCTGTAGAATTTAAAACCAAGACTAAAAAATTACCATTATAATCTTTAGAAACTACAGCATTTATGGTTCCGCCGCCAACTGGTAATGCTTCATTGGCAAAACTAGCAAATGAACTTGTTTCTACTAATAAATCTGCATATCCTACTGTTTGGCAGGTTTGTATTTTACGTTGAGTATCAAAATCTTCTGTAGGATCTACATATGCTTTTCCAGATAAATTAGCAGGAAAAAGAACGTTGGTTACTGTTATAAATGTACCAATATCCGATGCATTTAAACCTGCTAAAGAAACTAATTTAGGTACAATTGTTTCTGTTTTTTCTGAACGATAAAAATGTGCATCTATCTGTTTAGAAGAAACATTCTGTATTTCTTTTTCATCTGTTGCACTAACTTTTCCTCCAATAGTAATTACTCCGTCACCAGAATTAATTTCTCCAATATACAATCCTTTTAAACGAATATAAACCTCTCGTCCGTAATTAAATTTGTTATAACTATTATTTAAATTAATTGTAATTTTAATTCCGGCTGTAGGATTTTCTGGAGCATCTTGCATGTAAAATTCTCTAAAATAATTTCCTTTTGCATCCGAAGAAATTACATAACCTTTTACAATAATATTAGAAACTATTTTTGTGGGTGTAGTCCCAGAATTATATAATTTTTTTAGATCTTTTATAGACTTTAATTCTAATTGATTATTTTGAATACTGTCTAAAATTGCTGCTAATTTTTCATTCTCTTCGACACCTAAATTCTCTGGAACCGTAAAATCATTATCTTCTACACAAGCAGTAAAAAACACACTTATAACAAGAATTAATACTAAAATTATTTTTTTATTTCTTTTCATATCAACTAATTTATTTTTAGAAACTTACACCTAAATTTATAAAGTAAGTAGTACCTCTACCATACCAATACTTGTTACCAAATACAGGTTTCTCTAACGATTTATCTGCTCTTAATTCATTATAATTTGCATTTCTTCCTTGTTCAAATCCACCAGATTTATACGCTGTATTTAATAAATTATTTACTGTTGCAAAAACACTAATATAATAACCCTCTATTTTCCAAGATTTACCTCCAACAAGGTTTACTACTTTATAAGAATCAAATTTTTCTTGCTGTAAAAGTTTTCTTGCAATCTCTAAGTTATAATTAGGAAAAGTTAAACCATCTAAATCTGTGTAAAAATTACTAGACCTTGTTAAAGGAGCAATATCTACATACGTATTACTAAAGAAATTCATTGTAGCACCAACCCACCAATAATCTGGATCTCGATATTCGAAACCAACAGAATAAGCACTATGTGGTCCTGCAGAAATTTTATAGTTTTTTAAGTTTGATATGTAGTTTCCAGAACGACCATTTTCATCAAAAATACCCTCATTTGTTACATCTGAAGTAAGATATAAATCTGGATTATTAGCATACGTAAAACGACCAATAGAAGCTGCTCCCTTTAGTTTTATAGTTGCTGTAACTTGCGCCTCTAAACCTAGTTCTAAACCTATTTGTTGTTTTTTAATTCCCGATAAGATTTCCTGAACAAAAGCAGTATTATCACCTCCTATTCCATCTCCAAAATAAAATGAAATTTCTGTTGCATCTTTTATCGAAGTATAATAAGCTGTTACTCTAGATGTTATTACAGGGCTTCTTCGAATGTAACTTAAATCTGCCGAAAATATTTTTTCGCTCTGTAAATCTTCTACTATATTATTATTTTCTCTCGAGTTAGAAAAAGAGTTTCGAATTGTTGGAGCTTGTGTTAAATACCCAACATTTACATCTATTAAATTACGACCATTAATTTTATAAGTTCCACCAGCTTTTACACCATAATTTGTAAAACTTACAACTTCTGAAGCACCTAAAGATGTGTTTTCAAATCGCCCATTTTTATACAAACCCTCTCGCTGATTCTGTATTTGAGAAACATTTGCTGCTGCATAAAAATCTATTTTATTATATTTAAACTGCGCTTGTAAAAAGGCATTTAGCAAATCTGAATTTAAATTAAAATTATACTTAAACCTGTCTCCAGCACCAACTACTCGATTTGTATTTAATAAATCGTTTTGCATTTGTGCTTCTGTATCTGCAAAATTATTAATATCTAAATAACTTGCTCCTCCTAATAAATCTATCACTTCGGCAAAATTCTGAGAACGCAAACGTTTGTATTCTAACTTCGCATTAATAGTAATATTCTTATTTATTTCTGAATTATAAATAGAGTTTATAGTAATTTGCTTGTCGTCGTTTCTATCTTCATACAAAACATAGGCATTATTTAAACCAGAGTTTGCAGTTGTATTATTGGCATCAAAAATACGTACCCAATCTAACTGACCTTTATTTACAAATTTATCTTGTGCTGTATATGCACCAGATAAATTATTATTTCTTAAAAAATAACTTGGTAATGTTTGGTAATACGTAGGACTAGGATTTGAACCTCCATTAAAATCTAAACGACTGTTCCCTATTTTTCCAAATTGATAAGAAGCGTTTGTTTGTATCGTAGACCTTTTAGAAATGGACCAATAATGACTTAACATTAAAATAGGCTCAACAACTTCTTTAATTCTTGAGTTTAATTTTTTATTATTTAGATTGCCCCAATATTCATTGTATTTAATTCCTTTTAAATCGAAAACTTCTTGTGTATTGGGCGAAGATTTACCTCTTCTATTTGGTGTAAAAATTCCTGTAAAATTAATACTATGCTTAGTATTCAGCTTCTTTTCTACAGATGTAAATACAGAATATGCATTGTATGAAGTACCTTCGTTAAAACCTTCTTTACCTACTCTCTTGCTTCCCGAAAAAGTAAAAGCCCAACCTTTCTTAGAAGCACCAGTGCTATGAGTTGCCATAACTCTATGCACGTAACTTCTGTTAGAAGAAGAATAAGTTATTCTTGTACCAGGTCTTTGTAATGATGCTCTGGTATTCATATTTGTAGATCCTAAAATTCCGCCAAAAGTAAAATTAGAAGGTGCTAAACCGTTGCTAAACTCCTGATTTCTTAAAACATCATTCAATCCACCCCAATTACTCCATTGCGCTCTACCATCGTAGACTTTATTCATTTCAATTCCGTTTATTAAAACCTTACCGTTTCCAGAGTCTAACCCTTTTATTCTAAAAAAAGAAGAACTAAACTCAAAAGCAGCAGTTCTTAAGAAAATATCTTTAGACGCTTGTAAAAGACCAGAAATATTGTCTGCAGCACTTGTATCATTACTCAACTCATCATCTGTAATTGTAATAACACTTAAATCTAAAACTTCTGTTATGTCTTTGTATAACAAAATAGTTCCTAAATCTACAGTATTACCAATAAGTTCAACAGGAAAATTCTGGCTTTCAAAACCAGTAAATTTAATTTGTAAAAGGTACTTTCCGTTAGCAAGGTTTTCAATTTTAAAAACTCCATCAATATTCGTTTTAGAAGTATTAATTTTATTTTTAAAGCTTATAGTTACGTTAAGTAATGGGTTCTCAAAATTGCTATCTCTAACAATTCCTGTTATAGTATTTTGAGAATAATTTGTTGCATAGCACAACAAAGACACAACTATTATTACAATAGCTTTATTCATAAGTATTTCTTTTTCAGTTTTCTAGCGCAATAAATTTAGTCTTTTTTTATTTAAAAAGGTTTGTGAATTTTAAATTTTATTTTTAAAGATGTATTTTCTTCTGTAAGTTTGTCTTAAAAAATGCATAGAAAATGAAGAAGAAAATCTATTTAATATTGCTCTTATTGTTTAGTATCAGTATTTCATTTTCTCAAAAAAGCGAAAAGAAATATACTATAAGAACCATTGCTTTTTACAATTTAGAAAACTTATTCGACACCATAAATGATACTTCTATTAACGATGAAGCTAGCCCAATGATGGAACTAAAATCGAATAGATCTAAGGTTTATTGGGACAAGATCGACAAATTAGCAAGTACCATTGCACAGATAGGTTTAGAGAAAACAAAAACTAGTCCTGCAATAATTGGTGTTTCTGAAGTAGAGAATCTAAGTGTTTTAGAAGACTTGGTAAAATCGAAACATTTAATTGAGAAAAATTACGGTATAGTGCACTACGATTCTCCTGATAAAAGAGGGATTGATGTTGCCTTTTTGTATCAGAAAAGATATTTTAAACCTGTTTATCACGAAGTTTTTAATCCTAATATTTACAGAAACAACAGAAAAGTATTTACTAGAGATCAATTATTAGTGTCTGGTTATTTAGACGATGAATTAATTCATATAATTGTAAATCATTGGCCTTCTAGAAGTGGCGGTGAAGCAAAAAGTAGGCCTTTACGAGAAAAAGCAGCATATCAAAATTTAAAAATTATTGAAAAGATTAGAGATAAAAATGAACATGCTAAAATCTTAACAATGGGAGATTTTAATGATGACCCTATAAATTCTAGTTTCAAGAAAATTTTAAAAACGAAAAGAAAAAAGAAAAATGTTAATGAAAATGATATTTACAATCCGTATGAAAACTTACACAGAAGAGGCTTTAATACATTAGTGTATAGAGATAATTTAAACCTTTTCGATATGATTCTAATTTCATCTTCTTTGTTAGATAAAGGTAAAAAAGAATACGCTACTTATAAAATGTACAAAGCAATGATTTTTAATAAGCGTTTTTTAAGTGATAAAAAAGGGAAGTATAAAGGGTATCCTTTTAGAAGTTTTTCTAACGGTGCTTATACCGGTGGCTACTCAGACCACTACCCTGTTTATATGTATTTAATTAAAGAGAAGAATTAGATTTCAACTAGATCTAAAATAGAAAAACCCGAAACTTTAGAAGTTTCGGGTTTTTTTGATAATAAATTATTGCCTTTTACAATTATAAAATTAATCTCTTGGAGACTTAAATCTATAATGCAAGTATGTGTAAGCATCTCTAGGTATAATAGTAATCCACTTTTTGTGTTTTAAATACCATTTAAAACGAATAGAGTTTACGCCTTTTAATAAATAAGCAGCAATAAAAGGATGCAAGTGTAATTGTATCTTTTTATTTTTTGGATTAGAAATAAATTTTTCTAAATCTGCCTCAATTTTGTCTAATAAGACAATTGGCGCTTCTACATCTCCATTTTTGTTTGGGTTAGCTTCGGTAGTTTTTATACTTAACTCTGGTCTAACCCTTTGTCTTGTAATTTGAACCAAACCAAACTTACTTGGAGGTAATATTTTGTGTTTTGTTCTGTCTAAAGCCATTTGCTCTTTCAGATGCTGAAACAGTTTATTTCTGTTTTCAACTTTATGCATATCGATAAAATCTACAACTATAATTCCTCCCATATCACGCAATTGTAATTGACGTGCTACTTCGGTTGCTGAAATTAGATTTACTTCTAATGCGGTATCTTCTTGAGAACCTGCTTTATTAGAACGGTTTCCGCTATTTACATCAATAACGTGCAAAGCCTCTGTGTGTTCTATTACTAGATACGCACCTTTGCTCATAGAAACTGTTTTACCAAACGATGTTTTTATTTGTCTTTCGATTCCGTATTTTTCAAAAATAGGAATTTCAGATCTATGTAACTTTACTATTTTTTCCTTTTCAGGATAAATTTCTTGTAAATACTCTTTAATTTCTTCTTGAAGAGTTTCATCATTTGTTACAATACTTGTAAAACTTTCATTCATAACATCTCTTAAAATAGAAGATGCTCTGTTTAATTCGCTCAAAATTTTTGTTGGAGTATTTGTATTTGCAATGCTTTTACACATTTTTTTCCAACGTTCTAATGAGTTTTGCAAATCTTTATCTAGTTCTGCTACCTTTTTTCCTTCGGCAACAGTTCTAAGAATAACGCCAAAACCTTTTGGTTTTATGCTTTTTGCTAGTCTTTTTAATCGTTCTTTTTCTTTTGGGTCTTCAATCTTTTGAGAAACTGAAACTCTGTTCGAAAAAGGAACTAATACCAAGAATCTACCTGCTATAGAAAGCTCAGAACTTAATCTTGGTCCTTTTGTAGATATTGGTTCTTTTACAATTTGTACTAATAGGTTTTGCCCCGATTTTAGTACACTGTTAACACTACCGTCTTTGTTAATGTCTTCTTCCTTTTGGAAGTTTTTTAAAGTGAATTCTTTATAGTTACCTGTGCTTACTTTCTTAACGAATGAATTTAATGAGTTTACCTGCGCACCTAAATCATGATAATGTAGAAACCCATCTTTTGGGTAACCAACATTTACAAAGGCTGCATTTAAACCTGTTAATACTTTTCCTATTTTGGCTAAAAAAATATCGCCAACAGAAAATTTATTACCAGTTGTTTCATTATTTAATTCTATAAGTTTTCCATCTCTTAATAAGGCAAAATCAATATCAGATGAATTTGAACGAATTATTAATTCTGTTTTCATACTGAATTTGGTTTTAACACTGCACTTTATTGTGCAAATGGATTAATGTTGTCAGGTATTATAAATACCGTGAGAAGATTTACTGCCTTACACAACGAGTAAATCTTCGAATGTCAATGAACTTTTTTGTTTTAATAATTTTTTCGCTATACAATAAACGAAAAAGTAAGCATAAGCTTACTTTTTCTTCTTGTGTCTATTTGCTCTAGCTCTTTTCTTTCTTTTGTGTGTAGAGATTTTTGCTCTCTTTCTTTTTTTACCACTTGGCATAATGTTTCGATTTTTTTAAGTTCGTTAGAACTTAGATTAGTATTGTGTTAATGTTATTTAACAGCTACTTTACTTTTTACCCCTTCGGTAAAAGTTTTTGCTGGTTTAAAAGCCGGAATGTTGTGAGAAGGAATCTTAATAGTCGTATTCTTAGAAATATTTCTACCAGTTTTTTCTGCTCTAGTTTTGATTATGAAACTACCAAAACCTCTTAAATAAACGTTATCGCCATTTTCTAATGCACCTTTAACTTCAGTCATAAACGCTTCCACAGTTGCCAAAACATCTGTTTTTTCTATTCCTGATTTATCTGAAATTTTAGATACGATATCTGCTTTCGTCATGTCTCTATTTTTACTATATTTTTATTAAATTACTTTCAAAAATGCGGATGCAAATATATGATAATTAATCAATTCCAAAAAAATAAAGACTTAATTTTATCTTAATTTTAAAATGTAATATTGCAATTCTATTTTTTATCCATGAAATTTTCTAACACATTAGTATACTGGTATTTACAAAACAACAGAGAGCTTCCCTGGCGCAAAAGTAAGAATCCATATTTTATTTGGCTAAGCGAAATCATGCTACAACAAACAAGAGTTGCGCAAGGTTTGTCTTATTATCTGAAATTTACAAGCACTTTTCCAACAGTTTTCGACCTCGCAAAAGCAGACGAAAGTACCGTTTTAAAAATGTGGCAAGGTCTAGGTTATTATTCGCGTGCAAGAAACCTACATTTTTCTGCAAAACAGATTGCAGAAGAGTTAAATGGCATATTCCCATCAACTTACAACGAAATTATAAAATTGAAAGGAATTGGAGATTATACAGCATCTGCAATTGCATCAATTTGCTTTAACGAACCAACTGCAGTTGTAGATGGTAACGTTTATAGGGTGCTTTCCCGCTACTTTGGTATTCATACAGCAATTAACTCAACTTCTGGTATTAAAGAGTTTAAAGCACTAGCGCAGACTTTAATCGACAAAACACAACCAGGAACCTTTAATCAGGCTATTATGGATTTTGGTGCATTGCATTGCAAACCACAAAATCCGTTATGCGAAACCTGCCCGTTTTCTGATAGTTGCGTCGCTTTAGAAAAAAAACTAACTAAAGAATTACCTGTAAAAGAGAAAAAAATAAAAGTTAGAAAGCGTTATTTTAATTTTCTAGTAATAAAAACAGACAACAACAAAACAATTCTAACGGAAAGAATAGGAAAAGGTATTTGGCAAGGTTTATATCAATTTCCCTTAATTGAAAGCGAAAAAAAGAGCAATCAAAAAGAAATTATTTCTTCAAATGAATTTATAGATCTATTTCCTAATGAAACTTCAATCTCTCTTTTTAACGAAAAAGAAATTGTTCATAAATTATCACATCAACATTTATACACTCAATTTTGGATTGTAGAAACTAAAACACTTAAAAATGCTGATATTCTTTGGAAAGATATTCAAGATTTTCCTGTTCCTATTTTAATTGCAAATTTCTTAGAAGCTTTTCAACCTAAAAAGTAATTGATATTTTTAGTACATTTGATTAGTTAAAAAAAAGAATTATGGCAGCAGGAACAATAAACAAAGTAATACTAATTGGTAATTTAGGTGATGATGTAAAAATGCATTATTTCGATGACAAGAATAGTGTTGGTCGCTTTCCTATTGCAACATCAGAGAGCTACACAAGCAAACAAACAGGAGAAAAAGTAACCAATACAGATTGGCATAATATTGTTGTTAGAAATAAATTAGCAGAAATTTGCGAAAAATATTTATCTAAAGGAGATAAAGTTTATGTAGAAGGAAAGTTAAAAAACAGACAATGGGAACAAGATGGTGTAAAACGTTACTCTACAGAAGTTGTTGTTACAGAAATGACAATGCTTAGTACTAAAAAGAACTCTGAAAACAATGTTGCTCCTACTGCACAACAGAACACACCAATTGCTGCTGCACCAGAAACGGTTGCAACAGAAGAAAATGAAGATTTACCTTTTTAACAATTATAAAATATTAAACATTGGACCCAGATCCCGAACATTTATTTATTCTTTTAGCTTCCTTCGATTTTATTACCGCATTAAACGGAATCGTATTAATTGCATTACTTATTAGTTCTGCTTTAATTTCAGGTTCAGAAATTGCTTTCTTCTCATTAAATCAAACAGATATAAATGAACTTTCTAACAACGGAAAAGAAGAAAATATAGTAGTAACTTTATTAGATAGACCTAGAAAATTATTGGCTACCATTTTAATTACCAATAATTTTATAAATATTTTAATCGTATTGTTATTTGCTTCTTTGGCAGAAGTTTTATTTAGCGATTTCGATCTTACATTAGACTTATACTTTTTTACTCTGCCTGTTCGTTTTGTAATAGAAATAATATTAGTAACCTTTTTAATTCTTTTATTTGGCGAGGTTTTACCTAAAGTATATGCCTCTAGAAATGCATTGCCTTTTGCTAAAAAAATGTCTAAATTTATTCATTCTGTAAATATTATATTAACTCCATTTAGCATGCCTTTAATTGCGATTACAAAATGGGTTGAGAAAAAATTTGGAAGCAAAGCAACCAACTTTTCTGTAGAAACTTTGTCTCAGGCTTTAGAATTAACATCACATGGCGCAACAAGTAAAGACGAACAAAAAATACTACAAGGAATTGTAAACTTCGGAAACACAGAAACTGTGCAAATAATGAAACCTAGAATAGATCTTTTTGCTATTTCAGACACTGAAACTTACGAAGAAGTTCTAGATAAAATTTTAACAAACGGTTATTCTAGAAACCCTGTTTATAAAGAAAACATAGACAATATTGTTGGCGTTTTGTATGCAAAAGATTTACTTGCTCACCTAGACAAGAAATCTTTTAAATGGCAAAGTTTATTAAGAGAAACCTTTTTTGTACCAGAAAATAAAAAATTAGATGATTTATTAGGCGATTTTAGAGCTAAAAAGAATCATTTAGCCATAGTTGTAGATGAATACGGAGGAACAAGCGGCTTGGTAACTCTAGAAGACGTTATCGAAGAAATTGTTGGTGATATAAATGATGAATTTGATGATGATGATTTATTGTACTCTAAAATAGACAACAACAATTATATTTTCGAAGGAAAAACTTCTATAAAAGATTTCTGTAAAGTTTTAGATGATGAAGATGAAGAAATTTTTGAGGAGGAAAAAGGAGAAAGTGAAACATTAGCTGGTTTTATTTTAGAAATCTCTGGAAAATTTCCAAAACGAGGTGAGAAAATAAACTTTAAGAATTATACGTTTACCATAGAAGCGCTAGACAAAAAGCGTATTAAACAAGTAAAAGCAACTAGAAATGCGTAACCTATTTTTATTCTTATTTTTATCAATTTTTATTTCTTGTAAAGAAGACCTATTGCCAAAACCAAAAGCATATTTAAGTTTAAATTATCCGGAAAAGGTTTATGAAAACTTAAAATTTAAAAGACCTTATAGTTTTAAAGTATCGAAAAATGCAACTGTTATTAACGACAAAAATAATTGGTTAACAATTAAATATCCAAAGCTAAAAGCATCTATAGACATTACCTACAGACCTGTAAACAACAACATAAAAGAATTACTTACAGAAGCAGAAAAACTAGTTTTTAAACACACTGCCAAAGCAGAACAAATTATACCAAAAGACTTTGTAAACAAAGAAAAGAGGGTTTTTGGTAGTATTTATGAAATTACTGGTAACGCAGCATCTCACATACAGTTTCATGTTACAGACAGTACAAAAAATTTTATAAAGGGTTCCTTATATTTCTATGCAAAACCAAATTACGATTCTATTTTACCAGCAGTAAATTATGTTAAAGAAGACATTTTACGTTTGGTAGAAACCTTAGAATGGAAAGAGTAATTTTTTTTTAGAAAGTTTCAAAAACCGTTTTTAATTATCTTAAACAATCTCCATTTTCTTCAATAAGAAAGAAGCATTCATATTTTTACAAATCCCACTTTTTAAGGTGTAATCGAAATGTAATTCGTTTTCTATAATTTCGGCATCAAAGTAATAATTTTTAACTGTAGGAAACTCATTTTCTAACTCACACAAACTAACATCATGTGTTGCTATAATTCCTGTAGATTTAGACTTTGTTAATTTTTCTACAAACTTTTTAGAACCAATTGCCTTGTCTTTGCTATTTGTTCCTTTTAAAATTTCATCTAAAATTATAAAATAATCTTTATCTTTAATTTCATCTACAATAAATTTTAAACGTTTTAATTCTGAATAAAAATAAGACTCATCTTCTGTTAAAGAATCTGAAGTTCTCATGCTTGTAATTAGTTTTATTGGCGAATATTTAAACGACTCTGCACAAACAGGCAAACCACAATTTGCCATAACAATAGACAAAGAAATAGTTCTTAAAAATGTACTTTTTCCTGCCATATTAGCTCCTGTAACAATAAAGAACTCTTCTTTTTTAATATTAAAATCATTATCAATTCTCTTATCAACCTTTAATAAAGGATGCCCTAAATTGGTTCCCTCTATTACTTCTTTTTCTAAAGTTATCTCCGGAAAAATAAACTTAGGATGATTAAAATGAAAATTGGCTAATGAATTTTCTGCATCAAAAAAAGCAACCACTTCAAACCATTTAGAAACGGTGTGTTTGTAGTTAGAAATCCATTTTTCTACTTTACAAGCATTGTAAATTTCCGAAAGAAACAAACCATTACCAACAACAGATATTAGAATATTATTTCTTTGATCGAACGTGTCTAAAATTCTAGCAAATTCCTTAAAAATAGTAGATGCTTTTTTATTTTCCGATTTAATAATTTCTTGTTTCTCTTTTAGAATTTCTGAAGTAAAATTTTCGTTTTCAATCTCATCTAACAATTGATGATATTGCCTAAATATACTTCTAACCTTATTTGTTTCTGTATATAAGTTATTGGTGTTTTTTACAAATCTAGCAGTAACAAAAAGGCCAATAAAAAACCAAATTACTATGTAAGTAAAAGCAAGAACATTAAAAGAAACCAAAGCAATTAAAGTTAAAGATATTACAGAGAAACTTATTTGAACTTTCTCCATATATTTAGGTAGAACAGTAACGTAACTCGAAATCCAACTTACAATAGATTTAGAAGTATTCTTAACGGATACCAAACTTGCTAAAGCAGCAAAATGCTGTCTCCAAATAACTTTTTTAGACAACTCTTTTAAAGCATTTTGTTTCTCTAAAATAACAGTTGTTTTATTTTCTGTTAACGAGTTTGCTAAAACAACTTTACCATCGTTAGTTTTAGTTCTATTTATCGATTGAAAAAAAGAACCCTTACCAAATAAATCTATATCATTACTATAAAAATGGGTAGCGTCTGTAAATTCTTCACCTGTTTCTAAGTGATGAAAATCGCGATTTAAAACCCTAATTTCTGTCTGGTTTATCTTAATTTTCTCATCAACAATATTTCTTTTTCTCTTAAGATTGATGTGTTTTGAAACTAAAAAACCAAATAATAAAAGTCCTAAAAACGCAATAATAAAAACATCTGGGTAAGCACCAAAAGTTAAGTATATTAAAAAACATACGCCTAAAAAGACAGCAAATCTAAAAACACTTAGATTAACCGATTTACGTTTTAAAATGGCTGCTTCTTTATCGAGTTCAGCTTTTGTATTTATATAAAAATCTTTAGGATTCTGCATTTAATTATTCTCTATTTTGTATTTAGAAATTCCGCCAACCAAACTAAAAACGTTTAATTCTGGGTATTCTTTTTTCATCATTTTGGTAGCAATGTAACTATTCATACCTCTTTGGCAAACCATAATATATGTTTTATTAAAATTTACAACAATATTCTCTGGTTTAAATTTCTGAATAGGAATTACTTGTTGCACTTTAAAAGGCAACTTTAAATTTGGTAAAACTGCAATTAGCTCTAAATCTTCCTCTTTAAGTCTACTTTTTAATTCTGCCGAAGTAATTAACAAGTCGCTATTTTGAGTTGCACAAATAGCATCAAAATAAGTTTGTGCTTTAAATAATTTCGCTATTTTTTCTTTAAAAAAAGTAGGTTTTAGCTTCATTTTTAATTGTGTGTTTTGAAGTGAATTGTAAATTAATAACTGATTTGTTAAAGGCTTTCCAATACCTGTAATCAATTTTAAAACTTCATTTACTTGTTGTGTCGCAATCATACCAACAATAGAATTTAACGTTCCTGCTTCTTCACAATTAGGTATATCTGTTGCCATTTCTGGAAAAGCATCTCTTAAATTTGCAGAATAACCTCCGTCTTTTTGCAAAACATTAAAAGTAGCTACATAACCATCAAACTTATACAAAGAACCATAAACCAAAGGCTTATTTTTAAGAACACAAGCATCATTTAAAAGGTATTTTGTGGGCAAAGAATCTGTACCATCAACTACAATATCTACATTTTCTATAAGCTTAAAAACATTGTCTTTTGTAACTGGTTTATTCGAAAAAGTAACTTTTGTAAAAGGCGCTCTTTTTTTTATAAATTCTGATAAAACTGCTGCTTTTGGTTGACCTACATCTTCTAAAGAATAAAAAACTTGTCTATGCAAATTCGAAATATCAACCGTATCAAAATCTACCAAACGAATTTTACCAATTCCGCTAGAAGCTAAATATACAGCAATCGGGCTTCCTAAACCACCACAACCAACTACTAAAACAGTAGCATTTTGTAATTTCTGTTGCCCCACTTCTCCAATTTCTTGCAAAGTAGTTTGGCGTTTAAAAAACTGATTTTTTGTTGGTTTCATTTTATATGCTTAACTTTTTCAGTAACTATTTGTCATTTCGAAATGAGCCTTTTTTGGCGATTGAGAAATTTCATAATTATCTCAATCTTATGTTGGCTCTTTTCTGTGATTTCTCCTTCATCGAAAAGACAAAACTGGGTATTGTATTTTCTTCTTTTATTTGCTTTTATTTATCTCCTTTTTAGCAACTTCAAATTCTTCTGGTGTATTTATATTTCTAATAAAACTATCGTCAATTTCTACAATTTCTACATCAGAATTAATTAACATTTTACGCGGACAAGAATATCCTTGTGCTAAATATTGCAACAAAATCGAATATGCTTTGGGTTCGTAAATTGTAATTAAAGGCTCTGGAAAATCTTTGTTTTTTCCTTTAATGGCAGTTGCTGCTTTACTAGGGTTTCTATGTTTTAATAATAATTGAATAATTTCATCACTCACAAAAGGAACATCTGTTGCCAAGACAAACCAAGCAGCATTTGGGTCTTTTTGAAATGCAGAACAAATTCCGCCAAAAGGACCAAGATTTATAAATTTATCAGAAATCTCATTTTCATTTTCTAATGAATTTTGAACAGAATAAAAAGTCTCTAAATTATTATTTTCTAATAATTCTTTAACAGCTTCTTTTTGAGGTTTTCCAAAATAATTCAATTCAGATTTATCTTTCCCCATTCTTGTACTTTTTCCACCAACTAAAACCAAACCTTTAATTGGGGCCATTTTTTCTTGAATCAAATTATTAATATGATTTGCAATTTTATCAACTTCATCAATTGTATAGCAAATCTTATTTTTAATATTTGGATATTTATCTACTAAAAAATTAAAATATTCTGTTTCACTTTTAAGTTTTACAATAAATTGAATACGATCTAATTGGTCTAATCTTTTTAAAACAGACGCTTCTTTAGCTTCATCTAAAATTAAAATTTGTTTTGCTCCTTGGTAGTGATTTCCGTTTATAAAAACATAATCGAAGTTTGAAAAATCTAAACGTTGTTGAAATTTATTTATGTTTCCAGAAGTAGTAATTTGTAAATTTCCTTCGTGATGAAAAACATATTCAGCCAATTGGTTTTCTTCCACATCTTTAGCATGAGAAGTATCAAAATAAGCTAATTTATAATTAGATAGTTGCTTAGAAACTTTAGAAACTAAATCAGAAATAATTCCGCAATTTGTACCTAAAATTGAAACTTCATTAGGTGCAAAATTATCATTATGTCGTCTTTCTAAATTTGTATGTTTACTGTGTTTTTTAGCCATTTTTTATATCAGATTTTCCACCCGTTTTTTCTAACAATTTCACTTCTTTAATCACCATTTTCTGACTAATACTTTTACACATGTCATAAATAGTTAAACAAGCAATGTTTGCACCAGTTAATGCCTCCATTTCTACGCCAGTTTTTCCGGTAATAGTAACTTCACAAAGAACTTCAACATTTTCTAAATCTAAAATATTAATGTCAATATCTACACCATTAATTAGTAACGGATGACACATTGGTATTAATTCTGATGTTTTTTTTACTCCTTGTATTCCTGCAATAATTGCCGTTTGAAAAACAGGCCCTTTTTTAGTAAACAACTCATCATTTGTAAAATGAGCAATTACTTCTTTTCCTAAAAACATAGTTGCTTTTGCAATGGCTGTTCTCTTGGTAATTTTCTTATCAGAAACATTTACCATTTTAGGGTTTCCTTTTTTATTTATGTGTGTAAAATTTGTCATTTGATATCTTTATATGTTCTCGATACAATTCCTATTAAAATGGTATCACTCGAACTGATAGTCTGTTTTTACTATTTAGAAATAATACTCACAAAATTTCTCTTCGAGTAAAGTTTATCTGTATCTAATTATATTAAAAATTTCTCCTTTTTTGAATTCTATTTTATCATTTGGTAACTGAATAAAAGCGTCTGTTTTTACCAAACTTGCTAAATCTCCAGAACCATTACCCGAAATAGGTATAGCTATTAATTTACCTTTTTCACTTACTAGTTTTACTTGTAAAAAATAATCTAAACTAGGTTTAAAAGTAACATCTTCTCCTAAAATTGCACTTTCTTCTTTTATTTCTATTCCAACAGATTTGTAATACCATGGATAAAAATACACCAAACAATTTACAAATGTAGAAATTGGGTTTCCAGGAAATCCGAAGACAATTGTTTGTTCTTTTTCATTCTTATAAACACTCTGTTCACTCATACTAAAAGACACTTTTCGTCCAAACCAAAAAGGTTTTCCTGGTCTTTGTGCTACTTTATGAAACAGCTTACTTACACCCAATTCTTCAAAAACTTCTGGTAAAAAATCGTATTTACCTTTGCTAACTGCACCGCTAAAAAGTAAAACATCATATTCTTGTAAATAGGCTTCTATTTTAGATTTTAAAACAACTTTATTATCTGTAATATGAGCAGTTTCTGAAGAAATATTTAGCCTTTCTAATAATGAAACCAAAGTAAACACATTACTTCTTCTTATTTGATGCTCTAACGGAGTTTCCTCTACAGCAACCAGTTCATCTCCAGTAGAAACAATCATTACTTTTGGCTGTTTTACTACTTTTACAAGTGATTTACCAACAGTTGCTAAAACGCCAATTTCTGCAGCAGAAATTTCTATATTTTCTTCAATTAAAAGATCTCCTTTTTTACCGTCTTTACCTCTTATATGAATATTCTGTCCGTTATTTATTGCATCAATATTAATAGTTGCAATTCCATTATCAATTGAAACATCTTCGTAACGAATAACAGTATTTGCATTATTTGGCAAAACCGCACCTGTCATTACTTCAATACAGTTTACAGAATTAACAAGAGTTAATTGTTTACTTCCTGCTGCCTGAATTCCTTCTATTTTAAATACTCTTTGTCCGTTTTTAAATGAAGCGTAGTCAATTACAATTCCGTCCATAGAAACTCTATTAAAAGGCGGAAAATCTCTATCTGCTCTAATCTCTTCGTTTAAAACTCTACCTACAGATTTTATAAACGGAATTTCTTCAACGCTAAAGTTTTGAGCTGAATTTAAAACGATGTTTTTTGCTTCTTCTACTGAAATCATTTAGAAAGTATTTCTTTAATTTTTTCAATTTGAAGATCTCTATCTTCTATAATAAAACAATATTCTTTACCATCTTTTGTTGTAATTTTCATTCCATTATCAACAATTTTCATGGTCTTTCTTTTCTCTACATTAATAATTTCTATGAAACTTATATCTGTCTGACCTTTCTGGATATTTAAAGAATGACTTTTAAAAATTAATCTTTTATTGGTAAAAAACAACTTGCCACCAACTGCCTCAATACCTCTAAATAAATTAGCAAAAATTTCTTCTTTAAGTGTTTCCCCTTCAAGAAGTGCGGGCGCAATATTATCTAAACTTTCTCCAACAATTTTTCTCATAACCCATGGAAATAAGAATATGAAAAATAGTGTCATAAGAACACCAAAAATTATTGCTTGAATAATAATTTCTTTAAGATTTTGATTAGAATTTAAGATGTATAACATTAAACCATACACAACTGTTGTAGAGAAAAGTATGTAGGTTTTTTGTTTCCAGGTAAACTCTAATTTAAATTGTTTTTTCATCATACTATTTTATACTTTATCCACCAATTGTACTCATACTTTCTGATGCACCACCATCTTTTCTATTCGCTTCTGCAATAAAACCATTTTCTGGTTTCTGTTTAACCAAGCCTAGAAAGAGTTCTTTTAAATCGTCATTAGAAGCTCCTTCTCTTATAAAGTCTCGAAGATTAAAAACACCATCATCAAACAAACAGTTTTTAAAAGTTCCGGTACTTGTAATTCTAATTCGATTACAATCGTTACAAATAGTTCTTGTAAAAGCAGGAATTATTCCAAAAGTTCCCATGTGGTTATCTATTCCGAAATTTCTAGAAGTAGATGATTTTTCAGACTGAATCTCCTTTACATCAAACGCAGTTTTTACTTCATTTAAAATCTTCTTAAAAGTCCAATTTTCTTCCATTTTACGTTGTCCTTTTCCATTAAAAGGCATTTCTTCAATAAAACGAACTGCAACATTTTTATCTTTTGTTAATCTTACAAAGTCTACAATTTCATCTGTATTAAAACCAGATTGCACCACTACATTCAGTTTTAAATTTAAGCTACTTTTTTCGAGTAATTCAAATGTTTTATAAACTTCCGGAAAAACATCTCTTCTTGTAATTTTCGCAAACTTTTCTCTGTGTAAACTATCGATACTTAAATTAATGTTTTTTACTTTCTCTAATTGTTCAATTTTAGAAATATGCTGAGAAATCATTGCACCATTCGTGGTAATATTAATTGCTTCTAGCAAATCGTTATAAGACAACATTTCTAAAAAGCCAACAAAATCTTTACGTACAAAAGGTTCGCCACCAGTTAAACGCACTTTATTAACACCCAATTCTGTTAACACTCTAATTAAACGATACATTTCTTTAAAGGTTAACAATTCTTGTCTAGGAACAATATTTATCCCTTGAGCAGGCATACAGTACTGGCAACGCAAATTACAGCGATCTGTAACTGCCAATCGAACATATTCCATTTGTCTGCCAAAATTATCTAATAGTTTGCTCATTTAATTTGGTAGTTTTTTACTTAAAAGGCCATAAATAAATGCACCTATAAGCGCACCTAGTAATAGAATTAAAGCTGGTATTAATTTAAACCCAAGAATTACAAAAATAGGTGCTGCACAAGCACCAGATATTCCCCAACCTAAACCAAAAAATGTACCTCCTAAAATTGTACTTATATAACCTTCTTTCTTTGGTTTTGGTATAATCTTATTTCCATTAATGTCTTTTATTTTCCCGCTCTTAAATAACTGCATAAATATTGCAGAAATTACAACTGCACCTCCAATAATACCAAACATATGAAATGACTGAAATTTAAACATTTCATAAAAGCGATACCAAGAAATTGCTTGCGTTTTACTTAATACGATTGCGAAAAATATTCCTAATATTAAAAATCTGATGTTTTTCATAACTAAAATAAGATTGGAATTATAAACCACGTTGCAATGATTCCTCCAATAAAGAAACCAATTACAGCTAATAAAGATGGTAATTGTAAACTACTTAAACCTGTAATTGCGTGTCCAGAAGTACAACCACCAGCATAACGTGTTCCAAAACCAATTAAGATTCCTGAAACTATTAAAATAATAAATCCTTTAACTGAAGAAAATGCTTCAATACCAAAAATCTCATCAGGAAAATACTGATTCCCAACACTTAAAAACCCTAAATCTGTTAGTTCTTTAACTGTTGTTGGGTTTAAATCGATTGCTTGATTCGGAATTAAATATAACACAGATATAAAACCTCCAATAATTAATCCGACTACAAATAGCAATGCAAAATCGCGTTCTTTCCAATCTTTCTTAAAATAATCTGACACTTTTCCTGCGCCAGCCATTGTACATAAAGTTTCGAAATTCGTAGAGGCTCCAAAGTTTTTTCCGAAGTAGAAATACAATAACAAAGAAATTGCTATCAACGGACCACCAACATACCAAGGCCAAGGTTGTAATATAAAGTCCATAATTAAATTTTATCTTTTAAATAATTCATAATTAAATTTGTTGCTCCTAAATGATCTTCAATGTATTTTTTATTAATGATTCCTGTTAAGTTTCGAAAGCTTATATCTTCTTTTAAATTGATAAAACTCTCATTAAATTCTTCTTGATTTTTAATAGAAAGACAACCACCAATTTTTACTAAATCTACAGCTTCTTTAAATTTGTTGTATTTATTTCCAATAACTACAGGAATACCAAAAGTTGCTGGCTCTAAAATATTATGTAAACCCGTTTTTAAACCTCCACCAACATAACCAACATCTGCAACAGCGTAAATTTTAGTAAGAATACCTATTGTATCAATAATAAAAACTTGCTTTTCAGATAAGTTTACACCTTGTTTTTCTGAAAACAAAACAGTTTCTTTATTTATAGATTTCTTTAAATTTAAAATTGCATCGCCTTTAATATTATGTGGTGCAATAATAAATTTCTCTTCTTGCGTTGCTTTGTTATTAATGTAATTAACCAATAGCCCTTCATCTTCTTGCCAAGTACTTCCTGCTACAATAGTATATTTATCGTCTTTAAATTTATTTATAAAATCTAACGAGTTATCTTGTTCTAAAATTCTTAAAACCCTATCGAATCTTGTATCTCCAGCAACTGTTACGTTTTTAAAATTGATAGAATTTAGTAATTCCTTAGAGTTTTTATCTTGCACAAAAAAGTGATGGAAAGCCTCTAAAGACTTCCTCATAAAACCACCATATTTTTTAAAGAATAGTTGGTCTTTTCTTAAAATACCAGAAACTAAAATTGTTTTAATTTCTTGCTTCTTTAGTTCATTTAAAAGATTTGGCCAGAATTCATATTTTATAAAAACAGCAATAGTAGGGTTTGCAGCTGCTACAAATTTTCTTGCATTCTTTTTAGAATCTAAAGGCAAGTAACAAACTACATCTGCTAAATTATAGTTTTTTCTAATTTCATAACCAGAAGGAGAAAAGAAAGTAACTAAAATTTTATATTCTTTATGCTTCTTTTTTAATTCTTCTATAATTGGTCTTGCTTGTTCAAACTCGCCCAAAGAAGCAGCGTGAAACCAAATAGTTTTTTTGTTTTTTAAAGCAGATAACTTAGAGAAAGTTTCTTTTCTACCGGTAACAAAAAGTTTAATTTTCTTATTAAAAACAGCTATAAGAGGTAACAATATTGCTGCAAAAGAAACCGTAAAATTGTACATGAATTTCATATGAGTAAAAGTACAAAACGGAATGTTCTAAAACGAAAAAAAGCTCAAACAAATAAATGTTTGAGCTTTTTAATAATTTTATTTAAAACTTAGATACTAAGCTTCAAATGGAGTTATAGAAACATAAGATCTATTGTCTTTTTTCTTTCTAAATTCCACTACTCCATCAACCTTTGCATGTAAAGTATGATCTTTACCCATGTAAACGTTTTCACCTGGATTGTGAGTTGTTCCTCTTTGACGAACAATGATGTTACCAGCAATTGCTGCTTGACCACCAAAAATCTTTACGCCTAAACGTTTTGATTCTGATTCTCTACCATTCTTCGAACTACCTACACCTTTTTTATGTGCCATTTTGTTGAGTTTTTATAGATTAAAGTAAATTATTGGATTATTTTTCAATACCTCCGTCTAATCTATCTTGTAATTCCTTTAATTCGTCCCATTTACCATCAGCAGCTAAACCAGCTTGTTTTGGCCAAGTATCAGTCACAATGTGAGATAATCTTGAACTTGCTTCAGTTAAAATTTCACTTAATTTAGAAGCATCAGTTTTTGCTACTTTTGCAAAAGTATCTAAACCTGCGTTTACTAAAGCTTCAGCAGCTTTAGGTCCAGCACCTTCTATTTTCTTTAAGTCATCTCCTTTAGAAGATTTTTTTGGAGCAGCTTTTTTAGCTTCAGCCTTTGGAGCTGCAGCTTTCTTAGTTGCTTTTTTAGCACCAGAAGCAGCAATAGATTCAATTTGAATCTCACTTAAAGCTTGTCTGTGTCCATTTTTCTTTTGGTAACCTTTTCTTCGTTTCTTTTTGAAAACGATTACTTTATCACCTTGTAAGTGACTTAAAATCTTTGCCGTTACTGCGGCTCCTTCTATAGCTGGGGCGCCAATAGATACACTTCCATTGTCATCAAGTAAAAGAACGTTATCAAAAGTAACTTCTGATCCTTCTTCTCCTTTTAAACGGTGAACGTATACTTTTTGGTCTTTTGCAACTTTAAACTGCTGCCCTGCTATCTCTACGATTGCGTACATACTATTTGTTTTGCGTTAATTAACACACCTTCTCTATAGAAAATGCGGATGCAAATATACACCTTTTTTAGAACTTTACAACATTGCTTCAAAAAAAATAAACACATTATAATCAAGCAAATAAATAGTTTTTTCACTTCATCTTTTATTAGATTCTCACTATTTTTGGTGATGCCTTCTAAAAAACGTTATTTTGTTGTAACAAAGATTAATTATCTGCGTCATACAAGGCATCAACTATTAATTAAATAAAAAATAAATGAAAAAAAGTATTTTAACTCTGGCTTCAGCTATGTTACTTGCATTTTCTGCAAATGCGCAAAAAGTTGAATTTGAAGAGTACAAATTAGACAATGGTATGCATGTAATATTGCACCAAGACAAATCTGCACCTGTTGTAATTACATCTGTAATGTATGGTGTTGGTGGTAAAGATGGTAGTAGAGAGAGAACTGGTTTCGCTCATTTCTTTGAACACTTACTATTTGAAGGTACAGAAAATATAGGTAGAGGAGAATGGATGAAAATTGTAGCTTCTAATGGAGGTAAAGTAAATGCAAACACGTCTAAAGATAGAACTTACTATTATGAAATATTTCCTTCTAATAAACTAGAGTTAGGTTTATGGTTAGAATCTGCGCGTTTGTTTCACCCAATTATAGGACAAGAAGGTGTAGACACACAAAATGAGGTTGTAAAAGAAGAAAAAAGACAACGTACAAGACCTTATTCTCAAATTGTAGATGAAATAAGCAAGAACTTATTTAAAGTTCACCCATATAAAGATCCAAACGTTGGGTATATGAAAGATTTAGATGCTGCAACATTAGCAGAATTCTTAGCTTTTAATAAAAAATACTATGTACCAAACAATGCTACTTTAGTTGTTGCTGGTGATATTGATTTTGCTGCAACCAAAAAGATGATAAAAGATTATTTTGGTCCTATTCCTAGAGGAGCAGATGTTGTTAGAGAGTTTCCTAAAGAAGCTCCTATTACAAAAGAATTTAGAGCAAAAGCTTATGATGAAAACATACAAATACCTGCAGTAATTGCTGCATATAGAACACCTTCTTTTAAAACTAGAGATTCTAAAATTTTAGATATGATATCTACTTATTTAAGTGGAGGAAAAAGTTCTATACTTTATAAGAAAATGGTTGATACCAAAAAAATGGCACTTGCTGTACAAGCTGTAAATATTAGCCAGCAAGATTATGGTATTTACGCACTATTTTCTTTGCCTTTAGGTGACGTTACTTTAGATGATTTAATTAAAGAAATGGACGAAGAGGTTTTAAAAATTCAAACGGATTTAATTTCTGAAAGAGATTTTCAAAAAATACAAAATCAGTTTGAAAACAATTATGTAAACTCTAACTCTAGTGTTGTTGGTATTGCTAACTCTTTGGCTAGATATCATGTAATGTATGGCGACACTAATTTAATTAATTCTGAGATTAATATTTATAGATCTGTTACTCGTGAAGAAATTAGAGCAGTTGCAAAGAAGTACTTAAATAAAAACCAAAGATTAATCTTAGAATATTTACCTAAGAAAAAATAATAAAAAAGATGAAGACAAAAATTTTATCAATTATAGCAGTTGTATCTATGTCTTTTGCCACAAATGCGCAAATAGACAGAAGCAAAATGCCTACTCCAGGACCAGATCCTGTAGTAAAATTAGGAAGTGCAGACAAATTTACTTTAGATAACGGTTTAACAGTAATTATGGTAGAAAACCATAAATTACCAAGAGTATCTGCAACCTTAAGAATAGACAACAAACCTTATTTAGAAGGTGATATTGCTGGTGTTTCTAACATGATGGGAAGTTTACTAGGTAGAGGAACTACAAATATTAGTAAAGATGATTTTAACGAAAAAGTAGATTTTTTAGGAGCTAATGTTGGCTTTTTTAGCTCTGGTGCTTCTGCAAGATCTTTAGAAAAATACTTTCCAGAAGTATTAGGTCTAATGGCAGATGGTGTTAAAAACTCTCAATTTTCTCAAGAAGAATTTGATAAGGAAGTAAAAGTAACTTTAGAGAACATAAAATCTTCAGAAAAAAATGTATCTGCTATTGCTGCTAGAGTTCAAAGTATTTTAGTTTATGGTAAAAATCATCCTTATGGTGAGTACACAAGTAAAACTACAATAAACAATATTACTTTAGACGCAGTAAAAAATAATTACAATACATATTACAAACCTAACAACGCGTATTTAATTATTGTTGGAGACATTAACCCAAAAGAGACTAAGAAATTAGTTAAGAAATTATTTGCAGATTGGACAAAAGGAGAAATTCCTGTTTCTAATTTTCCAACTCCAGAAAATCTACCTACAACTCAAATTAGCTTTGTAAATATGCCAAATGCTAATCAATCTGAAGTTGCAGTTGTTAATACTGTAGATTTAACTTTAGGAGATAAAGATTATTATGCAGCTTTATTAGCAAATAAAATTCTTGGTGGTGGTGGTTCTGCTAGACTTTTCAATAATTTAAGAGAAGATAAAGCATATACTTATGGTTCATATTCTGGTATTAGCCAAAATAGAGAAAAAAACACAGGTACTTTTAGAGCTACCGCTAGTGTTAGAAACATGGTTACAGATAGTTCTATTGTAGAAATACAAAAAGAAATAAACAAGATTCGTTACCAACAAGTTACAGCTAAAGAATTACAAGATGCTAAAGAAGAATATATTGGTAGTTTTGTAATGGACGTTCAAAAACCTGCTACTGCAGCAAGTTTTGCCTTAAACATTGCGCTTTACAACTTGCCAGAAAATTTTTACGCGAACTACATTAAAAACATTAACTCTGTAACTGTAGACGATGTACAAAATGCAGCAATTAAATATTTTAAAGGAGATAAGGCTAGAATAATGGTTACTGGTAAAGGAATTGAGGTTCTTAAAAACTTAGAGAAAACAGACTATGTTATTAACTACTTCGATACAGAAGGAAACCCAACTAAAAAACCAGCAATGACATTACCAATTCCTGCTGGAATGACTGCAAAAACAGTAGTTAATAAATACTTTGATGCAATTGGTGGTAAAGACAAAGTTATGGCTGTAAAAACAACGATAACAGTTGCCAATGCAACAATTCAAGGAACACCTTTAGTAATGACAATGAAAGCTTCTGGTCCTAACAAAACTTCGCAAGAAATTTCTGTAATGGGTAATACAATGCAGAAAACAGTTTTTAACGGAACTACAGGGTATTCTAGTTCAAGAGGACAAAAAATAGACATGACTGCTGCACAAATTACTGAAGCTAAAAACGGAAATGCTTTGTTTAGCGATTTAGAATATGCTTCTGGAGAATTAGTAAGAATTGAACCTTTAGAAGGAAAAAACGCTATTGTTTTAAAATATAATGATACTGAAGTTTATTACGACATGGCTTCTGGTTTAAAAGTAAAACAAGTAAAAACTACTAAAACGCCAGATGGTAAAGAAGTAAAAACACCAACAATGTTTTCTGACTATAAAGCAGTAAACGGAGTTAAATTTCCTCATTCTATTGGAATTAAATCTGGACCAATGAATTTAGATTTCGTTGTAAAAGAAATTAAAGTAAACGAAGGTGTTTCTAATGCAGATTTTGAATAATCAATTTTATAAATATTTTTAAAACAGAGAGTCAAGATTTAGTTCTTGGCTCTTTTTTTTATGTTCATTTTTATAATATCAGAAAAATTAAAATACCTCAACTTTCTTATGAAGAAGAAAATTACTTTTTCTTATTTACCAAATAAACTCCTGCTAAAATAATAATTCCGCCTAAAACCTGAACAGAACTTAATTTCTCACCATCTAAAACACCCCAAAAAATGGCAACTAAAGGAATTAAATAAGTTACAGAAGATGAAAAAACAGGATCTGAAATATGAACTAGTTTGTTGTAAATAGTTTTTGCTATTCCTGTTCCTACTATTGATAATATTGCTAAATACCCTAAAGACTGCATTAAAACCTTATTTTCAAAATCGAATGTTACAAAGAAATCTGTAAAACTTAAAACGACAATTGCTGGTATAAGTAATAATAAAAAATTACCTGTTACAATAGAAAGTGCATTTAAATCTCCTAAATACTTCTTTACCATATTTGCATTAAATGCGTACCCAACAGAAGCGATAATTATTAAAAAAGCATACCAATAATTTTGATCTGGGTTTAAAGCAGCTCCTTTTAAAATCAAAATTAAGGTTCCTACCAAACCTATTAAAATACCATATAATTGGGTTCTTTTAAAAGCAAAACCAAATACAATTGCACCAAAAATTAAGGTATTAAAAGGTGTTAATGAGTTTAAGATAGACACAATAGAACTATCTATAGTTGTTATTGCAAACGCAAATAAAAACCCGGGCACAAAAGTTCCTGCAATAGACGTGTAAACAATATACTTATAATGTTTCTTCTTTATTTTTTTTAATGATGGAAAAGCTACCGTTAATAAAAAAACAGCAGTAAAAATCATTCTTAAAGCACCTAATTGAATAGGTGTAACACCCAATAAAGCTTTCTTCATTAGAATAAAAGAACTTCCCCAAACCAAAGAAAGTAAGGTAAGATAAAGCCATTTTTGTTGTTGATTATTCATCTCATTATTTTTAACACTGCAAAAGTCTTATAATTATTGAAATATGAGCTTGATTATTAATAAATTTGTATCATAATTTAATAATTAAATATGATGACTACTAAAAAAATATTCTTTTCAATAGCTATTGCTTGTTTTGTCTTTATAGGATGTAACAAAGAAGTAAAAAAAGAAAACGTATCTCTTGCCATTTCTGGTATGACTTGTGAAATTGGTTGTGCAAAAACAATTCAATCTAAATTATCTAAAAAAGAAGGTGTAATAGACGCTAAAGTTGTTTTTACAGATAGTATTGCAAATATAGAATTCGATGCAAATACAACTTCTAAAAAAGACTTAATTGCATATGTAAATGGAATTGCTGGTGGAGATTTATACAAAGCTTCTGAAGCTTCAGAAATTTCTAATAAAACAGTAAATTCTACAAAAACACATGTTTGTTCAGATTCTTGTAAAGAAAATTGCGAATTAAAAGCAAACAAAAAAGGTTGTTGTTCTGGTGCAAATGTAGATGGTAAAATGGTTTGCGCAGATGATTGTAAAATGGCTTGTTGCGTTCAAGAAACTGAGTAAAAAGTATTCTTATAAATAAAAAAAGCAGGCTAAAAAGCCTGCTTTTTTTATTCTAAAAAGTTTTTAGATTACAAACCTGCACTTTTCCAAGTCCAAGTAGAAACATCTACTTTAGTTCCTGTTTTATAATCTGCTGTTGTTGTTGCAGCATTACCATCTATAATAACGTTTGCTAAAGGACCTCCATCTTTCATATCGATATTTTTAGCATAACCTTCTAACCAAATGTTAGTAATAGTTGCACCAGAAGTCTTTTTAAATTGTAACGCTGTACCGTCTACTGTAGAAATAGCTGTTAAGTTTACAAACTTAGGGTTTCCGTTATCTTTATCTCCTTCGAAAGCAGTAGAAAAACCAGAAACTGTATGAGAAATGTACGTATTTGTTACAGTTCCGTTCCAACCTTCTGTCCAATCTACAGAATCATCTTCATTATTTTCTAAGTAAACATTTGTTGCAGAAACTGTTCCTCCAAAAAACTCTAAACCATCATCTGCTCCATTTACTACAGAAACGTTTTCTATTGTAGTACCAGAACCAACTCCGTATAAAGAAATTCCGTTATATTGAGAATCTGCGTTAATTTGAGCTCCTGTTCCTTTTATTACTAAATACTTAATTGAACCAGAGTTATCTGTATCATTTGTTCCTCCGTAAATAAAACCACCAACCTCTGCTTCTGCATTTACACCAGCAGTTGTTGTTGCATCTCCACAAATTGTTAATCCACCCCAATCTCCTGCTACAGCAGAAGAAGAAGAAATTACAACTGGGTTTGTTGCAGTACCTTGAATATCTATTTTACCTCCTTTTAAAACAGCAATATAAACTCCTGTACCACCATCTCTCGCTTCGATCTTAGTTCCTGCAGGAATTATTAATTCTCCACCAGCTTGAACAATATAAGAAGAGTTTAAACTGTATTTTATAGCGGCATCTAAAGTAACTGTACCAGTTACAGTACCTTGTAAAATTGATGTTGGAATAGATACGCTAGAACTTACCCAAGTAAAGTCTATAGCACTAACTGTTTGTGCGTTTGTATATGATAATAAAGGATTTGCAGCAGTACCTTCTATAAGAACGTTTGTTAATGCACCACCATCTTTCATATCTATTGATGTATCATAACCAGTTAAAGATAAACCTGTTATTGTTGCACCAGATTGTTTCTTAAACTGTAAAGCTGTACCACCAACTGTAGAAACAGCAGTAATATTACTAAAATTAGGGTTTCCGTTATCTTTATCTCCTTCAAAAACTGTAGAAAAACCAGAAACTGTATGTGTAATATATGCATTTGTTACAGATCCATTCCAACCTTCTGTCCAGTCAATAGAATCGTCTTCATTATTTTCTAAAAATAAGTTTGTTGCAGAAACTGTTCCTCCAAAAAACTCTATTCCATCATCAGAACCATTAATTACAGCAACATTACTAATAGAAGTACCAGAACCAACACCATATAGAGAAACACCGTTGTATTGTGAATCTGCATTAATTTGAGCTCCTGTTCCTTTTATAACTAAGTAATTAATAGACCCAGAATTGTCTGCATCATTTGTACCACCGTAGATAAAACCACCAACTTCTGCTTCTGCATTTACACCAGCAGTTGTTGTTGCGTCTCCACAAATTGTTAATCCTCCCCAATCTCCAGGAGTTCCTGAAGCAGATGACATAAATACCGGGCTAGATTCTGTTCCTTGCACATCTATTTTACCTCCTTTTAAAACAGCAATATAAACACTTGTTCCGCCATTAAGAGCTTGAATTCTTGTTCCTGCAGGAATTGTTAAAGTTGCACCAGATTCAACAATAAAAGAAGCGTTTAAATTATATATCTGACTAGAATTTAAAGTAAAATCTTCATCAAGATTACCATTCATTATTCCAGATTTTAAGTTCTCTATTATTTCAGAGTCTGTTCCTCCAATAACAATTGCTGGTTCTTCACTACCGCAATTTGTTAGCGATAAAGTAGCAATTGAAAAAGCTACGATGTTTAAAATTTTAAAAACTGATTTTTTCATTTTAGTTTAGTATGATTATTAATTTCACACAAAGAAATCACCTTAATCTTTTGTTTTCTTTACCTAAATATTAATAGTATGTTAGGGTTTTTAATATTTAACCCCTTTTGTTAACTAATGGTTAATTGCCTAAAAAGTATACTTTACACTTACTGTTAATTGGCTTCCTTTTTTATAAGAAGACACTGTTTCGTTTGTTTCTATATTAGTAATTAAGTTCTTAACTTTTTGAGTTTGCTTAATCTCTGGGTTAATTAAATTTCTACCTACTAATTTTATTAATAGATTGTCTGTTAATTTTTTACTTACTACTAAATCTAAGGTTACAAAGCCTTTTTCTAAAATCTCATCATTATATAAAGACGCACTGTTTGCAAAATCTTCTGGAGAACCTAATGCAAATATTTTATCTGAAGAATAATTACCAGTTAATGTTGCAATAAATTCTTTTTCTTTTTTATCACTAAAACTTAACGAACCATTTGCTATAAAATCTGATGCTCCTTGTAAACTAGATGTTGTTACATCTTTGTATTGAAAGTCTTTTAACAAATCTTGCTTTAACCACATTTTGGTAACATTACCTGTTATGTTTAAAATACCTTCATTATCATCATTCTTAATTAAATCTGTTTTCGCTTCTAACTCTAAACCATAAACATTTGCTTTCTCACCAGTATTAGAATATACAAAGTACCCAGATGAACCTCTTGTTTGAGATAGGTTAATTGGATCGTTAATTTGTTTGTAAAAAGCAGTTGCAGAAAAAAGCTGTCCGCTTTGTGGAAACATTTCATATTTTAAATCGAAATTATAAATTTCAGATTTTTCTAAATTTGGATTCCCTTTTGTTACACGACCTGTTGGAGACACATATTCAAACGGAGATAATTCTTTAAATTCTGGTAATGTTTGTGTAACACTAGATGCAAAACGTAAATATTTATTCTCTGCTAATTCATACTTTAAATTTACACTTGGAAATAAACTTTCATAAGATCTATCTAAAGTACCTACTCTACCTACAAAATTTGCAACATCCCAAATTACATTTATTTCATCTCTTTCGTAACGCAACCCTAAGTTACCAGACAATTTATTGTCTAATTTAAAATCGAAATTTACATAACCTGCAATAATATTTAACTCTGCTTCATACCTATCTGCATCTCTAAGTCTTAAAGTTAAACCGTTATTAAAATTTGTTGAAGTAAATGTTGATGATAAATTATCTACAGAAGGTGCCTTAAAATCTTTAGCTCTTACACCTACAAATAAAGATTTAAAAGTTCTTTCTTTATGTCTATAGTTTAAGCCATAGTTTAAAGAATAAGGTTTATTATCATCTTCATCTTTAAAACCTAATGCCCATTTATTTTCTAATAAAGCATTGTATTCTGTATCTTGAATTTTCTGACTAGATTTTCTTTGTTGAAAATCGCCAACGTGTGCATATTGAATTTCTGGTGAAGTTGTAACATCTAAAATATTTACTTCATTTCTAATTCTATTAGGCTCTTCTGCTAAAACAAAATTGTAACCACCAGCCCAATTTAAGGTGTTGTTTTCATTCCATTTATGTTCACCTAAAAGCTGGTTGATAAACATTGTAGTTTGTCTAAAGTTTTGATCTCTAACAAAAGCGCCTTCTTCTTGCGGATCTTGATCAAAAACATACCCTAAACCATTTCTTCCTTGTTCATATAAGTTATCTACGCCTGTATTTACAAAAAGTGTATTGTACTTAATTTTGTTGTTATCGTTTAATTTTAAACTAACATTTACATATCCTGTTGTATTAGAATTAGAAGCATACTGTTCTACATCTGTAAATGCTCTATCTAAAACGTTAGATCTGTATGCTCTAAAAACTCCTTTTTGATAATTGAACGTTTTAGAATGAGAACCTGTAAAGAAAACTGCCACATCTTTACCAAATACTTCAAACTTCTTTGCTGCAGAAAAAGAACCATTAAAATTTACTGGAGTAGAAAGTTTCTCTGTATCCCAACCCTGTAAAGTAATAAGATTTTGTAAAGCAAATTGTTTTTGATGAAAACCTAAAGTAACATCTTTGTTAGTAATTGTTGTTCTAAAATCATCTGAAAGACCTAAAACATTTGTGTTTGTTCCACCAGATAATGAAATAGAATATCCTTTTTTAGAATACTCTTTAGAATTTACATCTACATTACCAGAACCTTGGTCTGCATAATTAGAGGTACTATATGTTTTACTAATACCTACATTTTTTATAATGTTTGTAGAAAATAAATTTAGATTAATGTTTTTATTTTCAACATCATCTGAAGGAATTGGCAAACCATTCATTGTTGTAGACAAATATCTATCTCCTAAACCTCTAATATAAATACTACCAGAACTTTCACTTTTTGTAACTCCAGAAATTTTAGTTGTTGCATTTGCTGCATTAGAAACTCCTATTTTTGCTAAAGTTTGTGCACCAATACTTTCTTTTATTACTGTTGCTTTCTTTTGCTCTAATAAAAGCGCACTAGCAGATTCTTTACTTGTAGAAGTCTTTATAACTATTTCATCTAAGCCAACACCTTCTTCTGCAGACATTACTTGGTTTATAGTTATTGTTTGTCCTGCGGTAATAGTAAATGTTTTTTCAACAGTTTTATATCCTAAAAAACTAAAAGATACTATATGTGTTCCTGCAGGAACTTTAAAAGAGTAATTACCATCAAAATCGGTAGTTGCCCCAACATTGGTTCCTTTTATAAATACATTTGCAAAAGGTAAAGACTCATTATTTGCTTCCTTATCAGTTAACAAACCTTTTAAAGTTCCTTTGTCCTGTGCAATTAATACTTGGCTTAATGCTATAAAAGCAATAAATAAAATTTTCTTCATTATCGTTAGTTATTTACTGTGGCAAAAGTGCGCTTGTTTTGTAAAGTATATGTTAGCTTTAAATTATGCTTCCATTACTGAAACATTACCAATATGTTAAATCGAGTAAATAGTTAACAGTTTATTAATTTTAAAAAAACATTAATTTCAAGCATCCGTTAGATATTTGTAACAATCATTCTAGATTGAATGTCATTATAAAATTATTAGTTTTTGTCAACTATTTTATATGACTTACTGCCCTTGGCCAAAGCAGTATATTTATTTTTTAATGCTATTTTAACATTAACTTAACATTGTTAGTGGTTCTTTGTTGCGACAAAAACTAATAATAATGAAATTACCAATACTACGAAATGTAGTAATATTAGCCTGTATCTGTGCTTTTTATAGCATAAATGCACAAGAAACAAACGCACCAAAGTTTGGAAAAGGCCTTTTTAATTTAGTTGGAAAGGACAGTACTTGGTCTATGAAAATTGGTTTAAGGTTTCAAACACTTGCAACTTCTAGTTGGGATGTTAGTAACGGACTTTCTAATCCTGCAACTTCTTTTTTAATTAGAAGATCTCGTTTAAAATTTGATGGTTTTGCATATTCACCTAAACTAAAATATAAAGTTGAATTAGGTTTGTCTAACAGAGATCAATCTGGCGCATCAAAATACACAAGCAACGCACCTAGGTATATTTTAGATGCTGTTTTAAAATGGAACTTTACAGGAAACTTTGTTTTATGGTTTGGACAAACAAAACTACCAGGAAACAGAGAACGTGTTATTTCATCTGCAAACTTACAACAAGTAGATAGGTCTTTATTAAATAGTAGATTTACTATAGATAGAGATATAGGAATTCAATTAAGACACCATTTTAACCTTACAGATACTTTCTTAATAAAAGAAATCTTTTCTATAGCACAGGGTGAAGGAAGAAATATTACTACAGGAAATATTGGTGGACATCAATATACAACTCGTGTAGAATTGTTTCCTTTTGGAGACTTTAAAAGTAAAGGAGACTATAAAGGAAGTGATTTAAAGTTTGAACCTAAACCAAAATTATCTCTAGGCTTTGCATATGATTTTAATAATAATGCCTCTAAAACAAGAAGTAACCAAGGTTCTTATATGTTAAATGATATTGGTTTTTATTCTACAAATATTTCTACCGTATTTATTGATGCAATGTTTAAGCATAAAGGTTTTTCTTTTATGGCAGAATATGCAAATAGAAATGCAGATGATGCTTTAGCTAAAAACTCTGATGGAACTTTAACAGGAGATGAAGTACAAATTGGTAATGGTTTAAATTTACAAACTGGTTATTTATTAACTAAAACAATAGAAGCTTCTGCTCGCTATACAAACGTAACTTTAGATAGAAATATTACAGGTAAAGGTGCAGAAAACCAATATACATTAGGTCTATCTAAGTACATTGCAGGCCATAAGTTAAAAATACAAACAGACCTAAGCTATACAGACATTGGGTTTACAACGAATAAGCTACTTTATAGATTACAAGTAGACATTCATTTTTAATGTAATTTATAATAACATAAACATAACATTAATAACTTTTTGTGTGTGTAGATTTGCAAAACTTAATTTAATCAAAGAAAATGGGAGATCCATATATTTTAATGTTAGTCGCTTTAGCTGTTTTAGCTATTGTAGATTTAGTAGTAGGAGTTAGTAACGATGCTGTTAACTTTTTAAATTCAGCAATTGGCTCAAAAGCAATATCTGTTAGAAATATTATGATTATTGCTAGTTTAGGTGTGTTCTTTGGAGCAATTACCTCTAGTGGTATGATGGAAGTTGCACGTAAGGGTATTTTTAACCCAAGCATGTTTATGTTTCAAGACATCATGTTTATATTTATGGCAGTAATGATTACCGATATTCTTTTATTAGATATCTTTAATTCTCTTGGTATGCCAACATCTACAACAGTTTCTATTGTATTTGAATTACTAGGAGCTGCAGTATGTATTTCTTTAATTAAAATATCTGCAAACGATTCTCAATCTGTATCAGATATCTGGAACTACATTAACCATCAAAAAGCATTAGAAATTATAAACGGAATACTACTCTCTGTTGTAGTTGCATTCTCTGTTGGTGCGCTTGTACAGTTTGTTTCTAGATTAATTTATTCTTTCAATTTTGAAAAAAGAGCAACTTATATAAATGCCTTATTTGGTGGTTTTGCTATTACTGCAATTACTTACTTTATTATTATTAAAGGTATGAAAGGAACTCCTTGGTATAAAGATGTTAAGTTTTTAATTGAAGGAAACACAATAGCTATTATTGCAGGAAGTTTTGTGTTCTGGAGTTTAGTATCGCAAATATTAATAAAAGCATTTAAAATAAATGTCTTAAAATTAATTATTGGTATTGGTACTTTCTCTTTAGCAATGGCGTTTTCTGGAAACGATTTGGTAAACTTTGTTGGTGTACCAATTGCAGCTTGGAATTCTTACCAAGCTTGGGAAATTTCTGGCGTTGGTGCAGATGCATTTTCTATGGGTATTTTAGCTAAAAAAGTACCATCTAACGTATATTTATTATTATTTGCTGGTGCAATTATGGTTGTTACATTATGGACTTCTAGTAAAGCACAAAACGTAATAAAAACTGGTATCGATTTATCTAGACAAGGAGAAGGTCATGAGAAATTTAAACCAAACCCATTATCTAGAATTAGTGTAAGAACTGCAATGGCAATAAATATTGGAATTAGATATGTTTTACCAAAACCTACTTTAGCCTATATAGATTCTAAATTTACTAAACCCGTTATAGAGTTACCAAAAGACAAAACGTATGAATTACCTGCTTTCGATTTAGTAAGAGCTTCGGTAAACTTAATTGTTGCTGGTATTTTAATATCTATTGCAACTTCAATGAAACTACCTTTATCTACAACTTATGTTACATTTATGGTAGCAATGGGTACATCTTTAGCAGATAGAGCTTGGGGTAGAGAAAGTGCTGTTTATAGAGTTGCTGGTGTATTAAATGTAATTGGTGGTTGGTTTTTAACTGCTTTAACTGCATTTTTAGCTGCAGCTTTAGTTGCATACTTAATTAGCTGGGATATGGTTATGATTCCTATCTTATTAGCTGTAGTTGCTTTCTTAATTGGTAGAAACTCTTTAATACATAGAAGAAAAACAAAAGAAGAAAAAAAGCAAGTATATATAGAAAGAGCAGAATTAATTACAATTAATGGTGTAATTGAAGAAAGTGCAGATCATATTTCTGGTGTTGCAGATAGAGTTAATAAACTATATACTAATGTTGTTAACGACTTAGCTAATCATGATTTAAATAAACTACGTAAAACAGACAAACACGTTGGTAAATTAAACGATGAGATAGACGGCTTAAAAGACGGTGTATTCTACTTTATTAAATCTTTAGACGAAACTTCTGTACAAGCAAGTAGGTTCTATATTATGGTATTAGGTTATTTACAAGATGTTGCACAGTCTATTAGCTATATTTCTAGAGCTAGTTACAAGCACGTTAATAACAACCATAAAAACTTAAAGAAAGGGCAATTAAAAGACTTAAAAGAAATAGACCAAGAATTATCTGCTCTACTTTTAAAAGTTGCAGATGTTTTTGAAAAAAGAACTTTCGATAATTTAAGTGATATCTTAATCGAAAAACAAGAATTACTTAAAAACGTTTCTTCTTCTATAGAGAAGCAAGTTGCAAGAATTAGAACAGACGAAACAAGTCCTAAGAACACAACACTTTATTTTAGTTTGTTATTAGAGACTAAAGATTTAATATCTGCTTTAATGAACCTTTTAAATACATATGAAGAATTCTATTTAAGTACAAAACAGAACAACTAGAATTAAGAATTAAATAAAAAAAGCCATGATAAATTTCATGGCTTTTTTTTTGTGCTTATAATTTAAAACCAGAAACCTAAGTTAAACAACCAAAAACCATCTTTATTTTCTGGCGTCCAACTATATTTTAGTTCTATTGGTCCTATAAAAGAATCGTAACTATAACCCAGAGCATACCCAGATTTTATATTATCAAATAATTCTAAGTCTTTAAAAACATTATCTTCTAATCTTGCATAGTTTGCTATAAATGAAAAGTAATGCGTATCTCCTACTCTATACCTTAAATTTAGCTCTGTTTTAATAAAAGAGTTATTAGATAAATCTGAAAACTCATAACCATACAAAGAAATAAAATTGTTAATATAATTTTGATTATAACCTCCTAAATAAAAATCGAACACATTAGAAGTAGGATTACCAATAGTAAAAGCTGCTTCATTGGTATTTTGAAGCGTAAATCTATCTCCAAAAGTAGTTGCAAAACCAATTGTACCCTTTGCTTGAGAAAACATTCTAAAATCATTATTATAATCTGTAGAAGCTGCGTACCATTTAAAATTTAAATCTGCAAAATAACCTTTAGTTGCAAAATACTTTTTATTGTATGTATCTAACTTTAAATACCCAAAAGCACTAAAATAGTTACTCCTATCTATAATTGTTTCTAAATTTGTTGTTGCAGTTGCCAACGTTTCTGTAGAAGCTTTTATCCATTTATGTTCTAACCCCAATCCTAAAGCAAACTTTCTATTAAATGTTGTTTGAAAAAATGCTTGGTTTGTTAGATCTGAATAACTTAAATTAATGCTATTTACATTCGATATATTAGAAACCTGATTAAATTTAGCATTACTTCTAAAGTGATTATATCGAGAGCGGAAACCGTAACTTATATAAAAACCATTATCTACAAAATAATTTAAATTATACCTTAAATTATCTCCTAAAACCATGTCAAAAGAAAACATGTCGTTATTTTTAAATACATGTTTTTGATTGTATGTTGCTAAAACACTAGACTTATACAGCAAATCGTAATGAACACCTAATTTTAAATTTGCATTTTCATTAGATTCTTTTAATTTAAAATCTAATAAATAACTACCATTTGTCTTTTTTATTAAATTGTATTCTATTCTATTATAATTTCTAGTTGCAGAGAGCAAGTATATTTTTTTAGTAATATCATTTCTAGACAAGCTATCTCCTTCTTTAATATTTAATTTTCCTAAAACAAAAGCTCTAGTATAATTAGATGCACCTTGTATTCCTATATGCGAAATCTCTAATTTTTCTGTACTAAATTCTAAAGTTCCCCTCTTCTTTTTAACCGTTTGTTTAGCTGCTATTTCTTCAAAAACCTTCACATATTTCTTAGCTTCTATAGTTCCTTTTTCTAGAATTTCATTCTTTTTATCAAAATCTACAACAGTATAATTAAATATTTCTGGATGAATGTAAACATCTAGTTTTTTTATTTCTTCATCTGTTTTGCTATACATCTGGTAACTCATAATCTGATTTAACAAAGCAACAACAGAGTTAATTTTTTCTTTCTGAAATAATTTACCTTCAACATCTACACCAATTACAATATCCATCCCTTTGTCTTTCATAACACTTACAGGAAAATTATTAGCAATACCGCCATCTACCAATAATTTGTTATTAATTTCAACAGGGTTTAAAAGGGAAGGAAAAGAGGCACTTGCTCTTAATGCAATAGGTAAAGAACCACTTTCTAAAATTACAGGAGCGCCATTTTCTACATCTGTAGCAATACAGAAAAAAGGAGTTGAAAGCTTAGAGAAATCTTGATTACCGTCGACAGAGTCGAATAGCTCTAATAATAAATTTAAAACATTTTGCCCTTTAGAAATAGCTCTAGGAAACCCTATTTTACCTTTATTAACAGGCAGTGTAATTACCGTTTTCTCACCATACTCTTTCTCAAAAAAAGTTTCTGAATTTCTTGGCAATCGATCTCTTATTAAGGTTAAAAAATCTGTTGTAAAAATAATTTCTTCTATTTGGTTTGCAGAATAACCAGCGGCATATAAACCACCAATAATAGCACCCATACTTGTACCACCAATATAATCTATTTGTACACCTGCTTCATCTAATGCTTTTAAAACACCTATATGAGCAAAACCCTTTGCACCACCACCACTTAAAACCACACCTACTTTTGGTTGTCTTTTTTGTGAAAAAACACTAATAGATAAAATAAAAAAAAGGAAGAATAATTTTAATTTCATAATTATTTTTTATGATAAAAGTTATGTACTTTCATTGCTCTAGAATGGCCAATTTCTGTTTTTAAATCTTCTAAAGAAGCTTCTTTAACACGTTTTGCCGACTTAAATTTACGTAATAAAGTTGTAATAGTTTGTTCACCAACATCTGGTATTTGCTCTAACTCAGACTTTATAGCACTTTTACTACGTTTGTTTCTATGAAACGTAATACCAAATCTGTGAGCCTCGTTTCTTAAATATTGTGTAATTTTTAAAGTTTCAGATTTCTTATCTAAATATAAAGGAATAGGATCTTCTGGGTAATAAATTTCTTCTAATCTTTTTGCAATACCAATAATGGCAATTTTACCACGCAAACCTAAAACATCTAAACTCTTTAAAGCAGATGATAATTGCCCTTTACCTCCATCTACAATAATTAATTGCGGCAAAGGTTGCTCTTCTTCTAATAAGCGTTTGTATCTTCTAAAAACCACCTCTTCCATAGAACCAAAATCATCTGGCCCAACAACCGTTTTTATATTATAGTGTCTGTAATCTTTTTTACTTGGTTTTCCATCTTTAAAAACCACACAAGCAGCAACTGGGTGTGTACCTTGTATATTCGAATTATCGAAACATTCTATATGACGTGGTTCTACAGAAAGGCGTAAATCTTTTTTCATTTGCGCCATTATTCTTTTTACATGTCTATCTGGATCTACAATTTGCACTTGCTTAAATTGTTCCATTCTATAATATTTCGCATTTCTTTCAGACAGCTCTACAATACGTTTTTTATCCCCTAATTTAGGTACTGTAACTTTTACGTTTTCACCTATATTCACTTTAAAAGGTGCATAAATTTCTGGCGACTGAGAATCGAATCTTTGTCTAATTTCAACAATAAAAAGCTCTAATAACTCTTTATCTGTTTCATCTAATTTTTTCTTAATTTCTGTAGTATGAGACTGTATAATAGAACCGTTAGATATCTTTAAAAAATTTGCATAACCATGAGTTTCATCAGAAATTATAGAAAAAACATCTACATTATTTATAGACGGATTTATAATGGTGCTTTTAGATTGGTAATTGCCTAGTAAGTTAAGTTTCTCCTTAATTTTTTGTGCTTCTTCAAACTCCATTTTCTCTGCAAAATCTAACATCATATCGTTAAATTTATCTAAACTTTCTTTAAAATTTCCTTTAATAATATTTCTAATTTCTTTAATAGAATTATTATAATGTGCCTCTGTTTCTAATGCTTCGCAAGCACCTTTACAATTTTTTAAATGATATTCTAAGCAGACCTTATATTTTCCTTCGTTTATGTTCTGGTGACTTAAATCGTAATTACAAGTTCTTAATGGATATAGTTCTTTTATTAAATCTAATAAAATTCGAACTGTTTTTATAGAAGTATAAGGTCCAAAATATTCAGACCCATCTTTTATAACTCTACGCGTCATAAAAATTCTAGGAAAACGTTCTTTTTTAATACAAAGCCAAGGGTAACTTTTATCGTCTTTTAATAAAATATTGTAACGCGGTTTGTATTTTTTTATTAAATTATTTTCTAATAATAAAGCGTCTGTTTCTGTATCTACAACAATATGTTTTATGTGTACAATTTTTTTAACTAGAACTCTAGTTTTTCCATTTTCATGATTTTTATTGAAGTAAGAAGAAACTCTTTTTTTTAAATTTTTAGCTTTACCAACATAAATAATCACGTCGTTTTTATCAAAATATTGATAAACACCTGGTTCATTTGGTAATGTTTTTACTTGAAGTTCTAAAGATGCAGACATAGCACGAAATTACGTATTTTTTTAAACACTTCATAAAGTAAAACGATTGAAAACAAAGATTAAAAAACAGGTAAAAACACCTGTTTTAATTTAAAAAACAAGTACAAATACCTAGTTTTAGTTTAATTTATCTAATTTTATAACCTAACCAAAATTATATTAACTTTAGACTATTAAACATGGAAAAAAAACCAAACGATGTACCAAAACCAAATAAAGAAAATACTATTAGTTTAGAAATTGCAAAAGATTGGACTAAAAGATGGAGAGATATGGAAAGCACTTATAACTCTCACCACGATTGTAGAGCTTTTAATATTCCTTTAATAGACTTACAAGAAGTAATTAAAGAACAAGGTGTTGTTAGTGTAAGAGGTTATATTGGTGTAGAAGAAACAGTGGTTGAAGGAGACACCGTTTTTATAGAAAAATTAATTATTGTTGGTGTAGATGCTAATGGTAAAGACATGATTTCTTCTAAGGATGGTTTAATTTTAGACCAAGAAAGTGATGATATTTATGATTTTTCTGATCCTTGCCCAAACTTATGTGACCCAAAAAGTCCTTTAAATGGATAAGTAAATGGGCTTTCGAGAAACAATAATCTATTTAGGCTATTTTATTTTAGCGATTAACACATTACTCTATTTTAAAAGCTATCGAAACAAATCGATGGCTTTTAAAATATTTAACTTTTACCTTTTACTTTGTCTTATTATTCAATTGAATGCAACGTACATAAGAATAAGTGGAGAACACAATTTATTTTTATCTCATTATTATTTTATTGGGCAATTTGTTTTTTTATCAGTTTTTTATCACCTTTTATTTAAAAAACAACTCTATAAATCAATTCTAAAAATATTGTTTTTAATTATATTACTAGTACTTTCTATTCAATATTATACAAACCCATTACTTTATGATACCTTTAATTTAATAGAAATTGTTATTTGCTCTATCCCATTAGTTATTTATGCCTTTTTATATTTTACAGAAAATATAGAAAATGATAAAAAAGACTTTATTTATTTAAATTCAGGTGTTTTTATATATCTATTGTCTAGTACACTTTTATTTGTTGCAGGAAAATATGTTTCTTCATCTGTTTCTTTTTGGAATCGTTTTATCTGGTCTTTAAATGCAATTCTGTATTTAGTTTATCAAATTTTTATTTTTATAGATTGGTATAAGAACTTTAGAAAACCTATAAGCAATAAATAAAGGTTTCTTTAGGTACTAGAATCAACTTAAAAAAAGAAAAATTAAATGAACATAGATGACTATATTGTAAATGCAGGATACTTTATTTTAACTTTAAACACTCTTGTTTTTGTAATTAGTTATAACGAAAAAAACAAAGCATTAAAATATTTTATTATGTATTTAATGCTTTGTTTTCTTATTCAATTTTACTCAAATATCTTACATGATTTAGGGCAAAACAACCTTTTTTTAAGTCATTATTTTTTTATTGGCCAGTTTCTCTTTTTAAGTTTTTTCTTTTCAAAGTTACTTAACTTTAAAAAGTTTAAAATCTTAAACAGGTGTTTTACTTTTTTAATTGTGTTTTCTTTTATTTTTCATCTAAATAAACAACCAAAAGCCTTCGAAAGATGGAGTGTTTTTGAAATTGCAATAACCTCTATTCCTTTAATTATCTATAGCTTTTTTTTCTTCCTAAAAAACTTAAATCATAGCACTAATAAAAAATATATTTACTTTAATTCTGGTTTCTTTATTTACACTCTTTGCAGTACGTTAATTTTCATTCTAGGAAACATAGGTTCTAGAGAAATGAAATTATTTGTTTGGGATGTTAACGCCTTTTTATATGTTTTTTTTCAAGTTTTAATATTTGTAGAATGGTATAGAAACTTTAGAAAACCATTAATCTTAACTTCTAAAAAAAGATAATAATCGAACCTTTACACTAAAGAATTTAAAACCAAGTATAAACACCCGTTTTTCTTAAAGCACTTTAAACACAGTTAATAATCTACTATATTTACAATAACTTATTTTTCATTAGTTTTGTTTCACCTAACAAAAAACCCTAATGGAAGAACTATTAACTCAAGAAAACCAAGTGATTGCTATTGTTTTAACAGGTGTTTTATTACTTCTTCTAATGGGAGTTGCTTTTCTACTATTTTTCTTTTTCTCAAGAAAAAAAATAGTAGAAAAAGAATTGGAAAAAAAGAACTTAGAAATTAATCATCAAAAAGATATTATACAATCTATTATTGTTACTCAAGAAGAAGAACGTAAGCGAATTGCCCAAGATTTACATGATGATATTAGCTCTAAACTTAACGTAATAAACCTAAATGCAAACCTTCTAAAAGATGGCAAACTAAGCCCAGAAGAATACTTGTTTGTTAATAACAGCATCTTAGAAGCAACAGATAAAACGTTAGAAAGTGCTAGAAAGATTGCACATAATCTATTACCTCCTATTTTAGAAGAATTTGGTCTTAAAGATGCTTTAGAAGAACTAGCAGACTCTTTTAATAATAGTAGAAAAATTACTATAGAATATAACTTAAAGTATCCTAAAACTTATTTAACTCCAGAAAACGAATTACACTTATTTAGAATTGTCCAAGAATTAATAAATAATTCTATAAGACATGGTAAAGCCAAAAACAGTAGTATAAATATATATTTAAAAGACAATAATCTTTTTATTAATTATACTGATGATGGTATTGGTTTTAACCTAAATAATGTAGAAAATAAAAAAGGTCTAGGAATGAAAAATATTGAAAGTAGAGTAGCTCTTTTAGAAGGAAACCACACAATTAGCTCTGAAGAAAATAAAGGTTTTAAAATATTTATAATACTATAATCCCTATAATATGAGTAAAATTAATATAGTTATTGCAGATGATGAAGAACTTTTTAGAAAAGGAATTCATTTTTTATTAAACAGAGAAGACAATTTTAAGGTTATTTATGAAGCTGAAAACGGTAAGGATTTATTAGACTTCTTAAGCAATACAGACGAATTTCCTGATGTTATTTTAATGGATTTAAAAATGCCTGAAATGAATGGTATTGAAGCAACAAAAGCTATTCATAAAACACACCCAAGTATTAAAATAATTGCATTAACTAGTTTCGATGGTAAGTCTTTTATTACAAATATGATTGATGTTGGTGCATCTTCTTATCTTCTTAAAAACACAAGCCCAAAAATGGTAATTCATACCATAAATGAGGTCTATGAAAAAGGTTTTTATTATGATGAAAAAGTATTGACTATTATTCATGAAAACATTATTTCATCTAGTGGAAAACGTATAAAAAGTGATTTAGACAAAAAGTTACTTTCTAAAAGAGAGTTTGAAGTTTTAGAGCTAATATGCGAGCAATATACAACTGCAGAAATTGCAGAAAAGCTATTTATAAGCCCAAGAACTGTAGAAGGTCATAGAAACAACCTTCTTTTAAAAACACAATCTAAAAATGTAGCTGGTTTGGTTATTTATGGAATTCAAAAAAAATTAATAGAAATTACGCCAGATTTTAATTTATAACAAACTTCATTTTTACTTTAAGGGTATAAATACTTAGCGAATAAGTGTTTATACCCTTTTTTCTTTTCAGAAAGTTGTTCTCTAAAATAAATTAAAAGTTACAAGTAAATTTGAACTGTACAAAGAGTACAAATTAAACTTTTTAACTTAAAATTATATTATTATGGAACCATTTATTGCACAAATTATGTTGTTTGGTGGGAATTTTGCCCCAAGAGGATGGGCTTTTTGCGACGGACAATTATTAGCTATTAGTTCAAACACTGCTTTATTTTCTTTATTAGGAACAATTTATGGTGGAGATGGAAGAACTTCTTTTGCTTTACCAGATTTAAGAGGTAGAGCTCCAATAGGCCCAAGACATGGTCCTGGTTTGTCTTCTTATAGTTTAGGTGAAAGAGGTGGTCTTGAGCATGTTACTTTAAATCAAACACAAATGCCAACTCATACACATCCTACAACAAACACAACTAGTGCAGACCAGCATATTCTTTTAAGTAAAGATGCTGCTGTTAATCAAGTACCTGCAGAAGGAGATGTACCTGCTGCTGCTCAATTTGGTGCTGGTTTAGGAGCTACAAAAGTAAATGCTTTTGGGCCTGCGAATAATACTGTAAATGGTCAAACAATTAGTGGTAATGCAGGTTTAACTATTTTAAATAGCGGTGGAAATTTATCTCACGAAAATAGGCAACCTTTTAATGCTATTAATTATATAATTGCTTTACAAGGTATTTTTCCTTCAAGAAGTTAAATTAATTCATAAACTATATTAAATACTCTTATAAATTCTATCAGGGTATTTTTTTTATGAAAAACACGTATAAACAGGTGTTTTTCATAAAAAAAACTCCCTTAAATTTACCATTAATTTATTCTAACCAAAATATCATGAAAAAAATTACATTTCTATTTACCATTGTATGTTTACTTTTTATAAATGGTACTTATTTGCAAGCACAAGTTACACCAACACCAAGTACAATGGAGTTTGGTGCTTCTATAGTAGTTTTAGCAAATTCCACAAATCCAAGTGCAGATCAATCTTCTAATGCTCTATTAAATGGATTTGATATGGCTGGTACAAGTAGTAATTCTATTTTTTTAGCTTTTGCGACTAGTGGCAATGGTGCTGGGTCAAGTACAATTGGAGGCGGTAGTGATGCTGTTTTAGGATGGATAGGAAATGGTGGTGCATCTATATCTTCAGGAACATTATCTACAGATAGTGGTAATGAAATTGGTTTAACTTCAGTCAATTTTGCTTATGAACAAGCTTTGGGTGGTTCAACCATCAACTTTACCTTTACCGGAAAAAAAGACGGTTTATCTGTTGGTACCATTACGTTAGCTTCACCAGTACATAATTCTGCTATCGTTATTGATTTTACATCCCCAACAACCGGATCATTTACACAAATAGATGAATTAGTTATTACTCCTGCTTCTCCTATTTTTGGTGGGTTTTCATTAGATGGTTTGGTTGTAGTAAATGCTTCAGTACCAAACACAGCTCCAGTAATAGGTGGTACTTCTGCTGGACAAAATGTAAATGACAATGTAACAATAACTCCTTTTTCTGCAATTACAACAACAGATGCAGATGGAGATAATATTTCTGCAACTATTACTTTAGACAACAATGCTAAAGGTATTTTGTCTGGTACAGGTTTAACAGGAACAGGACCTTATGCTATTGCAAGCACTACACCTGCAGACTTACAAGAAAAATTAAGAGCTTTATCTTATAACCCTACAGATAATAGAAACTCAACTACTGAAACTACAACTTTTACAGTTGTAATTAATGATAGTACAGACACAGATTCAAACAATACAACTACTGTAGTATCTAGCGCAGTAGCACCAACAGTAACTAACGTAAGTGCAACAACTGCAAACGGAACTTATAAAGCAGGTGACAATGTTATTGTAACCGTAACTTTTAATGAAAATGTTACTGTAACTGGTACGCCACAAATCACATTAGAAACTGGTACAACAGATAGAACCATAAACTATAATAGTACAGGAAGTGGTACTTCTACTTTACAATTTAATTATACTGTACAGGCAGGAGATACAAGTGCAGATTTAGATTATCTAGCTACAAACTCACTTACTGCAGGAACAAGTATTCATGATGCTGGTGGAAAAGATGCAACTTTAACATTACCAACTCCTGGAGCAGCAAATTCTTTAGGTGCAAACAAAAATATTGTTATTGATGGTAATGCACCTTCTACAACAAGCTTCACAAGAAAAACACCAACAACTCAAACTACCAATGCAGACGTCTTAACATTTTTAGTAACTTTTGATTCAGATGTTACAGGAGTTGGAGCAGCAGATTTTGCCGTTACAGGCCCATCAGGATCTGCTATTGGTGTACTTCAAGTAACAGCTTCTACTTATGATGTAACGATATCTGGTGGAAACTTGGCAGCATTAAATAGTAATGTAGGTTTAAATTTTAATGGTGGAGTTTCGATTACAGACCTTGCTGGTAATTCTTTATCTAATGCAGAACCAGCTACTGATGAAACATATACTTTAGATAACAATGGACCTACTTTAACTTCTTCTAATCCTGCAGATGATTCTACAGAGATTACTATTTCTCAAAACATAGAATTAACATTTAATGAGAATATTAGTAAAGGAACAGGTAATATACTAATCAAAAAAACGTTGGACAACAGTACTGTTGAAACAATAGACGTTACTACAGCTACTATTACTGTAAGTACAAATACTGCTACCATTAATCCTTCTGCTGATTTTGATTTAAATACAGGCTATTACATTCAAATAGATAATACCGCTTTTAAAGATGCGCTTAATAATAATTATGTAGGTATTGCTGATGCAACTTCTTTAAATTTCACATCCCAAGCAAATCAAATAAATTCATATTTGGTAGCTAGTGGAAATTGGTCTGTGCTTAGTAATTGGTCTTTAGGTAGGTTACCAATTAGGACAGATAATGTTAATGTATCATATAATAGTATTAATTTAGACATGAGCAATGTTACAGTTAACGATTTAAGTATTAGTATAGGTGGATCTTTTAATATACTTGGCTCTACATCAATTACAATTAATGGAAATCTTAATCAAAATGGAACATTAAATATATTATCAAATGCTGCTTCCAATGGTTCTTTAATTGTTAAAGGAAATCATACAGGAATTAGTAATATTGATTATCACAGATATTTATCTACAAACTGGCATTTAATATCTGCTCCAATTTCAGGCAGAAATATTAGTACTTTTACTGGAAATGTTAGTACTAATGATAATAAATATGCAATTGCTCCTTATGTAAATAACGTTGTAAGTGCTTCTCGTTGGAACTACTATACTACGGCAGCCGGAACAAATAATATTGCTAGTGCTGGTACGTTTACTGCAGGTAAAGGATATTCTATACAAAAAACCACAAATGGTACTTTAAATTTCTCTGGAACTTTAAATACTACTGATAAAATTTTTCCAATTACTGATGGAGGAGATAACCCTGCAGGAAATAGATGGAATTTAGTAGGAAATCCTTTTACAGCATCATTAAATGGTAGTAATGCCGCTGATGTAACGAATAACTTTTTGAAAGTAAATATTGATGCTGGTAACTTAGATCCTTCTAGAGCAGGTTTATATTTATGGGATGGTTCTGCTTATTTAGAAAAGTCTGTAGACGACGCTGCTTTCTATATTGCTCCCGGACAAGGATTCTTTGTTCATGCTCCAGATGCAGGCGGAACTTCAGTAAGTTTTACTGAAGCAATGGAAACTCATCAAACAGGAAACATCTTTTTGAAAAGTGGTACAAGTTATCCAGAAATAATCTTAAATCTTTCTGATGGAACTAATAACTCATTAACCAAATTAAGATATATTAAAAATAAAACCACAGGATTAGATGTGGGTTCTGATCTTGGTACATTTACTGGAACTAGCTCTAATTTTAAAGTCTACACTCATCTAGTAAGTAATAGTGAGGGTATAGATTTTGCTATACAAGCTTTACCAAACTCAGGTTATGCGGATATGGCAGTTCCTGTAGGAATTAAAGCTGATGCAGATAAAGAAATTACATTCTCTTTAAATGCGACTAACTTTGATGCTGATCTTAAAATATTTTTAGAAGATAGATTAACAAATACGTTTACACGTTTAGATGAAGCTAACAATACTTATAAAATTACTTTAACAGAAGCTTTAAACGGAATTGGTCGTTTTTACATCTATACAACCAACAGTGTACTAAGTATTGATAAAAATGCAACTCTAGACAATATTAGTATCTATAAAACAAATAATACTACTTTAAAAATTGCAGGTTTACAAAGTGATAACGCATCAATAAAACTATTTAATATTTTAGGAAAGCAAGTATTAAGAACATCTTTTAAATCTCAAGGTGTTTCAGAAATAGCGCTACCAAAATTAGCTAAAGGAGTTTATATTGTTCAGTTAGAAACTGAAAACGGAAAATTGAATAAAAAAATAATTTTAGAATAATAACGATAATTTTAAAGACAAAACATCATGAAAAACACAAAAGAAACTCAAGATATTGCTCAAGAAATTACTCGTAAGCAAGCAATTAAAAAAATAGGGAATTACGGTAAATACGCTGCTTTAACAGCATTAGGAACTTATCTTATACTAAATCCTCAGAAAGCGCAAGCAGCAAGCCCTGAAGCTCCAGGAGATGGGTTTTAGTAAATATTAGGAATACAATTATAAAAGGCTGTCAAATTAATCTTTGACGGCCTTTTATATTAATAATTAATCTTTAAAATTAGGTAAAAAACCAGAGTTAGTATTATCTACAACTTGCCAATTGTAAATTGCAGATAGTTGGTATATTTTAGAAAGCTCTTCAAAAAGTCTTGTTTTTGCTTTCTCTTTTAAATCTGTAACTTCTATTGTTTGTTTAATTTTATCGATACTTTTTTCGTTAATTTTATTCAATTCTTGTTTAGAGAAAACATTAAACTGACTTTGTTGTAAGTCGAAATATTTAACATCTGGAGAAATAGTAACTTCTTGAGTTGGTATTTTATTAATAATGATTTTCTTACCTACAGAATCTATTTGAATTTCTAATTTAGATAAATCATAACCAACCTCAACAGTTGCATTTACAGTAATTATTGCTTTTTTATCAAAAGACAAATAATCGTGAAAGTATTTTTTAGAATCTGTATAATTATAAACTTCAGAGAAAGTTCCTTTAGAAACAACCAGTTTACTCAAGTTTTTAATAGAGTTTACAACAACTTGTATCTCTTCCTTTTTATAATTTTTGTTCTTTTCTTTATACCAATATTTGGCAATTAAGAAACCTAATAAAAAAACTGCAAGGTATTTTAAGAAACGCATACTACTAAATTAAAAAAACTAAAAGTTAAATTTAAGCTTCAATTTTATTTTCTTCCTTAGGAAAAGCTTGTTTGCTAAAAATAAATAACAACGCAACACCAACAGAAATAAAAGCATCTGCAGGATTAAATATATATTGAAAGAAAGTAAAAAACTCTCCGCCCATAAAAGGAATCCATTCTGGTAATGTTCCTTGCCAAAGAGGAAAATAAAACATGTCTACCACTTTACCATGAAACAGCGTTCCGTAAGGTTTCTCTGCAAATAAAGTTGCTATTTTATGGTTCGAATTATCAAAAATAACTCCGTAAAAAACAGAATCTATAATATTACCAACTGCACCAGAAAAAATTAATGAGATAGCTATAATTACTGCATTATGTACTTTTTTCTTTATGTTTTGAGCCAACCAATAGATAATTGCAGATACTGCAACTAATCTAAATAAAGTTAGAAAAAGCTTACCGGCTTTACCACCAAATTCAAATCCCATTGCCATTCCATTATTCTCTGTAAAATGAATTTGAAACCAACTAAAAACATCTACTCCATCTCCTAAAGCATAATGAGTTTTTACATAGATTTTTATAATCTGATCTAATAAAATAGCGATAATTATAGTAAGAATTGCCAGCTTCTTTTTTGACATTTGTTTTTTAATTTTATAGTAACAAAAATAACATTATTATTATCTTTATTGGTGTGTTAAGAAAATATTCCCTTTTATTGTAGTTATATCTATTTCTTTAGCTGTTAAAGTTTCTTTTTCTTCATATTCTTTTTGATGAGAAATACCATCAATTTTAATTTTACCAGATTTAGAAACCGCCTTTAAACTTGTTTTTTTTAAAGTACCAATTATATTACCTGCATATACTTTTAACTCTAAATTTTGCTGAATAGTATCTAATTTTACAATTCCGTTTTCTATAAAAATTCTTAAATTTCCGTTATAACTTTTAGAAGCTATATTAATGTTTCTTCCAAAAATAGAAACGTTTGTATTGTTAGGAACCTTAATAGTTGCAGTTGCTCTCTTTAATCTTTTTGTTATATATTTTCTAAAAATTTCTTCTTCATTTTTAAAAACAGGAATCTTAAATTTTATTTCTGTCTCTGTACTTTTTTCTTCAACTATAATATGCTGTTTATTTGGGTTTTCTGCATACAAGAAAACTTCTACAAAATTAGTTTCTGAATTTTTTAAAACAAAATCATCTAAACCATCTGTAGAAATACTAATTTGTTTAGTAGTAACCGTAAAATTTTTTATTGCTTTTTTTTGAGAAAAAGACGCAAAAGAAATCAGTAAAAAGAAAAACAGCGTTTTCTGAAACGTTAAAACAGACATTACTTTACTTGTTTATAATAAAAAAGCTTCCAAATAATGGAAGCTTTTAAAAATTATTGTTTGCGTTTTGCTTCGATACTTAAAGTTGCATGAGGCACTAATTTTAAACGTTCTTTTTGTATTAGTTTACGTGTAACTCGACAAATACCGTATGTCTTATTTTCTATACGAATTAAAGCGTTTTTAAGATCTCTAATAAACTTTTCTTGTCTAATAGCTAATTGTACGTTCGCTTCTTTATTCATTACTTCAGAACCTTCGTCAAAAGATTTAAAAGAATGCGAAGTATCATCTGTACCATTACTCGAATCATTTCTATAAGAACTTTGTAACAAAGCCAAATCTGCCTCTGCTCTTGTTATTTTCTTTTCTATAATTCCTTTAAATTCTTGTAAATCTACATCCGAATATCTTAATTTAACGTCTGACATACTCTTATACTTTTTCGATTAATATTCTACTTTTAATGGTATCAAACTCAATTTCTGTACCACTATTTAATTCATCTACAAAAACCAATTCCTTAGTTAATGTTTCACTCATAATGTATTCTTTATTATCTGTGATAGATTTCTTTAAGTTTTCGAAGTTTAAAACCGTTAATTTTATTTTATCTGTTACTTCTAAACCAGTGTCTTTACGTGCATTCTGAATTCTGTTTACCAACTCTCTAGCAACTCCTTCTTTACGTAATTCTTCTGTAATAGTAACATCTAAAGCAACTGTTAAAGCTCCTTCGTTTGCAACTAACCAACCTTCAATATCTTTCGATGATATCTCTACATCCGAGAGTTCTAAAGTAATATTTTTTCCATTAATCTCAAGAAGAATGTTTTTATCTTTCTCTATTTTGTTAATATCTTCTTGGTTAAATTTTTGAACCTCAGCTGCAATAAAACGCATGTCTTTACCAAATTTTGGACCTAATGTTTTAAAATTAGGTTTTATTTGTTTGATTAAGATATCTGAAGCATCATCTAAAATTTGAATTTCTTTAATATTTACTTCATTCTGAATTAAGTTTGCAACTGCTAAAATTTCTTCTTTTTGTTGGGCACTATCAACAGGAATCATAATTTTTTGTAATGGTTGGCGCACTTTTATCTTTTCTTTTGCTCTAAGTGACAAAACTAAAGAAGATATTATTTGTGCATTTTCCATTTTACGCTCTAAGCTCTTATCTACAAAACTTGCATCGTACACTGGAAAATCTGATAAGTGTATACTTTCTGATGTTTCTTTACCAGTTACAGAGTTTAAATCTTGGTACAATCTGTCCATAAAAAATGGCGCAATTGGCGATGCTAATTTTGCAATCGTATTCATACACGTGTATAAAGTTTGATATGCAGAAATTTTATCTGTTTCGTATGTTCCCTTCCAAAAACGTCTTCTACTTAAACGCACGTACCAGTTACTTAAGTAATCTTGCGTAAAGTCTGATATTGCTCTTGCTGCTCTTGTTGGTTCATATTCTTCATAGAATTTATCTACTTTAGCTATTAAAGTATGTAATTCTGATAAAATCCAACGGTCTATTTCTGGTCTGTCTTCTAAAGCAACATCTGCTTCTTCATAAGAAAAACCATCAATATTTGTATATAAAGTAAAGAATGAATAGGTGTTATATAAAGTTCCAAAAAACTTACGTTTTACCTCTTCAATTCCTTCTAAATCGAATTTTAAATTATCCCAAGGGTTTGCGTTTGCAATCATGTACCAACGCGTTGCATCTGCTCCATACGTAGATAATGTTGTAAAAGGATCTGTTGCATTTCCTAAACGCTTAGACATTTTATGTCCGTTTTTATCTAAAACTAAACCGTTAGAAACAACGTTTTTATAGGCAACTGAATCGAAAACCATTGTAGAAATTGCGTGTAAAGTATAAAACCAACCACGTGTTTGATCTACTCCTTCAGCAATAAAATCTGCTGGAAAAGATTCGTTTTTATCAATTTTTTGTTTATTTTCAAACGGATAATGCCATTGTGCATAAGGCATAGAACCCGAATCGAACCAAACATCAATTAAATCGCTTTCACGTTTCATTGGTTGTCCAGAAGCTGAAACTAATACAATTTCATCTACAATATTTTTATGTAAATCTATTTTCGCATAGTTTTCTTCAGACATATTATCAACCTCGAAGCTTGCAAATATATCTTCGGTCATTATGCCTGCCTCAACGGCACGTTGCATTTCTTCTTTTAATTCTTTAACAGAACCCACACAAATTTCTTCTTTACCATCTTCTGTTCTCCAGATTGGCAATGGAATTCCCCAATAACGAGAACGAGATAAATTCCAATCGTTTGCATTTGCTAACCAATTACCAAAACGACCAGTTCCTGTAGATTCAGGTTTCCAGTTAATGGTTTTGTTTAACTCATGCATTCTGTCTTTAACATCAGTCACTTTAATAAACCAAGAATCTAATGGGTAGTATAAGATTGGTTTATCTGTACGCCAACAATTTGGGTAACTGTGTTTGTATTTTTCTACCTTAAAGGCTTTATTTTCTGTTTTTAATTTAATAGCTAACTCAACATCAATAGATCTTTCTGGCGCTTCACCATCATTATAATATTCATTCTTTACATATTTACCAGCAAACTCACCCATTTCTGGTCTAAATTTTCCTTGTAAATTTACTAAAGGAACTAAATTATCATTTTCATCTTTCACCAACATTGGTGGAATTGGCGGTACTGCTTGTTTACAAACAATAGCATCATCTGCTCCAAAAGTTGGTGCAGTGTGTACAATACCCGTACCATCTTCTGTAGTAACAAAATCTCCTGCAATTACTCTAAAAGCATCTTCAGGATTGTCGTTTGGTAAACAGTAATCTAATAACTGTTCGTATTTAATATCTACTAAATCTTTACCAACAAATTCTTTAATTACGTAATAAGGAATTTTCTTATCACCAGCATTATAAGTACTTAGTTCTTCAGATGTTTCAACCGCTACATTATTTTTACCTGCAAATTGTTTTCCAACTAATTTCTTAGCTAAAATTACTTTTGTAGGTTCAAATGTATATTGATTAAAAGTATTTACTAAAACATACTCAATTTTAGGTCCAACAGTTAATGCTGTATTACTTGGCAACGTCCAAGGAGTTGTTGTCCAAGCTATAAAATAAACCGTTCCTTCATTCTGTAAAAAGTCTGGAAGCGTATTTTCTATTGCTTTAAACTGTGCAACAACCGTTGTGTCTGTTACGTCTTGGTATGTTCCTGGTTGATTTAACTCATGAGAACTTAAACCTGTACCCGCTTTTGGCGAATAAGGCTGAATTGTATACCCTTTATAAATTAATTTTTTATTGTAAATCTCTTTTAGCAACCACCAAACAGATTCCATATATTTAGGCTCGTAGGTAATGTATGGATCTTCCATATCTACCCAATATCCCATTTTATTGGTTAAATCATGCCAAATATCTGTGTAACGCATTACTGCTTTTCTACAAGCTGCGTTATAATCTTCTACAGAAATGGTTTTACCAATATCTTCTTTGGTAATACCTAATTCTTTTTCTACACCTAATTCTATTGGTAAACCATGTGTATCCCAACCAGCTTTACGCTTTACTTGGAAACCTTTCATGGTTTTATAACGTGGAAAAATATCTTTAATAGCTCTCGCTAAAACATGATGAACTCCTGGAAGTCCGTTTGCAGAAGGAGGTCCTTCAAAGAAAACGTAAGGCTCTGCACCTTCTCTTGTCGTTACACTTTTTTCAAATATGTTATTCTCTCCCCAATAGTTTAGAATTTCTTCTGCAACCTTTGGCAAGTCAAGACCTTTATACTCAGGAAATTTCGCGCTCATTGTGTATCTTTTCTTATAAGAATGCGAAATTAATCAATTTCTTGTAATACTTCGATTTATGGCACAAAAAAAAGAGCCTTATAAAAGACTCTTTTTTTAGTATACTTAAAATGTATTATAATTTTACAATAACAAACTCTGTTCTTCTGTTTGTTTGATGCTCTTCTTCTGTACATTTAGTACGATTTGTATGTTTATCATTATCTACACAATCGTTTATTAATCTTGTTTCACCAAAACCTTTTCCTGTAATTCTATTTTCACTAATTCCTTTACTTAAAATATAAGCTACAGAAGATTTTGCTCTTCTGTCTGATAAAGCTTTATTATAGCTTTCTCTACCTCTTGCATCTGTATGTGAACTAGATCTTATAATTAACTTCGGGTATTCTTTCATGATTCTAACAATCTGATTTAACTCTATTGCAGCATCTTCTCTAATATTAGATTTATTATAATCAAAATAAATAGGAGCTATCATAATAATTAATTCTCCTCTTTCATTATACGTAAAATCTGATATAATATCTAAAGCAAAATCTAAATTAAGAGTTATTGTTTGTTTTTTTGTTGTTACAAAAGAAGCCGAATCTGCTTGGTAATATTCTTTTGTTGCATCTACAGTATACTGTTTGTTGCATGGTAAAGTAAAAGTAAATTCTGCTTTTTCATTTGCAAATGTTTCTTTAACTACTACACCATTATTATCTCTTAAAACTAACTTTGCGCCTGGTAAAGGGTTTTGAAACCTCTTGTCTTTTACAATACCAGAAACAATTTGCACACATGGTGGTTTAACAACTTCTGGTTTTTCTAATTCTACTACAGAGTATATATCATCATCACCAACACCACCATCTCTGTTAGAAGATAAATAACCTTGTTTAGTTTTTGAGTTTATAGAAAATGCAAAATCATCTAATTTAGAATTTACAGGTGCTTTTAAGTTTACAGGTTTTGTATAAAATCCATTTTCTTTTTTAGTTGCAAAAACATCTAAAGCTCCAATACCAAAATGACCATCTGAAGAGAAATACAATACATCTTGTTCTGAAATAAAAGGAAACATTTCTCTACCTTCTGTATTTACTTCTAAACCTAAATTTTGAACAGTTCCGTAAGAACCATCTTCATGAATATCTACAACATAAATGTCTGTTGCTCCAATTCCACCTGGCATATCTGAAGCAAAATAAAGCTTTTTCCCATCTTTACTTACAGATGGATGACCAACAGAATACTCGCTACTATTAAAAGGCAATTCGACTACATTATCCCATTTATTGTAAACCCATTCTGCTCTTAATATTTTAAGATTATTATACCCTTCTTTATCTACTCTATATTTACCCGAAACATAATTGTTTCTTGTAAAATACATCGTTTTTCTATCTGGTGAAAAGGTTACAGAAGACTCATGATATTTAGAATTAATTTCTTCTGTAAACATTGGTCTAACATCAGAATCAATTTCTTCTGTAGTAGAAATTTTGTCTTTAACAACTTTATAAATATCTAAAAAATTCTTATTATTTCTGGTATGATTTCTCTTAACATAAATATTTCTTTCTCTTGGAGAAGAAAATAAAATTGTATTACCGTAATCTGTAACTCCAAAGTCTGAATTTACAGTATTTATACTTCTTAAATTTGCAACAGAATAATTTGGTTTTCCATTTATTAAATCATTTAAACTGGCATTATCTTTTGTAAAATGTGTTCCTCTAGAATCTTCTTTATTTGCTGTATGAAATTTACTCATCCATAATTTAGAAGCTTCAAAATTACCATTAGCTCTTAATGTTTGAGCATATTTAAACATATACTCTGGCTCTTTGGGTGTAAATTCTGCAAATAGTCTTTTATAAGCTTCAGATGCTTTTTGCATATAAACATTCTCATAATAACTATCTCCTAATCTTTTTAGAACGTGCTCTGTAGGGTTTTCTTCTGCCAATTTCTTATACCTTTCTGCAGCAGTTGCGTAAGACAAGTTTTCGAAATAGGTATCTGCTCTTTTAGTTTCTTTAGTTTGCCCAAATATGGTTAAAGAACTAAATAAAAGTACGATTGTAATTTGTATTGTTTTTTTCATAATTGTATTATTAAAACTAGAAGAATCTTGGGGATTTGATTTTATTTCTTTCAAAGTCGAAATTAAACAGCACAAAAACCTCATGTGAACCAGAATTAAAGTTACCTAGGTTGCTTAAAGTATAATCATAAGCATAACCTACTCTTAAACTCTTAGATGCTCTTACATTAATTAATGCAGAAACAGACTCGTCTAATCTATAAGAAAGACCAAACTCTAATTTATCATATAATGAAACGTTTCCAGAAAAATCGATAGATAAAGGCGCTCCTTCAGCAGCTTTTACCATTGTAGATGGTTTTAATTTTACATCATCTGATAAATCGAAAACATAACCTGTAGTAAAGAAAAAATGTTTTCTTTCTGATGCTCTTGTTACTTGACCACCTTCTTTTTCGAAATGGAATGTTTGTAATAAGTTAGGTATTGATAAACCAGCATAAAATTTATTTGTATAATAGAAAGCACCTGCACCAAAATTTGGTAATACTTTATTTGCATTCTGATTTATAAAGGCTTGATCATTTTCATTTACGGTATTTAAACAAGGTAAACAAACGTTAAAAAATGTAAAACCAGCTTTTAAACCTAATGCTAAGTTTGCGGTTTCACTAATTTTAATTGTATAAGAAAAATCACCATAAACATTTTGCTCTTCTACTGGCCCAATTTCATCTACTATAACAGATAAACCTAAACCAACATTTCTACCAACAGGAGAATTTATACCCATTGTTAATGTTCTTGGAGCGCCATCTATACCAACCCATTGAGACCTACCTAAAAGGTTTATACTTAAGGCATCATATGACCCAGCGTAAGCTGGGTTAATGATGTTCATATTATACATGTATTGCGTGTACTGCGGGTCTTGTTGTGCTTTTGCAGAAACAGCGAATAATACAACTGCAATTATTACTATAAGTTTTTTCATTTTTATTGCCTTTACTTTTTAACTGTTATCTGTTTAAATAAATCCAACCTGTAATTGGTTTTCTTACGCCATCATTAAAATCAATAATGTAGTAATACGTTCCTGTAGGCACCGGTTTACTACTATTCAACGTTAATCTTCCTGTTGAATAACCATCCCACCAATTAGGACTTGTTTTACCGCTATTGCTATAATCATAGACTTGATTACCCCATCTGTTATAAATTTCTAACTTAAAGTTTAGATATTTAGACAACGCTGGTATTACAAATGTATCATTTATACCATCTCCGTTTGGAGAGAATGCATTTGGTACCAAATCGCAATTTGTAATATCTAAGTGATCTGGAATATTATCTGTATCACAATCTAACATAAATTCGTCTATTGTAGCAATTCCATCTCCATCATCATCAGAATCTAAATAGTTTGGTATACCATCTTTATCTTCATCATCATTCTTAGGATCACCATCTAAATTTGGATCTTCATCTTCAGTTAAAAGACTATCTCCATCATCATCTGTATCTTGAAAATCTGATTTACCATCATTATCTGTATCTGTAATATCATAATTTATAATACCACTATCTGCAAATGTTTCAAGACCGTCAAATAAACCATTGCTACCAGAACCCGCTTGAGAACCATCTACAATACCATCTCCATCTATATCTGCAGCTCCAGAACCAGATTCTTCTAAATCTGTAATACCGTCTCCATCTGAATCTAAGTCTAAATGATCTGGAGTACCATCGCCATCTGTATCTAATGTGTTATCTCCTCCATTTTCTATAAAATCTGGAATACCATCATTATCATCATCTAAATCTTCACTATCAGGAATACCATCTCCATCTGTATCTTCTGTATCTAAATAATCTGGAATGCCATCATTATCATCATCATCATTCGTAAAGTCACCATCATTATTATTGTCTTCGTCTATAGTGTTTACGCCATCTCCGTCATCATCTATATCTAAATAGTTAGGTATACCATCTTTATCTGAATCGTCATCTCTTGGATCTCCATTAATACTAACAACGTCTTCATCTTTTGTTGGAATCCCATCTCCATCATCATCTGTATCTTGGAAATCTGGTTTACCATCTTTATCGGTATCTAAAAGAGTATAATCTAATGTTCCACTTTCTGGAGAAACTTCTACTCCATCAAACAATCCGTTTGCACCAGAACCTGTATCAGAACCATCAATTCTACCATCATTATCAACATCTAATTCTCCGTTTCCAGACTCAATAACGTCATTTACGCCGTCTCCATCTGAATCTAGATCTAAATGATCTGGAATTCCGTCTTTATCGGTATCTCTTGTAGGATCTCCGTTTTGTTCTACTGTATCAGGAATACCATCATTATCATCATCTAAATCTACAATATCTAAGATACCATCTCCATCTGTATCTGTACCACCTTGAACTGTAATTGTAACTGTAGATGTTTTACATACCGCAGGATTTACTGCTGTATTACAAACTGTATAATCTACCGTTACTGTAGTTCCTTGCTCTCCTGTTGCTGGTATATAAGTAAGCTCTCCTGTTAATGGATTAAAACTTATTAAACCTTTAGCTGTTCCAGTTCCTGCATCTACAAGAGTAGTGTTAGTTCCTGGTAAATAATCATCATTAGATAATACATTTACAACTCCTGCAACTTCAACTGTTACCGTTAATGCATCTGGTGCAACTGTTGGCGTAAATTGATTTGGATCTGTAACGTCTGGATTTCCATCATTATCATCATCTAAATCTGTAACGTCTGGAACACCATCTTTATCATTGTCTTTTTGAACCGTAATTGTTACTGTTGATGTTTTACATACTGAAGGACTTACTGCGGTATTACAAACCGTGTAATCTACAGTTACTATTGTTCCTTCTTCTCCAACTCCTGGAGTATAAGTCATCTCCCCTGTTAATGGATCGAAAACCACAACACCCGTTGCTGTTCCTGTACCAGCATCTACAATTGTTGTAGTTGCGCCTGGTAAGTAATCATCATTTGTTAAAACATTTATTGTTCCTGTTAATCCTTCTGTTACCGTTAATGATTCTGGTGAAACTGTTGGTACTAATGGATTTGGATCTGTAGCATCTGGGTTACCATCGTTATCATCATCTAAATCTACACTATCTGGAACACCATCATTATCTGTATCTAAAGAGTCTAAGTAATCTGGAATACCATCTGTGTTATCATCATCGTCATTAAAGTCTCCATTATTATTATTGTCTTCATCTTTCGTTAAAACGCCATCATTATCATCATCACTATCTAAATAATTAGGAATACCATCTTTATCTGAATCATCATCTTGCGGGTCTCCGTTTACAGTAACAACATCTTCATTCTTCGTATCTATTCCATCTCCATCATCATCGATATCTTGAAAATCTGGAATACCGTCTTTATCTGTATCCATTGGAGTATCATTTGTTACTCCGCTTTCTGGTGTAGTTTCTATTCCATCAAACAGTCCGTTTGAACCAGAATTTGTTTCTGAACCATCTATGATACCATCATTGTTTAAGTCTGTTTGACCAAAACCAGATTCCGTAAGATCATTTACGCCATCTCCATCTGAATCTAAATCTAAATGATCTGGTGTACCGTCTTTATCTGTATCTCTTAATGGATCTCCGTTTTGTTCTACTGTATCTGGTATACCATCATTATCATCATCTAAATCTACGCTGTCTGCTATTCCATCACCGTCATTATCTTTAATTTCTCTGTAATCTACTTCTGTTGTAGCAGTATTATCTACATCTGGTAAATCTAATGCACCATTATCTTGATCATCGTTTACATCAAATAAAGTTCCTACAGTTTGTACATTATCAAATGCATCTAATAAACCATCTGCATCTGCATCATTGTTAGATGTTGCTGCTATAAAACCTGCTTCTTTTGTATCATTCAATCCGTCGTTATCTGAATCTGAATCTAAATAATCTGGTAAGAAATCTCCGTCTGTATCTACTGGTATTAAACCACTTATTACAGCATTATTGTCATAAGCATCTATTAACCCATCCCCATCTGCATCTGCTGTAGCACCAATTGGTTTAATGTAACCTGCTGTTGTTTGTGCTTCTACATTATCTGGTATACCATCATTATCTGAATCGATATCTTTATCATCTGATCTACCATCTCCATCACTATCAACTCCGTCATGAACTGTAAATACTGGGAATGTACCAGGACCTGAATCCTGAGAGACTCCGTTAGTTTGTGAAGGAGCATTTGAAGTTGTATTTCCTTCAAACAATCCATTAATTGCACATCCAGAGAATAAAACAGAACCTAAATTAGTATTCGAAGTTGCAGATAATAATTCTGCAGAGAAACGAATATCGAAAGAAGATGTATTATAGTAACCAAAGAATGTTGCCAACCCTGGTGATAAATCTACTCCTGAATATGTATCATCTGAACCTTGGAATGTTACTAACCCATTAGCAGGATTGTCTGTAACAGTTAATAATGATTGACTATCTACTGCATATAAACCTGGTCTAGATAAAATAACAGATTCTCTTGCGTTTGCGCCATCTATATCATAAATAACTCCACTAAATCTACTAATATTATATTGTGTATTTGTATCATCATTTACCAAAATAACTCTAAAAGCCATTTCTGCTTTGTTACCTGTTGGTGTTGGTACCGTATATTCTGGTTGCCACGCGTCTGGGTTACCCGTTGTAGAGTTATCTATACTAATTAAAGATGCGCCTCCTTGTACGTCTGTAATTTCAACGATTGCATCTAAAACACCACCTGAACCTCCAAAACCAGTTACGTCAACTACGTTTTCGAAACGGTATTTTGCTCCTATAGATCCCGAACCAGAAACTCCTGTTCCTGCAACATAAATTGGGTCTTTAAAACTTACACTTGGTAATATACATCTTGGGTCGTTTAAATTACCTGAAGGAATAAATCCTAAAGATTCAACAACATCTATAATACCATCATTATCATCATCTATATCTATGTCATCTGTAATACCGTCTCCATCTGTATCTATTAATACACCAAAAGTAACATTATCTCTAAAATCTACTTCTGCAGTTGCTGGGTCTTGATCATTAGGGAACATTGCTACATCTTGATTGTTATTCGATGGCCCATTTGGATCTGTAGATCCTCCTGAATTTAAATCGAATGCATCATCTAAACCATCATTATCAGAATCATTTCCAGAAGCTACTATTTCTGCAACATTGTCTGCATCTGTATCATAAGCTTCAACTGTATCTAAAACACCGTCTCCATCTGAATCTACATCTAAATAATCTGGTGGATCTATACCATCTGTATTAAGTGGTAAAGAAATTGGTATTCCAGAACCTGGACTCGTTTCATAATTATCAGCTAAACCATTTCCGTCTGTATCTGCTCCTGCTGTAATATGACCAGAAGTTGTTTGCCATTCAATATTATCTACAATACCATCATTATCTGAATCGATATCTAAATAGTTAGGAATTGCATCTGAATCTGAATTTAATGGATTATTAACTGGTGATCCTGTTACTGTACCACAAGGAGTACAATCTGAATCATAAGCATCATCTATACCATCTTTATCTGTATCTACGCCTGTTGGAGCTACATAACTTATTGAGTTTTGTGCTTCAATATTATCTATAATACCATCATTGTCTGAATCGATATCTAAATAATTTGCTACACCATCTCCGTCTGTATCTACAACTGGTAAAGGATTTGCTGCTGTAGAATCATCTAAACCGTTATTATTTGTGTCTGTGAAATTGTCTACTTTACCATCTCCATTTGTATCCGTTCCTCCAGCTTCAACTAAATCTGGAATACCATCATTATCTGAATCTAAGTCTAAATGATCTAGTATACCATCTTTGTCTGTATCTCTTAACGGGTCTCCGTTTTGTTCAACTGTATCTGGAATACCATCATTATCGTCATCTAAATCTACTGAGTCTATAATACCATCTCCATCATTATCTGGTTGAACAGTAATTGTAACTTTACCTACGTTAGATAGTAAACCATTATTGTCTTTTACAGTGTAATTTATTAATGCATCTCCTGTAAAATTAGGTTCTGGAGTAAATGTAACGTTTCCTGCAGCATCTACTGTATATGTTCCTATTCCTACAATTACTAATGGTGTTGTAGAATTACCTGTATTAGTTGGGTTATTAGGATCTGTTAATAGAATTGTAGCTGCATCTATTGTACCGTCTGTATCGGTATCATTTACTGTAATTGTTGCAACTGTTACTGGTGTATTCTGTACTGTAACTTCTGAATCGTTTACAGCAATTGGTGCATCATTTTCACCTATTACAGTAATATCTAACGTACTTTCTGCATTGTCTTTACCATCAGAAACAGTATAGGTAACTTGAGGTACAGCACCTGTATAGTTTAATGCTGGTGTAAATGTATAACTACCATCTGAATTTATTACTAAAGTACCTTCTGTTATCATTGCAGTTGTTCCTGCAGGATAATCTGTACCATTTATAGTAAATTCTAACATTGTTAATGGTGTTCCTTCTATATCTGTATCATTATTTAATACTCCGTTTGAAGCACTTACAATAAGTGGAACATCTTCTGTTGTTGTATTTACATCTGCAACTGCATTCGGTGCATCATTTACTGGTGTTATAGAAATACCAACTGTTGCTACATTAGAAACTAAACCTTCATCATCTTTTACTGTATAGTTTATATCTGCAGGTCCATTATAATTAGCTAATGGTGTAAATGTTACATTTCCTAAAGTATCTACAGTATAAGTTCCTACTCCTATTACTACTAATGGTGTAGTAGCATTCCCTGTGTTAGCAGGATTATTAGGATCTATTAATACTATTGTTGATGCATCTATTGCATGATCATCAGTATCATTACCTGCAATTAATGGAATATTTACTGGCGAATCTTCATTACCTATATTTCCTAAATCATTTATTGCAATCGGAGCATCATTAACTCCAGTAACTGTAATATCTAATGTACTTGTTACTGCATTTACACCATCAGAAATGGTATATATTACTTGTGGTACTGTTCCTAAATAATCCATTGTTGGATTAAAAATATAACTACCATCACCATTTATTGTTAATGAACCTTCTGTTAAAATAGCTGTTGAACCAGCTGTATAATCAGTTCCATTAATAGTAAACTTAGTTAATGTTAAAGGAGTTCCATCTGCATCTGTATCATTTGTTATTAAACCATTTGCAACAGATACACTTAATTGAACATCTTCTGGTGTTGTATTTGTGTCTGGGTTTGCAACTGGCATATCATTAACCGGTGTAATTGTAATAGTTAATGTACTACTTGCTGTTGGTGTTCCTGTTCCGTCTGAAATTGTATAATTAACAACTGGTACAGAACCACTATAATTTGGTGTAGGTACAAATACATAACTACCATCTGCATTAATTGTTAAAGTTCCTTCAGAAAGACTAGCTGTATCACCAACATTATAATCAGTTCCATTAATTTGGAATTTAGTTACAGTTATAGTTTCTCCTGGGTTAGAGTCAAAATCATTATTTAATAATCCGTTTGAAGCATTTACAGTTAAAGTTACATCTTCTAATGTAGACTTAACATCTGGGTTTGCTACTGGTGCTAAGAAAGATTTAGGTACTGTTACTGTTACCGTTGCAGTATCACATAATCCGTCAGTATCACAAACTTGGTACACAAAAACATCTGTACCTTTATTAAAGCCTGGGTTTGGAGTGTACGTTACTGTACCATCTGTATTAATTGTTACTAAACCATTTGCAGGTTGAGTTACTATACTTGATACAGTTAAGGTATCACCATCTAAATCAGTATCATTTGGTAATACTTTAATTACTACTGATATACCTGGGTCTGTAGATGAAACATCATCCTTGGCTACTGGTGCATCATTTATAGGTGTTACTGTAATGTCTAATGTTGAGTTGGCAGTATTTGTACCATCACTTGTAATATAAGTTACTTGAGGTACTGCTCCATTAAAGTTTAATGCTGGTGTAAATGTATAACTACCATCAGAATTTATTAATAAACTACCTTCTGTTAAACTTACTGTATTACCTGCAACATAAGTTGTTCCGTTAACAGTAAAACTTGCTACTGTTAATGAATTGTTCTCTAAATCTGAATCATTATTTAATAATCCGTTTGCCGCTGTTACAGATATTGCTACATCTTCTGTTGTAGAATTTGTATCTGGGTTTGCTACTGGTGCATCATTAATAGGTGTTACTGTAATATCTAATGTACTACTTGCTGTATTAACACCATCATTAACAGTGTAAGTTACTTGTGGTACAACACCATTAAAATTAGATGACGGAGTAAAGTTATAACTACCATCAGATTCTATTTGTAGAATTCCTTCTGTTAAGTTAATTGGTGCACCAACTGTTGCTGGATTTCCATTTACCATTAATGCAGTAACTGTTAATACATCATTTTCTATATCTGTATCATTAGATAAAATTCCGTTTGAAGCAGACACTATCAATGGAGTATCTTCATTTGTAGAATTTATATCTTTTACTGCTACTGGTGCATCGTTTACAGGCGTTACTGTTATATCTAATGTTCCTGGCACTGTAGAAGTACCATCTGTAACATTATAAGTTACTTGTGGTACAGCTCCGTTAAAGTTTACAGCAGGTGTAAAAGTATAACCTCCAGCAGAAGTTATTTTTAAAGTACCTTCTGGTAAAATAGCCGTGTCACCTGTATTGTAAGTTGTTCCTCCCGCTACAAATGTTGAAATACTTAAAGGATCTCCATCTGTGTCGGTATCGTTATCTAACAATCCGTTTGAAGCAATTACTACTAATTGCGTATCTTCTAATGTTGTATTTGTTTCATTTAAAACTACAGGCACATCGTTTACTGCTGTTACCGTAATTCCTATTGATGCCACATTAGATGTTAAAGGCGTTGTTGGGTCATTATCTTTTACTGTATAATTTACATTAGCAACTCCGTTAAAGTTATCTTCTGGATCGAATGTAACGTTTCCTAAAGCATCTACAGAATAAGTTCCTACTCCTATCACAACCAATGGTGTAGTTGAATTACCTGTATTTGCAGGATTATTTGGATCTATTAATGTTACAGTTGCTGCATCTATTGCATTATCATCTGTATCATTTCCTCCAATTAATGAAACCACAACATCGGTATCTTCTGGTGTTGTATTTCCTAAATCATTTACCGCAATTGGCGCATCATTTACAGGTGTTACTGTAATATCTAATGTTCCTGGTACAGTTGCTGTTCCATCTGTAACATTATAAGCTACTTGTGGTACAACTCCATTAAAATTAGATGCCGGAGTAAAAATATAACTACCATCTGAAGAAATTTCTAATGATCCTTCTGTTAGAGTAGCTGTATCACCTGCATTATAAGTTATTCCTTCTACTATAAATGTTGAAATACTTAAAGGATCTGCATCTACATCTGTATCATTATCTAACAATCCGTTTGCTGCCGATACTACTAATTGAATATCTTCTAGCGTTGTATTTGTTTCATTTAAAACTACTGGCGCATCATTTACAGATGTTACTGTAATTCCTATTAATGCTACGTTAGATGTTAAAGGCGTTGTTGGATCGTTATCTTTTATAGTATAGTTTACGTTAGCAACTCCATTAAAATTATCTTCTGGATCGAATGTTACATTTCCTAAAGCATCTACAGTGTATGTTCCAATTCCTACGACAACTAATGGTGTAGTTGAATTACCTGTATTTGCAGCATTACTTGGATCTATTAGTGTAACAGTTGCTGCATCTATTGCATTGTCATCTGTATCATTTCCTCCAATTAAAGAAACTACAACATCGGTATCTTCTGGTGTTGTATTTCCTAAATCATTTACTGCAATTGGCGCATCATTTACAGGTGTTACTGTAATATCTAATGTTCCTGGTACAGTTGCTGTTCCATCTGTAACATTATAAGTTACTTGTGGTACAACTCCATTAAAATTAGATGCCGGAGTAAAAATATAACTACCATCTGAAGAAATTTCTAATGATCCTTCTGGAATACTCGCTGTATCACCAGCATTATATGTTACTGCATTAGCTACAAATGTTGAAATACTTAAAAGATCTCCATCTATATCTGTATCATTATCTAACAGCCCTGTTGCTGCAGATACTGTTAAAGTAGTATCTTCTAATATTGTATTTGTTTCATTTAAAACTACGGGTACATCATTTACAGATGTTACTGTAATTCCTATTGATGCCACATTAGATGTTAAAGGCGTTGTTGGATCATTATCTTTTACTGTATAATTTACATTAGCAACTCCGTTAAAATTATCTTCTGGATCGAATGTTACATTTCCTAAAGCATCTACAGTATAAGTTCCAATTCCTGCCACAACTAATGGTGTTGTTGAATTACCTGTATTTGCAGGATTACTTGGGTCTATTAATATTACAGTTGCTGCATCTATTGCATTGTCATCTGTATCATTTCCTCCAATTAATGATACAACAACATCGATATCTTCTAGTGTTGTATTTCCTAAATCATTTACTGCTACTGGTGCATCATTTACAGGTGTTACTGTAATATCTAATGTACTTGTAACATCTAAAGTACCATCTGTTAATGTGTAAGTTACTTGTGGTACAACTCCATTAAAGTTTAAAGCTGGTACAAAATTATAACTACCGTCTGCATTAATTATTAATGTTCCTTCTGTTAAATTAACAGCGTTTCCAACAGGATACACTGTTGTACCTATTTGAAATTCTTTTACAGAAATTACATCACCATCTAAATCTGAATCATTATCCAATAATCCATTTGCTGCTGATACTGTTAATGTTGTATCTTCTAATGTAGTTTTTACATCTGGGTTAGCAACAGGAGAATCATTAGTAGGGTTTACTGTAATATCTAATGTACTACTTGCGTTTGCCGTTCCTGTTCCGTCTGTAATTGTATAATTTACTTGTGGTACATTACCATTAAAGTTAGTTGCTGGTACAAAAACATATCCACCGCCTGCATTAATAGTTAAATCTCCTTCTGTTAAATTTGCTGTCTGACCAGCCGTATATGTCATTCCACCAACTACAAATTGAGTTACGTTAACCGCGTCTAAATTTGCATCTGTATCATTCTTAATTAAACTTTTTGCATCTCCATCTGCTACTGTTAAAGTAACTTCTTCATCTGTTGCATTTGTATCTGGATTTGCAATTGGAGAGAAAGATGATTGTGGAACTAAAATTTTAACTACAGCTATATCTGTTCCTCCATTACCATCTGAAATCTCATAAGTAAAAGTGTCTGTACCATTATTAAATCCTGGTTGAGGTGTATATGTTACAACATCATCTGAAGTGTCACCTGGTGTTCCATTATCGAAAATAACAGCAGAACCTTTTGTAGGTGGAACTGTAATTGCACTAATAGATAAAGTGTCTCCATCTAAATCTGAATCATTTGTTAATACCGGAATATTAACCGCTACACCTGGGTCTGTAGATGATGTATCATCTACAGCAACTGGATTATCATTAGTTGGTGTAACCGTAATTATTAAAGTACTATTCGCTGTATTTATACCATCTGTTGCGGTATAAGTAACTGTTGGTACGGTTCCACTAAAATTAGTTGTTGGTACATAATCATAACTACCATCTGCATTTAATTTTATAGTTCCTGAAGCAATGGTTGCAGTTTGACCTGCTGTATAACTTGTTCCTCCTACCGTAAATTTTGTTACGGTAACAGTGTCTCCATCAATATCTGAATCATTACTTAAAACACCATTTATTGCTGTTACATTTAATGTTGTGTCCTCTAATGTAGTATCTGTGTCTGCTACTAATGTTGGTGTATCATTTGTAGGGTTTACAGTAATATCTAAAGTACTTGTTGCAACATCTGTTCCGTCTGAAACTGTATATGTAGCTGTTGGTACAACTCCATTAAAATTACTTGCTGGTACAAAAGTATAACCACCATCTGTATTTATAGTTAAAGTACCTTCTGTTATAGCTGCTGGGTTTCCTGCAACATAAGTTGTTGTTCCAATTACAAATTGAGTAACTGTAAAAGAATCTCCATCTATATCTGAATCATTTTTAAGAACTCCATCTAAACCAGTAACTGTTAATGTAACATCTTCATTTGTAGTGTTTGTATCTGGTATAGCTGTTGGTGCATCATTAATAGGATTTACTGAAAGCGTTAACGTGCTATTCGCATTATTTGTTCCATCTGAAATTGTATAATTTACAACTGGTACAGAACCATTATAGTTTGTTGCAGGAGTAAAGTTATAACTACCGTCTGCATTAACTTTAATAACTCCTTCTGTTATTGTTGCTGATAAACCTGCAGTATAAACGATTCCGTTAATAGTAAACTGAGTTACTGCTAAAGCATTTCCTTCAGGATCTGAATCATTTTTTAATAAACCATCTGCAGCATTAACACTTAATGCAATATCTTCATTTGTAGAATTTGTATCTGCAATTGCAACCGGAGAATCATTAACAGGTGTAACATTAATATCTAATGTTGTAGAAGCTGTTAAAATTCCGTCTGTAATAGTATATGTTACTTGAGATACAGCTCCATTAAAATTTAATGCAGGTACGTATGTATAACTACCGTCTGAATTTAATTTAATAGTTCCTTCTGGTGTTGTTGCTGTTTCTCCTGCTAAATAAGAAGTTGTTCCTATTACAAAACCAGAAACATTAATAACATCTGTATCTATATCTGAATCATTTTTAAGAACTCCATCTGCAGCCACAACTGTTAATGTTACATCTTCTGTTGTAGAATTTGTATCTGCAATTGCTGTTGGAGTATCATTTACAGGATTAACTGTTAATGTTAACTTACTATTTGCTGTGTTTGTTCCGTCTGAAATTGTATAATTTACAACTGGTACAGAACCATTATAATTTAATGCTGGTGTAAATGTGTAACTACCATCTGAATTTACTTTTATAATTCCTTCTGTTATAGTTGCAGAATCTCCTGCATTATAAACAACTCCTCCAATAGTAAACTTTGTAACTGTTAAAGGATCGTTTTCTGGATCTGTATCATTTTTTAATAAACCATTAGCAGCATTAACACTTAATGTAACATCTTCGTTTGTAGAATTGGTATCTAGAATTGCTACTGGCGAATCATTAATAGGTGTTACTTTAATGTCTAAAGTTGATGTAGAAATATCTGTACCATCCGTTGCTGTATATGTTACAGTTGTAACATCTCCATTAAAGTTCGTTGCTGGTGTAAATGTGTAACTACCATCTGAATTTAACTTTAAGGTTCCTTCTGCAATTGTTGCAGTATCACCAACATTATAATCTATTCCGCCAATTGTAAACTTAGTAACAGTTATAGAATTATTCTCTTTGTCTGTATCGTTTTTAAGAACTCCATCTGCAGCTAAAACTGTTAATTGTAAATCTTCTTGGGTTGTATTTGTATCTGCTACTAAATCTGGTGCATCATTAACAGGAGTAACTGTTATAATTAAAGTTGTATTTGAAGTATCTACTCCATCTGAAACAGTATATGTTACTGTTGGTACAGTTCCATTAAAATCATTAGCAGGTGTAAACACATAACTACCATCTGAATCTAACTTAATTGTTCCTTCTGTAAATGTTGCAGTATCTCCTGCGTTATAAGTTGTTAAACCTATAGTAAACTTAGTAACTGTAAGCGAATTATTATCTATATCTGAATCATTCTTAAGAACACCATTTGCACCTACAACTGTTAATGTTGTGTCTTCTGCAATTGTATTAGTATCTGGTGTTGCAGTTGGCGCATCATTACTAGGTGTTACTTTAATATCTAAAGTAGTAGTTGCTGATAATATTCCGTCTGAAACAGTATATGTTACTTGAGGAACATCTCCATTAAAATTAAGTGCTGGTAAAAAAGTATAACTACCATTTGCATTTAATTTTAAAGTTCCTTCTGTTAATACAATATCTGCACCAACAGTTCTTGGTGAACCATTAATAGATATTGCTGTAACTGTAATTGTATCTCCATCTACATCAGAATCATTTTTAAGAACTCCATCTGCAGCTGTAACTGTTAATAAAGTATCTTCTTCTGTTGTATTTGTTTCTGGATTAGCAACTGGTCTATCATTAATTGGATTCACCTTAATATCTAATGTAGAAGTTGTAGATGTAGTTCCGTCTGAAACAGTATATGTTACTTGAGGGAAGTCTCCGTTGAAATCTGTAGCTGGTGTAAATGTGTAACTACCATCTGAATTAACAACTAAATCTCCTTCTGTAATTGAAGCCGTTGCTCCTGCAAGATATGTTGTTCCGCCAATAGAAATTTGTGTTACTGTTAATGAGTTACCATCTATATCTGTATCATTTTTAAGAATACCATCTGCTGAATTTACCGTTAATGTATTTCCTTCGTCTACTGTATTTGTATCTAGTACTGCTACAGGAGCATCATTTGTTGGTGTTATTGTAATACCAATAGTTGCTTGATTTAAAGAAGTTACGCCATCATTATCTTTAATTGTATACTTAATATCTGCATTACCATTAAAGTTTGCTACTGGAGTAAATACTACATCTCCATTTGAATTTACAGTATATGTACCAACATTAGCAATTATTAATGGATTGCTAGAATCTCCAAAATTTGAAGCATTACTAGGATCAATTAATCTTACTGTTGCTGCATTTATTGTTCCATCATCTGTATCATTAGTTCCTATTGCAGAAACGGTAACTGGGTTATCTTCATTTGCAGTATTCCCTAAATTATCAACTGCCACTGGTGGATCGTTAACTGGTGTTACTGTAATATTTAATTTAGCATCTACCTCTTCGGTACCATCTGTCATTGTGTAGGTTACTTCTGGGAAGTTTCCATTAAAATCTGTTGCTGGTGTAAATGTATAACTACCATCACTTAATAAAGTTAAAGTACCTTCTGTTTCAGTTACTGTTGTTCCTGCAAGGTAAGTTGTTCCATTAATTTCAAACTCCTTAACAGAAATTGCATCTAAATCTAGATCAGAATCATTTTTAAGAACTCCGTCTGAAGCAGAAACTGTTAAAACAATATCTTCTGCAGTTGTATTAGTATCATTAACTGCAACTGGTATATCATTTACCGGTGTTACTTTAATATCTAAAGTACTTGTTGTATCTGTTGTTAAACCAGAGCTATCTGTTACAGTATATGTAACTTGAGGAATGTCTCCGTTATAATTTAATACAGGTACAAACTCATAACTACCATCTGCATTTATTTTTATTGTACCAACATTTGGTATTGTAGAAACTGCTCCTGCAAGTTTACTTCCTGGAACTCCATTTACAGTAAAACTAACTACAGTTAATGGATCTAAATTACCATCTGTATCATTTTTAAGAACTCCATCTGCTGCTGCAACTGTTAAAGTTACGTCTTCTGCAGTTGTGTTTGTATCTGGATTTGGAACTGGTGGGAATGGTGAAATTGGTACTGTTACATTAACAACGGCTGTATCTGTTCCTCCTTTTCCATCTGAAATTTGATAAGTAAAAGAATCTGAACCATTATTAAATCCTGGATTTGGAGTATATTTTATAGTTCCATCAGTATTTATAGTTGCAGTTCCATTAGTTGGTTGAACAGTAATACTACTTACTGTAATAGTATCACCATCTATATCTTTGTCATTTGTTAATACCGGAATATCTATTGCAATTCCAGGATCTGTACCTGCTGTATCATTAGTAGCTACAGGGTTATCATTTGTTGGTATTACAGTTATGTTTAATTTACTACTCGCTTCATTATTTCCATCTGTAATTGTATATGTAACTTCTGGTACATTTCCATTATAATCTGTTACTGGAACAAATTCATAACTACCATCTGCATTTATTGTTAAAGTTCCTACACTTGGTATTACACTTACTCCTGGTGTTGTTGAACTTACCGCGATTGATGAAACGATACCAGCTACCGTAAATTTGTTAACAGTTAATACATCTAAATCTACATCTGTATCATTTGCATCTATTAATCCGTTTAATTTAGATACCGTTAATGTAGTATCTTCATTAATTGAACCAGCATCTGGGTTTGCTATTGGTGCATCATTTACTGCTGTTATTGTAATTACTTCATTTGCTGTTGCTACTTCTCCATTTCCATCACTAATTATATAGGCAAAAGTAGAAGTTCCGTTAAAATTTGTATTTGGTTTAAAACTAATTGCTCCTGCAGCAGTTGTTGTTACAACTCCGTTTGGAACTGTAATTGTTTGTGGTGTTGCTGGTGTTAATGTAGTTCCATTAATACTAGTAATTGTTAAAGTATCATTATCTACATCACTATCTCCTGTTAAAGGTAATAATGTTACTGCAGTATCTTCATTTGTTGTATATGTATCATTTACTGCTAATGGTGCATCGTTAATAGGATCTACAGTAATATTTAATGTACTACTTGCAAAACTAGTTCCGTCTGTAATTGTATAAGTTACTTCTGGTACATTTCCATTATAATCATCTACAGGAACAAAACTATAACTACCATCTGTGTTTATAGTTAACGTACCAACATTTGGTATTACACTTACTCCTGGTGAACCAGCTGTTACTGTAATTGGTGCTGTTATTCCTGATACTTTAAATTCTGTTACTGTTAATGTATCATTGTCTAAATCTGTATCATTTTTATCTACTAAACCATCTGCTTTTGCAACCGTTAAAGTAGTATCCTCATTTACAGATGCTGTATCTGGGTTTGCTACTGGAAGGTCATTAACAGAATTAATTGTAATTATTTCATTTGCAGTTACTGTTTCTCCATTTCCATCACTAATTATGTAAGCAAATGTAGAGGTTCCGTTAAAGTTTGCATCTCCTTTAAAGCTAATTGCTCCTGCTACTGTTGTTGTTACAACTCCGTCTGGTACTGTAATTGTTTGTGCAGTTCCTGCTAATAATGTAGTTCCGTTAATACTTGTTATTGTTAAAGTATCGTTATCTACATCGCTATCTCCTGTTAAAGGTAATAATGTTACTGCAACATCTTCATTAGTAGTATACGTATCGTTTACTGCAACTGGTGCATCATTAATAGGATTTACTGTAATATTTAAAGTGCTATTTGCAGTTTTTAATCCATCTGTTATTGTATAAGTTACTTCTGGTACATTCCCATTATAATCATCTACTGGAACGAACGTATAACTACCATCTGCATTTACAGTTAATGTTCCTACATTTGGTATTACTCTTACTCCTGGTGTACCTGCTGTTACTGAAACCGTAGTTCCATTCACTATAAATTGAGTAACGGTTAAAGTATCTCCATCTAAATCTGTATCATTATCATCTACTAAACCATTTGCTTTAGCAACTGTTAAAGTAGTGTCTTCATTTACAGATGCTGTATCTGGGTTTGCTACTGGATTGTCATTTACTGCATTTATTGTAATTATTTCATTTGCAGTTGCTGTTTCTCCATTTCCATCACTAATTATATAAGCAAATGTAGAGGTTCCATTAAAATTTGTGTCTCCTTTAAAGCTAATTGCTCCTGCAGTAGTTGTTGTTACTACTCCGTCTGGTACTGTAATTGTTTGCGCTGTTCCTGCTATTAAAGTAGTTCCGTTAATACTTGTTATTGTTAAAGTATCGTTATCTACATCGCTATCTCCTGTTAAAGGTAATAATGTTACTGCAACATCTTCATTGGTAGTATAGGTATCATTTACTGCAATTGGTGCATCATTTACCGGAGTTACGGTAATGTTTAACGTACTATTTGCAGAACTTGTTCCATCATTAATAGTGTAAGCAACTTCTGGCACGTTTCCATTAAAATCTAATACTGGTACAAAAGTATAACTACCATCTGCACTTATAGTTAATGTACCTACGTTTGGTATTACACTTACTCCTGGTGTTGTTGCACTTACTAAAATTGGTGCTGCTATACCAGTAACTTTAAATTGCGTTACTGTTAAAACGTCATTATCTATATCTGTATCATTATCATCTATTAATCCGTCTGCTTTTGCAACGGTTAAAGTAGTATCCTCATTTATAGATGCTGTATCTGGGTTTGCTACTGGATTGTCATTTACGGCATCTATTGTAATTATTTCATTAGCAGTTGCTGTTTCTCCGTTTCCATCACTAATTATATAAGCAAATGTAGAAGTTCCGTTAAAGTTTGCATCTCCTTTAAAGCTAATTGCTCCTGCAATTGTTGTTGTTACAACTCCGTCTGGTACTGTAATTGTTTGTGCAGTTCCTGCAGATAAAGTAGTACCGTTAATACTTATTATTGTTAACGTATCGTTATCCACATCACTATCTCCTGTTAAAGGTAATAATGTTACTGCAACATCTTCATTAGTAGTATAGGTATCATTTACTGCAATTGGTGCATCATTTACCGGAGTTATTTCGATATCTAATGTACTGTTTACACTATTTGTACCATCACTTACTGTATATGTTACTTGTGGTACATCTCCATTAAAGTTTGCTACCGGTACAAATGTATAACTACCATCTTTATTAATAGTTAATGTTCCTTTGTTTGCTATAATTGTACTTCCGCCAGATGTTGGATCTACAATTACTGTTGCTCCTCCATCAACTACAAATTGTGTAATACTTAATGAATTTGCCTCTACATCAGAATCGTTCTTTAATAAACCATTTACTGCTGTAACATCTATTGTTGTTTCTTCTGGTGCAGAACTAGAATCTGGCATTGCAACTGGTGCATCATTTACAGGTGTTACTGTAATATCTAATGTAGCTTGGTTAGAAACTAAACCATCATTATCTTTAACTGTATATAAAATATCTGCCGAACCATTAAAATTTTCTAAAGGTGTAAAAACAACTGTACCTAAAGCATTTACAGTATAAGTACCAACGCCCGCTATAACTAAAGGTGTTCCATTACTTCCTGTATTTGCAGCATTATTAGGATCTATTAAAATTACTGTTGCAGTATCTATTGTACCATCTACATCAGAATCATTTGTACCAATTGTTGTTAAAGTTTGAGTAGCTCCTTCTAAACCTGTTGAAGAATTATTATTTGCTACAGGTGCATCATTAACATCATTAACTGTAATACCAATTGTTGCTTCATTTGAAACATTATTAGAGCTGTCTTTAATAGTATATAAAATATCTGCAGTACCATTATAATTTAATACTGGTGTAAATTTTACATTTCCTAAAGGATCAACTTCATAAGAACCTACATTAGCAATTACTAAAGGTGTTCCTGTTTTTCCTGTGTTTGATGAGTTACTTGGATCTATTAATATAATTGTCGAAGCATCTGGTTTTGTATCTTCTACATCTGTATCATTATCACCAACTGTTGCTACAGTAACTGCTGTATCTTCTGGTGTAGTTGTTCCTAAATTATTTACTGCAACTGGCGGATTATTATTAACCGTAAGTTTTGCTGATGGTGCTGAAGTAATACTACAAGCATAATCTGTCTTAGATATAATTACTTGGTATTCGTAATTATTTTCTGTTGTAGATAAATTAGAAATTGTAAGTGTGTTTGTTGTTGCTCCTGCATATTTACCTCCGTTTGTAACATTTGTAAAAGTTACTCCTGCATCTGTACTTTCTTGCCATTGGAAAACAGATCCTGTAGATGTAACTTTAAAAGTTGCACTTCCTGCAATAAAACCAGATTGATCTTGAGGTTGTTGGCTAATTACTACTGGTGTTCCTGCAGTAGTAACATTTGCGTTTGTACCTGTATAAGCTGTTGTAAAACCGGTTACTTTACCGTCTGTAGCATAACCTGTACCAGCAACTTCTCCTGCTTTTGTTGTACTTACTATATGTCCTGCTTCTGTAACATCCGGACAAGAATCATTATCTGAATCTGTATCTTGATGATTTGGAATACCGTCTGAATCTGTATCGAAAGTAGCTACAATTCCGTTGGCATTTAAAGTACCAATATCTGCATCTTTATAGTCTGGTATACCATCATTGTCTGTATCTGCATCCGGATTAACGTTTCCAGGTGTTTCTGATGTATCTAAAATACCATCATTATCATCATCTAAATCTAATGCATCTGCTATACCATCTTTATCTGCATCTAAAATATCTCTATAATCTACATCACCACCAGTGTTAAGATCACCATCTTCATCTGAGAAATCTGTTTTAGGGTCATTATAAATTCCGTTTGTGTCATTATAATCATCTGCCGTTTCAGAATTAGCATCTAAACCATTAATACCTGTAGCATTATTTGTTCTACCATCTCCGTCTGTATCAGATGCTCCATTTCCAACCTCAACAATATCTTTTATTGTATCATTATCTGAGTCTACATCTAAATAATCTGGAATTAAATCTCCATCTGTATCAACTGGTTGAATTGCTGTTCCAACTCCGTTTGTAGAGTCATAAGCATCATTAAGACCATCTTTATCCGTGTCTGTTGCAGCATGAGAAACATAACCTAAAGTACTTTGTGCTTCTACATTATCTGGAATTGAATCATCATCTGAATCTAAATCTAAGTAATTTGGTAAAGCATCATTATCTGAGTTAGGAATTGTAAGTTTTTTCCCAGGGTTTAAGGCTGTATCTGCATTACCATCTCTATCATCATAAGGATCAATAGCATCTGCTAAACCATCTGAATCTACATCATTTGCAATTCCTGTTCCGTATTTACCATCTCCATCAGGGTCTATTCCTCCACCTTCAATAGCATCTACAATACCATCATTATCTGAATCTAAATCTATAAAATTTGGATTATCTGCTCCTGCAGTATTTGGTATTGCTAAATTAGAAGTTTCACTTGTTCCTGCAGTAGTAGTATCTGGTGAAACTGCTAAAGGAATACCTTTAGAGTTTACTTCTGTATTATCTAAAACACCTGTACCTGGTTGTCCATTTCCATCAGGATCATCTGTTCCTCCCGCTTCAATATAATCTGTAATACCATCATTATCAGTATCTAAATCGAAGTAATTAGGAATACCATCTCCATCTTTATCAGACGGATTTGTTCTTGGATCATTGTCTCCATCTTCATTAAAGTCTTCATCGGTATCTAAAATACCATCATTATCATCATCTAAATCTACAATATCATTTATACCATCACCATCATTATCTTGGGCAGAAGATTCTCTCCAATCTCTATTTCCTCCAGAAGGATCTACATCTGGATGTGTTTGCGGATTTTGACCTCCATTTGTAGCATTATTTGCTGTAGAAGTTCCAGAAACAGTATCAAAAATATCTGCTAAACCATCGCCGTCTGTATCTACAAAATTTGCAGGATCTATAATTCCGTCATTATCTGTATCTAAAGCTGCATCAATTAAATCTGAAACATTATTTTCAGAAATGTCATTAATTCCATCATTTTCAGAATCTGTATCTGCATAATCTGGTGCAGAACCACCATCTGTATTTGTATAACCTATACCAGAACCTCCATTATCTACATCATAATTATCATCTAAACCATCTTTATCTGTATCAACTCCAGAAGGAGCAATATATGCTGTTGTAGATTGTCCTTCAATATTATCTATAATACCATCATTATCAATATCAATATCTAAGTAATTCTTAACACCATCACCATCTCTATCTTGGTTAAAACCAAAACCTCCTAAAATATTACCTGCTGCATCTGGGTCATTTGAATCTGCTAAACCATCTGCATCTGCATCTGCTGGTATTCCTGTACCAACAATACCATTATTATCTCCATCTGTAACTTGAAAATTTCCTTCAAACGTATCTGGTAAACCATCTCCATCTGAATCTAAATCTAAATAGTTAGGATAAATGTCTTCATCTGAATTTAAAAATACAGGAAAAGTTCCTTCTGCATCAATTGTATCATGCCAACCATTATTATCCGAATCTACAAAACCATCTATAATACCATCATTTGTTGTGTCATTATATGTTGCATTATTAGAAAATGCTTCTTCTGTGTCTGAAATACCATCATTATCTGAATCTCTATCTAAAAAGTTTAATAATGTTACTTTTATGTCTGAACTAGCATCTGTGTTTATTGGGTCATTTGCTGCAACACCACTTTCTGCTGCTGTTTCTAAACCATCTGCAAAACCATTTGTTCCTGTACTTACTGCTGCTGCATCTGCAATACCATCATTATTTGTATCTGCATAACCTGCTTCAAGAACATCTGGAATTCCATCATTATCTGCATCTAAATCTAAATGATTAGGTACACCATCTCCGTCAAAATCAAAACCTGCTGCAATTCCGTTACCGTCTAAGGTTCCAGAATCTGCATCTAAATAATTTGGTGTTCCATCATTATCAGCATCTGCAGTTGGATCTATTCCTTGACCTTCAACAATATCTAAAATTCCATCATTGTCTGAATCTAAATCTGCAACATCTGCAATACCATCATTATCTGAATCTGGATTTATTGTTAGTGTTAATGTTGATGATGCTGTTCCTCCATCTCCATCTGAAATATTATAAGTTGTTACAGGAATTGCACCTGTATAATTTGCTTCAGGAATAAATGTGTAACCACCAAGAGCATTTATTTGTAAAGTACCAACTCCTGCAATAGTTGCTATTTCTCCTGCATTTTTTGTAATACCATCAACAGTAAATGTAGTAACAGTTATTGTGTTACCTGCATCTACATCAGAATCATTATTAAGAACTCCGTTTGCATCTGAAACAGTTAATGTTGTATTTTCTGTTGTAGAATTTACATCTACAACTGCAATAGGATTATCATTTACTGGTGTAATTGAAATATCTAATACCGCTTCATTTGAAGCAAAACCACTATCGTCTTTTATTGTATACTTAATATCTGCATCTCCATTAAAATTTAATTCTGGAGTAAAAACTACAGTTCCTGCAACATCTACCGTATATGTTCCTTTTCCTGCAATTACTAAAGGTGTTCCTGTTTTACCAGTATTTGCAGCGTTTGCTGGGTCTATTAAAAGTATTGTTGATGGAACTACGTCTCCATCTTCATCTGTATCATTACCTCCAATAGTTGTTAATGTTACTGGGTTATCTTCTAAAGCTGTACCTGCTTCTCCAATGGCAACCGGTAAATCATTTACTGCTGTAACTGTAATATCTGCTGTACCTGTTACTGGTGCTGCAATACCATCTGATACTGTATATGTAAAATCTCCTGGATCTGGTTTTGCTACTCCATCATAAACTGTTGGCGCATCATATGTTAAACCTGCAATTTCTGCAGATGTTAACGTTGCTCCATTTGTAACAACTGTACCGTTTGCTTTTTTAACAACACCTATGGTTGGTAAACCTGTTACTGTAATTGTTAATGTATTATTATCTGGATCTGTTGGAGCTGTTAAACCTAAAGAAGTAGCTACACTTTCTTCTGCAACGGTAATTGCATTACTACTTGCAACTGGTGGATCATTTGTAAAAACGGTTAATGTTCCTGCATCTGATGTTGTTGGACAAGCAAATGTAGATTTTGAAATTACAACTCTATATTTATAATTATTTTGAGCAGAAGTTACTCCTGTAATAGTTAATGTACTTGTAGTTGTACCTCCGTACACAGAACCGTTTAATATTGTATTATACGAAGTACCACCATCTGTACTTAATTCCCATTGAAAAATTGTACCATCTGTAGTTACAGCAAAAGTTGTGTTTTGCCCAACTAAAATATTTCTATTTGGTGGCTGAACCGTAATAACTGCTGCTGTACCTGCTGAAGATACATTTGCATTTGTACCTGAATAAGCCGTAGTAAAACCTGTTACTTTACCGTTAACAGCATCGTAACCTGTTCCTTGAACTTCTCCTGGTTTTGTTGTACTTTCTTTATGGTTTGTTTCTGTAACATCTAAACAACCATCACCATCTGTATCTGTATCAAACTGATCTATAATACCATCTTTATCTACATCATACCTATCATCTATATTATCTGAGTTTGTATCTACAAAACCTGTAAGTGCTGGATCTTGATAATCTAAAATTCCGTTATTATCTGTATCTACAAATGGGTCTCCACTTACTGCGTTTTCTGCACTATCTAAAATACCATCATTATCATCGTCTAAATCACAACCATCTGCAACACCATCATTATCATTATCTGCATTGTCATCAAAACCATTACATTTATCTACAGAGTCTAAAACGCCATCTTTATCTGCATCTCCATCTACTTTAACCTTTACTGTTGCAGTATCACAATTGGTAGTATTTCCTTTCTCACAAATTTTATATGTAATTGTATAAGTTCCTGTTGCAGAATTTAAAGGTACTTTAATATTACCTGAAGCATCAATAGTTACACCTGTAAGACCTCCATTATTTTCTACTGTTATATTAATATCTGCATCTGTTATAGCAACACCATTTAATAAATCATTTCCTGTAACATCACCAGCTGTACCTCCGGTAATACCATTTACTGCAGTTGCAGCAAAGTCATCATTTATAGCATCTATATCATTAACTGCAAAAACACTTGCAAAAGAAATATCATCTTCATGTATTGTTTCTGTATGCAAAAATGTTTGCGCTGTAGTAATTTCTGTACTTGTAACGCTAAAAGTATTATCTACTTTTGTAGCAGTAACATCTGCTGCCACTATTGTATGTGAGCCAATGTAAACCCAACATTCATCTGCGTCTAGTATTGTATTATTATTAACATCACCACTATCTAAAGTTAGTGTTGTACTCATACTACTCGAAATAGCTACGTTATTTAACGGAGTTACCCCAGTATTAGCAACCGCTACAGAATAATTTATTACATCGCCTACATTTTTAGTTCCGTCGGGAGCAGTAGCATTTACTACAATAGTTACTCCTTGTGCATACGCTGCACTTGTGGTTAAAAATGTGAATGCAATTAGTAGAAAACTAAATCTAATTTTCCTACTAATTCTATTCTCTAAGTTGAAAAGTGTGTACATTTTTTTCATCTTTTTATATTTCTTGTTAGTTATTGCTGTTAGGTGTAGAATCTGTATCAGTTTGATTACTAAAAAAGATTTCTGTTTTATTTGTAATAATTGCACCAGCTGTTGTAACTGTTCCTGCAATTTTTATTTCTATTGTTTGATTTTTTGAAATGGTAATAGCACTTAAATCCCAAATACCAGTAGCTGCAGTATAAGTAGTGTTTATTGGTATGGTTGAAGCACCCGCATTATAAGTTAAACCAACAGGTAATAAATCTTTTACTTTTACGTCTGTGGCATCCACAGGGCCATCATTTTTTAAAGTTAAAGTAAAAATTACCGTAGCTCCTTTTTTAGGAACTGCTTTATCTACTGTTTTAATAATACTTAAATCTGCTGCACATGCTGTTTTATCATTTGCATCTAAAACGGCTGCAGTTGTTGCTTGCCCTGTTGTCTCTGTACCTGTTACTGCACCACCTGTTACAGTAGTTGGTACTCCTTTTGTATTAACAATTGTACCAAAATTTAGTAGACTACCACCAGCACTTCCTCCTGTAAGAGAGCTTGTTACTTGTGCAGGTGTAAAAGTTCCTGCTCCTTCTATTGCATCTGGACAACCATCATTATCTGAATCTGTATCTAATTTATTTGGTATTCCATCCGCATCTGTGTCTGGGCATTTTGAAGCTTTTATACCTAACCATAACACTGGACCTACTCCATCTCCAATACTATCAAATGTTAAACTTGTTACATTTTTACCTATTAATGAAGGAAAGGAAATTGTACCGCTGGCTTGATTGCCATTTGCTGTTTTATCTGTTATATATGTTTTTCCATTTATAACTGTTTGACCTACTAGTTCGGCCTGTCCAACAGGGTTTACTGATATTGATACCGCAAGATTAGACATAACTGTCCCGTTTGCTAAAGTGGCTGAAAAATTTCCAAAAAGAGCTTGTCCTGCAAAATCTATTCCAGCTGTTGCTGTATTAAGATTACCTACCATTTCTGTTCCAACACTGTCGGATAATAAATTTATATTAGAAACTCCTTCTCCAAAACTTATAGTATAAGTACCGTTACCACTAGTTGTTTCATTAAACCCGAACCTACTGAATGCACCGCTTAAAAACACACCTGTATCTGTACTAATAGTAACAGTTGTTGCAGGTGTTGCTACAAATTGATATGTCTGAGGGTTGTTAATATTACCGCTTCCTACTCTAGTGGCCTGCTTATCAGTAAATATACATTCATCTGTATCTAAAATACCATCATTATCATCATCTAAATCTACCGCATCTGGCACACCATCATTATCATTGTCGTTACATGTATTTACAGTTGTATTTAAATAAAAATTATTTGGTGCTGTATAAGGTGCTGTTGTAACTTTACCTGTAGTGTCTACAGCTGGTGTACCAGAACCATAAGTACCATTATTATCTGAATCTGCATTTGCAACTGAACCAAAATAAGCTTCATCTGCATCACTACATCCATCTCCATCACTATCTGTGTCTAGGTGATTAGGGATTCCATCATTATCAAAATCATTTGCTGTACAGTATTTTAAGTCATAAAATTGCATAGTAACATTTCCTAAATTTCCATTTTGTTTACCTACTCTAATTGAAATTTGTGTAGTAGCACCTAAAACTGAAACTTGAATTGCATTGTTTGGAGCATTAGATCCTCCAGCAGAACTAATTACAGTCTGATTACCAAATTTTGCATTAGAACCTAAATTTATATCTGATAAGGCCACAAATCTATTTTCACCGTTATTGCTGGCTGTAAAATCAGCCCTATCTTGAACATCTAACCCTCCAAATTTAAATTCAATGTTATATACTGGCTTAGAAAAAGTATAGGTATAAACAACAACATTTCCATCTGGAAAACTTGTATTATTGGGTTGTGTATTAATATAAGACCCAGTTATACCTGCAGTAGTTTTACTTTCTACACCAGAGTTCCAAGTACTTGTACCTACTAACTCAAAACTAGCGTTTACATCCACACCATCAAATGCATAAATATTATTTACATTAAAAGGACTTAATGTTGCGTTTGAAAACACTTTACCTAAATCAATAAAGCCTGCTGAACAGTTAAAATCTTCATTAGTATCTAAAATACCATCATTATCATCATCTAAATCTACACTATTTGGCACTCCATCATTATCTGTATCATTACAAGCTGCAACAGAAGCATTTAAATAATATGGGTTTGGTGTATTATAAGATGCACCAGATACATTACCTTGCCCATTTACAGATGGTGTTCCTGTTCCGTATAAACCATCTTCATCGTTATCAACTCTATTTACCGATCCAAAATAAGCTTCATTAGCATCTGTACAACCATCATTATCTGAATCTAAATCTAAATGGTTTGGAATACCATCACCATCTGAATCTAAATTAGCGCAAACTCCATTGGCTAAAGTACAAAAATCTGCATCTTGATAATTTGGAACTCCATCATTGTCTGCATCTGCCGTAGGATTTAATCCATTAGACTCTATTGTATCTAAAATACCATCATTATCATCATCTAAATCTACACCATCTGGGACACCATCATTATCATTGTCGTTACATGTATTTACAGTTGTATTTAAATAAAAACTATTTGGTGTTGTGTAAGGTGCTGTTGTAACTTTACCTGTAGTGTCTACAGCTGGTGTACCAGAACCATAGGTTCCGTTATTGTCTGAATCTGCATTTGCAACTGAACCAAAATAAGCTTCATCTGCATCACTACATCCATCTCCATCACTATCTGTGTCTAATGTATTTGGAATACCATCATTATCAAAATCACAATCGTCATTTAAAATTGGAATTAATTCACTTTCTACTGTACCTGTTGGTCCTAACCAAAATTCTGCTCTAATATCTATATAATCTAAAGCACTAATTACTGTATTAAATTGTGCTTGTGTAACGCCAAAATTATCAGCTGTTAAAGCTACTGAAATAGTAAAATCACTTCCTGTAGGCTTTGTTTGCCCAAATGGTGCTTCTGTTAAATCTAAGGTTAACTGTGTTGCGCCACTACCTAAACGAATATCTGTTGTTCCTCCAAAAAAATCTTCTCCTGGGTCATCTACAAACAACCTAAAGGTTAAATTATTTCCGTCTATATAAGATAAATCATTCCCTTTAGTATTTAATCTATAGTAAGATGGATTAGCAGCTAAATCAATATATCTTAGACCTGATTCGTTATCATTTGGACCTGCATTTGTGACAAAAGGAGTTCCTGAAGCACCACCTTCTACAACAGTTATATTACCTGACCTTGCATTTCCAATAATTAAGTCTTTACTAAAATTAACATTAGGGCATTCTACATAATCTAAAATACCATCGTTATCATCATCTAAATCATTTACATCCTCTACACCATCATTATCTGTATCTATTAAAGGTTGCGTTGTAATACTTATATTATCAATTGCAATATCACTTGCAAAATCAGTACCCCTTATAGATTCGAATCTAACAATAATCGTTTGGTTTACAAAGTCTGACAAAACCGTGCTTTGCACATTCCAAATATCTCCCTTATCTCCATTGGCTGTAAAAATTTGAGAAAAAGTTGCTCCATTATTTGTACTTATAAAAACATTAAAAATCCCCATGGTAACACCAAACATGTGAAAATCGAAACTTAACTTTGCGTTTACATTAGCAGGAATAGTAAATTCTTTTTGTACCCAAGCTCTGTCTCCTGGTGTACCACCCGTTGCTTCATAATACAAATAAGAGTTACCAACAGAACCTGAACTTGGGCCTGTATTTGTTGATGGAGTTGCTCCTGATCCTCTTGACCAATTACTTTGGTCTCCGATTACATTATCCCAACCATCGAAATTTGTTTCGAAACTGTCTTGGGCTATTATATTTTGAATTCCGAATAAAACGAATAAAGAAACTAAAACAACAGAAAACTTAAACTTTGTAATATAAGTATAAGAATGTTCTAAAGAACCTAAAGTTAAGGGTACGTATTTTTTCATCATATTAAAGAATATTTATATGGTGCAACGTTTATTTTATTAAAAGAAATGTATAATAAAATAAACAGCAAGTGTTTTATAATTGCCTTACTTAAATGTGTTTCAGCAGAGAAACTAAGACGGCTCGTCTTTTTAAGAAAAAAAGGTTTTGAAAGATTTTTTTTTATTAACATACTTTTTTGGGGGTTAAAAAGGTATTAACACAAATTTAACTATTTTTTTTAACAAAAATTAACGAATGTTAATCTTTTTTTTTAAAATTAATAAAACTCTGGTATTCAATGTATTTATATTCGATAAAATGCTTTAATCCTTCGCTAGATAGACTTTTTAACTAGTTGTTAGAGTTGGGTATAGAGTCCTTATCTGTTTCATTTGCCATAAAAACCTCTGCTTTATTTGTTATTATTAATTCTACTATTGTTACGGTTGCAGCTAATTTTAATTCTATTATTTGATCTTTAACAATTGTTAAAGCACTCAAATCCCAAATACCCGTTGCTGCTGTATATGTTGTATTTGTTGGTATTATGCTTGATGCAGCATTATACGTTAAACCTGCAGGTAACAAATCTTTTACTTGAACACCTGTTGCATTTAAACCGCCTTCATTTTTTAATTGTAATGTAAAAACAACTATTTCTCCTTTTTTTATTACTGATTTACCTACCGTTTTTACAAGGTTTAAGTCTATAAAACAAGCATTAGAGTTACTAGAATCTATTACAGCCGGTGTTGTTGCTTGCTCAAAACCGGTACTGTTTACTATTGGGTTTCCTTCTGCATCTGATGTAGTTCCTAAATTATTTGAACTTCCACCGTTACTTCCTCCTATAAAATTTAGTACTTGTGTAAGCTGTATATTTCCTGCACCTTCAGCTGCGTCTGGGCAACCATCGTTGTCTGTATCTGTATCAAATTGATCTATTATTCCATCTAAATCAACATCAAATCGATCATCAACATTGTCTGAGTTTGAATCTAAAAAACCGGTTGTATTCGAATCATTATAATCTAAAACCCCATCATTATCGGTATCTAAAAGTGGGTTTGTAGCATTATTTTCTACAGTATCTAAAATACCATCATTATCATCATCTAAATCTGTTGCATCTGGTACACCATCATTATCATTATCACTATCTGTAGTATCTCTATAATCTACATCTCCTCCTGCAACACCTAAATCATTATCTTCATCTGGTAATGCGCTTGGTGTAATATTACCATCTACATCTGTTCTATCTGTAGTTGCATCTGTAGCATTATCTAAACCATCGTTATCTGTATCTGTATTAGATAATGTAATTCCTGCTTCAATAGTATCTGTTATAGAATCTCCATCTGAATCTGTATCTAAATAATCTGCATTTGCATCTCCATCTGTATTAACAGGTGTAATACCTCCTGCAAAATTAACAGGAACACCATTACTATTTACTGCTGTATTTACTGCAACAAAACCAGTAGTAGATTGTGCCTCTACATTATCTGGAATTCCATCTCCATCTGAATCTAAATCCCAATGATTCATTATACCATCTAAATCGAAATCGAAACGATCATCTACACCGTCTGAATTTATATCTACAAAACCAGGAAATTGAGGATCTATATAATCTGGAACTGTATCGCCATCATGATCTCCATTCGGATCAAATGAACCTAATTCTACTGTATCTAAAATACCATCATTATCATCATCTAAATCTACGTTATCTGAATACGTATCATTATCTACATCACAATTTGGAACCGTTATTGATGTACTTGGAGACGTAATTTCTTCTCCATAAAACCACGTATTTAACACCCTTTCATTACCATAATCATCTAATGTAGAACCTGTAGCACTACCTTTAGCTCCTGGTAAGGCTGGGTTATTTACGGTATTATCTCCCGGAGGATTGTCTCCGTTCCATTTATGAGTAGGACCTAACTGACCATCTTCTGGCGCAGATTTATCTAAACCTCCAACGGTATTATTGTTCGTTGTTACAACAATATTAGAATCGTCCCAATACATTTTTCTATTAGACAAAACAGGTGCTACAGAGTTAATTACCAATCCATTAGGGTTTAACTCAGCATCTATCATAGGCACACTTGTTCTACCTCTTAAACTTGTTAATGTTGCAGAAGATGTTGTATTTCCCAAAACAGGGTTACCAAGACCATCTATACCGTCCCATGGTATTACGATATTACCTTTTGGTTGATTGAAAGCTTGTACAATGACATCTTTAGTATTTTCTTGATAACCAAATACACCATTTAAATCTAATATAATATCTACATCTCCTACCGCTTGTGTTTTTACCGGAATTAAATAATTACCAGGACAACCAAATATTTGGCCTACAGAAACCGGAGGAACCGTAGAGCCAATAGGAAAAGCAGCTGTATCTGGCTGGGTAATAAAAACAGGATACCCGTTTAATAATGCTGGTACAGAATTACCTGTAGTACCACCATAAGAAATAGATTTTCTAGTAGTTTCCCAAACATTACCCGTAGCATTATCATCATTTACAATTCCGAATTTATTCATAGATAATAAATAACCAAAAGGTCTAAAACCTTCCTGAAATTCTACCGTTACAATTATTTTATCATCTGTATATCCAAAAAATGTTCCTTTAAAATCGAAACCAATTGCAGGTACAAATGTTGCAGGATTATAAGTTATAAAACCCCATTTCTGAGAAAAGATACGCCCTTCTACTCTGTTATTTGAAGCATCTGAAACCGTAAAATCAAAATAAGGAATTACAATATCTACACCAGCTGTAGTTCGTGTAAGACCATTGTCATTACTTTTATATATTTCTATATAATAATCTCCGTCTGCCGTAGGGTTAAATGTTATAGGCGTATAACCAGCAGGTACTAACCCTCCTATATTTGGTCCTGCAACTGCTTGGTTATAAGTACTAATATAACCTGTGCCAGATGTATTAAACCTAACTGGAGCGCCAATAGCTGTACCAGCAGCATTCTTTATTTGATAATATAAATTAGTACTTAACGCTAACGGACTTCCGTTTCTTTGTCTCGGGTTAATACCAAAATATAAATTTTCTGTTGTGTGATCTAAAATTCTAAATTGTAATCTTTGAGATGAAGGTGCATTTAGATATGGCCCATATTGCCCATTATCTGTAATATACATTGCTACACCATTATTAGCATCTGGCATAACTTGTTTTGTACCGTCTGCAAATAAGTTACATAAAAATAAAAAATAAAAAAGTATTAAAAGTAATATCCTTTTACTCATGTTTTAATTTGTTTTTTCTTAAAATAATCTTCAAATATAATTAATTAACCGTGTAAAAACGTTTACGTATAACAGAATTCGATTAAACGCTTTATTTCCACGTTAAACGACCTCTTCTATTAATTATTAGAGTTAGGAACAGAATCTTTATCCGTTTCATTTAAGAAAAAAACCTCAGCTTTATTTGTCTTTATAGATCCAACTGTTGTTATTACAGCTGCTATTTTTAATTCTATTGTTTGGTCTTTAACAATTGTTAAAGCACTCAAATCCCAAATACCTGTTGCTACTGTATATGTTGTATTTGTTGGTATTATACTTGATGCAGCATTATACGTTAAACCTGCAGGTAATAAATCTTTTACTTGAACACCTGTTGCATCTAAACCTCCGCTATTTTTTAATTGTATAGTAAAAATTATTATTTGTCCCTTTTTAACAAACGCTTTATCTATAATTTTTAAAACACTTAAATCTACTGCACAAGTATTTGAATTTGTAGCATCTGTAACTGCTGTAGTAGTAGATTGTACAAACCCAGTTGCAGCTATTCTTGCTACAATAGGACTACCTGTTGTATTTGAACTTACTCCTAAATTTTGAGAACTTCCACCTACACTTCCACCAATTAAGGTGGATAAATCTCCAGCTTTTATTGTTCCTGATGCTTCCAATGCATCTGGACAACCATCATTATCTGAATCTGTATCCAAGAAATCTGGAATCCCATCTAAATCTGTACTTATTGCAACTTGCCCTGTACCTGCAGATGTAGGGACGCCATTAGTAGCAAGATTATCTGTATTATTATTTGAATCATCTGCTTTACCATCTTTATTGGCATCTGTACCACCAGATTCTATAACATCTGTAATACCATCATTATCTGAATCTAAATCTAAATGATTCGATTTACCATCGCCATCTGTATCACAAGCTAATTTGTGTTCAAAAACAACATCATCGAATCTTGTAAAAGAAGTTGAGTTTTGATTATTATAAATATAGAATCTAAAATAATATGTTGTTCCTGCAATTAAAAAAGCATCTGAAGGAATATTATAAGATAAATACCCATTGTTTATCATGTCATCTACATGAAAGTCTTGAAACTTTATTGTTGGGTTACCAAAATTAGGATCTGTATCCATTTCTAATGTCATATCAAAATTACCATATGCACCGTCTGGAGAATTGTTACCTGTATACCAACCAAGGGTTAGTTGTTCTGTCCATAAATTTACAGCTGGAGTATATGACACTTCTACATAATTACCAGCAGCTTTAGCAGAAGAGAAATTACTTTCATTTGCATTATTAAACACATATGTATATTGACTTCCTGTTTCATTTAAGGTACCAAAAGAAATATTTGCTGCAGAAGTAAAATTTGAATTATTTACAGATTCTCTATCATTATAAGTCGCATAATCTGAGTTTCCACTATTAGTACCTACTGTTGCATTACTAGGTGTTTCTGGATCATTGTGCATCCATTCTACTCTTGTTTTCAAGCATAACTCTTCTGTATCTAAAATACCATCATTATCGTCATCTAAATCTACCGAATCTAAAAGACCATCTAAATCTGTGTCTAAACAATAGAAGTTATTAGAACTATCTATTACCGCTGCAGAAGTTCCTCTATAGCCGTTACTATTTAAAACAAGACCTTTATTAGAATAACCACTCCCATCTACTTCTCCATTATTATTAGTATCTGTATAACCCGCTTCTTTAACATCTTTACAACCATCATTATCTGAATCTGTATTTAAATAATTTGGTATACCAACTGTAGTTTCTGTTGGCACTAAAACTACACCAGAACAATCCGCTCCTCCTGAAGCTGCAATTGAATATTCTACACCATAAACTAGTAAATTATAATCGTAAGTTTGTATTTTAATATAATCTGTATTAGCATTTATTGTATACGTATAAGTTGACGGTCCAGTACCACTAACACTATATTCTTTATAATTATCAAATCCATTTCCCATAGAGTCAGTTTGTCTTAGTCGAGCATTTGCACTACCAGACGCAGTTCCTAAATACATGGTTAAGACTGTTCCTGAAGGTAATGTGCCTGCAAAATCTAAAACAATAAAAAACGGATTAGATCCTGGCCAGCCAGTTGGCCCTTTTGCAGAACTACTACCAGGAACCCCAATAGCATTACTTATATCTGTAAAATGTTGAAACGCTGTAACAGCTGTAACGTAATTTGTTGACGCAGATGATGCAGGTGTTAGACAAGTATTATCATAAATATCTGCTAAACCATCATTATCTAAATCACTTGTATTATCTACAGTTCCATCATTGTTTGAATCTGTACCACCAGCTTCTAAAAGATCATAAATACCATCATTATCTGAATCTAAATCTAAATAATCTGGAATCATATCTACATCTGTAGTTGTTGGCATTTGTCCTATTCCCGCAGAACTTGGCACTCCATTTGTCGTAGGAGAAGTACCTACAATGCCATCTGCTTCGCCATTATTATCGGCATCTACACCACCAGACTCTATTACATCTGAAATACCGTCATTATCTGAATCTGAATCTAAATAATCTGGAATACTATCTAAATCTGAATCTAGACAAGAAGGCTGAGACAAAGCTACATTATCTATTAAAACACCAGATTGCCCTAAACCTAAACTTGTAGACTGTATAATAATTTTAATAGTTCCTGTTGCGGTAGGTAATAAGTTTGTTGTATAAGTATTCCAGATTACTGCAGACGCCCTAGAACCAACTACACCAGGACTAGCTATTGTAGCAATATTATTTGGTTCTAAGGTTGCTAATAAAATGGGGCCATCACCATAATCTACTAAAACCTCTGCTTTAAATAAATTTTCTACAGAACTATAATCTACCGAAAAAGAAACCCCTAAACCTTCTGTAAAACCTGAATATGTTTTTTGAATACCTGTTGCGTTTGGCGTACCATATAAATCGATACTTTGATTGCCTTTAGAAGCATTAAAAAGATCAAATATAATATCAAAACTATTCGCATCAGTTACCGTCCAACCTTCAATACTATTTTGAGACAAATACGCATCTACTTCACCATCATTATCCCCATCTGGCCTACCATTAAGAGCATCTACACCTAAAATCTGAATAATTGGCGCTTCAAATGAATCATTAAAAGACAGCCCATCTGAACACTCAACAGTATCTAATATCCCATCATTATCATCATCTAAATCATCTATATCATCAATACCATCTCCATCCGTATCTACTCCAACATATATAACCGATTCACTTTTTAATAGTAAATTTTTAATTTCAGTAGCGTCTACTTTTATTATTTCAGAAACAATAGACCACTCTTTTTCTGTTTTTATAGCGTTAAAATATTCTTTTATTGGTAGTGCGAAAAACTCTTTATAAATAACTTCTGGTTCGATTGCTTTATCTACAACCAAAACATTAGAGGCTGCTAAACTATTTAACGAATACACATCATTAATAATAATTTTCTGAGCATTGGAGACAAAGGGGAAAAAACATATAGTGATAAAAAACACCAAGAAATAAATTAAATTAAATCTTTCTGTTTTTATTTTCCTTTGAAGAATAAATAATTTTATAGAAGAAAGGTTGTTCATTAGGCTTTTTTTTTTACAAAAACCTCAAGAGCAAATTAAGAATTATCGAATAATAAAAAGATTTTTTTTTATTAACTATTAAAACCTTGCCATTGGGGGATTAGACAACTTTAAAAATTAACTATTATATTATAAATATAAATACCTGTAAATAAAACAATTAACCATATTATAAATATAGTTAAATAAAATCAGTTTATTTATTTTTATTTAAAGTAAATTAATCTGAACTATTCGGATTAGAATCTACATCTAATTGTTCAGTTTTAAAAACCTCTGCTTTATTAAAGATTAGAGTTTCTATGCTTACAACTTTTGCTTTTATTTTTAAAACAAAAACAGCATCTTTTAGTATCTCTTTTGATGAAAAATCCCAAATACCTGTAGTAGCATTATAAGTAGTGTTTATAGGTATTACAGAACCAGCTGAAACATATTCTAAACCGCTTGGAAGCAAATCTTTTACCTGTACATTAGTAGCTGTATTGGGCCCTTTATTAGTAATTGTTAACGTAAATAAAACAGTCTCATTTAACTTTACTATGGGTTTATCTACCGTTTTAGTAAGTGATAAATCTATCTTTTTTGATACAATTGTAAAACTTTCAACCAAATCGTCTGCAGAATCATTGCTATCTACTTGGTCTTGTGTATTAGAAACTACATTTGTAAAGGTTCCTTCTTGTGGCTTGTTAGGCACTTTAGAAACAAATTTTAAGGTAAACAACTCACCTGCTTCCATGTCTCCAATCGTCCAATCTGGACTAGACCAAGTACCTTGACTTGGCGTAACACTTATTAAATCTAGTTGTGTTGGAAAGATATCTTTAATAACAAGGTTTGTAACTGGGTATAAACCAAAACTTTGCACTGTAACCGTAAAATTAACGATATCTCCATCGGTAATTGGCCCTGTAATATCAGAAGTTTTTTTAATTACAATATCCGGATCACAATTATAAACATCTACTTTTTTAGAAGAATAAGAACAGGTTCCTTCTGTAACTACCACATTATATTCTCCAATTCCTGTAGGTGTAAATATTGGAGAAGTTGCACCCGCAATTAACACATCATTTTTATACCATTGATATGCATCAAAACTCTTAGTATCTTCTTCTAAATCTCCCGCAGGAAAACAGCCACCTCCGGTTATTTGAACTCCTACGACTGGCACTGTATCAAAACCAGAAAAGTAACCTGCTAAACCTGCATTTTGCCCTAAACTCATAAAAGTACCAACTGCAATTGGGCCAGTAGAGGTAACATCTATTTCACCTGTTAGACCTGGCACATAAAAAGTTTTCCAGTCTGACGTTCCTGATGGGAAAATTGGTGTTGGTAGCGCGACTAACACTCCGTTTTCTCTTACCTTTATATTAGTATTCGCTGTTAATGTAGAGGCAATTATAGTAATTGCAGAAATATTAGAAGAAGTTCCTGCTATTTGATCGATGTCAGAAATTTCATCCATTAAATTAGGCAATAAACAATTTACGGGTGCTATAAAATTCATACCAATTGTTTGAATTTTATTACCTGTAGCACCTTGTAAACATTGGTATGCATAAGCATCTCTAGTAGTAGTTACATACATACTTGCACCAACATTAGTAGAAGAATAAAAACTACCAGGTATTTCTAAATACTCACCATCATTAATAGTTCCCACTAAAGTTCCTCCAGCAAATACTTGTGTACTATTTTGCGTAGCTACAATTATAGGAAATTCTGTTTCATTAGTTCCGTTTGCTCTTACAAACACATATTCTCTACCAAGGTTCTCTACAGCAACTGGCTGATCTATACCAGCATCTCTACTTTGGTTACCAATTCTAATACCCACATTTAAACCTCCATTACTAATAACAATAGGTTTAGTAGACTGAATTTTTGCACCCAACCAACCATCTATATTAGCTGCAGTTTCATTTTTTGCTGCTTCTAAAACAAAAGATTGTCCTTTATTTAAGGTAATTGTTTGTGTATCTGCAATAATACCGCCTCTTGCATTTCCTTTTCGAAATTTACATTCGGTATCGTAACCAGAAACAGTTACCACTGTACCATCTTCTGTAGCCATCATTCCTAAGCTTGTAGATAAACTAGAATTTGTAGCTCTATTAGGAATACCTCCCCATCTAAAATCTGTTCCTTTTGCCTTACTTCCTTTTGATGTTAGAGAACCTGCTTGTGCCCCAGATCTTCCTCTATAATTTACATAAAATTTTTGTCCTCCAGGTGAAATTATTCGAAGTCCAGAACCAGATAAAACTTCACCTGTATTTACATTTGTTACTAAGGTAATATTATTGTCTCCACTACTTAAACCATTCGAGTTATCGAATATTTTACCAACACCTTTTGCAAGACCTGTAATTGTTAAAAACGGCGTTGTACTAGTTCCTTTATATATTTCTATAGGAAAAGGAGTAGTTACTGGTGTAGAAAAATAAACTGCTTGGTCTTTAATTGCTTGATTATTAGCCACTTGTTTTAATGGCGGTAAGTAATGTTCGTTATCTAATTGTGCGTAACTATTAGAAAAACTAAGCATTATTATAAATATAACTACAAAGCTATTTAAAGGAATTAACCTAAGAAGTACTATTCTTTTCTTTTTCAAAATAATATTTTTGGGGGAAATTTATTAATCTTGATACATTTGTAATAGAATACTAAATTACATTTTTTTATTTAAAAATATAGATACAGTGATAAAATGATTGTTAGACTCTAAAAAAACATCTTATTTACATACCTCTTTCTTTTTTTATTCTATCATAAGATTCTTGGATACTTTGAAACTTTTCATTTGCTCCTTTTAAGTGTTCTTCACCTAAATCTTGTAATTTATCTGGATGGTATTTTTTAACCATTCTTCTATAACCTTTTTTAACCTCGTCATTAGAAGCTTCTTTAGTAATTTCTAGAATCTTATAAGCATTATCGGACTCGTCATAAAACATTGCTTTTATAGAAGTATAATCTCTATCGTTTATGTATAAATAACCTGCAATTTTTCTTATTTCTTCAACTTCACTTTTAGATACGAAGCCGTCTGATTTTGCAATACCAAATAAGAAATGCAGCAATTGTAAACGAGATGCATGTGGCATATGACTTCTAATTTGCATACAAACTTGTCTTGCAGAAACTTCTTTTTTTACAATACCTTTAAAAAGTTTAAACGCACTCTTTGCGCGCTCTTCGCCATACATTCCTATAAATTGTGTTCTTACAAATTCTAATTCTTTTGGGTCTATTTTACCATCTGATTTTATAACAATAGAGGCTAAGACCAACAAGCTCATTTCGAAATCTCCAGATTGTGTATTACCTCTTTCTGTACCTATGCTGTCTTGGTATTCTCTTTGTTCTTTTGTTAAATCTTCTTCAGAAAAACCGTCTACAAAACTACCTATTGCAAAACCTATTGCTGCTCCTATTGGGCCACCAAAAGTAAAACCTAATCCTGCTCCTAACCATTTTGTAAAACTTGCCATATATTTTTAATTTTATGAATGGTAAAGATACAATGTTTGAAAGTTCTAACCTGAAAAAGGTTGGATTTTGCATGAGGGATTGAAGCATTTGTTTGAGCTCTTTTTGGAGGAACGACAAAAAAGCGAGTGCGGAAAGCCCGACTATTTTTAAAAAAAGTGTAGTGCAACGAAACTTTATTTTTTTAAAAATAGGCATGCCCAAAAATAAGATGTAGAAGAACGCTGTCTTTAAAAGGTTTTTCTAGCATCAGTTTTATTGATGTTTCTATCGAAACTACCTTTTTTAGTTTGTTGAATTTTGATAAACAAATACCTATCTTTGTATTTTAAAAATAATAATTATGTATCCAGAAGAATTAGTAAAACCAATGCGCGACGAGTTAGTAAACGCTGGTTTTGAAGCATTATATACAAATGAAGATGTTGATAACGCAATGTCTAAGAAAGGAACAACTTTAGTAATGGTAAATTCAGTTTGCGGTTGTGCAGCTGGTACTGCTAGACCAGGAGCAATTGCTTCTTTAGGTGCAGAAAAAACACCTACTAACTTAACTACTGTTTTTGCTGGTGTAGAGAAAGAATCTACACAGAAAGCACGTGAGTATATGATTCCTTTTCCTCCGTCTTCACCTGCAATTGCATTGTTTAAAGATGGTAACTTAGTACACATGTTAGAAAGACATCATATAGAAGGTAGATCTGCACAAATGATCGCTCAGAATTTAGCGCAAGCTTATGATGAGTTTTGCTAGAATCCTTTTAAATTAAAAGACTTTAAAAAAAATCCACTCTATTATGAGTGGATTTTTTATTTTTACTAAAAATAATCTCATGTCACTATCTACATATACCAAAGAAGAATTATTAAAAAAATTAAAATCTCAGAAAGCAATGTTTGCTATTAAGAGTATTGTTATTCTTTTAATGATTGTTTTTGCAATCTTTTCTACTGTTGAAAACGGACTTTCTTTTCATACCTTTTTACCTTTATTTTTTATTCCTATGAGTGTTTATATGTATAATGAAATGAAAAAAATAGAAAAGGAATTAACACTAAGAAAATAATTATGAACAAAGAAAAGATTATTACAGCTACTATTGCTTTTGTAAAAGAAGAATTAAAAGGAGCTGAAGGTGGACATGATTGGTTTCATATAGAACGTGTTTTAAAGAATTCTATTTTAATTTCGAAGGAAGAAAAAGTAGATGTTTTTGTGGTTTCTTTAGCGGCACTTTTACATGATATTGCAGATCCTAAATTTTATGATGGTGATGAAACTGTAGGACCAAAAGTAGCTACTAAGTTTCTTAAAGAGCAAGAAGTTACAACCGACATTATAGAACATGTTGTAAATATTATTAATTATATTTCTTATAAAAATTCTTTCGAAAGAGGCGTTAAGAAATTTACCTCTAAAGAATTAGAAGTTGTACAGGATGCAGATAGATTAGATGCAATTGGTGCTATTGGTATTGCACGTTGTTTTAATTATGGTGGTTTTAAAAACAGCGTTTTGTATAACCCAGAGATTATTCCTAATTTAGAAATGTCTAAAGAAGAGTATAAAAAAACAGAAGCGCCAACAATTAATCATTTTTATGAAAAATTATTATTGCTAAAGGATAAAATGAATACTGTTTCTGGAAAAAAAATTGCTGCACAAAGACACCATTTTATGGAATTATATCTAGAACAATTTTATGATGAATGGAATGGTGCTAAATAAGTTTTACTTATACGTATTTTAAATCTATAAGTTAAAGCTATTAAAAAAGAGCTTTTTAAATCGCTTTAAATAGAGTTTAATTTTAATTTAATACAATTACAAGTAGATTAAATTTTAAAAACCCTAAAACACCTTATATTAGTTATTAGGCTTTTTATTATTATTTAGCTGCACTAACTTTGTAATTTTGTTTTTTAAACAAAAAAAATGTCTTAGATGTTAGTTCATCTAAAGACATATTAAAATTTAAGTCAGTATAATTTTTTGACTTCGGAATTTAAAATTTCTTCTATTTTATATTTTACGCTTTTAACTTTAATATTTTTACTGAACAAGGTTTAACATTCCGCTTCTATATTTAGATGCAGATTTACCTGTAAATTCTTTAAACAATTTATTAAAGTGAGAAAAATTATTAAAACCACACTCAAAACAAATATCTGTAATACTCATATTACTTTCTGTTAGTAATTTTGTAGCATGTACAACTCTATACTCATTTACTAATTTTGTAAATGTCTTAGAAGTTGTTTTCTTAAAAAACCTACAAAACGCAGGTACAGTCATACTTACCAAACTTGCAATTTCGTCTAAACTTATATGCTGATTAAAGTTCTCATTTATATGTTTAAAGATTACATCTATTTTACTACTATCTTGCGGTTGTGTTTCAAAAGCAAAACCATCTGCATTTAATATTGTATAATCGTCTGTTAAAGCTAACTCTTTTAATATATGTAAGAAAGAAATAATTCTAGTTGGCCCTTCTAAATCTGCTAGCTCTTCTATTTTAGCACCAATTCTTTTCTTTATCTCTATGTTAAAACGAATTCCTTTTTTAGCGCGTTCAAAAAGCTGCTCTATAGCAACCATTTCTGGAATCTTAAAAAATTCTGCTCCTAAAAATTCTGGTTTAAATTGTATTAATGTTTCAGAACCATTGGTTGTTAAACGATCCATAAAACCTAAGTGTGGTAAATTAGAACCAATTAAAACTAACTGGCTATTATTAAAATAGCTAATATGATTTCCAATATGCCTTTTTCCTTTTCCTTTATTTACATAAACAATTTCAATTTCTGGGTGAAAATGCCAGAAAGCCTTATTCTTCTTTAAAAACTGAACGTGTTTCTTAACTAACAAAGAACTACCAAAATTTGGTGTAATTTTCTCTAATGTCGGTTTTGTTATCATTTCAAAATAATTTTATGGCAAAATTACAATACTAAAAAGAAATAAAATATATAAAATTAACTTTATTATGCACTAAATTAACTTAATGACAATTCAACACCAACTAACATGATAATTTAGCACATATATTTGTCAATATTGATGTATAAAAAAACTTAAATCTGTTATAAATTTGCAGTGTACATTTTTATAAGCTTAAAAAGCTAACATAAATAATTACTTTACAAACGAAAAATGAGACCTTTTTATAGGGTTTAGTAAAAATAAACAACTAGTTAATTGTTCATCATATTACTGCTATAATATGATGTAAAAAGCGAGCCTAATAAGGCTCGCTTTTTCTATTTAAAAAACCTACAACACATATACATAGTATATAAAATTACCAATATTATATACTATATTAACTCATTGTTTTTTTACCATTTTTAATAATGATAATATAGAACACATATTTATTAATCTAGATGTTTTCCGCCTTCTAAATCTGCCATAAATTTGTAGTGTCGAAAACAAAGAAATAAACAAGATGAAAACAATATTTAAAAAGTACCTAGTAGTAACATTTATGATGTTAGTAACATCTATAAACTACGCAAACGAAAACACTGCTGTTAAAATAGTAGACGGTAAGAAAGTAAGAATAGAATTTGAAACAGTAAAAAAAGGACATACATTATCTATTAAAGATAAAAATGGTACTGTAATATATAGCCAAGAGATTGAAAACTCTGGTACATATTCTAAAGTATTAGATTTATCTAAATTAGAAAAAGGATATTATACAACAGAATTAGAAAAAGATTTCGAAATTATTATAAAACCTTTTACTGTTTTAGATGGCCAAGTTTCTTTTGATGAGGAAAAGACCATATTTAAACCAGTTATTAGAGCTGAAAATAATTTAGTACTAATTTCTAAATTAGCTTTCGATAATCAACCTTTAAAAATAGCTATATATTATAATGATGAAGTTATTTTTTCTGAAACTGTAACAGATGAAAAAAACATTTTAAAAAGAGTTTATAAATTATCTAAAGAAGAAAAAGGAGATTATAAAGTTGTTATTAATAGTAATAATAGATCTTATATAAAAGACTTTAATATCTAAAAAACAATTAAGTATTCATTAAACAAACATTTAAATTTAATGTAGAAAGCGAACCATTTATGGTTCGCTTTTTTTGTTTACAAAAAAACCAAATATGTGTAATTACCTTAAAAATACACTAAATTAACATTAAAATAACTTAATGTTTTTTAATAATGATAATATAGAATACATATTCATTAATTCTGATGTTTTCCATTTTCTAAATCTGCCATAAATTTGTAGTGTTGATAACAATAAATTTGAATAAGATGAAAACAACAATTAAAAAGTATTTAGTAGTAATAGTTATGATGTTAGTAACATCTATAAACTACGCAAACAAAAACACTGCTGTTAAAATAGTAGACGGTAAGAAAGTAAGAATAGAATTTGAATCAGTAAAAAAAGGACATACATTATCTGTTAAAGATAAAAATGGTACTGTAATTTATAGCCAAGAGATTGAAAACTCTGGTACATATTCTAAAGTATTAGATTTATCTAAATTAGAAAAAGGAAATTATACAACAGAATTAGAAAAAGATTTCGAAATTGTTATAAAACCTTTTACTGTATTAGATGGCCAAGTTTCTTTTGACGAGGAAAAGACAATATTTAAACCAGTTATTAGAACAGAAGATAATCTAGTTCTTATCTCTAAGTTAGCTTTTGACAAGCAACCTTTAAAAATAGCTATATATTATAATGATGAAGTTATTTTTTCTGAAACTGTAAAAGATGAAAAAAATCTTTTAAAAAGAGTTTACAAATTATCTAAAGAAGAAAAAGGAGATTACAAAGTTATTATTAATAGTAATAATAGATCTTATATAAAAGATTTTAACATCTAAACAAATAGTTAATTGCTCATTAAACGAACGCTTAAGTTTAATGTAGAAAGCGAACCATAACTGGTTCGCTTTTTTTTGTTTACACAAAAAAAAATACACCTAATTACCTTAAAAATACACTAAATTAACATTAAGTAAACACATGTGTTTTTAATTAAGGTAATATAGAATACATATTTATTAATTCTGATGTTTTCCATTTTCTAAATCTGCCATAGATTTGTAGTGTTGATAACAATAAATTTGAATAAGATGAAAACAACAATTAAAAAGTATTTAGCAGTAGCAATTATTATGTTTGTAACATTTACAAACTACGCAAACGAAAAAAACACTACTATTAAAGTAATAGAAGGTAAAAAGGTTAGAATAGAATTTGGAGCAGTAAAAAAAGGGCATACATTATCTATTAAAGATAAAAATGGTACAGTAATTTATAGCCAAGAAATTAAAAACTCTGGTACATATTCAAAAATATTAGATCTATCTAAATTAGAAAAAGGAAATTATACAACAGAATTAGAAAAGGATTTCGAAATTGTTATAAAACCCTTTACTGTATTAGATGGCCAAGTTTCTTTTAACACAGAAAAGACAATTTTTAAACCAGTTATTAGAACAGAAGATAACATTGTGTACATTTCTAGAATTTCTTTCGATAAAGCAGCTTTAAATGTATCTATTTATTATAATGACGAACTTATTTTTTCTGAAACTGCAAAGGATGAAAAAACACTTTTAAATAGAGTTTACAAATTATCTAAAGAAGAAATAGGAAATTATAAAGTTGTAGTAAACAGCAACAACAAATATTATAGTAAAAGTTTTAAAATTTAATAAAATAAAAGTTTAAAATAAAAAGCGAACCTTAATTGGTTCGCTTTTTTTATTTTTACTTGTTAATTTCCAGAGAAATTAGGTTTTCTCTTTTCTAAGAAAGCAGTAGTTCCTTCTTTAAAATCTTGTGTACCAAAACTCGCACCAAATGCTTCAATCTCTGTATTAAAACCATTAACACCATCTTTAAAGTTAGCATTAATAGCAACAATTGCTGCACTTATTGCAACAGGAGAATTTCTTAAAATTTTACTCGCAATCTTTTCTGCTAACGGTAACAATTCTTCTTGTGTTGTCACATGATTTACCAAACCACAATCTTTAGCATCATCTGCAGAAATCATACCGGCAGTCATAATCATTTCCATAGCTTTTCCTTTACCAACTAATTGAGGCAAACGTTGTGTACCACCATAACCTGGTATTACACCTAAAGATACTTCTGGTAAACCCATTTTCGCAGTATCAGCAGCAATTCTAAAATGACAAGCCATGGCCAATTCTAAGCCACCACCTAAAGCAAAACCATTAATTGCGGCAATTACTGGCGTTGCTAAATTCTCTACAAAATCAAATAACATTTCTTGTCCTGCTCTTGCTAACGTACTACCTTCTTCTACAGAAAAATTTGCAAATTCAGAGATATCTGCTCCAGCAACAAATGCTTTTTCTCCACTACCGGTAATAATAATTGCTTTTATATTTTCATCGCTCTCTAAAGCATCAAAAGCATGGTGTAGCTCTTCTATAGTTGCTTTATTTAAAGCATTTAATTTTTTAGGTCTATTAATTGTTATTTGTGCTAAAGCAGCCGTTTTATTTACTAAAATATTTTCAAAATTCATTTCTTATATATTTAAGATGTTACTATAAAAATTAAGGAATCTAGTTTAGGCTAAAATAGATTCTAAATTACAATTACTACATTTTATTTTTTTGGAAGAACAACGGTAAAAACTGTTCCTATACCTTCTTTAGAAGTAAAAGATATATGACCATCATAAGCTTCAATAATATTTTTTATCATTGCCAAACCTAAACCCATACCGCTAGATTTAGTTGTAAATTTTGGCTCGAATATTAAATCTTTTACATCGTCAGAAATCCCTTTTCCATTATCTGAAACTACTATTTTCACTTTACTTCCTTCAGATAAAACTTCAACATTTATTAAAGGATTTTCCTCTTTCTCCGTTGCCTGAAGTGAGTTTTTAATTAAATTAGTTACAATTCTTATAAGTTGAGTTTTGTCTAAAAAAGCATGTAATTCTTGTTCTTTGGGTTGATATTTTACCGATTTTTCATTGAAAATATCTAATGCTAATTTTACAACGCTAATTACTTCTATTTTTTCTTTTTTCTGAGTTGGCATTTTTGCAAAATCTGAAAAAGCTGAAGCAATAGAACTCATAACGTCTATTTGTTGAATTAAAGTCTGGCTATACTCTGCCAACTTCTCTTTAATATTTTCATCTTTCGGATTAAATTTTCGCTCGAAACTCTGAACCGATAAACGCATTGGTGTTAATGGATTTTTAATTTCATGCGCAACTTGTTTTGCCATCTCTCTCCAAGCCTGCTCTCGCTCACTTTTTGCTAATCTAGCTGCACTTTCCTCTAGTTGATCTATCATATTATTATAGGCATCAACTAAAACCTCTATTTCTGAACTTGCTTTATTTAAAATAATCTTCTCATTTCTCTCATTTAAACGCGTTTGTTGCATTTTATCTGAAATAGTTTTTATCGATTGGGTAATATAACTAGACAAGAAATAAGCAAATGAAATTGCTAATAAAAACATCAATAAATAAACAATACTTAATCTGTAAATAAACTCTTTTAGTTCATATTCTATTTCTGAATTGTCTTGTGTAAACTGTAATTCTAAAATACCAATTCTTTTAAATTTAGGATCATTGATATAAGAATAAGATGTCTGATAACTAATACCTTCTATTTCATTGTTTTTTAATATTCTATGGTTAGAATTTTGAGCTAAATCTGACACAATAATATCTGTTAACGGTGTACTGTCTATTTTCTCAAAAGCATTACCAAAAGAGGTCTTTAACAGCCTTCCTTCTAAATTATAAATGGTAATGTTTAATTTGTTTATAGAAGAAATCTCATAAATTCTATTCTGAAAAATTTTAGATAAATTTTCTGTATTTACAGCGTATGTAGTTTTATTTGTAAGCTCTAATTCAATTGTTTTTTTTGCAATTGCTTCTTTTCGTTCAAAACGCTGAATATTGTAGTCTTTTGTCTGCTCATCATATTGATAAACTGTTACTACCAAAATTAAAATTGATGCCAATAACACCAATAATATCATTGATAAAAAAATGCGAATTTTTAAGGAAATATTTTTAAAACGCTTCAAATTTTGTAGTTTTTATAGTTCTCATCAATAATTGTTCCTAAAGAACAAGCTTTTTTAATATTTAGCTAAAGATAACTAAATATTAAAGCCATTACAAATACTGTAATAGCTTTACTGTTTCATCTACTTGTACTTTAACTTCATTATTATTAAATATAAAGAAGAAGTTGCTGTAATACTGTTTGCTAAAATCATTGGCAAACTGTTTAAGTAAATTCCGTAAATTAACCATAAAATTATTCCAATAAAGAAAACTACAAACATTGTTAAAGACAACCCAGAAGTATCTTTTGTTTTCCATGTTTTATAAACCTGCGGTAAAAAAGATATTGTTGTTAAAAGTGCCGCAACTAAACCTATAATTTCATAAAAATTAATCATTTATTTTTTGTTTTTCAAGTGAATAAACTTCTTGTTTTATAAACAGAAATTCTACTATAAATAAGTAAGGAATCTAATGTTTAAATATTAGACTCCTTACTATTAAAATATATTTATTATTGGTTTATTAATTAACCAACGATGTTTACAATTTTACCCGGTACAATAATTACTTTTTTAGGAGTTCTACCTTCTAACTGCGCAATTGTTTTTTCATTCTCTAGTACTGCTTTTTCTATTTCTTCTTTAGATAAATCTAAAGGAAGTTCTAATGTGAAACGCATTTTACCATTAAAAGAAATAGGATAATTTTTAGCACTTTCTACCAAATGACTAGCCTCAAAAACAGGGAAATCTGCTGTAGAAATAGACTCTTTATTACCTAATTTATTCCATAATTCTTCTGCAATATGTGGTGCATAAGGAGACAATAAAACCAATAAAGGTTCTAAAATTTCTTTCTTATTACATTTTAAAGCAGTTAGTTCATTTACAGCAATCATAAATGTAGAAACAGAAGTATTAAAAGAGAAATTCTCTATATCTTCTTCTACTTTTTTAATTGTCTTGTGTAAAACTTTTAGTTCGTCTTTTGTTGCTTTTTCTTCTGAAACCTCAAAAACTTCGTCGTTAAAATAAAGTTTCCATAATTTCTTTAAGAATGATGATACACCAGAAATACCAGAAGTTTTCCAAGGTTTTGCTTGTTCTAAGGGCCCTAAAAACATTTCGAACAAACGCAATGCATCTGCACCATATTCTACAACAATATCATCTGGGTTTACAACATTGTACTTAGATTTAGACATTTTTTCTACTTCACGCCCAACTTTATAAACTCCGTCTTCTAAAATAAATTCAGCGTTTTTATAATCTGCATTTAAAGCATGATTTTTAAACCCATCTACATCTAAATCATCAGAAGCATTTACTAAAGAAACATCTGCATGTAAAGCTGTTTTAGTAATCATTACTAAATCTGCAAAATTAGGGTTCAATAATTTATTATCTAATAAATAATTTTTAACAACCGTTTCAAATTCATCATCTGAACTAAATAAGTTCTTAGAAACGAATACTGTTGGTATTTTCTCTAAAACATCATCATTAGATTTCTCTATAGAACAGCCATTTTTAACAAAAGCAGTTGCTCTATAAACAAAAGCAGAAGTTCCTAAAATCATTCCTTGATTAATCAGTTTTTTAGCAAACTCATCTACAGGTACAATTCCTTTATCGAACAAAAATTTCTGCCAAAAACGAGCATATAACAAATGCCCAGTTGCATGCTCAGAACCTCCAATATATAAATCTACTTCTTTCCAATACTCTAAAGATTCTTTACTTGCAAATTCAGCTGTGTTTGTAGCATCCATGTATCTATTAAAATACCAAGAACTTCCTGCCCACCCAGGCATTGTATTTAGTTCTAAAGGAAAAACAGTTTTGTTTTTTAACTTATCGATAGAAACAACTTTCTTCCCACGAGAATCCCAAGCCCATTCTGTTGCGTTTCCTAAAGGTGGTTTCCCGTCTTCGGTTGGCAAATATTTTTCAACTTCTGGCAACACAATTGGCAAGTGTTCTGCATCAATCATTTGTGGCATTCCGTCTTTGTAATATACAGGAAAAGGCTCTCCCCAATAACGTTGTCTACTAAAAACAGCGTCTCTTAATCTATAGTTTATTTTTCCGTAACCAAAGCCACGTTTTTCCATTTCGAAAATGGCTAACTTTAATGCTTTCTTATATTTTAATCCTGATAAAAAATCTGAATTTGCAATTTTAGTCCCGTCTTTTCCTGTGTGTGCAGCTTCAGAAATATCTACATCCTCAAAAATATTAGGAATCGGAATTCCAAAATGTTTTGCAAAATCATAATCACGTTGATCTCCACAAGGAACTGCCATAACTGCACCTGTACCGTAATTTGCTAAAACATAATCTCCAATCCAAATTTGTACCTTTTCTCCAGAAAAAGGGTGAATTGCAAATGCACCTGTAAAGGCACCCGAAATGGTTTTTACATCTGCCATTCTATCACGTTCAGAACGCTTTGCAGTTGCTTTAATATATGACTCAACATCTGTTTTTTGAGCATCTGTTGTAATTTTAGACACCAATTCATGTTCTGGTGCTAATGTCATAAAACTTACTCCGTAAATAGTATCTGGTCTTGTTGTAAAAACATCAATTTTATATTGATTTTTTACTTTTACAGCAACTTCTTTTTTAGCATTTTTATCAATTGCTTTTGGAAACTGAATTGCTGTATTTATTGTTGCAACAACTTTAAGAACGTTTTCTATTACTTCTTCATTTGTAAAATGAACTACGTTAAAACCTTCTTCTGCAAAATAACTTATTCTTGCTGCTTCATCTTCTTTACCAGAAAATTCTACAATTATATTTTTTGCTAAACAGACATAATCTACTAAAAATGTACCAATAGTATATTTTTTTCTAAATTTTGCTGCTCCTTTTTTATTCTTTAATTCGTCCCAAAGTACTGTTTCTGCTTTCGATAAATTCTGACGTAATTCTTTTAAAGCTTCTAATTCTTTGTAAGATAATTTTACTTCAGAAGAAACTGTTTCAGAGCCATTTGCCACATCAAAAGAAACCATTGCTCCTTGCGATCTACCAATCCAATTTGTTTGAGAATCTTTTAAAGGTTGTGGCCAATCGATTGTTTCTAAACCATCTAACAAACGTTGTGCATACGCAGAAATTCGCATAGACCATTGTGTCATCTTTTTACGAACAACTGGGTGACTTCCTCTTTCAGATACTCCGTTTACAATTTCGTCATTTGCCAAAACCGTTCCTAAACCAGGACACCAGTTTACTTCTGTATCCGACAAAAATGTTAAACGATATTGTAATAAAATTTCTTCTTGTTCTTTTGTTGAAAACGCTTTCCATTGTTCTGCAGAAAAAACAGTTATGTCTTCATCTGAAACTGCATTTACAGCTTTATTACCTGCTGTTTTAAATATTTTTTCTAAAGTAGAAATATCTTCTGCTTTATCTGTGTCTTTATTATACCAAGAATTAAAAAGTTGAATAAAGATCCACTGAGTCCATTTATAATATTCAGGGTTTGAAGTTCTCACTTCTCTGCTCCAATCGAAAGAAAAACCAATCTTATCTAATTGTTTTCTATACGTTGTAATATTTGCTTCTGTAGTTTTTGCTGGGTGTTGCCCTGTTTGAATTGCATATTGTTCTGCTGGCAAACCAAAAGAATCATACCCTTGTGGGTGTAATACGTTAAACCCTTTATGACGTTTGTAACGCGCATAAATATCACTTGCAATGTACCCTAAAGGATGCCCTACATGTAAACCTGCTCCACTTGGATAAGGAAACATATCTAACACGTAATATTTTGGTTTTTCAGAATTATTTTCGGCTTTAAAAGTTTCGTTTTCTGCCCAAAACTTTTGCCAATTTTCTTCTATTTCTTGATGATTGTATTGCATTTGATTCTTTTGTTAAAGTGCGCAAATTTACATTTATTCTAGTAAAGATTATAATTTGTAAACTGCTAAATTTTAGACAAAAAAAAACCACAAACAAAGTTTGTGGTTTTTTAAATATTATTAAGAAAAAAAATTATTCTTCTATAATTTCTTGGCTAATTGCTACAGAAACTACTGTATTTGCCCAACCCATTTTTAAAGTCATGTCTTTATCAAACATCATAGAAAATGCTTCTATCTTTTTTTCTGATTTAGAAACTGTTCCTGGAACTCGAACAACATCTTCTTCTTGTTTGTAAGAATAATGACCCCAAACATTTTTTGCTGTACTTAAAATAACTGTCCAATCTCCTTCTGTAGTTGGTATTGTAAATAGAGAATAAGAACCTGCTTTTACTTTTTCACCTCCAAAAACAACATCTTTATAAAATGTAATTTCTGCTGCTTCGTTTGCTCCTGTTCTCCAAACCTTATCTACTGGCGCTAATTTTGCTAAATCTCGTCCTTTTAATTGAGGTCTACCATATACTACCTTCGCTACTTTGTTAGATTCTCTCCAATTATCTGGAAACGTAGAAGCATCCATAGGGCTTACATCTAATTTTTTCCAAGATTGTGCAAAAGTTTCTGTTGAGCTAATTAATGTAATTGCAAAAACTGCAATTGCTAAAATTGATTTTTTCATTTTTAAATGTTTTTTATTAAGTTGTATATTTCAAGTCTATCAAAAGTATAAATCATTACAAGAAAATGCTATTATTTTCTGTTAACTTTCTAATGGCAATCGCAACCTGTACTACAGTCTCCTTTTTTCTTTGATGAAAATACGTATTTTTTCAACAAAAAAAGTACTGCTAAAATTAATAATAAGTAAACAATAATTTCTTGCATTAGCTTAATATTTGATACACAATAAATGAGGAAACATATGCCAATAAAGCCATACCAAACAGTTGTATTAAAGGCCATTTCCAAGTTTTAGTTTCTCTTTTTACAATAGCCAAAGTTGCCATACATTGCATTGCAAAAGCGTAAAAAACCATTAAAGACATACCTACAGGAAAGTTAAAACGACTTTTACCTGTATCTGGGTTTATCTCTGAACGCATTTTCTCTTTAATAGTTGCCGTATCTTCATCATCTGAACCTACACTATAAATAGTTGCTAAAGTTCCTACAAAGACCTCACGAGCAGCAAAAGACGTAATTAAAGCAATACCAATTTTCCAATCATAACCCAAAGGTTTAATTGCTGGTTCTATAGCTTTACCCATAATACCAATGTAAGAATTTTCTAATTTTACAGAGGCTATTTTCTGATTTAACTCGTCTTCATTTAGATTTTTGTTTTCTAAATTAGCAATAGTATTTTTTTCTGCATTTTTGTAAGAATCTGGCCCGTTAGATGCTAAAAACCATAATACAATAGACAATGCTAAAATTATTTTTCCTGCTCCAAAAACAAATGCTTTTGTCTTTTCTATAACATCGAAAAATACATTTTTTACAGATGGTATTTTATAATTAGGCATTTCAATTACAAAAAATGATTTCGATTTTACCTTTAATGTTTTATGTAAAATGTATGCCGCAATTATAGCAGTTGCAAAACCTAAACCATATAAAGACAATAAAACTAAGCCTTGTAAATTTAAGAAACCAAATATTTTTGTATTGGGTATTATTAAGGAAATTAAAATTGCATACACTGGCAAACGTGCAGAACAGGTTGTAAAAGGTGTTACCAAAATGGTAATTAAACGCTCTTTCCAACTAGAAATAGTTCTGGTTGCCATAATTGCTGGTATTGCACATGCAGTTCCAGAAATTAACGGAATTACACTTTTACCATTCATACCAAAGCGACGCATAATTTTATCCATTAGAAAAACTACACGACTCATATAACCAGTTTCTTCTAAAACAGCTATAAATAAAAACAAAATAGCTATTTGAGGTATAAAAATTATAACACCTCCAATTCCAGGTATAATTCCTTCTACTAACAAGTCTGTAAAAACGCCTGGTGATAATTTATTTCTAACAAAGTCAGATAATTCTGCAAAAGTACCGTCAATAAAATCCATAGGTACAGTTGCCCAATCGAAAACAGATTGAAAAATTACCAATAAAATAAGGAAGAAAATTGCGTATCCAAAAATCTTATGAGTAAAAACTTTATCTAACTTAGCTCTTACATCTGTAGCTTTACTTTTATCTACAATATAGGTTTTCTTTAAAATTTTATTAATTTCTTGATAACGGTAAATAGTTTCTTTATGTTGATATTTTTTTAACTTCGAAACGTCTTGTTTAAAAGCTAAAAGTTTCTCTTTTTCTTCTTTACTAACCGTTTCTGGATAGTTATTTTGAGTAACCATTAACCACAATTCGTACAAAGAATAGTTTGGACTAATTTCTTTTAATTTTGAAAAATAATCTGGATCTATTTTAGAATTTATTCCGCATAAAGGAGAAGCTTTTGCTGCAACATGGCAACGAATTATTGCCGCTTTTACGCTATCTATTCCTTGGTTTTTTCTTGCACTAATTAAAACAACTTCTGTATTTAATTCTTTTTCTAATGCAGATAAGTCTATAGTAATTCCTTTTTTAGTCATTTGATCTACCATATTGATAGCCAAAACCGTTGGAATTTCTAAATCTTTAATTTGTGAAAAAAGTAATAAGTTTCTTTTTAAATTCTCTACATCTGCAACTACTAAAATTACATCTGGCGATTCTTTAATATCTTTTTTAAGTAATGTTTTTAAAACAATACTTTCATCTATAGAAGTTGGGTTTATACTGTACGTTCCTGGTAAATCTGTAATTAATGCATTTTGGGTTGCAGATAATTTACTTGTACCTTGTTTCTTGTCTACAGTTACTCCTGGGTAATTACCAACTTTCTGATTTAAACCTGTAAGTTGATTAAATAGTGAGGTTTTACCTGTATTTGGGTTACCAATTAAAGCAACTTTTATATCGTTTTTAGACATTACAAACTTGCTTTTAAGATTTTTATTTTTGAGGCGGTTTCTTTTCTAATTGCCAAATGACTTCCGTTTACACAGATATACAAAGGGTCTTTTAATGGCGCTATTTGCACCAATTCTACCTCAGCTCCTGGTAAACAGCCCATTTCCAGTAATTTTAACGGAATAAAATCTAAAGATTCTTCAGAAATATACCCCATTTCACCAATATGTAAAGATGCAATTGTACTCAACGTTTTTTATTTGGAAAGCAAAGATAACCATTTAGAATCATTCTAAACAATTTTATTGAGAAGCATATTCTTCCTTTAACAAAACAATATCATTTTTCAACTTTGCCATATCTTCTTTTTCAGTACCATCGTAATACCCACGAATGCGTCTTTGTTTGTCTACCAAAACAAATTGTTCTGTATGAATAAAATCGTTTTCATCTCCATTTCCTTCATCTAAAACAGCAAAGTAACTTTTTCTAGCAAGCTCGTAAATATGTTTTTTAGAACCTGTTGTAACGTTCCATTTTCCATCAACTACTCCTTTTCTTTCAGCATATTCTTTTAACACAGAAACACTGTCTATAACAGGTGTTACAGAATGAGATAAGAACATAATATCATCATCATTTTTATAAAAATCTTGCAGTTCGCTCATATTATAAGCCATTGCAATACAAATTGTTTGGCAACGTGTAAAAAAGAAATCTGCTACATAAATTTTATTTTCATAATTTTTATTAATGATAATTTCTCCGTTTTGGTTGGTTAATTTAAAATCTGCAATTGTATGGTCTTTAGTAATATGCTTCATAGAAAAATCTACCAAACGTGGGTTTACATCTGCAGGATTATAAATTTTTAATTTTGAATCTACTTTTAACAAATGATAAAAAACAGGAATAACAACAGCAGAAAATACTATTAAAAATATAATTGTAGGTATTGATTTTTTAAAGAATTTAATCTCCATAATATGCGTTTATTTTACAAAAATACGACTTAAAAAACCGCTAAAAAAGCAAACAAAAACAAAAGCTATCTAAAATCTTTGTTAAAATAAAAAAGCAACCTTTAATAGTTCTTTTACAACTACCTTGAAAACCTTACATTTGTTTCTTTTTTAAATCTGATTTAACGCTGAATGGAAATATTAATAAAAGCATCTCAATTTATACTAAGTTTATCTTTACTAATTGTTTTGCACGAATTAGGGCATTTTATCCCTGCAAAATTATTTAAAACAAGAGTAGAAAAATTCTACTTATTCTTCGATTATAAATTTTCAATTTTCAAGAAAAAAATTGGTGATACCGTTTATGGTATTGGTTGGATTCCTTTAGGAGGTTATGTAAAAATCTCTGGAATGATAGACGAAAGTATGGATACTGAGCAAATGGCTTTACCACCACAACCTTGGGAATTTCGTTCTAAACCTGCGTGGCAACGCCTAATTATTATGTTAGGTGGTGTTTTTGTAAACTTTGTCTTAGGAATATTTATCTACATTATGTTAATGTGGGTTTATGGTGAAAGATATTTACCAAACGAAAATGTAAAAGATGGGGTTTGGGTAGAAAATAAATTAGCAGAAAATTTAGGTTTAAAAACCGGAGACAAAATATTGACTGTTGATGGTCAGAAAGTTAAAAAATTCTCTGGTTTATCTTTAGAATTTATTAACGGAAACAATTACCAAGTTGAAAGAAACGGAGAAGTTTTAGACAAAGAAATTCCAGAAGACTTTATTTCTCAATTAATGGATAGAAGTAAAGATGCCGGTCGTTTTTTAAATGTAAGATATCCGTTTGTAATTGCACAAGTACAAAAAGACTCTTTAAATGGAACCTCGAATATTCTGCCTAAAGACATCGTTACAGCAATTAATGGAAGCCCTATTAAGTATTATGACGAAGCTAAAGGAGAATTAGCAAAATACAAAGGGAAAGATATCTCTATAACAGTAAAAAGAGGAACAAGTTCAAAAGAAATACCTGTTAAGGTTTCTAACTACGGAAACATTGGTGTTGTTTTTACAGCAATTCCTTTTAAAGATTTAGAAAAATTAGGTTACTATAATTTAGCAGATAAAGAATATACTTTTGCAGAAGCAGTACCAGCAGGTTTAAATAAATCTTGGAAAACTCTTACAGACTATATTAAACAATTAAAAAAGATTTTTAACCCAAGCACTGGTGCTTATAAAGGTTTAGGTGGTTTTATTTCTATTGGAAGTATTTTTCCTGATGAGTTTAGTGCAGAATCTTTTTGGAATATTACAGCTTTCCTATCTATTATGTTAGGGTTTATGAACTTATTACCAATACCAGCTTTAGATGGTGGTCATGTAGTTTTTACCCTTTGGGAAATGATTACGGGTAGAAAACCTGGAGATAAATTCTTAGAATATGCACAAGTAACTGGTTTTATCCTTTTAATAGCATTATTACTTTTTGCAAACGGAAATGATATTTTTAGACTCTTTAAATGATAATTTAAAGTTCTAAACTTTATACAAAAAAGCCTCACATTTATAATTGTGAGGCTTTTTTATTTTATATTTTTAATGATATATTAATAATAGAAAACCAAGTATACTCTGTGTTACATTTATCACAAGCATACCCTTTACTTCCCGGTATTAACCTTGCAATTCCTTTTCTTCTCATTCTGTGCTTAGACTCAGATTTACACTTTGGGCAAGCTTTCATAATAAAATATTTAATTTAGTTAGCGCATTATAATTAAAACGACGCACGTAATTTTAAGTAAAATCACCCAATTTTAAATCTTATTCTCTTTATTTGTTTTAAGTATTGCTTTTTTATTTTTCCAATCAATCCATTTCTGTCCTTTAATTCTTCTCATAAGATTATCAATAACTCTCATTACAAGTACATTGTAAATTGCCTTCGACAAGTTTTTAGGCTTTCTTGTAATTGCTCTTAAACTCATAGAAAAACCTGGCGTAATGTATTTCATATAATGCCAATAACCTTCTGGCATATATAAAATTTGACCATGTTCTAAATTTGTTTTATAGCCTTTTGCTTGCTTTAAAGCTGGCCATTTATTAAAATCTGGCTTAGAGAAGTCGATATCTTCTCTCACAATTAAAGAATACGGAATCTTATACAAATGCTTGTTTTGCTTTTGATCGAATAAAATAACTTCTTTTTTTCCTTCGAAATGAAAATGAAAAATATTCGCCAAATCGATATCATAATGCATAAACGTATGAGAGTTAGTTCCACCAAAAAATAGCATTGGTAAACCTTTCATTAATCGTAAACCAAAATCTGGAAACTTAAAATCTTTTTGTAAAACAGGCACTTCTTTTAAAATATTCCATAAAAAGATTCTAAACTTTGTAGGTTCTCGTTTTAGCAAATCTACATAATCAGACATTTTCATTTTTGCATGTGGCTCATTAAAACCATCTTTAAAATCTACTGGTCTATCGTCATACAAAGGCACTACTTTGTCTCCTGCAACCTGTTTTATGTATTCTAAATTCCATTTAGAATATGCAGGCCAATCTTTTATAAAGGCTTCTATTACCAAAGGTTTCTGTGGCTTAAAATAGTTTTTTATAAAATCTTCTTTGGTTATAGTTTTTACACGATCTATTTCAGATAAGTTTAACCTCATAATCTCAAAAATTAAGATGCAAAGTTAATAAATTGTATAGTAAACAGTTTAAAAAAAAGAAAAACCATCATTCAGAATATGAATGATGGTTTCATTAGAACTTCTATTTTTAATAGCTTAGTTATCTTTAGTATCAATAACCTCTGCAGGTAATTCTGTAGAAATATCTTTTCCTTTTAAATAACTTGGTAATTCCATACCTGCCATATTAAACATTTCTTGTAATGGTGGTACTGCTTTATACATTCCAGAAATAAAGTTAGAAGTTGATGTTTTTCCATCTGCTCCTCCTCCGTTTTCCCAAACAGTAACTTTATCAATCTTAATATTCTTAATTGCTTCGGCTTGTATTTTTACTAATTCTGGTAACTTATCTGCAATTAATAACAATGCAGCGTTTTGAGAATCGTTTCCTGCTGCTTTTACAATTTGATCTAAACCTGCTGCTTGTTTTGTTAAAACTTCATATAAACCTTGTGCTTCTGCTTGTGCTTTAAATAAAATTGCATCTGCTTCTCCTTTTGCAATTCTTCTAATATTTTCTGCGGTTGCTTCTGCATCAATTTCTACTTTTCGTTTGTCTATTTCTGCCGGTACAATAATATCTGCTAATTGAGAAGAACGTTCTCTTTCTGCTCTTGCAAGTTCTGCTTCTTGCTCTGCTGCATAAGATTCTTTTAATGCGTTTGCTGTTTGTACTTTTTCTGATGCAATTGCTGTACGTTCTGCCTCTGCTTCTCTTTGTCTTCTTAAAGAATCTGAATTTGCAACCGCAATTTTCGCTTTATTTTCTCCTTCTACTGCTTGTGCATTTGCTGCTGCAACTTGGCTTCTTTCATCTTGTACCGCATTTGCTTCACCAATAGAACCATCTCTAGTTTTTTCTGCTACAGACTTTCTTGCTGCGTTAATTGCATGCGCTGCTGCTTCTTTACCTAAAGCTTCGATATAACCAGATTCATCAACTATATCTGTAATATTTACGTTAATTAATTTTAAACCTACTTTCTTTAACTCTGTTTCTACACTTTGCGAAATGTTGGTTAAAAACTTATCACGATCATTATTAATTTCTTCAATATCCATTGATGCAACCACCAAACGTAACTGACCAAATATAATTTCTTGTGCTAAATCTTGAATTTCATTTTGCCCTAAACCTAATAATCTTTCTGCAGCATTTTGCATAATTCCTGGTTCTGTAGAAATACCAATTGTAAATCTACTTGGTACATTTACACGAATATTTTGCTTAGAAAGTGCATTTACCAAATTCACTTCAATAGAAATTGGTGTTAAATCTAAAAATTCATAATCTTGAATTACGGGAAAAATAAACGCGGCTCCACCATGAATACATTTAGCAGATTCGCCTCCACTAACTTTTCCATAAACAACCAAAATTCTGTCTGACGGACATCTCTTATAACGTTTTATCATTGCAATTAACAATATAAAAACAAAGAGAATTGCAATTCCAATTCCTATTAATCCGGCGTATTGACTAGTTTGTAATACAATAAAATTTAGCATAGTTTTTTTTTAGTTTTGAGGTTCGATAATTAATGTTCCGTTGTTAGTTACTTCTATTACTTTTATAATTTTTCCTTGTCTTAAATCTTCATTATGGTCTGTTAAAGCTTCTAATTCTCTTAAAGCTCCCTGAATTTTAATTTGAATTTTACCTGTTCTAGACCTGTTTGCTCCTACGGTTAAATAAACTTCACCAATAGAGTTTAAGGCATTCTTCATTTTTAAAGTTCCGCTAGAAGTTAATTTACTGATGTAATAAAATAATGCTGCCATTACAAACATCATTATCAAACCACAAAACACAGAAATAATTACAGTAACTACTTTAGAATTTCCTGCATCCATACTAGCAATACCACTCCAACCAAAAATAGCAAAAAAAGCAACTAAGTTTTTCAATGTAAAAAACTGAAAACCGGCTCCTGTATCTCCATCTATTTCTGCATCGACATCTCCAATATCATCTGTATCTGCACCAATTATTGTGGTTATTAAAACCAACAAAAACATAAATGTAGAAACTCCTGTAATTACCCAATAAGTCTTTTGAAAAGATGTTAATTCTTGAAACCATTCCATCATAGCAGTTTGTTTTAAAAAGTGAATAAATATAAAGTTTTTTGACTGAATAGAACACGTTATTCTATCATTATAAAGAGAAACTCCTTTTTACTAAAATCAATTTTTAAAAACGCTGTTTGGTTGGTTTTAAATTTTAATGAGCACCTTTTTTATTCTAGAAATAATAAGATTAAAGTGTTTAAGTATTGTTGAGCTTCTCTTATTAGTAGCCTAAAGTTTTATTTTGTTACATAATTTTTCAAAAAAAAGAAGCCTTAATAAAAATATCAAGGCTTCTTTAAATTATATAATTTTCTAATTGTAAAATAAATAGTCTCTTTTTTTAACCTTTTAGAATCTTACCTTTTTGTTTCGCTGCTTCATTTCTAACTATTTTATGGTCTGGTCTAGTCCATTTTGGCTTTTCTTCTAAAGATTTATACTTAGAATCTTCTGCAGCAACTGTTTCTGGTTGAACCTTTTTAGTAAATGGCTTTTGAGGGTTTAAACCTAATAACTTAAACATCTTCATATCTTCATTTACATCTGGGTTTGGAGTTGTTAATAATTTATCTCCAGCAAAAATAGAATTTGCCCCAGCAAAGAAACACATTGCTTGCCCTTCTCTACTCATTTGAGTTCTACCTGCAGATAAACGAACCTGTGTTTCTGGTAAAACAATTCTAGTGGTAGCAACCATTCTAATCATGTCCCAAATTTCTACTGGTTTTTCATCTTCTAAAGGCGTTCCTTCAACCGCAACTAACGCATTAATTGGTGTAGATTCTGGTTGCGGATTTAAAGTAGACAAGGCAACTAACATGCCTGCTCTATCCAATGCAGATTCTCCCATACCAATAATTCCGCCAGAACAAACCGTAACATTCGTTTTACGCACATTACTTATAGTATCTAATCTGTCTTGGTAACCTCTTGTAGAAATTACTTCTTTGTAATATTCTTCAGACGAATCTAAATTATGATTATATGCATACAAACCTGCTTCTGCCAATCTTTTAGCCTGATTTTCGGTTACCATACCTAAAGTACAACAAACCTCCATATCTAAATTATTTACGGTTCTAACCATATCTAAAACGCTATCAAATTCTGGCCCATCTTTTACATTTCTCCACGCAGCTCCCATACAAACACGAGAACTTCCGCTTTCTTTTGCTCTTAATACTTGTGCCTTTACCTGGTTTACGGTCATTAAATCATTACCCTCTACATTGGTATGATATCTTGCTGCTTGTGGGCAATACCCACAATCTTCTGAACAACCACCTGTTTTTATAGATAATAAAGTAGATACCTGCACCACATTAGGATCATGTTGTTTTCTATGAACTGTAGCAGCCTCATATAACAACTCCATTAATGGTTTATTATAAATTTCTAAAACCTCTTCTTTTGTCCAATTATGCCTTACTTCACTCATAATTAATTTTTTATTTATTAAAAACCGTAACGCAACCCGAATAAAACATTACTTGGTGGCATTGGTACAAAACCAGATTCTATATAATCTGCATTAAAAATATTATTAGCAGTTACTGTAAAACTAATTTTATTAACATCTACAATTATAGAAGCATCCCAAACATTATAACTTGTACCAACAGTTCTTTGTGCATGTTTGTAAATAATATTTTGTCTTACATTTTTAAATAATTTTGAAGAAAAACGTGTTATAAATTGATGTTTTAACGTGTTTAAAGAATAACGAGATAAATCTTTATTTTGTTCTAAAATATTATCATTTAAATAGTTGTAACCAAAAGATAAAGTTTGATTAAACTCATTTAATTTAAAACGATAATCTGTATTTACCTCAAAACCTTGGGTATTTACTTTTGCTATGTTTGTTGCTGTAAATTTAGAATCTGTTGTATTCTGACGAATAAAATCAATTAAATTAGTAGCATCTCTATTAAAAACAGCAATAGAAGACGTAAACCTTCCTGTATTATATTTTAATCCTATTTCCTGAGCAAAAGCTTCTTCTGGTTTTAAATTTGGGTTTCCAATTGTACTTCTATCATTATAATACAAATCTGTGTATGTAGGTATTCTGTATGTAATACCTAAGTTCCCATACGCTTTTAAGTTATCTGTTAATTTAAAACCAATATCTAAACCAGGAAAAGCTTGAAATTTAAAATCAGAGAAATAAGTAACAGCAACACCTGGTGTAATATCTATTTTACCATCTGCCAATTTAAAACGGTGCTCTAAGAACAAGTTTGCCATGGTTCTGTCTCTCTTACCTAAATTATTACTACTAATAGAAACTCTAGAAACATCTATACCAAAACCTGTAATACCTAAATTAGATGTGTAAGAAGCATTTGTTTCTACACCTACTTTATTTGTAGTATGTAGATTTCTAAAAAAACTTGGATCGTCTCTTTTCAAAAGAAAAATATCCTGTCCTCTTCTCCAATAAACTCTAGGTGTAATCTTAAATTTTTCTGTTCTAAAAGTTGTAGAAACTCCTAATAAACTGTTTTGTGTTTCTTCATATTCATTAAAACCAAAAGCTTCTGGTGTATAGAAATTTTGTGCTCCAAATTTTTTATCGAAAAAAGTAGCTAAAACTTCTATTGCTTGTTTTTTCTTATTAAAAACTCCTTTTAATACATAGTTATAATTGTTATAATCAGAATTTTCTCTATACCCATCTGAAGTTAAAACACCAACATGTGCTATTATTGAAGCATTTTCGAATTCTTTACCAACCGTTACAGAACCATTTAATTGCCCAAAAGAACCTGCTTCAATATTTGCAGAAACCGTATTTTCTAACTTCTTTTTAGTTACAATATTTATAGCTCCTGTAAATGCATTCTGTCCAAAAACTCTTGCTGCAGGACCTTTAATAATCTCTATTCTTTCGATAACTTCAATTGGTAAAGCTGCATTTAAGGTATGATGTCCTGTTTGTGCATCATCCATCTTAATACCATCAATTAAAAGTAATGTTTGATCGAAACCACCACCTCTAATGTATAAATCTGCTTGACTTCCTGCTGTTCCTCTTCTTCTAATATCTACACCTGCAACTTGTTGTAATAAATCTGCAACATTTGTAGCAGCACTATTTTTAATAGCTACAGCACTAATTACTTCTATAGTTCTAGAATTTTCTTTAAATGGTAAATCTATTCTAGTAGATTTTATTAAAATAGTATCTAATCTTTGTACTTCTTTTTTTTCTTGGGAAAACAAAGTGGTTTGCAATACTAAAAATGCGATAAATAAAATTTTATTTTGATTCATTTTAATTGTTATTTTAATTTTAAAACGCTGCAAAAGTCGTAACTTTCCGGACGACTAAACTAGTCCAGTTTTAAAATGATAGATAGTCCGGTTATTGCGCTTTTTAAACAACTAATCGATTTTGATAAATCGATACCTCAACCTGTTTACATACAAGTATCTCAGCAAATTATAAATGCAATACAACGAAGGTATTTAGTTAAAGGTACCATTTTACCAGGAACACGTATCTTAGGTAAAACCTTAAAAATTCATAGAAATACGGCAGTTGCTATTTACGAAGAGTTGGCCTCACAAGGTTGGGTAGAAATTATACCTAATAAAGGCACGTTTGTTTTAGAGCCAGAGGAAAAATCATCAAAAATAAAAGCACCTTCTCAAAAAATAAATCAGGCATATACATCTGCAAAATCAACCGGTTTTCCTTTTCAAAAATCATTTCATTTAGCATCTACAACTCAACTAACAACAGCGAAGTATACTATTAATGATGGAAAACCAGATTTACGTCTACATCCTGTGCATGAATTTACAAGATGGTACAGCGCTGCTATGAAGCGAAAAACGCTGATAAAAAAATGGAACAGACCTAATGAATCTTCCTATTCTTTATTTCAAACGCAACTTTGTAACTATTTAAATGCAACGAGAGGTTTTCATATAAACCCAAATAACTTAATAAATACACGTAGTACAGAAATGAGTTTGTACATCGTTTCTCAATTATTAATAAAACAAAATGACCTTGTTTTAGTGGGTAATTTAAGTAATTATGCCGCTAATATGATTTTTCAAGAAGCCAACGCAACTATTAAAACAATTCCTGTAGACGCTAATGGTTTAGATGTAGATTATATTCGAAAACATTTTATAAAAGGAAGTATTAGATGTGTGTATGTCTGTGCACATAGAGATTACCCAACCATGGTAAAATTAAGTGTAGAGCGCCGTTTGGCTTTATTACAATTAGCTGCAGCATATGGTTTTGCTATTATTGAAGATGATTACGATTACGATTTTCAGTTTGAAGGTTCTGCAATGTTACCAATGGCAAGTGCAGACACAAACGGAATGGTTATTTACTTAGGAAAACTGGGCCAATCCTTATTCCCTAGTTTTCAAACAGGATTTGTAGTTGCTCCAGAAAATTTAATTTCGGAAGCAAACAATTATTTACAGCTACTAGACAAACAAGGCGATTTAATTCAAGAACAAATGTTGTCTGAATTAATTAATGAAGGTGAAATTTATCGCCTCATGAAAAAAAACATTGTTATCTATAAACAAAGACGAGATTGTTTGTGTAAACTCTTAAAGCACTATTTTTCTGAAACGGCAAAATGGGAAATTCCTTCTGGCGGATTATCAATTTGGTTACAATTTCAATCTAAAATATCGTTAGTAAAACTAGCTGAAGAAGCAGAAAAAAACGACTTGTTTCTACCAAAAACAATTTTGTATCAAGATAAAAACACGTGTGCAATCCGTTTTGGTTTTGGTCATTTAGCGGTAGAAGAAATAGAGATTGTTATTATAAAGTTAAAAAGTGCTTATAATAAGGTTACTAAGAAATCTATAAAAAATTAGTTTCCTTTCGAAGATTAAGATATTAACAATGCCATTTCGCTTGCTATTTTTTGATACTTTTATAGCATGTTTGCACTTATAGATTGTAATAATTTTTATGCCTCTTGTGAGCGGGTTTTTAACCCAAACTTAAAAGGAAAACCAGTTGCTATTTTAAGTAATAATGATGGTTGCGTTATTTCTATGAGCGATGAAGCTAAGAAATTACAACTGCCTTTTGGTGCGCCTATTTTTAAGTGGGATACTTTTTGTAAAGCAAATAATATTACAGTTTTATCTTCAAATTACCCTTTGTACGGAGACATGAGTGCTCGAGTAATGAATATTTTGGCAGATTTTTCGCCAGATGTAGAAGTGTATTCTATTGATGAATCTTTTTTAGAATTAAAGGGTTTCGAAAATTATAATTTAGAGGAATATGCTACAAAAATTAGAAGTCGGGTTTTAAAATGGACAGGAATACCAACTTGCGTTGGCATTGCACCAACCAAAGCACTTACTAAAGTTGCCAACAAAATTGCGCGTTCTAACATAAAACAGTCGAAAGGTATTTGTATTATAGATTCTGATGAAAAAAGAATTAAAGCTTTAAAGTGGACAAAAATTGGTAACGTTTGGGGAATTGGAAGTCGTTTAAAAAAACGCTTGCAAGACAAAGGTTGCATCACTGCATATGATTTTACACAACTTTCTAGCGATTGGGTTTTAAAAGAATTTTCTATTGTAGCATGGCGTTTGCAAAAAGATTTACAAGGCATTTCTAAAATACCTTTAGAAGATGCTGTTTCTTCTAAAAAGATGATTGCAACCACAAGAAGTTTCGAGTATACTTATTCGGATATTGATAATATAAAAGAACGTATTTCTACCTTTGCAGCTAGATGTGCAGAAAAATTAAGAAAACAAGAATCGAGTTGTCACATGTTAATTGTACAACTTTCTAGCGATCGTCATAAAAAAGATTTTCAACAACATAGAGAAAGTACAACCGTTGTTTTTTCTTCTCCTACAGATTCTACTTTAACCATTGCGAATGCTGCTGTAGAAGCTGTAAAAAGTATTTTTAAAACGGGTATTAAATATAAAAGAGCAGGTGTTATTGTTACTGGTTTAGTGCCAAATGATAATTTTCAGTTGAATTTATTTTCAAGCGAAAACCCAAAACACAAACCTTTAATGTCTGCAATTGATAAACTAAACAAAAAGTTTAAATCAGATAAAATTAAATTAGGTAATCAAGATTTAAATCGCACTTGGAAAATGCGTCAAGAGCGTTTATCAAAAAAATTTACAACCAATATTAATGACGTTTTAATTGTAAAAACGTCTAAATAACCTTTCCTATAAGTAATAATTACAAGACAATATTTTAATTATAAAATAATAGTGAGAACATTTAAAGAAAAGTTATAATTTGCATTCAAATGGAAACATCTAAAACACTTACTTTTTTTACACCTAAAACATCGTCTGGTAATGGTGCTGTTTTTGTTGATGTTGGCATTTCTGCTGGTTTTCCTTCTCCTGCAGACGATTTTAGAGAAACTAGAATTTCTTTAGATGACGAACTTATACAAAATAAAGATGCTACTTTTTTTGCTAAGGTAAAAGGACAATCTATGATTGGTGCTGGCTTAGATGATAACGATTTATTAGTAATAGACAGAAGTTTAGAACCTGAAAACAATAAAATTGCTGTTTGTTTTTTAGATGGCGAGTTCACTGTAAAAAGACTTCGTGTAGAAAAAAATGAAGTTTGGTTACAACCAGAAAACATTAATTATCCTATTATAAAAATTACAGAAGATAATGATTTTATGATTTGGGGAATAGTAACAAGCGTCATAAAAAAAGTATAATTTTCTACTTCCTTTCCTATTATTTTCAAGAAAAATAATACCTTTATTTCTAAAATTAAAAACTATGGAAAACACTTTTGATAACAAAGTATTATTAATTGAATCTACAGACCAAGTTCGTGTAGAATTCTATAAAAAAACCTATGCACATGTTGCTGGTGGTGTTTTATTATTTGTTTTGTTTGAATATTTACTACTACAAAGCGATACTATTGTTAACTTTATGATGTCTATGACACAAGGTTGGCGTTGGTTGGTTATGTTGGGTGGTTTTATGCTAGCAACTAACTATGCAGAAAATACTATAATGAAAACTGCTGATAAAAACATACAATATATGGCGTATGCATTATATGTTTTTGCACAAGCAATAATTTTTGTACCGCTTTTATATATTGCTGTTATTTATACAGATGGTGCTGCATTAGTACAACAAGCAGCCATTGTAACATTAGCATTATTTGCAGGTATTTCTGCTGTTGTTTTTGTAACTAAAAAAGATTTTTCTTTCTTAAAAGCAGGTTTAACTGTTGGCTTTTTTATTGCAATAGGTTTAATAGTTGCAGGTGCTTTGTTTGGTTTCGATTTAGGTTTATGGTTTTCTGTTGGTATGTGTGTTTTGGCTGGAGGTTCTATTTTATATCAAACTTCTAACTTAGTAAACAAATACGGTACAGAAGATTATATACCAGCTTCGTTAGGTTTATTTGCTTCTTTAATGTTACTTTTTTGGTACGTTTTACAAATATTTATGTCTAGAGATTAATCCTTAATTAAAGAATATAAATTATTACAGACCTCACAGGTTTTAAAAACCTGTGAGGTCTTTTTATATCAGATTATTTTTTTCTAAAATTGAAATAATTACCTTTTTTTAATATTTTATTATTGTTTTTCGATATTTTTTATATATTTGCAACGTCAAATTATAAATAATAAAAAGATGAAAAAAGGTTGGGTTTGGTTTTTAAGTATTGTTCTTATTCTTTTTACTTTAGGTTATGGAGTTAAATTTTTTTTTTCAGAAGTATCTGAGGGATTACATAATTCTGAACCCTATAATTATGCTATTAAAAAAGCAAGTAATAATAATGAAGTTCTATCTATTCTCGATAGAAATATTCAATTTACAAAAGAAAAGAAAGAAAAAGATGAGAAAAAAGCATCTACTTTTAAATTAAGTTTTGGATCTGAAGGAGTAGATTTTGGTATTACTAAAGTAGATTTAAAAATTGTCATGAAAAGTGAAAAAGGAAAAGGCTTTTTAATTGTTAAAGGAAAAAAAGAAAAAGATAAGTGGAATTACGAAGAGATATCTTTTACCGAAAATAATACACATAAAAAGATAAAATTATTAAAGATTTAACATGAGAAAAATTAATATTTTAAAAGCGATTGTAGATTTACTTTGGATATTCTCCATGCCAGTAGTATTAATAATTGTGGGGTTCTCTGTTGCTATTTTCTTTGTAGATTTAGGGGAATTAAACATCAAAATAAACTCAATAGGTCTTAATAACGATACGTTATTATCAAAAGTATTATTTGTTATCTCTGCTCTAAATTATTTATTAATTATTGCGGCATTATATTTTTTCAGAAAAGTACTAAACCATTTTATAAGAGTAAAAATATTTGAAGTAACTGTTATAAGATCGTTTCAAAAAACAGGAAACTTATTAGCAATTTCTGGTTTCATTTCGTTAATAGTTTCAATAATAAGTAACGTTTATTACGAACAAAAAATATCTTTAGAGTTTGGTTTAAATCAGCATTTAGTAATTATTTGTTTAGGCTTATTCTTTTTAGTATTAAGTGAGGTATTTAAAATTGCAAAAAACCAAAAACAAGAAAACGACTTAACAATATAACATGGCAATTATAGTAAACTTAGACGTAATGCTTGCCAAACGTAAAATGCGAAGTAAAGAGTTGGCAGAAATAATTGGTATTACAACTGCAAATTTATCCATCTTAAAATCTGGGAAAGCAAAAGCAGTTCGTTTTTCTACATTAGAAGCAATTTGTAAAGCGTTAGATTGCCAACCTGCAGATATTTTAGAATATGTAGAAGACTAATTAAAAATTTAGCATAAAAAAACTCCGAATTTTCATTCGGAGTTTTTTGTTATTATCAAAAGCTATTTAATAGACAGATTATCTATTCATTGGCTTATCTAAATTCATAAACAGAATATCTGCATCTGTAGCTTCTTTTCCTAGCAAGTACTTACTAAAATGATCTGCTCTTAACCAGAAAGAGTACTCTGTCATGCTTCCAAAACCATGTCTTTGTCCTGGCATAACCATAAATTTAAAACGTTTGTGTGCTTTAATTAATGCATTTGCCATTCTTATAGTTCCTGCAGGGTTTACGTTATTATCCATATCTCCATGAATTAACATTAAATGTCCTTTTAGATTTTTTGCTAAAGATTGATTGTCATCAATTTTATATTTGTGAGAAATTTTTCCTTTCGCATCTATTTCTTCTTTAACACCATGATGTGTTTCACTCCACCAAGAATTGTACACATTATTATCATGATTTCCTGCAGAAGAAACCGCCGCTTTAAAGAAATCTGGATATACTAACATTGCTGCTGTAGACATAAAACCTCCACCAGAATGACCGTAAATTCCTACTTTTTCGATATCGATAAATTTGTGTTTGTTCGCTAATTGTTGCGCTACATATTTTTTATCTGCAAGTCCATAATCACGTAAGTTTCCATAACCATAATTGTGGTACCATTTAGATCTATCTGGATGACCACCTCTGTTTCCTAAAGTAATTACCACAAAACCAACTTGCGCCATTCTATCTAAACGATCCATTCTGTAAGAAAAAGATTTGTTTACAGCTTCTGTTTGTGGACCAGGATACACATATTCTAAAAGTGGATAAACTTTGGTAGAATCCATATCGAAAGGCTTATACATAACACCATAAATATCTGTAATTCCATCATCTGCTTTTACTTTAAATGGTTCTGGAAATTTGTAACCAGAAGCCATTAATTGAGATAAATCTGCAGTTTCTAAGTCCATTACTTTTTTACCATTAACATCCCTAAGTTCAGATTTTGGCACTGTATTTACTCTAGAATAGTTACTTACAAAATACTTATTAGAATCTGACATAGATGACGTTGCAGTAAAATCTCCTTTATCTAAAGTACGCATTCCACTTCCGTTTAAATTAATTTTAAACGTATGTAAATAATAAGGATCTTGTTCTTTATTAACTCCATTTGCTGTAAAATATAATGTTCTAGATTTTTCGTCTAAACCAGCAAAACCACTTACATGAAAATCGCCTTCTGTAACTTGGTTTTTTAAGTTTCCTTGAGCATCATATAAGTAAAAATGTGCCCAACCATCTCTTTCTGCCCAATGCAACATTTCTGTTTCGTTGTTTAATAAAACTAACGGACGAGATTCTATATACGTATTAAAACGCTCTTCAATTAAGGTTTTATATTCACCAGTATTTAGATCTGCAACATTAATATCGTACTTTTTACGATCTCTAGAAATTACGCTAAAATAAATTTTCCCTTTTTTAGAAAGTAATAAAGAAGGTGTAAAATCATCATCTCTACTAGATTGTTTTCTAGGAGCATTAAAAACAGATATACTTTGTTGTTTAATTGTATCTAAAGCAACTTTTACATGCGATTTTGTAGGAATATCAAAAATTAACAATTCAGATTTGTAATATTCTTGCTCACCTGGCATATGATATTTATACGTTTCTAACGTTGGTCTTTTCTTACCTGTAGAGTTAATTACCCATAAATCTTTAATATGTCTAGAGTCAGATTTTTGAAAAACAAACTTTTTAGAATCATGAGACCAAGTACCCCAAACTCCTTTTCTTTTGTCTTTATTTTTTTCTTTATCTACATTATCTCCTCTAGAACCACCACCATAACCGTAGTTTTCTTCTCCATCTTTAGTCCATTGGTTTTCTACAACTGTACTATCTTTTTCATCCTTAATAAACTTTTTAAAGTTTATTTTATCCATCCAATACAAGTTATAATTTTTAGAATATAGAACTACAGAACTATCTGGCGCAACATTTGCCCAACGTTTCCATTCTTCTTTTTCTTTCTTCTTATTATCTAAAATAGTTAATCCGTTACTACCCAATCTGTATTCAAAATGGTACACTTTCTTCTCCATCTTAGGTTTCTTATCTTTTGCTTTTTTCGTAGCAACAGAATCTTTTTTAACCTCATCTTTCTTTTCGTCTTTTTTATCATCTACAACAGCAACTTCTTCTGTAGCTGTTACTCTAAAACGAATGGCATTTTCTGCTTCATTAAATTTAAAACTGAAACGTGGTAAGTGTTTTGCGTCATAAGGATCTTTGGTTATTTGTGTTAACCATTTTGCCATTTTAACATTATCGAAAAGTAATTTTTTAGATTTTTTGTCTGCATCTACTAAATAGTAATTAGATCCTTCAGATGTTTTATAAGAATACCAAAAACGGTTTCCTTTTTCTAACCAATGCGGACTAACATTTGTAGAATGCACCATTTTCGCCAAGTTTGTTGGAGAATATTTAGCAGCAGCTCTGTAATTTGGTTTTGGAGTTTCTTGTGCTGAAATTGCTAAAACAGCAAAAAAAGATAAGAAAAAGAGTAAAAAATTTTTCATTTAGTAAGAGAATTTGATTAGTTAACGTAAAGTTCTCTAAAACAAACTATCTCACAAATTTTTGTGATTTTTTTATTAAATATTTAACATTTTTAGAATCGTTCTTTTTTAAACATAAATTGCACTTTTAACAAAATAAGTTTAAAAACTCTATAAAAAATTTGGTTGTATTTAAAATTGAATAAACTATCAATTAAAACGTCTATTTTAAAATTTTCATAAAAAAATAGAACTCTATTCTCTATTTGATTATCTGTGTATTTGCTATACATTCTTTGACTAGAAAATTCACTTAAACGCCATTTAAAAAGTTTTTTTCTGCGCCATTTTTTTCTATAATTATTAAAGTTTGTTTTACCATTTACCAAATATTCATCAATATAAACACATGCTAAATCTGCACTTTGCATTGCATAACGTATTCCTTCACCACCTCTTGGGTTTATCGCAGAAACAGCATCTCCTACAGCAACTACCTTATTCTCATAAAACTTATCTTTTAACCCTTCACTATATCTAATAATTCCACCATGTTTATCTAACAATTTATACGATTCACATTTTAAATATTCTTTAATAATTTGCTCGGTAATTTTCTTTGTAGTTATATCTGTATTTTTCTGATTAAGAGACTTTAAATGTGTTTTTCCTGCACCTACTTTTAAAATATTTTGTTCCATAGGAAAGATCCAAGAATAACCTTTAATAGCCCATTTATGTCCTAAAAAAAACACCAATTGATCTTTGTATTTCTCATAAATTTCTGGTGCTACTTCAATTAAATATTCTGTACCACTTCCTAAATTCATAGTAGGTTGTACTTCTTTATCATCATACATAACCTTTCTAAGTGGTCCTGTAGCATCAACAACTAACTTACATTCTACTTCAATAATTTCTTTAGATTTTGATTTTTGCAGAGATACTATTACAGTTTTTTCGTTTACTTTTTTACTGATATATTTATAACCAGTTAAAATTTCTCCGCCAAAGCTCTTTGCATCATCAGCTAAAAATTGTTTTAATTTTCCATAATCTAAAACAACACCTTTATTTGTATTTCCTTTCCAAAAATAACTATTTTTTGTACATTGAATTGTAATGTTTTTCCAATATGCGCCAATAACTTTATCAGGCAAATTAAATTCTTTTAAAGGTTCTAATGTCATACCAGCACTAGAAAAATTGTTATCTAAAAAAGAAGGAAAACGCTCTACTAATAAAACTTTACGCCCTTTTTTAGACAAATTTCTAGCAACTTGTCCTCCTGCAGGACCTCCACCAATTACAACTACATCGAATATTTTTTCTGCCATTATTTGTCTTAATTTAAATTACGCTTTTCAAGAAAAAAACGTTTTAAAAGTTGCGAACATTCATCTTTTAGAACTCCGCCAACTACTTTTGTTTTAGGGTGTAATGTTGTTTTTAAGTTGATAAAACCTCTTTCTGGTTCTGATGCGCCATAAACTATTTTACCAATTTGGGTCCAATAACTTGCACCAGCGCACATTTGGCAAGGTTCTAAAGTTACATACAATGTACAATCTTTTAAATATTTGCCTCCTAAAAAATCTGCAGCAGAAGTAAATGCTTGCATTTCTGCATGTGCTGTTACATCATTTAACATTTCTGTTAAATTGTGTGCTCTTGCTATTATTTGATCTTTAAAAACAATAATTGCTCCTACAGGTATTTCGCCTTTATCGAAAGCATTTTCTGCTTCTTGAAAGGCTTTTTTCATAAAATAAATATCGTCGAAAGGTTGAATCATGTGTTATTGATTATGAATCACAAAATTAAGTAAAATATTTGCGATAGATTTGTATTTATTAAAGGCTGTTTTACAAACTCACAAAGTTATATTGTATTTTTGTATTCGAATGAAGAACTTGTTAGAAAACATATCAAATCCAAAAGATTTACGAAAATTAAATCCTGCTCAATTGCCTCAGTTGGCAAAAGATTTACGCGAATTTATTATAGATATTGTCGCTACAAAAGAAGGTCATTTAGGTGCAAGTTTAGGCGTTGTAGAACTTACAATTGCAATTCATTATTTATTTGACACTCCTAATGATTTGTTAGTTTGGGATGTTGGCCACCAAGCATACGGCCACAAGATTTTAACAGGTAGAAAAGATGTTTTTCATACCAATAGACAATTTGGTGGTATTGCAGGTTTTCCTTCTAGAAAAGAAAGCAAATTCGATGCTTTTGGTGTTGGCCATTCATCTACTTCTATTTCTGCTGCTTTAGGAATGGCAATTGCATCAAACTTAAAAGGAGAAACAGAAAAACAACATATTGCAGTTATTGGAGATGCTTCTATTGCTAGCGGAATGGCTTTTGAGGCTTTAAACCACGCAGGCGTTTCCAAAGCAAATTTATTAATTATTTTAAATGACAATGCTATTGGAATCGATCCTTCTGTTGGTGCTTTAAAAGAGTATTTAACGAAGGTAAAAACAGATAGAAAATTAGCGGCTCAGAATAACATTATAAAAGCTTTAAATTTTGATTATTCTGGTCCTATTGATGGGCATAATTTACCAAAAGTTTTAGCCGAATTAGAACGATTAACAACAGTAAAAGGCCCTAAATTTTTACATGTAATTACTACAAAAGGAAAGGGTTTACAGCAAGCTGAAGAAGACCAAGTTACGTATCATGCTCCTGGAAAATTTGATAAAATTTCTGGAGAACGCATACCAAAAGCAGCAAGTTTATATACAAAATACCAAGATGTTTTTGGAAAAACAATTGTTGAATTAGCAGAACAAAACGATAAAATTGTAGGTATAACACCAGCAATGTTAACAGGAAGTTCGTTAAAGTTGATGTTAGAAAAGTTTCCGAAAAGAACGTTTGATGTTGGTATTGCAGAACAACACGCAGTAACTTTGGCTGCAGGTATGGCAACACAAGGTTTAATGCCATTTTGCAATATTTATTCTACATTTTTACAGCGTGCTTATGACCAAGTAATTCATGATGTTGCTTTGCAAAATTTACCTGTTATTTTTTGTTTAGACAGAGCCGGTTTGGTGGGGGAAGATGGTGCAACACATCATGGTGTTTTCGATTTGGCATATTTACGCTTAATTCCTAATTTAATTATTTTTGCGCCAAGAAATGAAATTGAATTACGTAATATTTTATACACTGCTCAATTAGGTTTAAAAAACCCAATTGCTATTCGTTACCCAAGAGGAACAGGTACAATTATCCACTGGCAACAACCTTTTAAAAAAATAGAAATTGGCACAGGAGTTGCCTTAAAAGAAGGTACTAAAACAGCTGTTTTAGCTGTAGGTACAATTTCTAAAAATGTTTCTGAAGCTATTAGTCTTTTAAAAAATAAAAGTGAGATTTCTCATTTCGATATGCGTTTTGTAAAACCTTTAGACGAAAATTTATTACACACCATTTTCAAAAAACATACAATTATATTTACAGTTGAAGATGGCACTGTAAAAGGTGGTTTTGGAACTGCTATTTTAGAGTTTGCCTCTGAGAACAACTATCACCATAAAATAAAAACAATAGGTATACCAGATAATTTTATAGAACATGGAAGTGTTTTACAGCTTCAAAATAAAATTGGTTTAGATGCTAAAAGTTTAGCAAACCTATTTTCTAAAGCATAAAAAAAGACGCTAATTAAAGCGTCTTTTTTATTATATCTAATTGTTAAATACTATTCTATTACAATCTTTTTAGAAGATTTTTTATTGTTTTCATCTACTAAATTTACAATATAAATACCTGAACTTACATTTATTGAAACTGCTTGTTTTTCATTCACATTAAAATCTAGGTTAGATGTATAAACTTGTCTTCCAGAGATATCAAAAATATTCATTTTAGCTTTCCCTAAAGAACTTTTAGCAAAAACAGTAAAGTTTCCTTTAGAAATTGTTGGATACACTGTAAAAGCCTTGTTATCTAATAAAACATCGTCTACAGAAGCTGTACCATCTGTAAAGTTACTAGTAAACATACCTCTACCATGTGTAGCTGCTAAAACTAAATTATCTGAAGCTCTGTATTGTAACATATCTACTCTCACATTTCCCATACCAGAAGATGTAGACTCCCAAACAACAGGTGTTGCTGTTACATCATTTGTTTTCCAGATACCTATTTCTGTTGCTAAAATAACTTCTTTTCTGTTTAAAGGATTAAATAAAGACCATCTAACAGGAATATCTGGTAAATTTCCTTCTACATCTATCCAATTTGTTCCTCCATCCATTGTGTACCAAACACTTTTTACACCGTAATTAGAATAGGTAAGTAACATTTCTTCTTCTGAAACACCTATTTCTATACAAGAAATAGCACCAATTACATTTGGTGTTCTAATTAAAGAAGTTGTTGCATCATTTGCATTAATAATTAAAAAACGACCTCTATCCGTTCCTAAAAAAACTTTTCTATTATCTTTATTATAAGGTGAAACTCTAATATGAGTTACAGCTGCACTACCTATAAAAGGTGCTGTTATTATATCTTTTACACCACTAAAAACCTCTCTATCTCCTTGGTATTCAAAATCGGCTTTTAATGTTGCTCTTGTAATTTCATTGTTACTATTAAATGAATAGAAGGCATTATTCTCATCATCATAATCTGATGCGTTTATAAAACTACCTAATTTGCCATTATTTATTAAAGTAACATATTCTGAGTCTGGATCTGAAGAATCATATAAATAAGCAGAATTTTGTTGTGTAGAAGCTATATAATAAATACTTTCTGTACCATTTGTTGCTGTTTGATCTATAAAACTAAAACCTCCATCTCCACCTAGAACTTCTGTAGTATTGCTTATACCTGGTTCTGAGAAACGATTTGTTCCATTATCTTGAGATCCTCCCATAAAACCGTTTATGTTTACAGGATCTATTGCTCCAGAATAAAACTGGGTAATATTAAGATTTAAGTTTCTTGGAACAATACCAATTCTAGTTTGTATTATAGCGTTATTTGGCGAATAAAAAACTCCTCCATCTGTTGCTATAAGAAGTTCATTATGATTAGGTCTAAACACTATATTATGAATATCTGCATGCACATAACTTACAGAACTATCAAAAAAACTAGCCCAACTAGAAGTTTTAAACCAAAAACCACCACTGTCTAACGTTTTAAAAGTATTAATACCACCAACATATACTTCATTTTCATTGGTAGGGCTTACATTTATAATTAAATCATACCAAGCTTGTCCACGAGTAAAATCGTCATTTGGTATTGATGAATCTCTAACATCTGAAGGTTCATCAATATTAGTCCAAGTTGCTCCTCCATCAATTGTTTTAACAATTTCACCGACTGTCCTAGCACTAGTAATTATAGCGTAGACTACATTGGCATTAGACTTTGCTGTTGCAAGTTCTACTCTACCTAAAGAACTTAATGCAGATGTGTATTTAGATGTAAAAGTTGTACCGTCTGAAGATGAAAAGATAGAACCTCTAGAATTTCCTGCCCAAATTTTACTGTCTGCACCTAATTCTAAATCTCTAATTTCTTCTGTTGAAACGATAGACCAAGTTGTACCACCGTCTGCAGATCTAAACAAATCTGTTCCATCAGATTCTACATCATCTGTATCTTCCATAGCAGCATATATAACTCCCATTTCACCACCTTCATTTCTAACTACAATATCAAATACATATTCGAAATTTGCAGTTGCAGCTAAATTAGACCAAGTAAGACCTCCATCTATACTTTTCCAAATTCCCGCTCCATTAATAGCATCTACATTTCCCCAACCTTCACCAGTAGCAGCATAGAATGTTGTTGTTACTATTGGATCATAATCCATTGCAGAAATTGCAAAATTAGACATATCTGCATCTACAAAACTCCAAGCAGAATTTTCATCTGTAATATCATCATTTTTCCAAATTCCACCAGATACTCCTCCAGCAAAAACTCTTTTATCTGTTGTGTCATTAGGGTCAAACATCATTGCTCTAACTCTACCAGCAACTGTTTTTGGCCCTCTAGATTCCCAATTAAAATTGGTTCCAGCAGTTTTTCTAGATGTAGCTTCTTGTTTTACTTTTTTACCATACTTTAAAGCGTTTACCAATCTATCTTGGTGTAACTTTTTTGTATTAGGATCCATAGTTCTTAAGAAATCTTGTTCAAATGCTAAATCTGGACGGTCTTTTTTAGGAATTGCTTTTAACTCTTCTCTACTTAAAGGAGCTCTGTTAGCATATGGATGATTTGCTAAATACGCAGCATATTCTTTTTGTTTCTTTTCGAACTTAGATTCTTTATTGCTATTTATTAAAACAGTTGCAGAAATTGCAACAACAACAATAATAGAGAGGGATAATTTTTTATTCATATTTTATGTTTTCTTTAAAAAAGTAATCAAATTTAACAAAAATTAACAGTTTTATCGGATATTTCCTGTTAATTTTTTATGCATTCGTATTGCGTAACTATCCGAAATCCTAGAAACATAACTACAGATTTGCATTATTCTGTCATATAAACTAGTTGCTTCTGTTTTGTATTCTTCTGGTAATAAATTTAAAACTAGCTTATCAAAATTTGATGCATTGCCATCAAATTTATTATTAAGCGCAGTAACAAATACATCTAATAAATCTGCTATAATTCTATAACCAGCAACTTCTTTTTCTACAACTTCTGTGCTTTTATAGATTTTATCTACACTTATCTTTATTATGTCGTTAATCTGTGCCTCATACTTACACTTATCTAATAAAGATTTTTCGAAAGTACCATTTAAAATAGCTTCTTCATTGGCTAAAAAGATAGTTACAGCTTCGTTTATTAAAACACCAATTGCCAAAGCACGCAAATAACTTATTCTATCTGTTTTGTGTTTTAGTGAATGGTATTTTTTAATATCTATAGTATCTTTTACTAATTTAATCATGTATTCTAAAGCGAATTCCTCATCGATTAAACCTAAATTAATACCGTCTTCAAAATCTATAATTGTGTAACAAATATCATCTGCAGCTTCTACTAAATAGGCTAATGGATGTCTATAAAACGAAATAGCTTCTGTAGATTTTTGCAACATTCCTAAATCTTCTACAACCTCTAAAAAGGCTGCTTTTTCCGATTGAAAAAAGCCGTATTTTTTATCTACTATATGATTGGTTGGTTTCTTTGGCAGACTTTCTTTTGGATATTTTAAAAAAGCACCTAAGGTTGCATAAGATAATCTTAAACCACCAGAAATACCTTCTCTAGATTCTGTTAAAATTTTGAATCCGTTTGCGTTTCCTTCAAAATCTATTAAATCTTGATATTCTTTGGCTGTTAATTGTTCTTTATATTTTGCTCCATTACCTGTTTTAAAATACTCGCCAATTGCTTTTTCACCAGAATGCCCAAAAGGCGGATTCCCAATATCGTGCATTAAAGAAGCAGTACCTACAATGGCACCAAAATCGTTAAAAGTGTAACCTAATTTTTGTAGGTTTGGGTGGCGCTCTAACAACACTTTACCAACTCTTCTACCCAAAGTTCTACCAACTACAGAAACCTCTAAACTATGCGTTAAACGCGTGTGTACAAAATCGGTTTCAGATAACGGAATTACCTGTGTTTTATCTTGAAGGCTTCTAAATGCTGATGAAAATATAATTCTATCGAAATCTACATCGAAACCCAAACGAGTTTCGTCTTGTGCTATTCTTTCGCGTTTTTGTGTATCGCCAAAGCGTTTTAAAGAAAGGAGTTGTTCCCAGTTCATCATAATTATAAAATATTGTCGAAATTAAACAAAAAAGAGAAGCTTTTCTATTTTTTATGTTTGAATACGTTTATCCTAAACCAAGTTCTTCTTCTGTATCTAAGACTCTAATAACTTCATAACCATCTTTTGCTAGAATATTTAACCATTCTGTAAAGTTTTCTACTTTATAATGTAGTTTTTGATCGATATAATATGCTAGAGCCCATTCATTGTCCTTTTTCTCTTCTGAAGTTAACCAACACCAAGCGCCTCCATTAGAATCTTCTGTCATTAAACAAAGTAAACTATCTACATGTATTATTTGTTTGTCTAATTGAATGGTTTCTCCTAAACTTTTATTATAATTTTTTAGATAAGAATGGTTTTGAATACTGTCTATATATTGACTAAAAACCCAAGAACCACCGTCTCCAAAATACTTTAAAAATATTTTATATGATACAGGTAATTCTAATTGTAGTTTATTTTCTATGGATTTTATTTCCTCTTCGTTTAATTTATTTCCAACATCATCATGTATCTCAAAATTTTCTAATAAATGAACAATAGAGGTTGAAATAGGATGCTGAGAATCTAATGAGTTTTTAAATTTCTCTATGTTTTTAGCTTGGTTAACTTTTGCCAACATTCGCTCTCTTGTTTTGTTAGATTCTTCTTTATTCTTCTTAACCAATAAAGAAACTCCAAAAGAGACGATTCCTAAAACTATAAAGAGTATTGTTTTTAAAGTCATTAATAGATTTTTATTTATTAAAAAAATGAAGATACAAAAAGACACTTCCCTTTCTCTCTTGTTAAAAGCAAACAAAAAAGTTTAGCCCAGATTGAACGGTTTGTTTGAGCTCTTTTTTATTCTTTTTCTGAATAAAAAAAGCGAGTAGTGAAAGCTGGAAATAGCTTCAAAAAAAAAGAGAAGCCTTTCGACTTCTCTCCTTAATTTATTTAATTTACTAATTACCCTTCACAAGAAGCACAATCTTTCTTTTGTTTAAATTTCTGTGCAGCATTCATACTGTGTTGGTAATACATAGATTTTACACCTAGTTTCCATGCAGTAATATATACATCGTTTACTTCTTTAATTGGCATATCTGGATGTACCATAATGTTTATAGATTGCCCTTGATCTATATGGTTTTGTCTATTTGCCGCTTGGTAAACAATTACTTTTTGGTCTATTTCTGAATACGTTTTAAATACGTCTTTTTCTGCTTCTGTTAAAATACTTAAGTGTTGTACAGAACCATCGTTGTCTCTAATGCTTTTCCAAACATCTGATGTATTTTGTCCTTTTTCTTCTAAAAGTTTTTCTAAAATAGGATTCTTAATTGTTGTTTTTATCTTCGCAATATCTTTTACATAAATGTTAGACCAAATTGGCTCGATACCTTGTGATACTTGTCCTAAAATAAATGCAGATGAAGTTGTTGGTGCAATTGCGTTTAAAGTTGCATTACGTCTTCCGTATCCTTTTAAAACTTCTGGCTCGCCGTATAGTTTAGCCATTTCTTCAGATGCTTTATAAGATTTTTCTTTAATAACTTTAAAGATTTCACTATTTAAGTCATATGCTTCTGGGCTATCAAATGCTAGCATTTTAGATTGTAATAAAGAATGCCATCCTAAAGCACCTAAACCTAATGCTCTATTTTCTTTTGCAAATTTATAGGCTTTCTCCATAAAACGAAACGTAAACTGGTCGTCTCTATCTTCAGATTCTTTGTAAACTTCTAATTTATTAATAAACTCCTGCATTACTGCATCTAAAAAGAATGCTAATGTTTCTACTGCATCTGTATCTTTCCATTTGTCATAATGTACCAAGTTAATAGATGATAAACAACATACAAAAGACCAATCTTCATTAGATGGTAACATTATTTCTGTACAAAGGTTACTTGCATAAATTTCGTGGTTTTTGTCTTTATAAACATCTACCGTTCCGTTGTTTGCATTGTCTCTAAAAAGAATATAAGGGTATCCTATTTCTCCTCTTCTTTGTAATATTTTTGCCCAAATACCTCTTTTTTCTACATCACCATCAATCATTTCTTGCATCCAATCGTTACCAACTGTAACACCGTGCGTTAATTCTTGTATTGGGTTTCCTTCTGTACCTATTTCTAAAAATTCTTTAATGTCTGGGTGATCTACTGGCAAGTATGGTGAAAAACGACCACGTCTTACAGAACCTTGACTAACAACATCAACCATTTTTTCAAACAATTGCATAATGTGTACAGAACCAGATGATGAACCATTATTTTTAACATCTGCACCTCTTTGACGTAGTTTACCAAAATAACCAGAAGTACCTCCACCTAACTTAGACATCATACCAACTTCAGATTGTGAGAATAAAATATCTCCCATATCATCTGCCACGTGCGAACCAAAACAACTAATAGGCAAACCTCTTTTCTTACCAAAATTAGACCAAACTGGCGATGCTAAAGAATAGTAACCCGCAGCCATGTATTTATAAAACTTATCTGAAAAACCCGGTTTATTTAAAAGACTTTCTGCATTGTCTGCTATCTCGCGTATTCTTTCTTCTGGGGTTGTGTCTCCTGTTAAATAACCAGACTCTAAGAACTTACGACTATTTTCTGTTAGCCATTCAATTTTTGGTTCATTTTTATCTTTAAGCATTTTCTCTCTAGCGATGTTTCTAGCTTGAATTAATTGTTCGTGTTCGGTAAGTTCAGTTGTCTTTTGGTCGTTTAGGTTCATAAATTTAAAATAAGTCGTCGCTGGTTATACTTTTTGTTCTTTTACTATAATTAATAGATCTTTTTACAAAGAAATCTCCGTGTTTGGTTCCAATAATTTCATCATCAAACCAATCTGTTTCAGATAATAACTTTTCATCAATATCAAATACCGTTGGTACACCAATACTTGCTAAAGATTTGTTGAATCTATTTTTAAGAAATTCTTTAATTACATCTTTTGGTAAGAAGTCTAATTCTCCTTTTTCGAAAATCCAATCTATTAGTTTACTTTCAGATAAGAACGCTTCTTTACACGTTTCTTGTACTAACAAACTATGGCTTTCATCAAACCAATCTGGGTTTTCTTCTTTAATAATTTTAATAATATCTATACCAAAATCTCCATGAATTTGCTCTTCTTTAGAAGTAGCTTCTACTACATTAGAAATTCCTTTTAATACATTTTTATGCTTGTTAAAAGCCATTATAATAAGAAACTGAGAGAATAAAGATACGTGCTCTATAAAAAGAGAAAATAAAATTATAGATTCAGAAAAATCTTTATTGTCTTCGCTATTAACATTTTTTAAAGCTGCTTCTAAATAGTTAACACGCTTCATTATTACAGGATTCTTCTTTAAGTTTTTAAACTCATTATTTAATCCTAAAATTTCTAATAAATGCGAATAAGCATCATGATGGCGAACTTCACTTTCTGCAAACGTAGAACCTACAGAACCAATTTCTGGTTTTGGCATTCTTTTATAAATGTCTCCCCAAAAGGTTTTAACTGCAACTTCTATTTGAGAAATAGCCAACATGGTATTCTTTATAGCATTTTTTTCTACTTCTGTAAGAGAAGTTTTAAAATCTTGTATATCGCTTGTGTAGTTAAATTCTGTATGAATCCAATAAGAGTGTCTAATAGCATTTACATATTCTCCTAAAGCAGGGTAATCGTAAGGTTTTAAATTAATTCTCTTTTCGAAAATATTTGGTTTTCTACTTCTTGTTTGTTCATCTCTATATAAAATGTAAGCCTTTGCAACGTCATGAAAAGGACTGTCCATTAATTTATACTCTACAATATCCTGAACCTGTTCTACTGTGGGTGTATAATCTGGTTCGTTTAATTTTCTCTCTAATAGAGTACCATTTACAATATTTGAAATTGCAATAGCGTCTTGTCTAGTACCATGATTTACAGTAATCATTGCTTTTTCTATAGCGTTGGTAATCTTATCTAACTCGAAAAGTGTAGTTTCAGAGTCTCTTTTAATTATTTGCGTAATTTCCACGGTAAATTGGCGTTATTTAAATGTTAATTAATCGTTAAGTACGACTTCTACAAAGATTGCTTTTTTTGTTCCAAAATGAAAGTCATAGTTATTCACAAATCCCTTGAAGTTTTTAACAATAGCGAAAAAAATATCGATATATCGAAAAAGCAACGTTTTTTCAAACAAATGATAATCAATATTTTAAAAGCTCTAAAAAGCCTAAGTTACTGCTACTGTTGACATTCTTAAAACCTTATTTTTAGAACAAAATCTATCAAAAAAAAATAAAAATTAGGTTATCAAATAAATTTGAAAAATAATTTTTACTTGCAAATAAACTTGCTTTATTTAGAATTTTTACAGATAACAGAAGACCGCTTAAAATCTTTTAAACGCTCTATTTTTGAAGTATCTTTGCAAAAAGTTTTTTCTAATGAAAAATAGGTTTCCACAAGTAGTACAAATAGCTATTATTTCTGTTTATTTAATATTTTTAGCAGGTTCTGTTGTTAGAATGACAGGTTCTGGAATGGGATGTCCTGATTGGCCAAAATGTTTTGGTTATTACATACCGCCAACTTCTGAAGAACAAATTACCTGGAAACCAAACACTATATATAAGGAAGGTTTTATTATTATAAAAAATGAAACGTTGTTTGTTGCAGAACACGATTTAAGAACAGAAGAAAACTTCAATAAAAAAAACTGGGCAAACTATACAAAACACGATTATGCTAAGTTTAACAAATACCATACTTGGACAGAGTATATTAATAGATTAGCTTCTGTTTTAGCTGGTTTTGTATTTCTATTTTTAATTTACGGAGCATTTAAACGCAGAAAAAAAGATAAAAGAATTCCAATACTTGCATTTAGTGCCTTCTTTTTAATGCTTGTAGAAGGCGCGCTGGGTAAAATGGTTGTAGACACCAATTTAAAACCAGGTATGATAACTATTCATATGGTTCTTGGCTTGGTTATTATTGCGCTTTTATTATGGTTAAAATTTATAATTTCTGATAAGAAAACAACCTTTAAATACAATGCTGTTTTTAATAAATTATTAATTGCTTCTGTAATTTTTTCATTGATACAAATTGCAATGGGAACACAGGTAAGGCAATTTATAGATGAACAAGTAAAACTTTTTGGTTTCGAAAACAAGAATTATAGCTTAATGAACCCTAGTTTTAAATTCTATTTTCATAGATCTTTTACTATTGCAATTGTTTTAGTAAACATAGGAATGTTTTACCTTAACCAAATTAAAAACTTAGGATACAAACTTGTAAATTGGATTATTGCTTTAATATTCTTAGAAGTAATTTCTGGTATTTTAATGTATTATGCAGAGATTCCTTTAGGTACGCAAGCAGTGCATTTATTGGCAGGTGCAATTTTATTTGGGTTGCAATTTTATTTGTGGCTGCAAAGCAGAAAGGCAATTAACAAAAACTAAAACCTATTTATATCTCTTACTTAATTCTTCAGTAAAAAATAATACTTTTTGCTGAAGAATTAAAAACTGAAAATAGAATTACGGATGTGCGTTTACCCAAACTTGTCCGTCAGAAAAATGTTCTTTTTTCCAGATTGGTACAGATTCTTTTAATGTATCAATAGCAAATTCACAAGCCTCAAAAGCAGCTTTTCTATGCTTAGAAGAGACGGTAATTATTACAGGAACTTCGCCTATTTGTAACATTCCTTCTGCATGATGAATGGCTATTTTTTTAACATCGAATTTTTCTAAAACCAAATCTGCAATTTTCTGCATTTCTTTAATAGCCATTGGTTTATAGGTAGAAAAATCTAACTGTGTTACCACTTTACCTTGCGTATCATTTCTTACAGTACCTACAAATACAGAAATTCCGCCGCAAGAATCATCTTCAACAAAACTGTAGCATTCATTTAAATCTAATTTCTCTGACGATATTTTTATGGAAGTTCTCTGCATTGTTCAACAAAAATAGGGAAACAAATTTGTATTTTTGCAATATTATATAATTTCGAAATTACTCGAATAGACATTACCTAAATACAGATGAAGAACATATTCAGAATTATTAGCTTTTTAGAAGGAATCTCTTACTTATTGTTACTTTTTATAGCTACACCAATTAAATATTTTCAAGGCGATGCTTCTTATGTAAAAATGCTAGGTATGCCTCATGGTATTTTATTTATGTTATATGTTGTTTTGGCAATTGTAATTAAAAAAGAAATGAACTGGAACAACAAAACACTTGCAATTGTTTTAGTTGCTTCTATAATTCCTTTTGGTACTTTTTATGTTGATAAAAAATACTTTAGTAAAAAATAATTAAGTTTATTTTCTAAAAACGCACAACAATTAACCTCCGCTAACTGGCGGAATTATAGCTACAACATCATTTATTTTTAAAAGTAAATGATCTTCTGCGTACTCTTCATTTACAGCAATTGCGTACGAGTTAATATTTTTTAACTGTGGATGTTTTTCTTTTAATGCCAATTTAAAATCGGCTACAGAAATTAAGTTCTGAAACTCAATTTCTAGTTGAGTTTCACCTATTAAATCTGCAGTAATACCAAAAAAAAGGACTTCTATTTTCATTTGTAACTAATTAATTGAATAAACTAAATCTAAATAAGAATCCGTTTTCTGAAACACCATTGTAATTCGATTTCACATAATCTAAGCGCAAAAAACGCCATTTACCAAAACCAAGATTATCTAAACCAACAGAATACTCTGTATATGGTTTTGCATCTGCCATAACCAACGCCTTAGAACCTAAAACTAAATGATAATTCAACTTATTTAATAAAGGAATTTTACCTAAAAGAGCGCCTTTAAAATTATGCTGAATATGCGCTTCTGCATATTTATCATTCGAATAAAACTTGTAATATTCTAACAAGCCAAAACTATTTATTCCGCCAGTTTGAAGAGGATATGTTAATTCGTTTCCGTTTGGTTGAAGGAAATCCATAAAAGCAATCTCTTTCTTTTTTAAGAAAACTCCACCTCTAAGGTTATATCTAAAGTTTCCAAAATTACCTGCATTTATTATTTGTTTAATGTTTGTAATAAAAACGTCTGAATTTAATTCTGAATTTGTGGCTGCAAAAGTTTTACGATATCTTAGATCTATACTTGGGTATTTATCATTTCCTATATTTTGTTTGCTATCTGGGTACGATAAATACTTCTGACCAAAAACAAACTTTGTTGCTAAATTTAAAGTTGCAATATTATGTGTTGCAAACGCACCAACTGTAAAATCTGTTGGATCTAAAGGGTTATTAGATGTATACCCACCATTTTTATCGCCAGAAACCCAAGAAAAATCTGTAGTATTAAACAATGGTTTTCTTTTTGCGTAACCTAATGACCCAGATACAAAAATTCCGTTTTTAAGCTCCTGAGAATACGATATTTCTGCAGCTTGTTTCTCATAAATCTTTAAGTAATTTAAGTTACTAATTAGAGAACTAAGGGTATTATTTAATCTATTTATAGGTTCTCTCTCATTAAATTGAGGTGTAGTTACACCAATTGTTGCATACAACCTTGGTCTAGAAATATTATTCCATTTTTTCGAAAAATAAGCGGTTGGTCTAATACGTTTATCAGAAAAACCATAATTAGCGTTTACACCTGCTCCCCACCATTTTCCTTTTTTATTTAAAGATTTAAAATAGCTAAAACCTGCGCCAGTGTAAAAACCTTGTACTGTATTAAAACCCGTTTTTAGTAAAGGCCCGTTATAAGAGAAAGATTTATCTTCAAAAGTATTACTAAAAGTGTACCCAGTTATTGGATCTAACCAACCAAATTTATTTCCTTTAGCATCTAAAGAATCTAAATATTTTTTAGATTTTCTAAGTACCTTAATACTGTCTTTAATTTTATAATCTGAAATTTCTTCTTGCGTTAAAGGAACAGGTCTTAATTTATTCCAAAAAACAGTGTCTTTTTTAGTTGCATTTTCATCAAAAGATAAAACTTCATTTGTAAATGTACTTTCTGTAAAAGTTGGTTTAAAATTATAATCTGAATAAGTATAAGAAAATTTTCCACTAGGTTTAAAACCAAAAATAGAAATATCGAAATCTATTGTTTGGTTAATTAAAACCCAACCATCTATTTCTTCAGAATAATTATAACCTTGTTTTAATTTTAGTGAATTTACAATTGGTATATTTACTTGTGCACCTGTTGCCGTAACATCTGTACCATATAAAGCCCAATCATCTTCTACAATATAAATAAAACCTTCAAAAACACGATCGTTCTTACGCTTAGGAATTAATTTTATTTTATTAATTAGTTTTCCGTTTTTATCATAAAATGTTCCTACCAATTTGTATTTATAATAACTAAATCCGTTTGAAGAAATTGGAGAAACCAAACCATTAAAAACTTCTAAACTATTTTCATACAAATCTAACTTAGACTCTTCTGCTCTATTAAAACTAATACCATTGTCTTGCCCAGATACTTTAGAAGCAGATATTTTTTCTTTAAATTTCTTTGGATTTTTCTGAAATGAAATATTAGAAAAAGTTTCCGATAAATAAATAATACCACTTCTTGTTGAGTCTAAACCTCCACCAAAATCACCTGTACTTTGACCAAAAAACTTTTCTGGTGCGTCTTTTATTCTAGTTAAACCTCTAGAGTAAAATTTAGCAGTATAATTAGCATACTTATCTGTATTCTTATCTTTATTGGCAATTACATTTTTTATAATTCTGTTTGCAGGATTGTCTTTTGTAGAAATAACAATTTCTTGTAGTTGTACGTTTTCCTCTGCTAAAACCACATTTAATTTAAAAGGAAAAGAAGTAATATTTACCTCTTTTTTTAAAGTGGTAAAACCTATAAACTGAAAGATTACAGTATACTTTCCTGTTTTTTTAAGGTTTAGAATATAGTCTCCATTATCATTTGTAGTGGTTCCTGTAACTGTTTTATTTAAATAAACACTTACAAAAGAAAGCGGCTCTCCGTTTTTATCTGTAATATTTCCTTTTATCTGTGCATTTATAGAAAATGCAATAAATAATAAAATAATAAAAGTAATTTTCTTCATAGATAGGTTTGTTAGTTAACGCAAACATAAAGTTTATGTTACAACCAAATGTTTAATATTTGTTAAACCAAATATAATTTGTTCTTAATTTTTAAGACGTCTTTAAAACATTAAAAGTTGTCTGGGTATAAAAATACTGTTAAAATTTTAATAATAAGATCGAAATTTCGTCTTAAAAAAGATAGAAATCTTTAGTTTTATTAAAAAAAACCTATTTGCAAAAGATTGCTTTTCTTGGTTTTCTCTTCCATTGAAAACCATATCTTTGCCGCTTAAACAAGCAAACAAATATTATATGAGCGATTCTAGAAAAAGACACGAAGCTTTACTATATCATGCAAAACCAAAACCAGGAAAAATTGCGGTTGTTCCTACTAAGAAATATGCAACCCAACACGATTTAGCACTGGCATATTCTCCTGGAGTTGCAGAACCTTGTTTAGAAATTGCAAAAGACAAAAACAACGTTTATAAATATACTGCTAAAGGAAATTTAGTAGCTGTAATTTCTAACGGAACTGCTGTTTTAGGTTTAGGAGACATTGGACCCGAAGCTTCAAAACCAGTAATGGAAGGAAAAGGTTTATTATTTAAAATATTTGCAGATATAGATGTTTTCGATATTGAAGTAGATGCTACAGATGTAGAACTTTTTATACAAACAGTAAAAGCAATTGCACCAACTTTTGGTGGAATTAACTTAGAAGATATAAAAGCACCCGAAGCTTTTGAAATTGAAAGACGTTTAAAGGAAGAATTAGACATTCCTGTAATGCATGATGACCAACATGGAACTGCAATTATTTCTGCTGCAGCTTTAAAAAATGCCATCGATATTGCAGAAAAAGATATTAGTAAAGTAAAAATTGTTGTTAACGGAGCTGGAGCTGCTGCAATTTCTTGTACACGCCTATACTTAAAGTTAGGTGTAAAAAGAGAAAATGTTGTAATGTGCGACAGTAAAGGTGTTATTAGAAAAGATAGAGGAAACCTTACGTCTCAAAAAGCAGAATTTGCAACAGACAGAGATTTACAAACCTTAGATGAAGCAATGCACAATGCAGATGTTTTTATAGGTTTATCTAAAGGAAATGTGGTTTCGCCAGAAATGCTTTTAACAATGGCAAAAGATCCAATTGTTTTTGCAATGGCAAACCCAGAACCAGAAATAGAATATGATATTGCTGTAGCAACAAGAAAAGATCTTATAATGGCTACAGGAAGATCAGACCATCCTAACCAAGTTAATAACGTTCTTGGTTTTCCTTTTATTTTTAGAGGAGCTTTAGACGTTAGAGCTACCAAGATTAATGAGGAAATGAAAATGGCTGCTGTACACGCTTTAGCTAATTTGGCTAAAAAATCTGTACCAGAACAAGTAAACATTGTCTATGACGAAGTAAGTTTAGCTTACGGAAGAGAATACATTATTCCAAAACCATTTGACCCAAGATTAATTTATGAAATTCCACCAGCAATTGCAAAAGCTGCAATGGACTCTGGTGTTGCTTTAGAACCAATTGAAGATTGGGAAAAGTATAGAGAAGAATTAATGGAACGTTCTGGTTCTGGTAACAAAGAAATTAGACTTTTACACAACAGAGCAAAAAGCAATCCTAAACGTGTTGTTTTCGCAGAAGCAGATCACTTAGATGTTTTAAAAGCTGCACAAAGAGTGCATGAAGACAAAATTGGTAAAGTTGTCTTATTAGGAAGAAAAGATGTAATTCTAGAACTTAAAGAAGAAATTGGCTTTACAGCAGATGTAACAATTATAGATCCTAAAACAGACGAAGAAAAAGAAAGAAGGAATCGTTTTGCAGAAGCATATTGGAAAACACGTCAAAGAAAAGGACGTACATTTTCTGAAGCAAAAAAATTAATGCGAGAGCGTAATTATTTTGCAGCAATGATGGTAAATGAAGGAGAAGCAGATGCTTTAATAACTGGTTATTCTAGACCTTACCCAACTGTTGTTAAGCCAATGTTAGAGCTTATCGAAAAAGATAAAGATGTTACAAAAATTGCAGCTTGTAATTTAATGCTAACAAAACAAGGTCCTTTATTTTTAGCAGATACTACTATTAATGAGAATCCTACGGCTAAAGAATTAGCTAAAATTGCACAAATGACCGGTAAGTTTGTAAACATGTTTGGTATGAAACCAAATATTGCAATGTTATCTTATTCTAATTTTGGTTCTTCAAGTTCTGAAACTTCTAAGAAAATTAGAGAAGCTGTTTCTTATGTTCACCGTCATTTTCCAGACACAGTAATCGATGGAGAGTTACAAGCAGATTTTGCTTTAAACCCAGAAATGCTAGCAAAAGAGTTTCCTTTTTCTAAATTGAATGGAAAAAAAGTGAATGTTTTAATTTTCCCTAATTTAGAATCTGCAAATATTACTTACAAATTATTAAAGCAAGTTGAAGGTGCAGAATCTATTGGTCCTGTAATTTTAGGCTTTAATAAACCAGTACATATTTTACAATTAGGTTCTAGTGTAGATGAAATGGTAAACATGGCTGCTTTAGCTGTTGTAGACGCACAACAAAAAGAAAAAAGGAACACCAAATAAAAAGTATTACTTTAGAAGCCTGAAAAGATTTTTATGATTACACAAGTTAGAGGAAGATTAGTAGAGAAAAATCCAACAGAGGTTGTTGTAGATTGCAATGGTGTTGGGTATTTGCTTCATATTTCTTTAAATACATATACTGCATTACCTGCAGACGAAAACGTGGTTTTATATACGCATCTTTCCATTAGGGAAGATGCGCACACGCTTTTTGGGTTTATCAACAAAACAGAAAGAGCCATTTTTAAGTTCTTAATTTCTGTTTCTGGTGTTGGGCCAAGTATTGCAAGAACGATGCTGTCTTCTATGACTTCAGAAGAAATTCAGCAAGCAATTGCATCAGAAAATGTAGCATTAATTCAATCTGTAAAAGGTATTGGTGCAAAAACAGCACAAAGAGTTATTGTAGATTTAAAAGATAAAATTCTAAAGACCTTCGATATAGATGAAGTTTCTGTAGGTGCAAGCAATACAAACAAAGATGAAGCGTTATCTGCTTTAGAAGTACTAGGTTTTCAGAGGAAGCAATCAGAAAAATTGGTTTCTATTATTGTTAAAGAACATACCGATGCTTCTGTAGAACAAATCATAAAATTAGCCTTAAAAAGTTTATAATCAATTGAGTACATTTTTTAAAAGTACGTTTTTATTTATAGTCATTACTTTTACAGTAAGCTTATCTACTTACGCCCAAGACAAAACAGAAAAAGATTCTACAATAGTTACAAAAGAACCTGTAGATCTGCGATATGACTTTAAAAACACTCAAAAAGGGGGTTTATATTTAGATGATTTAGCACAAAAAGAAATTATTTTCGATAAAGTTTTAAACAAGTATGTTATTGTTGAAAAAATAGGAAATTATTACACAAGAACTCCTATTTATTTATCTCCAAGAGAATACCAACAATATCGTTTAAAAAGAGATATGTTGCAATACTTTAAAGAAAAAGTAAGTGCAACAGACGGTAAGAAAAAAGGTTCTAAAGACGCGCAAAAAGACTTACTACCAACCTATTATGTAAACAATAAATTCTTCGAAACCATCTTTGGTGGTACAGAAGTACAAGTAACGCCAACAGGAAGTTTAAATTTAAAGCTTGGTTTTATTTATCAAAATACAGACAACCCACAAATTTCCGAAGAAAACAGAAGTAATCTTACTTTTGACTTTGATCAACAAATAAACGCAAGTATTCGTGCAAAAGTAGGTACGCGTTTAGAATTTACTGCAAATTACGATACACAAGCTTCTTTCGATTTTCAAAATTTAGTAAAAATTGGTTTTGAACCCAATGAAGATGACATTTTACAAGGTTTAGAAGCTGGTAATGTATCTATGCCTATTAAAAACTCTTTAATTAATGGAGCACAAAGTTTATTTGGTGTAAAAACAGATTTAAAATTTGGTAACACAAATGTTACTGCTGTTTTCTCTCAGCAAAACTCAGAAAGTAAAACAGTAGTATCTGAAGGTGGTGCTTCTATACAATCTTTTGAGTTGAGAACTACAGATTATGATAATGATAGACACTTTTTCTTATCTCAATATTTTATAGATAATTATGCTAATTCACTTAAGAATTATCCATTAATAAATAGTCCAATAAATATAACAAGAGTAGAAGTTTGGATAACCAATAGAAATGCTAGTACAGAAGATTATAGAAGTATTGTAGCGTTTGCAGATATTGGTGAATCTAATTCTAATGTTTTAGTTGATGAAAATGGCGTTGTTTTAAGTCCTGCAATTACTCAAGCCCAAGTTGCTGGAAAGAACTTACCTTTTAATGGTGCAAACAGAATTGGTACAGAAATTATTCCTGGAGGTGGTATTAGAGATGTTTCTACTGTAGACAGTTCTTTACAACCTTATAATATGCAAAACGGAACGAATTATTCTGTTTTAGAAAACGCTAGAAAATTAGATGCAAATGAATATCGCTTAAACTCTCAATTAGGTTTTATCTCTTTAAATAGAAGACTAAATGATGGTGAAGTATTAGCAGTTGCTTATGAATATACAGTTGCAGGTAATGTAACAGGAAGTACTAAGAATTCTTTTAAAGTTGGTGAATTTTCTAATGATGGAGTTCTAGCACCAAATAATTTAGCGGTAAAATTATTACGTAGTGAAATTTTACAAACAAAAAGAGCGAATGTTACTACTGGTGAAGATGAGTCTTTTCCTACATGGCGTTTAATGATGAAAAACGTTTATGCTTTGGGTGCTTTTCCTTTAACACAAGATGGTTTTAGATTCGAAATACAATATAGAGATGATGAAACAGGTATTGCCTCTAACGTTTTACAAAACGCACAAACTGCAGGTATTTCTAATTTACCTTTATTACAGGTTTTAAAATTAGATCAATTAGACCAAAGTCAATTTAGAACTCCAGATGGTTTTTTCGATTATGTAGAAGGAATTACTGTGAATTCTGAAAACGGTTTCATTTTTTTTCCAGAACCAGAACCATTTGGTAACGATTTAGAAGATGCTTTATCTAATCCTTCGGATGTGAATTTCTTGTTTAAAGAAATGTATCTAAACACTAAAACAAACATTAAAAATAACTTTCAGAATAAAGATAAATACTTCTTAAAAGGGTATTTTAAATCGGAAAATTCTGGTGGAATTCCTATTGGTGCATTTAATGTACCAAGAGGTTCTGTAAGAGTTTCTGCTGGTGGAAGACAATTGGTAGAAGGTGTAGATTATGTGGTAGATTATCAATTAGGAAGAGTTCAAATTATAGATCCAGGTTTACAGGCTTCTGGTGTGCCAATTAGTGTTTCTACAGAGAATAATTCTGTATTTAATCAACAAAGAAAAACATTTTTTGGTATTGATGTTGAACATAAGTTTTCTGAAGACTTTATTGTTGGTGCAACTTATTTAAATATTGAAGAAAGACCTTTAACACCTAAAGTTAATTTTGGTGCAGAACCTATAAATAATACCATGTTAGGTTTCAATTTTAACTATTCTACAGAAGTACCCTATTTTACAAAATTAGCAAACAAATTACCTTTTGTAGATACAGATGCACCGTCTAATTTATCTGTTAGAGGAGATATGGCATATTTAATTCCTGGCTCTCCAAGTGGTATTGATGTTACTGGTTCTGCAACTTCTTATATAGATGATTTTGAAGCTTCGCAAGTACCAATTAGTATTTTATCTGCCTTAGATTGGCACGAAGCGAGTACGCCAAAATACTTTCCTAATTTTAACGGAGAAAGAGACGATTTATCTTACAATTACAAGAGAGGTAAATTGGCTTGGTATAGTGTAGATCAGATATTTTATGGCGTTGGGGACACACCTGCAAGTATAGATGCAGATGAACTTTCTAGAGCAGAAACAAGACAAATTAATTACAGAGAATTGTTTCCTAATGTACAATTAGATATTACACAAAACTCTTTGGTTAGAACATTAGATTTAGCTTATTTTCCGCAAGAAAGAGGTTCTTATAACTACGATCCTTCAGCAACAATACAAGGTGATAAAGTAACACTACCAAATCCTGAAACAAGATGGGGTGGAATTATGCGTGCTTTAACAACTAACAATTTTGACCAAGCTAATGTAGAGTACATGCAATTCTGGATTATGGATCCGTATCAAAATTACTCTATAACCGCAGAAGAAGGTTTACCAGAAGGTGTAGACCCAACAAACCCTACAAACCAAACAGGAGATTTATATATAAATTTAGGTAATATTTCTGAAGACGTTTTAAAGGATAATCGTAAAATGTACGAAAATGGTTTACCAGAAGATGGTTTAAAGGTTAATGGTAGTAATGTAAACAGAACAACTTGGGGAGATATTCCTAGAAACCCATCAATTATATATGCTTTTAATGAGCAGGACGACGCTAGAACAAACCAAGATATTGGTTTTGATGGTTTAAATGATCTTGAAGAAAGGAACTTACCAGGAATAGGACAATTTGCAGCTTTAAATGATCCTGCAGCAGATAACTTTCAATTCTTTAGAGGTGCTAATTTAGATGCTATAAATGCATCTTTAGTAACAAGATATAAAGACTTTAATAATACACAAGGAAACTCACCAACGTTAAATCAATCTAACGAGTCTTACCCAACTTCATCTACAACTTACCCAGATACAGAAGATATTAATAGAGATCAAACAATGAATACCGTAGAGAGTTATTACGAGTATAAGATTTCTATGAACCAAGCAAATCTAAGAAAAGGTGTTGGTTATGTTGTTGATGAAAAAACAACTACAGTTACACTAGAAAACGGAAGTACACAACAAACAAAATGGTACCAATTTAGAGTTCCTGTAAGAAGTGGAAGTCCTGTAAATGGAATTTCAGATTTTAATAGTATTCGTTTTGTAAGAATGTTTTTAACTAATTTTAAAATGCCAATTGTTATTCGTTTTGGTGAATTAGATTTAGTTCGTGGAGATTGGAGACGTTATGTTAGAACTCTAGATCCTGCAACAGACCCAGACAGAGAATTAACACAAGATGAATTAAATGATTTTGAAGTTGGTGTTGTAAGTATAGAACAAAATGAAGGAAGCTACATTCAGCCTCCAGGTATTGAGAGAGAACTTCTACAAGGAAGTACTACCGTACAATTGCAAAATGAACAATCTGTAACTTTAAAAGTAAACAGATTAAAACCAGAAGAAGTAAGAGCTATTTACAAAAATATAAGTATAGATTTAAGGCGTTTTAAGCAGTTAAAAATGTTTATGCACTTAGAACAAACAGAAGGAGAAGTTTTTGTTGAAGACAATGAAATGTCTGCAATTATTAGATTAGGTACAGATTTAAATGAGAATTTTTATCAAATTGAAATTCCTCTTAAAGTTACAAGAAACGGAACATCTGCATTAGATATTTGGCCAGAAGCAAATAATTTAGATGCTTTCTTAGAAACATTTGGTAAAGTAAAATTAGAAAGAAATAGTGCAAATTTTTCTGTCGCAGAAATTTATCAATCACAAGAACAAGACCCAAATTTACCATATACAATTAGCGTAAAGGGAAACCCTACTTTAGCACAATTAAGAACAATTATGCTAGGTATTAAAAATAATTCTTTAGCAAATAAAAGTGCAGAAATTTGGTTTAATGAATTGCGTTCTGCTGGTTTTGATAATAAAGGTGGTTGGGCTGCAGTAGTAAATGCAGATGCAAATTTTGCAGATGTTGCAAATATATCTTTAGCAGGAAGTATGTCTACTGTTGGTTTTGGTAACGTAGAAGATAGAGTAAGCCAACGTAGTTTAGATGAAACTAGACAATATGACATTGCTACTACTGTTCAATTAGGAAAAGTGTTAACTCCACAGAAATGGGGAATTCAATTACCAATGAGCTACAGTGTTGGTGAAACTTTTATAGATCCAAAATACGATCCTCAATACCAAGACGTAATTTTAGAAGATGCTTTAGAACAAAACCCAAATAGTGAGTTTTCTAGAGATTATACTAAAAGAACAAGTATCAGTTTTATAAATGTAAAGAAAAATAGAAATCCAAATTCAACAAAAAAACCAAAATTTTACGATGTTGAAAATGTGTCTGTTTCTTATGCACATAATAAAGAATTTCATAGAGATTATAACATACAGAAATACATAAATGAAAATGTAACAGCAGGTGCAACTTATAGTTATAACTTTCAAGCAAAACCTATAGAACCTTTTAAAAATGTAGGTTTTCTGCAGAATAAACACTTAAAACTAATTAAGGATTTTAACTTTAACCCAATTCCTTCTACAATAGCGGTAAATTCTAGAATTAATAGAAATTTTACAGAACAACAGTCTAGAAATTTAGTTGAAGGTTTGTCTGATCAGCCAGAATTAAAACAACGTAGGTTTTTATTCGATTGGGATTATACAGTAGGTTTCGATTTAACAAAATCACTTCAATTTAACTTTAATGCAACCAATAGTTATATTTACGATACTTTTGATTCTAATGAAGATATTCAAATTTATGACGACTTTTTTAATACTGGAAGAGCAAGTCATTATCATCAAAAATTAAATGGTACTTATCAATTACCAATAGACAAGGTTCCTTTTTTAAGTTGGATAAAAGCAGATTATGCATACACAGCAGATTTCGATTGGCAAGCTGCTGCACAAAGTACAATAGATATAGATGGTGTAGATGTTGCTTATGTAGATTTAGTAGGAAACGTTATTCAGAATGCGAATACACATAATGTAAATACCACATTTACATTCGATAAGTTTTATAAAGGACTTGGTTTTGAAAAACTTTTAATGTCTAAAACGCAAAGAAAGAATACGAAAGGAGCTATAGGAAATGGATTACCTCCTACCCCAGGAAGAAACAATAAAAAGAAAAAACTATCATTAGGTAAACAGATTTTAAAAGGTGTTTACAATGTAGTAACTTCTGTAAAACAAGGTAAGGTAAGTTATTCTGAAAACAACGGGCAATTTTTACCTGGTTATACAGAAGAAGTTGGTTTTCTTGGTGGTGCACCAACTTCATTTGCTTTTGGTAGTCAAGTAGATATTAGAAACAAAGCTTTACAAAATGGTTGGTTAGTAGGTCCTAGAGACCCAGATAACAGCGAATACTACAATAAAACATATAGTAGAACCCAGTATAATAAATTAGATTATACATTTACAGTAAAGCCTTTTAAAGATTTAAATATTGATGTAAGAGGTAATAAAATTAAAACAAGAGATTTATCGCAACAATTAGATGTTGTAGACAATGGTTCTTCTACTGGAGCATTAGATTTTAGTGCACCAGCTTTTGAAACAGGAAACTTTAGTGCGAGTCATTCTATGATTTCTACAGCATTTACAGACGGAGATGTATTGTTTCAAACAATGAGAGATTATAGAGATATAATTGCAAACAGGTTAGCTACAGAAAATGGTGCACCAGTTGCAGGTTACGGAAAAAATAGTCAACAAGTATTATTACCAGCATTTATGGCAGCATATTCTGGTTCTAACCCAGATAAGGTAAATACAGGTTTATTTAAAAACATTCCAATTCCTAATTGGACTTTGCGTTACACAGGTTTAATGAAACTTGGTTTCTTTAAAAAGAACTTTAGCAACTTTGTGGTATCTCACGGTTATAAATCTTCTTATACAGTATCTAGTTTTACAAACAACCTACAATATGATGGTTTAAATAAATTTTCTGAAACAAATTCTGCAGGAAATTATGAACCAGAATTATTAGTGTCTGCCGTAACTTTAGTAGATGAGTTTTCTCCTTTAATAAAAGTAGATATGAAAATGAGAAATTCTTTTTCTTTAAGAGGAGAAATTAAAAGAGATAGAACATTAACCATGAATTTTAACAACAGTACTTTAACAGACATAAAAGGTACAGAATATATTTTTGGAATGGGTTATGTCTTTAAAGATATAAAAGTAAACACACGTTTTACAGGTAAAAAACAAACCTTAAAAGGAGACATTAATTTAAGAGCAGACGTTTCTTTACGAGATAATTTAACACTAATTAGAGCAGTAGATGAAGATAATGATCAAATTAGTGGTGGACAAAGATTATTTTCTATTAAATTTACAGCCGATTATAGATTAAGTAGTAATTTAACAGCGTCGTTTTATTACAATCATCAAACGTCTAAATATGCTATTTCTACCACTTTCCCAAGACAAGCGATTAATGGTGGATTTAATATTATTTATAACTTAGGAGGAAATTAAACAATTAACAATAATATATATTAAAATGAATATCCCAGCAGACTTAAAATACACAAAAGACCACGAGTGGTTAAAAATAGAAGGTAATGTTGCAACTATAGGAATTACAGATTTTGCACAAGGAGAATTAGGAGACATCGTATATGTAGATGTAGATACTTTAGATGATACTGTAGAAGAAGGAGAAGTTTTTGGTTCTGTAGAAGCAGTAAAAACAGTCTCTGACTTATTTATGCCTTTAAGAGGAGAAGTTATCGCCTTTAACGAAGAATTAGAAGACGAACCAGAATTAGTAAACTCAGACCCTTATAACAAAGGCTGGATGATTAAGATTGAAATTTCTGACAGCTCTCAAATAGAAAATTTATTAGATGCTGAAGCATATCAAAGTCTTATTAAAGGGTAAAATATTTGTAATTGCAATATTTATAACTATTACAATACTGTATTTAAGCTTAATGAAAATGCCTAAATACAATGTTAGTATTAGTCATTTAGATAAGTTACAACACTGTTTTGCATATTTTACACTCTCTGTTTCTTGGTTATTAACCTTTTACAGAAAAAACAAAAAGCATCTAGTTGTTTTGTTTTGTATACTATTTGGCATAATTATTGAAATATTACAACACACAATAACAAATTATAGAACAGGAGATTACTTAGATGTAATTGCGAATTCTCTTGGTGTTTTACTAGGTTTATTCGTTTTTAATCAAGTTTTTAAAAAAAAATGTGGTTAAAAAACAAAAAGACTTGTAATTAACACAATAATTTAGTTAAATTAGCGAACTATAAATAACTTTTATTCCATGGAAATAAAGAAGAATCCCAAATCGAATTTAGAAAATTACAGTAAAATATTTATGCAAATAGGTCTAGTATTGGCTTTATTTATAACATATGCTGCAATTGAAAAGAAAACTTATGATAGAACTACTAGTGACTTAGGTGTTATTAGTATGAATGCAGATATGGAAGAAGATATTCCAATTACGGAAGTAAAACCACCTGCACAACCTAAAACTCCACCACCACCAACACCAGAAAAAATTGAAGTTGTTGAAGATGAAAAGGAAGTTGAAGAAACTGTAATTGAATCTACTGAAACAGATGAAACAGAAGCTGTAGAAGTTGAAGAAATTGTAGAGGTTGAAGAAGCTGAAGAAGTTATTGAAGATGTAAACTTTATGATTATTGAAGATGCACCTGTTTTTCCAGGATGTAAAGGAAGTAAGAAAGAGTTAAAAGATTGTTTTAGTAAAATGGTACAAAAACATTTCTCTAGAAAATTTGATGCAGAATTACCTAATGAATTAGGATTATCTCCAGGGAAGAAAAGAGTATTTATTGGTTTTAAGATTGATAGACAAGGGAACATTGTTAATGTACAAGCAAGAGCACCTCACCCAAAAATTAAAGCTGAGGTTATTAAGGTAATGAAAATGTTACCTAAAATGAAACCAGGAAAACAAAGAGGTAAGCCAGTAGGAGTTAGTTATAATATTCCTTTTTCTTTATTAGTAGAATAATAAAATACTTACAAAATATATAAAACGCTTAGAATAACTTCTAAGCGTTTTTTTTATGCATATAATATTATTTTATACTTCTTCACAAAAAACTCAATGACAAGCTTAATTTCATTTACAAAAACATATTTTAATATAGTAAGCAAAAGCGATTACATGTATAAAAATGAACTTTACTTTAAGAAGTAAGTCTTGGTGAAATTAGTAAATGTAAATACCTTTAATAATTAAATACATATTAGTAGAAAGTAAAAGAAAACATTTACTAAAAACAAATTAAAACAAATGATAAAAGATTTAGTTTTGGTGAATTATGAACATAAAAAAAGATCCAAAGTAAAATTTACCTTGGATCTTTTTTTAATATTAAACGAGAAGTATCTATTTATTGGTAGCAAGTTTAGATTCTGCTTTCCATAAATTAACATCTTCAATAGTGTTATTATTATAAGTTACTTCTTTTAAAGAACCTTCATTCCAGAAAAACCATTTTCCTGTTTTCTTACCTTCTTTATAAAAAGCTAATTGTGTTTTATTTCCTTGAGTATCAAAACGTGTCCACTTACCAGTTAATTTTTTATCCTTAAAAAACCCCTCTGTTTTAACAGAACCATCTTCATGGTAATAAGTAGCTTTAACTAAATTTCCTTCTACTTCATAAGTAGGTTTTATATCTTGAGAGTATCCTATTGCTGCGATGCAAAAAATTGCGATTGTAAGTATTTTTTTCATGATTTCTTTTTTTAGGGTTTACACTACTTTTACAAATATAGGTTTTTTGTAACAATTTAAAAACAATTACGTAACATTAAATTAACATTAGATTATTTTAACATAAAAATTTAATTCATTTACTTATATTTACGTGATACGAATTTTAAAAAAAAATATTATGGCAATAATGAAAGTTATAGAAGTTTTAGCAAACTCAGAGAAAAGTTGGGAAGACGCAACTAAAAAAGCGGTAAAACAAGCATCTAAATCAGTAAAAAACATTAAATCTGTTTTTGTACAATCTCAAAGTGCAGTTGTAAACGGAGATGAAGTTGCAGAGTTTAGAGTTAATCTGAAAATTACATTTGAGGTAAACTAATTCACTTCAAATAAATAAAGCGATTTAATAAACCAATTAAATCGCTTTTTTTTATTGAGATAATTCTAAAAACACTTATTAAAAACGCTTTATTTTTAAGTTCAAAAAAATGAAGCATATATATTAACTTTGTTAAAATTATAATCGCCATGAAAAAAATAACAATCGTAGTAACAGCGCTACTGTTAATACAATCTATTACTTTAACAGCACAATTAGAAAGACAAAACGGCTTATCTATTACGTTAAAAGGACCAAACACAAAAATTGAAGGAGTTACAGCTGTAGATGCTTCAGCAAAAACGCAACATTTAAGATTTCTTTCAGAAGGATACAAAAAAGCTAAATTAAATGAATTAAAAGATGAATTTCTCTTCCGTTATAATATTTTTGCAGACGAAATGGAATTTATAAAGGATGGGGAAATATATTTTTTATCTAAAACAAAAAATCAAACAATTACTTTTCTTGATATAAATAGAACATTTAAAGTTATAGAGTTAGATGGTAAATTACAATATTTAGAAATAAACTACAACGGAAAAGTAGCTCTTTACACAAAACAATCTGTAATTTATAAAGAAGGAAAAGTAGCTACAACTCAATTTGAAACATCTAAAAAATCAAAATTTATAAAAAAGAAAGATGAACATTATATAACTATAGATAACAGTGAAATTATAAAATTACCAAAAGGGAAAAAAGATTTTTATGCATTGTTTGGTGAGAAATCAAACGCTATAAAAAAGTATGCTAAAAACGAAAAAATCAGTAGAAAAAAAGTAACAGATATTATTCAAATATTAAAACATTACAATTCAATTTAAAATTAATTTATGGAAGAATACATTGACCAACTAAAAAAAGTATTAGTAGAATATACACCAAAGATATTAATGGCGGTAGCCATGTTAATTATTGGTTTAATAGTAATTAAAATTATTGTTAAAACAACTAGAAAAATTTTAAAGAAAAGAGGAGTAGATGTTACATTACAACAATTTTTAGGAAACCTAATAAGTTGGGTCTTAAAAATATTACTTTTTATAACAGTTATTGCAAAATTAGGGGTAGAAACAGCTTCTTTTGCAGCAATATTAGCAGCAGCTGGTTTAGCAGTTGGTTTAGCACTACAGGGTTCTTTAGCTAACTTTGCAGGTGGTGTTTTAATAATGATTTTTAAGCCTATGAAGGTAGGAGATTTAATTCAGGCACAAGGTGAAACTGGTGTTGTAAAAGAAATTGAAATTTTTACTACAAAACTTACAGGTTTATCTAATAGAGAAATTATAATTCCTAATGGATCTTTATCTAACGGTAACATAATAAACTTCACTACAGAAGGTACTAGACGTGTAGATTTAGTTTTTGGCGTTTCCTATGATGCAGACATTAAACAAACAAAAGATGTTTTAATGAGTGTATTGGCTGCACACCCTAAAGTATTAAAAGATCCAGCTCCTGGAGTTACGGTTTTAGAATTAGCAGATAGTTCTGTAAACTTTGCTGTTAGACCTTGGTGTAATACTGAAGATTATTGGACAGTTTATTTTGATGTTACAGAAAACACTAAAATTGCTTTAGATAAAGCTGGTATAGAGATTCCTTACCCACATCAAGTAGAAATTAGAAAGTAGGTTTCTTTTTCTTTTCTGGGATAACAACAAAATCTTTTAAATAAAAAGGTTCAAAATAAGCGACATCTTCGATGTCGTTTTTTTTGTACTTAATAAATGATAATTCTGCCATTTCTTTAGATGAAGGAAACTTATCATCAATAAAAAAGGCATTTTTATGTGTTATAATGTCTTTACACTTCTGTGCCCCATCACCTAAAAAATAAACATTTCCTTGCTCTAACTCTTTAGAAAAAGAGTTTTCGTCTATAATTTCTGCTTGTATTTCTCTTATCTGAATATTATCCTTATTAAAAATAGCAGCATATACTTCCATTCTTCTAGCATCTAACATTGGTACAATTGTACCTTCAGCTACAGAAATAGCATAAGAAAGAGATGTTAATGTATCTATAGAAATTAACGGCTTATCTAAAGCAAAAGAAAGACCTTTTGCAGCCGAAACGCCAATTCTTAGACCAGTATAAGAACCAGGTCCTTTACTTACTGCTATAGCGTCTATTTCTACCTTAGAAATATTACCTTCATTTAAAATATTGTCTATAAAGGGATGTAAAACTTCTGCATGGGAATAATTGCCGTTATTCAATTCTTTAATTGCAATAATTTTACCATTATCTGCAAGACTTACAGAACAGTTTTTAGTTGATGTTTCTATGTTAAGGATAATTGCCAATTTCTATATTTTTTACAAAGATAGTATTTCAAAAAAACAAAAACCTCACAGGTTGTAAAAACGTGTGAGGTTGTATTGTAAATTTAATAAATTAAACTAGAAAACTAATTCGCCAGAATAAAACTGTAAAACTTTAGTCTTAAATACATAATCATATTTAGAACGTATCATTGCGCCTTGTGCATTTACTAAACGTGTTCTTACCAAATCGAAATCGAACAACGTCATTGCGCCATAATTATATCTTTCTTGTGCATTTTTAAATGCTTCTTTTTGTGCGTCTAAAGAAATTTTTGCTGCTTCATAAGCTTTTAGACCAGACTTTACATCTAAAAATGCTTGTTCTATTGTTTGTTTTAATTGTAATTTCTGACTTTCTAATCTTGTTTCAGAAATTTCTTTGTTAATGATAGATTGCGCTACTCTATTCTTTGTTTGAAATCTATTAAAAATTGGAATACTAACATTAAAACCAACTCCATAACCAAGGTTATTGTCTAACTGAGTAAATAGAGCAGTGTTTTCTACACCGTCTGGTAGGTTTAAATTAAAACCATAATTAGATGATAAACCAGCAGATGCAGTAATTGTAGGTAAAAAACTACCTTTTGCAATTGCAATGTTAAAATCTGCATTTTCTATATCTAATTTTGCTCTAGCAATTTCTGGCATATAGTTTAAAGATTTCTCAAATACTGCAGATGAATTATCATATAATAAATTGGCAGATGGAGTTTCTACTTCTATAGGAGCAACATCAAAATTTTCTGTAGGTTCTTGTAATAGCTGAGCGATATTTAATAATGCTAAGTCTAAAGCATTTTCTTGTAAAATTACATTTTGTAAATCGTTTGCAGCAGTAGATTGGAAATTTAATAACTCTCCTCTAGCAATAACGCCAGCGTCGAATCTTGCTTTTGCAGCTTCAATTTGTTTTTTACTAATTTCTGCTTGTACCTTTGCAACACCTAAATTTTCTTTAGCAAATAAAACATTTAAATAAGTATTTACAACTCTAAGAGAAATGTCATTTTCTATTTTTTTTAGATCATACAAGCTAGTTTCTACACCTAGTTTAGCCTGTTTAAAAGTATTTGTATTTCTGTAACCATTAAATACTGTATAGCCAGAACTTAAACCAACAGAACCCCCAAAAATACTTGTAGATATTCTATTATTAGAAACAGGATCGAAACCAGAACCAAAGTTTAAGTTACCACCTGTGTTACCACTTAAGTTAGGTAAAAAATTACCTTTAGCAATATCAACATTTTTTTTAGCAAGCTCTACACTCAACTTATTTTGTTGAATAGAGATGTTTTTAGCTAAAGCTTGATCTACGGCCTCTTTTAAAGTCCATTGTTTTTGTGAAAAAGTAGCAATAGAAGTACATAATGCTACAAATAGGATAAGTTTGGTTTTCAAAATCTTTAATTTTTATATTAAGTTGATTGATCTCTCAATAATTACAATAAAAAGATAAAAATAAGTTGATGAAAATCAATTATATAAAACTAATTATACTTTTTTGATACAAAAACGATTGCATTCAATTAAAAACCGAACAATTTTATCTTCTATTTGTTTTAATAAGACGACAAGAGATAAAAAATGTTACAGCTTTTTGTATTTATTTAAATGTTAATCTTTAAAATTCTTTTTATATCTATAAAGTGTATAAAATAAAACACCAATTAAAAGGTAAGGAAAAACCATTAAGTAAGTTATTCCGTTGTTTACACCTTCTGCCATAGACACATCTCCACTTTCTACAACAGCTTTACACATTGCACATTGAGAAAAAGCAGTTTTAGAAGTAAAAACAACTAATAGTAAAAACGAGAAAAATATTTTATTTTTAAACATAGTAAGGAGATATCATTAGATAAACTATAACACCAGTAACAGCTACATAAAGCCAAATAGGAAACGTTTTTTTCGCTATTTTTTTATGCTCTGGAAATTTACCCAACTTCGCTTTCATATAGGTTATAAGTACAAAAGGAATAACAATAATAGATAGAACAATATGAGTAAATAAGATAAAGTAATACACATATTTAATAATTCCTTCTCCACCAAATGAGGTAGAATCTGAAGTCATATGGTACGCGATATACATTAATAAGAATAAAAGAGAACATGCAATTGCAACCGTATTTAATTGCTCATGTAACTTTTTATTTCCTTTTTTTATAGCTATAACTGCCGCAATTAATAAAACCGCAGTTAGACCATTTATAGATGCGTAAATTGGAGGAAGAAACTTTAATGGTTCTACATTAAAACCTAAACTTCTAAGATTAACACCAAATAAACAAGCAACAGCAACTGGTATTATTATTGACAGTGCAGTAATTATTTTCTTATATTTTTTTTCTTGAGCTAAATTATTCATTCAACAATATTTTAATATCTTCTTTTAATTCTTTTATTTGATCTGGAAATATTTGTTCTTTAATAGCTCTGTAGTACATAATTGGGTTACCATGTTCGTCTTTTCTAGATCTTATATAACCTTCTTTATCTACTAAAGCAAACAAACCAGAATGTTCGAAACCACCATGCTCTTCTTCTCCTTTACCAACGTAAAGTTTAAATCCTTTATTAGAAAGCGCATAAACTACATCATCACTCTTACCTGTTAGAAGATGCCAGTTTTTATGTGTAATGCCTGTTTCTTTTGCATATTCTTTTAGAATTTCTGGTGTATCTATTTCTGGTGTTATAGAAATTGAAGCGATTCCAAAATTTGGATTCCCAAAATAATCATCTTGAATGGTTACCATTTTTTTGTTCATTATAGGACAAATAGTTGGGCAAGTAGAAAAGAAAAATTCTACAACATATACCTTACCTTCATAAGACTTGTTAGTAATTGTTTTTCCTTCTTGATCTGTAAATTCAAAATCTGGTACTTTATTAAACTTTACCAAATCTGTATCTTTAAAACGATCTACCACTTTAGGAACCGTATAAATACCAAACAATAAAATAATAAATGCAATACCTATGTAAGAATATTTTTTATTCATTATAATTTATATTTTTCTATCTGCTTTATTTTCATTTCTCTCTTTAAAAGCAGCATAGTATTCATAATACAAAACTTTAATATCGTCTTTTAGTTTGTCTTTTAGTTCTGCAACAGAATTCATATTATAACCAAAAACACTTTCTTCTGCCTCAACACCTACTCTACCTCTTAAACTTAAACCTTTATCGATTAAATAAGCTTTAGATGATGATAAATCTGCATTTAGTAATTCATCTATAGAAAAACTTTTATAAAAACGTTCTATATCTACGTTAGAAGCGGCTAAAAAACGCCAATTCTTCATATCTGTAAATGCTCCTAATTGGTTTTTTAGCTTTTGTGCTTCTACTTCTTTTCCTTTAGGAAAAATAGCTACAATTTGAAATTTCTTATTATCTATAAATTCTTTATAAATTTTCTCATTTAAATTTAAAAGACCTGTTTTATTTTTATCTACATCATTTCCTAAGAAACATATTACAGAAACATTGTCTTGTAATTTATATTGATTTGTATCATCTATCTCTGAAACATCAAGTACATTTTTTGTTACAACAGGTAGTTTCGTAAAATTATTCTGTCCTGTAGAAAGCAATAAAAAACATATTAACGGAAAAATAAATAACAAAAATAATACTACTCTTTTTTTAGTAAAAAACTTCATAAGCGACTTAAGTAATGCGTTATTTAATTAATTATAGTGTATAAAAAAAGGTGGTTAAAACCACCTTTTAAATTTTATATTACCATTTTACAAGTGGTGATAGTGTGTCGAATAAATAGCCTCCTTCAATTAATAGTAGTGTAACTAAATAAGTGATTAGAAAGACTCCTGCCCAAACAATAGAGCGTCTAAACCATTTTTTTTCTCCTTCTAAATGCATAAAAACCCATGCAATACCGTAAGCTTTAGCTAACGTTAAGATTATAAAAATCCAATTTAACCAACTAGTTCCTGGACCGTGTAAGTGTAAAGCTTCTGGTTTAATAATACCTAAATAAACCTCTACTAATGTTATAACAGAAAGAATACCAAAAACTATCCATATTCTTTTTGTATTTGATTCGTGTGCGTGTGCCATCTCTATCTATTTTATTTATTATACTAAGTAGAAAAAGGTAAATACAAATACCCAAACTAAATCTACAAAGTGCCAATATAAACCAACCTTTTCTACCATTTCATAATGTCCTCTTTTTTCGTAAGTACCTAAGATAACATTAAAGAATATGATGATATTTATTATAATTCCTGATAATACGTGAAAACCATGGAAACCTGTAATAAAGAAAAAGAAATCTGCAAAAATTGTATTACCATACTCATTTGCCTTTAGGTTTGCTCCTTCAACAACCATTTTAGTTTTTGCTAATTGAAGCGATCCTTCTTCTCTAGAAAGAATTGTTTTTTGTTTTTTATCTAAATCGATTAATTCTGTTCTAACTTGAATTGCAGGATTCGCATTATATGCTTCTACAACTTGTGCTACAGAATAAGTAGAAATTGTTCCTTCACTTTGAAACCATAATCCGTTTTTTCTAGTATGCTCTTCTCTATGATCTGTTCTAGCACCAGTAACAAAGTCTGCCAAAGCAATCTGTTTACCATCTTTTACAAATTGTAAGACTTTACCTTCTGTTGTTTTTACAGCTCCGTAAGAACCTTTTATAAAAGTATTCCATTCCCAAGCTTGTGAGCCAACAAAAATAATACCTCCAATAATTGTAGCAAACATATACCAAGCTACTTTATTTTTTTTCATTTGATGACCAGCGTCTACAGCCAATACCATTGTTACAGATGAAAAGATTAAGATAAACGTCATAATTGCAACGTAAATCATTGGAAAATCTCCATGAACAAAAGGAACGTGAGTAAAAACCTCATCTGCAATTGGCCATGAATCTATAAACTTAAAACGGGTTAAGCCATAAGCAGCTAAAAACCCTGAAAAAGTTAATGCATCTGATAAGATGAAAAACCACATCATCATTTTACCATAACTAGCGCCAAATGGTTTTGCACCACCTCCGCTCCAGATTTCTTTTTTGTCAGTTGGTACAGCAATATTTGCTTCCATAAATGTATTCTATTAATTAGTAAGTTAAAAATAGTTGTGCAAAATTAATCATTTTTCATCACCTAATAAAATAGAAAAAGAAAAATAGATAAATCCATAGTATATCTACAAAATGCCAGAAGATTGCACCGAGTTCAAACCCCAGCAAATCATTTGGTTTGTACTTATATTTAAAATGATTATAAATAACAACAAAAAGTACAACTACACCAGCAAATATATGTAAAACATGCATTAATGTAATACCAATTATAAACGAAGTTGATACTGTACTTCCTTTACCTGTAAAATATAATCCTAAACTTTTTAATTGTTCAAAGCCTTCGTATTGTTGCCAAATAAAAGCAATTCCTAAAATAAAAGTAATAACTACAAGTATAAGAGACAATTGTCTTTTACCTTGTTTTAAAAATCTTTGAGATAACATTAATGTTATACTGCTTCCTATAATTAAAAATGTACTAATAAAAAAGGCATCAGGTAAATCGAAAGTTACCCAATCATCTCTTTTCATACTAATAACATAAGCACTTGTTAAGCCTGCGAAAAACATAACCATACTTATCATAGAAACCCATAACATTGGTTTTGCAGATTTTCTTTTCGCAGCAGTTAGTTCTTGTTGTAACGTTTGTTCCTCCATCTTCATTTTTTAATGTAAAAATTTATCTACTACATATATAATTTGCACAACTGTTATGTACAAAACACTAGACAACATTAATTTTCTTGCGTCTATATTATCTTCACTCTTATAAAGCTTTACACCATAATACAACATTATAACTCCTAGTAAAGCTACAATTACAGCAGTTGCAGGATAAATGTAAAATGCTCCTGAGACTCTTAAAACTGGTGCTATTGAAACTAAAATCATAATTACAGTGTAAAAAATAATCTGTTTTATTGCTCCTTTGTCTTTAGTTCCCATTGGTAACATATTAAAACCAGCCTTTTTATATTCTTCGAACTGTAACCAACCAATTGCCCAAAAGTGAGGGAATTGCCAGAAAAATTGAATCATAAATAAAAAACCTGCTTCAATACCAAAATTATTTGTTGCTGCAACCCAACCTAACATAAAAGGAATTGCACCAGGAATTGCACCTACAAAAACAGTTAAAGGCGTTACCGCTTTTAAAGGAGTGTAAACACATGCGTATAGAAATATTGAAATAGCACCAAATAATGCCGTTTTAGGGTTGATACTATATAAAATTGAAAGCCCTAAAATTGTAAATAGAATTGCAATTGCTAATGCTACGTTTACAGACATTCTACCAGTTGGTAAAGGTCTGTTTTGGGTACGTTTCATAATTGCGTCTGTATCTTTTTCTATAATTTGATTAAATGCATTAGAAGCACCTACCATAAAAAAACCACCAAGACCTAAAAGGAAAAGCGTAAAATAATTAACAACTTCTACAGCTAAAAGATAACCTGCAATAGAAGAAAACACAACACTTAAAGACAAACCAACTTTGGTAAGTTGTTTAAAGTCTGAAATAATAGTTTTCATAGATATTTTATTGTCTGAAATAACTGCTGTATTCATATAAACACAATTAGCTTGCAAAGATATTTGATAAATATGAATTTACCATAGTTTTTAAAGCTTTTGATGTGAAATAAAAAACCCACTCAATAAATTGAGTGGGAAAATTGCTATGAAAAAGAAAAAGTGTGATCCTTTAGAAGAATCACACTACAAATATATACATTATTCCAATATAAATTACAAAGAAATAATAAATTTTAGAAATCTAAATACCAATTAAATAAATCTGCTTTAACACCTGCAGAAAACCATACTGTATTTCCTCCTGGAAATGTACTGGTAGATACTTTAGGAGAAAATTTTCTATAAGTAAAACCTGCAAAAAGATTTAAATTATTTGCGGGGTTAATTAAATAAGTAGCTTGCAAGTCTGCAATAAAGATATTTGCTGTATTACCTTGTGCTAATTCATTTCCTGTGTCTCCAAATCTATCTTCATAAGATTGGTAAATATTACCACCATAACTTACTACCTCGTCTTCGAAATCGAAACCTTTTTTACCTAATGTTAACTTACCACTAAAAGACCATCTGTCTTTTTTATAACGAGCAATTGCTATTGCTTCATAAAAATTTGCTCCCCATAAATGCCCCATTGGTTGGCTATAATTACCGTAATTTAAAATTGGAGATTTATGTGCAAAAGTATAAGGTCTAGCATAATTGTATTCAAACTGAAGAAATAAATCATCTACCTCAAATGCATTAAAATATTTTGCTCCTAATTGATATGCAAATTTATTTTGCCATTTTCCTAAATCATTTAAGTTACCAACAGAAAATTCATCAATAATTAATTGAGAATAAAGAGAAATATTATTAGTTAATTTATATTTCCCAGTTAAACCTATAATTGCATTTCCAGAATCTTCTCCTCTATTAAACTCTACAGATCTATAAAATATAACAGGATTTAGAAAGCCTGCATCAAAACCATTTTCTCCTGTAGAAATAGCTGTTTCAAAGAAACCTATATTTAGTTTATTTGTTAAATTTAAACTTAAATAATGCGCTGCAATGTATTTTCTTGCATGTTCGTTAGGATTAGAAATTGATGATATTGATGGTTCTGTATTCCACATCCAAATATTAGTATATTGTATCTTCCAAAAATCAACCTTCATTTTTAAATACGTAGTTGGTGCTGAAACATCTGATAGTATAAAAGATCGATAACCATCTCCTATAAAATTTCTACCATTACCAAATTGAAATTGCATAAATTTATTTGGCTGAAAAGACAAATATCCTTCTGCAACTGGGTAATCGAAAGAATCATCTTTAAAGCTTTTTGCCTTTCCTCTACCAGGAACCAAACCTTCAGAGTTTTTAGGTCTTGTTAATAATGAAGGATTAGATATATAACTGTTTACATAATCTGCAAACCTTGCCTGACTCTCATAAATAGTTGCAGAATAAGAAAACTTATCTCCCAAGCCTCCATTTACAGTAAAAATTCGAGAGTTATTATAAGTATAAGCAGCATCTGAATTATCTTTCCCTAATTGAACATCAACCAAAAAGTCTAACGTAAACCAAAAATCTTTTTTCTTTACTTGTAATAAATGTTCGTTCCAAAGTTTTCTACCTAACCAAGATTTTTTCTCTGGCTTTAAAAACTTCTTTTTTTGTTCAGATAAATCTAAGTATTTATTAATCTCGCTATAAACATAAGGTTTAGAAGCAGTGTGCGTTCCATTTGCTTTATGTAGAGCAAATTCATAATCTACATATTTTTGATGTGTAAAAGGTATATTTAACTGGCTGTTGTGCTCTAAGAAAACAGAATCTGCAATTCTATTCTTTTCTACAGTTACAAATAAATCTTCTTTTAACGCAATGTTACCTTTTGTTTTAGTTGTTGTCTTTACCTCTATATTTCTTTCAATAGGAAATTTAACTGGCAGTTCGAATTGCATTTCTACATCTCTATTATTATACTTTGCAGGCACAACTCTAGGAAAAACCTTAAAAGCTCTTTCTACTTCTTTTTTTATCTCTTCATAAGGTGTATTCACATAAATTATTTGAAAATCACCTTCTTTAGTAACTATAAACAAAACGTTTGCGGTTCCTTTATAATTTTCATTTGCTACAATTACAGGTGTTTTAAATTCTGCAAAAAAATGTTTTTTTGTTGTTGCAAAAAAACAATCTTCTATCGCAGAAATTTCTAATCCTTTACAACCGTCGTAAACAGGATACCTTTCTGACTGTGCATAGAATATTGATGGAAATAGTAAAGCTAAAAACAAGTATTTTTTAATCATTTTTTAATTTTATAACGGTATTATTTTTTAATTGATATTCTTGTTTGCTCTCTTTGCAAATAGCAAAACCTTTTTCATTAAATTCTAATCGATGCCCATATTCACTAACCCAACCTATTTGTTTAGAAGGATTACCAACAACTAAAGCAAAAGGAAAAACCTCTTTAGTTACTACTGCTCCTGCACCTACAAAAGCATACTCTCCAATATTATTACCACAAACAATAGTAGCATTTGCACCAATACTTGCGCCTTTTTTTACTATTGTTGTTTGATATTCGTTTTGTCTTTTAATAGCACTTCTAGGGTTTATTACGTTTGTAAAAACCATAGACGGACCTAAAAAAACGTCGTCTTCACAAATAACACCCGTGTAAATAGATACGTTATTTTGCACTTTTACATTTTTTCCTAGAATTACTTCAGGAGAAACAACTACATTCTGACCAATATTACAACCTTCACCAATGCTACAATTTGGCATAATATGGCTAAAATGCCATATTTTGGTGTTTTTGCCAATACTACAATCTGCATCTATAACAGCAGTTTCATGTGCGAAAAAATCTCTCAAAATTAGTAACCTTGGTTTAAGTTTTGTTCTTTATTAATTATCTCTTTTGATGATGAAGTACCTATTCTGTCTACACCTAAAGAAATCATTTTTATAGCCATTCCATAATCTCTTACGCCTCCTGCTGCTTTAATTTTTAATGGTTTTGCATTTTCAGAAATTAGTTTTATACTTTCTAAAGTTGCGCCATTTGGCTTGTTGTTTTCAGTCTTAAAAAAACCAGTAGAAGATTTTACAAATACATGTTTTGCATTTTCCTCTCCATAGGTATCTAAAACAACTTGTTTTACAAGCTGTGAAATTACAATTATTTCTTCATTTGATAATGCAGCAACTTCTATAATGAATTTTGCTACTTTGTTATTTTTTAAACAAAGCGCTACACAGCTAATCACTTCATTTTTTATTAAGGCTACATTACCTTCTTTAAAAGCAGTATAGTTTATTACAAAATCTAATTCATCTGCAGCCAAGTTAATTGCTTTTTGTGCTTCTGTTAGTTTTTTTTCTAGGGTTGAATTTCCATTAGGAAAATCGATTACTGTACCAATTAAAACAGTAGATTTTGCAGCAATCAACATTTTTCTTACCGTTGATATATAATTAGACCTTATCATAATTAATTTATAATTATGAGCAATAGCTTCTTCTGCAAGTTTTATAACATTTTGCAAGTTCTCTTCTTCCGTTATAGCTGCTTGTTTAGCTGTTTTTAAATATGTAGCGTCTAAAAATTGATGGATCTTCATGCTACAAAAGTAATAAAATCTAAATTACAGGTATAAAAAAACCCAACCATTTGGTTGGGTTTCTATTTTATTCTACTCTAAAAGCTATTGGCAATGTATATCTAACTCTTACAGGTTTGTTTCGTTGTTTTCCAGGAGTAAATTTAGGAAGTCTTTTTATTAACTTATCTGCTTCTCTTTCTAACTGTTTATGTGGAGCTCTAATTTTAATATCAACAACATTGCCTTTATTATCAATTAAAAATTGCGTGTGAATTTTATGTACTCCAGTATCTAAACCTAATTCATTCGCTAAACCAGCATCGAAATTATTTTGTACAAATTGTTTCATTTTTTTATCGAAACAAATTTTATTCTCTTTTTTAGACAAACCTTCACAACCTTTAAAAACAGGTGCGTCTTCTATATTTATAAAAGGAACATCGTCTATTATTGGATCTTCATCTGGTATATCTACAACTATAATATCATTTACATCTACAATAACAGGTATGTCTTTTGGTGTATCAATTATCGTTTTCTCTACAATATCATTATCTCCTTGTTCTATTTTCTCATCTAAAAGAAATTTTTGAGTTTTAGGCATTACTACCTTTGGCTTCATTTTTACTTCTTTTTGAAAAACAGGAACCTGATCTGGTTGCATTATAAATATATCTGTATTACTCTTTGCGAGCGTTTCAACAGTTTTATTCTCAGTCTCATGCTCTAACGAAATGTAAACAACAAAGAGTACCAAAACTAATCCTAACTGGGTAAAAATGTTAGAGAATTTTTCCAACTGTTTTGTTGGTAATTTTTTCAGGTTTTTCATAATTAAAAAGTTTTTATGTTAAGACTTTGTTAAAACAAAGAACGTGCCATAAAAAAAACAGCATCAAATTTCTTTGATACTGCTTATATATTTTTAAAAATAAAAAGTTTTATTCTAAATGTTTTGCCGCAACTTTTTCTAATTCATCATACCAATTTTGTCCAAATTTCCTAACCAAAGCTTGTTTAACGAATTTATAAACAGGCACCTGCAACTCTTTACCTAAAGAACAAGCATCATCACAAATTTCCCACTTGTGGTAATTTACAGCAGAAAACTCGGTATAATCTTTAACTCTTATAGGGTATAAATGACAAGAAACTGGCTTTTTCCAATCTATTGCCCCAGAGTTATAAGCCTCTTCAATACCGCAAAGTGCTGTTTTCTTTTCATCAAAGATTACATATGCACAATCTGCATTATTAATTAAAGGAGTTTCTAATTCTCCCCATTCACTTGTTACCCAAGTTCCTTGTTTTTCTATCTCTTCGATTCCTTCTTTTCTTAAAAAAGGTTTTACCTTCGGATAAATTTCTTCTAAAATTTTGATTTCTTCTTTATCTAAAGGAGCACCAGCTTCACCGTCTACACAGCAAGCTCCACCACAAGCAGAAAGATTACACACAAAATCTTTTTCTATAATATCTTCTGAAACTATTGTTTTTCCTAGTTGAAACATATTGCAAAAATAGGCTAAATATTTTCTTTAATTTTACACTTTGATAAAGTTAGTTAACTAATTTTGCAAAATAAATAAAAACAATCATGAATTTTAATCTTAAAGAAATTGTTACAGCCTTTATGGTATTGTTTGCTGTAATAGATATTATTGGAAACATACCTATTATTATAGATTTACGTAAAAAAGTAGGTCATATTCAATCTGGAAAAGCATCTATAATCGCTGGTTTAATTATGATTGTTTTCTTGTTTTTAGGGCAAAGTTTATTAGGTTTAATTGGTTTAGACGTTAATTCTTTTGCAGTTGCCGGTTCTTTTATTTTGTTTTTTATTGCTTTAGAAATGATTTTAGGAATTACACTTTATAAAGACGACGAAAACCAAGCAACAATTACAGCAACCGTTTTTCCTTTAGCATTTCCATTAATTGCTGGTCCTGGAAGTTTAACAACGTTACTTTCTCTTCGAGCAGAATTTTATATAGAAAACATAATTATAGCTGTGTTACTAAACGTCCTTTTAATATTTATTGTATTAAAAACTTCTTCTAAAATAGAACGTATAATTGGTCCTAACGGAATACAGATTATTAGAAAAGTTTTTGGAGTAATATTATTAGCAATTGCAGTAAAATTATTTGCCCAAAATATTAAAGCTTTATTTATTTAATATGAATTTTGATGCATTAATTATTGGTGGTGGCGTTTCTGGTTTACAATGTGCTTTGGTTTTAGGTTCGGCAAAGAAAAAGCCCTTTGTTATTGATAAAAAGATAGGTATTATTATGCATCAAAAAACATCTCATTTACAAAATGCTATGTTTAATAATGTGTTAGGTTTATCTCCTAAAACATTAGGAGCAGATATATTGGTTGATGGTAAAGAACAATTATCAACTTTGTATCCTAATATTTCTCAAATAGATAACGAAAAGGTTCTTTCTATTGATGTTTTTAATAACGAATATAAAGTAGTTACTAATAAATGTACTTACCAAGCTAAAATTGTAATTGTGGCTTTAAACTACTCTAAACCTTTTACTATTGATGGTTTAGATGATTTTATTGAACCACATAAGAAAGCTAATCTAGAAAAGGACAGAATTCAACTTAGAAATAAAGATCACCTAATTAAAAAAGATCTTTATTGCTGTGGTACAATTGCTGGTCTTCGAAGTCAGTTTGCAATTGCAGCAGGAAGTGGTGCATCTGTTGCCACAGACATTCTAACACTTTGGAACAACGGAAATCATGTTAAAATTCATGATAAAATATAACTAAAAAATCCAGCTAAATAGCTGGATTTTTTTTTATTTAAAAACAAAAATCAAATTACTCTACAGTAACAGATTTTGCTAAATTTCTTGGTTGATCAACATTTTTATTCAACATAACTGCAATATGATAAGAAAGTAACTGAAAAGGAATTGTTGTTAACAATGGTGTTAAAGCTTCTTCAGTTTCTGGTATTTCAATTACATGATCTGCAATTTCTTTTACTTGTGTATCTCCTTCAGTAACAATTGCAATAATTTTACCTGCTCTAGATTTAATTTCTTGAATATTACTTACAACTTTTTCGTAATGCCCTTTATTTGTTGCAATAACAAAAATTGGCATATTCTCATCGATTAAAGCAATAGGACCATGCTTCATTTCTGCAGCAGGATATCCTTCTGCATGAATATAAGAAATCTCTTTTAACTTTAAAGCACCTTCTAAAGCAACCGGAAAGTTAAAACCTCTACCTAAATACAAACAGTTTTTAGCATCTTTATAAACAGCTGCAATTTCTTTTACTTTATCGTCTATCTTTAATAAATCTTCTACCTTCTTAGGTATTAATTGCATTTGCTGCAAAAATGTTCTAAGCTCAGATTTTGAAATCTCTCCTTTTTTAGAAGCTAATTTTAAAGCAATTAAAGTTAAGACAGTAATTTGAGTTGTAAATGCTTTTGTTGAAGCTACCCCTATTTCTGGTCCTGCATGTGTATATGCTCCTGCATCTGTTTCTCTAGCAATAGAAGAACCAACAACATTACAAATACCAAAAACAAATGCTCCTTTAGATTTTGCTAACTTAATAGCAGCTAAAGTGTCTGCAGTTTCACCAGATTGTGAAATAGCAATAACCACATCTTTAGATGTTATTATAGGATTTCTATATCTAAACTCTGATGCATATTCTACTTCAACAGGAATACGTGCTTTATCTTCAATAAGATATTCACCTACTAAACCAGCATGCCAAGAAGTACCACAAGCAACAATAATTATTCTCTCTGCATTTAAGAATTTATTCATATGCTCATCTATACCAGACATTCTTATGATTCCTTCATCTGCAATCATTCTACCACGATACGTATCAATAATAGCTTTTGGTTGTTCATGAATCTCCTTTAACATAAAGTGTTCGTAACCACCTTTTTCAATCTGCTCTAAACTAATTTTTAATTTTTGAATATCTGCAACAACTAAAGAATCATCTTTAATTTTACGTATCTTAATTTCTTTGTGAAGTTTAATAATTGCCATTTCTTCATCTTCTAAATAGATGGCATCTTTAGTATACTCTATAAAAGGTGAAGCATCTGAAGCTACAAAAAACTCAGAATTATCTTTTCCAACTCCTATTGCAATAGGGCTTCCTAAACGTGCAACAATTATTTCGTTAGGTCTTTTTTTATCGAAAACAGCAATTGCATAAGCACCAATAACATTATTTAAAGCCAACTGTACAGCTTTACCTAATTTACAACCTTCTTTCTTTTTTACTTCTTCAATTAAATTTATAAGAACCTCTGTATCTGTATCACTTTTAAAAGTATAACCTCTAGAGATTAATTCTTTTCTTAAAGTATCATAATTTTCAATAATACCATTATGAACAATTACTAAATCTCCTGTTTGAGAAGAATGTGGATGAGAATTCACATCATTAGGAACACCATGCGTTGCCCAACGTGTATGCCCCATACCTATTTTACCTACTTTTCTTTCTACTTCTTTATTTGTAATAAGTTCTAATTCAGAAACTTTTCCTTTAGTCTTAGAAAGGTGAATATTCTCACCATCGTACATCATAATACCAGCACTATCGTATCCTCTGTACTCTAATCTTTTCAGTCCGTTTATAACAATAGGATAAGCATCTCTAAATCCTATATAACCAGTAATTCCACACATAACAATTCTATTATTAGTTGGTTATTAATTCTTTTTCTTTGTATAAGATATCTTTAATTGTGCTCTTCTAACACCATTTAAAGATTCATCTCCATTTAAAATTGAAACCGCTTTAGGATTCCAATTATAGCCTCTAAAAATAGTATCTGTTATTTGAGAATCAGAATTATTATACACTTTTAACCTAAAAGGTGGATTATAATTTGAATTTCCATTTAATAAATCAGAAACATAATCTGTAACTCTAAAAGCGTAATGATCTTTCTTATTGTCTTTTCTAACTAAATTCCCTCCAAAAGTTGCAGGTTCTGTATAACTATCTTTAATATAACTTAAAATAGGATTTCCATTTAAAGCTTCTCCTCTTTTGTATAAGTGTAATCTACTTGGAGCAACAGTTGTATCTGAAGATTGATTTATATAAAAAGTTAAAGCAGCATCATTAATTAGCCAATTTTTACTTTTTAAATCTGTTAATTGCCCATCATTTAATATTTCAATTTTTGCTTCAGAACCAGCAGTACCCTGTAACTTAACTTCGTTATTAACAGCATATGTTTTGTTGTTAGAAGTATACTTACTGTTTACAATACCACCTAGTTGAAAGGTATGAGTTCTTGTTATAACGGTATCTATTTCTGTACTATTTGCCTTAAAAAAGGTATTAGTGTAATAAACTTCTATTAAAGAATTTAATGCTACTGTAGCAGAACTTCTTAAATTAAAAGCAACTAATGCACCACCTTTATCTCCAGAAGCATGTGCTTTCTCTTTTGCTTGTATAACAATACCTCTAAAATAATTATTAAAATTATTCTGAGAATCGAAATTTGATGTTTCATAGTTATCTAAGAAAACATCCTTTACAAAACTTTTCTTTAAAGGAATAATAGCCATAGGTAAAGGAATATCTGAGTTTGTACTTGCCGTATACCTTATTGTATCCATTTGATGCAAAATACCATTGCTGTTTTTTCTTTGAATAATAACTAAAGTATCATTAGGAGTTGGAGTAAAATCCATATTTTCTACATAAGTTAAAGATGTAGCTTTCATATTGTACACATCATCTGATAAAAACTTATTCGTCTTCGTAGGATCAGATGGGTCTAATGTATTTAAATACGTTTCTAACTCGTAGATATTTAATGTAAATGGTAATGCTTGGTTTCCTATTACTGAATCCAATTCATAAACAGGTCTATCTGTATTAGATATTAATGTAGCATGATAAGGCAATCTTAAAAAAGCAGTATCTATACTTGTTTCGAAAGCCAAATTATCTGGGTTTTCGTAAGTAACCAACTGTAAAGCTGTATTAATATTTATTTGAGACACTATAGAAGCTTCAATACTTTCATATTCGTCATTAATATAAGTACCTAACAAATATTGCCCTTGAAGACCAAAGTACGGGGTTGCTGCTAAACTTAAACCATCTGCCCTAACATTATCTACAGTAGCGTTAGAAACCAACACCTCTAAAATAGTATCATTAACAGTAAATTTTGTATTACTTACAACACCACTATTTATATCTGTAAAATCTTTTTCGCAAGAAATAACACCTGCAAACACAAAAAGTATAGCACCAAAGTAGGTGCTTTTTCTAAAAATATTTTTCACACTAAAAACAATTAAGTAGCTGAAACTAAATCAGCATAAAAATTTAAATAACTTTCTTTAAAATTCTCTTCTTGAAACCCTAAAACAGGAATATCTTTTTCTTCAATAAAAGAAATTAATTCTTCAGGAATATCTTCACTACCGTGAATAATTGCATCAGAATTTTCAATAGCACTTTTTAATATGTTTGTATGATTAGGTACGTTAATTGTAGCTATTTTTTTATTATCATTCAAATCAAACTTTACTTTATCTGCAAGCCCTTCGTCTAAAGTTCCTTCAAAAGGGTTGTTATAGATAGAAGTAATAATCTTACTTTCTGTAAATAACGGCTCTTCTTTGTAAAACTCTTTTAAATAAAGAGGTAAAAGTGAAGCCATCCAACCATGAACATGAATAATATCTGGCGCCCAATTTAATTTCTTAACAGTTTCTACAACTCCTTTTGCAAAGAAAATTGCACGTTCATCATTGTCTTCAAACAAATCGTCGTCTTCATCTGTAAAAACGGCTTTTCTTTTAAAATATTCTTCGTTATCAATAAAATAAACCTGCATTCTTTCTTTTGGAATAGATGCAACCTTAATTATCAATGGCATATCCATATCATTAACAACTAAATTCATTCCAGAAAGACGAATAACTTCATGTAACTGATGTCTTCTTTCATTTATAACACCATACCTTGGCATAAAAATTCTGGTTTGTACTCCTTTAGAATGTGCATTTTTTGCAGCATTAAATGCTGTTGACGATAATTCGGTTTCGGGTAAGTATGGTACTACCTCAGACGAAACAAATAAGATTCTCTTGTCCTTCATTAAATCAAACTCTTTTATGAGATTGGCAAAAATACAAATTTTTATGCTAATATCGTGTTAAAATGGTAAGTTTGCACACTTTAGCAACATATTAAGAATGGAAATATTCAACAACAAAAAAGACCTAAAGAGCTGTCTTTTAGAACATAAAACAAACAAAAAAACCATTGGTTTTGTTCCTACAATGGGTGCATTACACCAAGGCCATTTGTCTTTAATTGAAAAAGCGAAGAAAAAAAATGACATTGTTGTGGTAAGTATTTTTGTAAATCCTACACAGTTTGACAATGTAGAAGATTTAAAAAAATACCCAAAAACCTTAGAAAGCGATATTAAATTATTAGAATCTATTTCTTGTGATATTTTATTTTCTCCTTCAGTAGAAGAAATTTACTCAGAAAATATAGCATCAGAAAAGTTTAATTTCGATGGCTTAGAACACCAAATGGAGGGCAAGTTTAGAGACGGGCATTTCGATGGTGTTGGTACTATTGTAAAAACACTTTTCGAAATTGTAACACCAAACACAGCTTATTTTGGTCAGAAAGATTTTCAGCAACTACAAATCATCAAAAAAATGGTGAAGAAAAACCACCTAGATGTAAAGATTAAAGGTTGCCCTATTTTTAGAGAAGAAGATGGTTTAGCAATGAGTTCTAGAAACACAAGACTAACCAAAGAGCATAGAGAAATTGCACCATTTATTTATAAAACTCTTAAAAAAGTAAAAAAGAAATTTGGTACAAAAAGTGTAGTTGAAATTAATAAATGGCTAGAAAAGAAATTTAAAAAACAAGGTTTATTAGAATTAGAATACTTTACAATTGCTGATGAAAAAACATTAGAAACAGCAGAAAAAAAAGAAGCCAATAAACAATACAGAGCCTTTATTGCTGTTTTTGCCGGCGAGGTAAGATTGATAGATAATATTCAATTAAAAAATTAATCATTAAAAAAATACTATTTTTGTAATATGTTAGTACAAGTTGTAAAATCAAAAATCCACAGAGTTAAAGTAACTGGTGCAGATTTAAATTATATAGGAAGCATTACCATTGATGAAGATTTAATGGATGCAGCCAACATCATAGAAGGAGAACGCGTTCAAATTGTAAACAACAATAATGGCGAGCGTTTAGAAACATATGCAATTCCTGGTCCTAGAGGAAGTGGTGAAATTACACTAAATGGCGCTGCGGCAAGAAAAGTAGCAAAAGGCGATGTTTTAATTTTAATAGTTTATGGTTTCTTAGAATTAGAAGAAGCTAAAAAGTTTAAACCATCATTAGTTTTTCCTAACGAAAAAGATAATACACTTACATAATTTGGATATTAAAAAGATATTAAAAATCATATTACCTCTCGCTTTGGGAGGTTTTTTAGTTTGGTACTCACTCTCAGATATTTCTCTAGAAACTTTAGGTACATATTTTAAAGAGGCTAATTATAGTTGGATTTTCCTAGGACTTTTCTTCGGAATTTTAAGTCACCTTTCTAGAGCATATAGATGGAAATTTATGCTAGAACCATTAGGTTTTAAGCCCAAATTTATAAACAGCGTTTTAGCCGTTTTAGTTGGTTACTTAGTAAACTTAGCCTTACCAAGAGCAGGAGAAATTTCTAGAGCAACAGTAATGGCAAACTATGAAAAAATTCCGTTCGAAAAAGGTTTTGGAACTATTGTGGCAGAACGTATTGCAGATTTAATAATGATGCTTACCATAGTTGCAATTACACTTTTTATTCAGTTCGATTTTATTTACGAACTACTCACAAAAAACTTCGACCCTTCTAAAATAATTATTGGTTTAGCAATTTTAGTAATTGCCTTTTTAATCTTTAGATCCTTTGTGAAAAAAGCAAAATCTGGCTTTTTATTAAAAATTAAAACCTTTGTTTCTGGTTTAATAGAAGGTGTAACAAGTATTTTCAAAATGAAAAATAAATGGGCGTTTATTTTTCATACCGTTTTTATTTGGGCAATGTATGTTGCTATGTTTTGGGCAACAATACCTGCAATTAGCGGTTTAAATGTTCCTTTTGGTGGTATTTTAATTGGCTTTATTGCTGGTGGCTTTTCTATTGCTGCTACAAATGGCGGCATTGGTTTGTACCCAATTGCAGTTGCCGGTGCATTGGCTTTATTCGATATTCCTACAGAACCTGCAAAAGCTTTCGGTTGGATTATGTGGACAGCACAAACAGCCATGATTGTTATTTTTGGTGGTTTAGCATTCCTTTTTCTGCCTATTTACAATAAAAACAAGTAATTTTTTTGGCGTTCCCAAAAGGTCGCGCTTTCATTACTCGCTTTTTTTCTGAAAAAGAAAAAAGAGCTCAAACACGCCATTCAATCGCTAACGCAACTACTTGCTAACTTTTAGAAAAACTTATTTTATAAGATTTTTTTAAAGACTAATATCAAGATTACTTTGTACTTTTGGTACTTTAAAAACCTGTAAAAAAACAAATGGCTAAAACCAAAACAACTTTTTTCTGTCAGAATTGTGGTACTCAACATGCAAAATGGGTTGGGCAATGTGGCGCTTGTAAAGAATGGAATACTATTGTAGAAGAAGTTATTCAAAAAGAAGAAAAACGAGTTTGGAAACAATCTACAACAGCAAAACAAACTATAAATAAGCCTTTAAAAATTGCAGACATACAATTAAACCCAGAAGAAAGAATAGTTACTAATAACAACGAACTAGACACTGTTTTAGGCGGTGGTTTAGTAAAAGGCTCTGTAACACTTTTAGGAGGAGAACCAGGAATTGGAAAATCTACTTTATTATTACAAGTAGCCTTAAACATCAGTCAAAAAGTATTGTATGTTTCCGGAGAAGAAAGTCAGTCTCAAATAAAAATGAGAGCAGAAAGATTAGAAGCAAAAAGCTCTAATTGTTTAATTCTTACAGAAACCAACACACAACAAATATTCAAAAACATAGAAGAAACAGCACCAGAAGTTTTGGTTATAGATTCTATACAAACATTACACACAAGCTCTATAGAAGCTTCTCCCGGAAGTATTTCTCAAATTAGAGAAACTGCTGCAGAACTAATAAAATATGCCAAAGAAACCGCTACGCCTGTTTTATTAATTGGCCATATTAATAAAGATGGAAACATTGCTGGACCAAAAATTTTAGAACACATGGTAGATGTTGTTTTACAGTTCGAAGGAGACAGAAACCATACATATAGAATACTAAGATCTCAAAAAAATAGATTTGGTTCTACATCTGAATTAGGAATTTACGAAATGCTTTCTAACGGATTAAGAGAAATTTCAAATCCGTCTGAAATTCTAATCTCTAAGAAAGATGCAGATTTAAGCGGAACCGCAATTGCCTCTACCTTAGAAGGTATTAGACCTTTAATGATAGAAATACAAGCCTTGGTTTCTACTGCAGTTTACGGAACACCACAACGTTCTACAACGGGTTATAATTTAAAAAGATTAAACATGATTTTAGCTGTTCTAGAAAAAAGAGCAGGTTTTAAGTTAGGTGCAAAAGATGTCTTTTTAAATATTACCGGAGGAATAAATGTAGATGATCCTGCAATAGATTTAGCAGTTGTTGCAGCTATTTTATCTTCTAACCAAGATGTGGCAATAAACCCAAACGTTTGTTTTGCTGCAGAAGTTGGTTTAGCAGGAGAAATTAGACCCGTTTCTAAAATAGACCAAAGAATTTTAGAAGCAGAAAAACTAGGTTATAAAACACTTGTTGCATCCAAATACAATAAAATATCTTCTAAAAACCACGGAATAAGATTAGTTTTAGTTGGTAAAATTGAAGAAGCTTTTGCTACTTTATTTGCTTAATAACAAAACTAAAACTATTCTTTTCAATTGAAAAAAAAGTTTATAAAACATAAAAAAACCGAACATTTCTGTTCGGTTTTTTTATGTTTTAACTTTAAATAAGAACTTATTTCTTATTTACAGTTTTTATATATTTATCTAAAGCCATTGTCATAGAAGGTGTTTCTGGCGACGGTGCTTCTATATCACACTTAAAACCAGCTTCTGTTACAGCTTTTACTGTAGAATTACCAAAAGCAGCAATTCTTGTATCGTTTTGTTTAAATCCTGGGAAATTTTGTAATAACGACTCTATTCCAGAAGGACTAAAAAATACTAAAACATCATAAAAAACATCTTCTAAGTCAGATAAGTCACTTACAACGGTTCTGTATAAATCTAAACGCTTCCATTTTATTCCTAATTTATCTAATTCTTCAGGAACTAAAGGTTTTAATTTATCTGAACTAGGTAATAAGAAATTCTCTGTTTTATGTTTCTTAATTAATTTTACTAAATCTGGAAAAGTTCTACTACCAACATAAATTTTACGTTTTCTATATACAACATACTTTTGTAAATAAAAGGCAACAGCTTCAGACTGACAGAAATATTTCATATCATCTGGCACTTTAAAACGCATTTCTTCAGCAATTTTAAAGAAATAATCAACAGCATTTCTACTTGTTAAAATAATTGCACTAAAGTCTTTAAAGTCTATTTTTTGATTTCTAATTTCTTTTACAGAAATTCCTTCTACATGAATAAAAGATCTAAAATCAATTTTTACTTTTTGTTTATCAGACAAATCAAAATAAGGAGAAGTTTCTGTCTTTGGTGCTGGTTGTGATACTAAAATCGTTTTCACTTTCATACGCTTTGGTTTTTTAATTTAAAGCATCAATTTAAACAGTGTTAATAGCGGTGCTATTTCAAGAGCGCAAATGTACAAAATAAAATAAAACAACTCGCTAAAAATCAGGTTTTTATTATTCCTCGCATGAAACACGAATCTTAATAAAAATAAAACTGAAGCAATATATATATAAGACGAGGTATTTAAAGGACTAAACAGGAACACAATATAAAATATTAGAAGGAAAAAACTAATAGAATATAAGTAGCTTAATTTAGAAATTACAAAAAAACGAAGCTGTTTATTTATAAAAAAGAGTCTAGTAATAACAACTTCAAGTAAGTTTTTAACAATTAAGTAACCAAAAACGATTCCTAAAATAGATAAGAAAGACGAAAAATTAAGAGGGAATCTTGTACTTTTTTCAGCAGCAAATAAACTAATGGTTAATGCTAAAACTGTTGAAGAAAAAACAAATAGCACACCATAAAACGAATTAAAGAATGAAGTATCTTCCTCTACCTCATCTTCGATAAACCCTCTATTAAACAGCGCAAGAAAATAACCTCTTAACTTTTCTGCGTCTATTACTTTTAAAACAGCAATAAGCGAGAATAGAAACACCAAAACCATGGGAATCCAATTTGTATTTATAGCTATTCTTTCTAATGCTTCCACTTTTTGTTCTTTGATAAGATTAACACAAAATTAGTAATTAAAAAATGTATATTTGTCTTCTTACCACATGAAATTTCATTTATGTTAGATACTCTTGTTATCATACCTACTTATAACGAAAAAGAAAATATAGAAGCCATTATTAGAGCGGTTTTTAATGAGGAAAAAATATTTCATGTTTTAGTAGTAGATGATAATTCTCCTGATGGTACTGCTTCGATTGTAGAAAAACTAATATTAGAATTTCCTAATAAACTTTTTATAGAGAAAAGAACCGGTAAAAATGGCTTAGGCACAGCATATATTCATGGTTTTAAATGGGCTTTGGCTAGAGAATATGATTACATTATAGAAATGGATGCAGATTTCTCTCACAGTCCAAAAGATTTAATTCGCCTATACAACGCTTGTAAAAAAGACGGTGGCGATGTTTCTGTTGGTTCTAGATATGTAAATAATAAAGTGAACGTAATAGATTGGGATATTAAACGATTATTACTTTCTTACTTTGCTTCTAAATATGTGCGTCTTATTACTAGAATACCAGTATTCGACACTACCGCTGGTTTTGTTTGCTGGAACCGTAGAGTTCTAGAAACCATAAAATTAAACGAAATTAAATTTATAGGTTATGCTTTTCAAATTGAAATGAAATTTAAAGCTTGGAAGCATAAGTTTGATATAAAAGAAGTTTCTGTTGTTTTTACAGATAGAGATTTAGGAACTTCTAAAATGAATGGAAATATTGTTTCTGAAGCTTTATTTGGGGTAATAAAAATGAAACTAAAAGGGTTGCCAAAATAGCTATTAATGACTAATTTATCTATAAGAACTGCTACTTTAAAAGATTTAAATACCCTATTAGAATTTGAACAAGGTGTTATAGAAGCAGAAAGACCTTTAGATCCTTTTTTAGGAGAAGGAGACATAAATTACTACAATATTCCAGAATTAATTACTTCAGAAAATATTTACTTTATTGTTGTTGTTTCCAATAACAAATTAATAGGTTCTGGCTATTTAAGAATAGAAAATTCTAAACATTATCATAAAAACCCAAAACACGGTTACATTGGTTTTATTTTTGTAAAACCCGCTTTTAGAGGCAAACGAATTAGCAATTTAATTTTAGAATCTCTAAAAAAATGGGCAAAAGAAAAAGATTTAAAAGAACTAAGATTAGATGTTTATAGCAATAATTATGGCGCTATAAAATCTTACGAACGTTTTGGATTTACGAAGAGTTTAGTTAACATGAAAATTGATATTTAAGACGAAAAATGACAAAATCAACTTTAATAAAAAACGCAACAATAGTAAATGAGAACAAAACTTTTAAAGGTGATGTTTTAATTGAAAACGAAATTATAAAAGAAGTTTCTACTGAAATAAAAGCTACAGGAAATGTAGAAATTATAGATGCAGAAGGTAAGTTTTTAATTCCTGGTTTTATAGATGACCAAGTACATTTTAGAGAGCCTGGTTTAACACATAAAGCAAATATTGCAACAGAAAGTAGAGCTGCAATTGCTGGTGGAATTACTACTTTTATAGAAATGCCAAATACAGTTCCGCAAGCTACAACACAAGATTTATTAGAAGACAAGTTTAAAATTGCAGCAAATGATTCTTATGCAAATTATTCTTTTATGTTTGGTGGAACAAATGACAACTTAGAAGAATTATTAAAAACCGATCCTAAAAAGGTAGCAGGAATTAAGTTATTTTTAGGTTCTTCTACAGGAAATATGTTGGTAGATAATGAAGCTGTTTTAGAGAAAATTTTCTCTTCAACAAAAATGATTATTTCTGTACATTGTGAAGATGAAGCTACCATAAGAAAAAACACAGAAGAATTTAAAGTAAAATACGGCGATGATATTCCTGTAAAATATCACCCAATTATTAGAAGTGAAGAAGCGTGTTATTTATCGTCTTCTAAAGCTATCGAATTAGCGAAGAAAACAGGAGCAAGATTGCATATTTTTCATGTATCAACAGAAAAAGAAACTCATTTGTTTAGAAATGATATTCCTCTAGAAGAAAAACAAATTACTTCAGAAGTTTGTATTCATCATTTATGGTTTTCAGATAAAGATTATGAAGAAAAAGGAACTCATATTAAGTGGAATCCTGCTGTAAAAACAGAAAAAGATAGATTAGGCTTGTGGGAAGCTTTGTTAGATGACAGAATAGATGTTTTAGCAACAGACCACGCTCCTCATACTTTAGAAGAAAAAACAAATTCATATTTAAAAGCGCCAAGTGGAGGGCCATTAGTGCAACACGCAGTTATTGCTTTGCTAGAAAAAGTAAAAGAAGGTGTAATTCCTATTGAAAAAGCAGTTGAAAAAATGAGCCATAATCCTGCAAAATTATTTCAAATTGAAAAAAGAGGTTTTATTAAAGAAGGTTATTTTGCAGATTTAGTTTTAATAGACACTAACAAACCTCAAACTGTTTCTAAAGATAATATTTTATACAAATGTGGTTGGTCTCCTTTCGAAGGAACTACTTTTTCATCTACAATAACGCATACTTTTGTAAACGGAAACTTAATGTATAATAATGGTGTTTTTAATAATGAAATAAAAGGAAAAAGAATAACTTTTAACAGGTAAAATGAAGAAAATTAGCTACTTATTAATTTTTATAATGATTGCTTCTTGTACAAGTAATACTATTTTCGAGAAACCAAAAGATTTAATTCCTAGAGATACAATGAGTCTTTTATTACAAGAAATGATGATTGCTTCTAGTGCAAAATTTATAAAAAATAAGAACCAACAGAAGAACATTAATTACATGCCTTTTGTGTATGATAGATTTCAAATAGACAGTACTCGTTTTGAAGCTAGTAACTTTTATTATATGTCTAAAATAGATTTGTATCAAGAAATTTTAGAAGAAGCTAAAACAAGTATAATAGCAAGAGGAGATGTCTTTAAAAAAATACAAACAAGATTAGATTCTGTTAAAAAAGACTCTACAGACAAGGTAAGAAATTATCAAAAAAGATTAGATAGTCTAAAAATATTAGGAAAACTAGATACTTTACAACTGAACAATAAACTTTTAGACGAAGTTATTACAAAAGAATAAGTACTTACTTTTTATAATTATTACAAACCTCTTTAACTACAGTTTCTATTTCTGTAAATTGTATCTTAAAAGTTTGTTTTATTTTTTCTGAAGAATATTTAGATACTTCATGTGCACTTTTTGCTGCATATTTACCCAATAAAGGTTCTTTTCTAGTGAAGATAGAAAGTATTGAAGATACGCGCCAAAGAATATTTGTTTGCCACGATTTAATCTTTCTTAATGGCCTTTTTTTACCTAAAGCATCTGCAATTAAAAAGAGCACATCTTTATAACTTTTATTTTCTGAAACTAATATAAAACGCTCGTTTTTAACATTAGAATTCATTAATAAAATCATAGCTTGTACAACGTCTTTTACACCTACAAAACCAGTTACTCCTTCTGTATAATACTTAAACCCATTATAAACCTGACTAAATAATTTACCTGAACCAGCAAACCAAAATCCGCTTCCTAAAATAACACCAGGATTTACAATTACAACTTCAACATCTTCTTGGCTAGCTCGCCAAACCTCCATCTCTGCACCAAACTTAGTAATAGAATACCCACTATTATCTTGCTCTTTATTCCATTCATTTTCTTCTGTAATTAACTCCCCTTTTAAAGAATCTCCAACAGCAGCAATAGAACCTACAAAACACATTTTTTTAACTTTTGCATCAATAGAAAGGTTTACAATAATTGCAGTTCCATGAATATTTACTTTTCTCATTTCTCTATAATCTCTTGGCTTAAAAGAAATAAAGGCTGCACAATGATAAACTTTGTTAATATTAACAAATGCAGGAATCATAGAAGGAACATCTGTAATATCTGCTTTAAACCATTCTATTTTAGAGATTAACGAAGTATCATCTGTATAATAAGAAAACACTTTTTCTACTGCTTTTATTTTTTCTTCTGAACGATAAATCGCACGAATTTTTTCATCATTTTTAATTAAATGATATAATAAATGCGCTCCTACTAAACCTGTTCCTCCGGTAACTAAAATCATACTGCAAATTTATGGTTTTTTCATTGATAAGTTTATCTTTGCTTTGATAAAAAGAGTTCGTTGTTTCTATAACCTTGAGGTCTAAAAATATACTTTTATAATGACAAATTTTGTTGAAGAATTACGCTGGCGTGGGTTATTACATGATATTATGCCAGATACAGAAGACTATTTATTAAAAAATAGAACTGCAGGATACATTGGTTTCGACCCAACTGCAGACTCACTACATATTGGTAGTTTGGTACAAATTTTTATCTTAAAACACTTTCAAAATGCAGGTCATAACCCAATTGCTTTAATTGGTGGCGCAACTGGTATGGTTGGTGATCCTTCTGGAAAATCTGCAGAACGTAATTTGTTAGATGAAGCTACATTGGCTAAAAATATTGCTGGTGTTAGAGAAAATTTAGAACGTTTTTTAGATTTTGATGCTACTGCAGAAAATAAAGCAGAATTAGTAAATAATTACGATTGGATGAAAGATATTTCTTTAATCGATTTTGTAAGAGATACAGGTAAACATATTACTGTAAATTACATGATGGCTAAAGATTCTGTTAAGAAACGTTTAAGTTCTGAATCTTCTGTTGGTATGAGTTTTACCGAATTTACATATCAATTATTTCAAGGGTACGATTTTTACCACTTATACAAAGAGAAAAATTGTAGACTACAAATGGGTGGTTCAGACCAATGGGGAAATATTACCACGGGTACAGAATTAATTCGTAGAAAAGCACAAGGAAAAGCGTATGCAATTACAGTTCCTTTAGTTACAAAAGCAGACGGAACAAAGTTTGGTAAAACAGAAGGTGGTAATGTTTGGTTAAATACAGATAGAACTTCACCTTATAAATATTACCAATATTGGTTAAATTCTTCAGATGAAGATGCAGAAAACTTTATTAAGAAGTTTACATTTTTAGACAAAGAAACTATAGAAAACTTAATTGCAGAGCATAAAGAAAATCCGCATTTACGTTTATTACAAAAGAAACTAGGAGAAGAAGTAACAATTTTAACGCATGGTAAAGATGCATATGAGAACGCTTTAAAAGCTTCTAATATTTTATTTGGAAAATCTACTGCTGCCGATTTAAAAGCTTTAGATGAACAAACATTTTTAGATGTTTTTGACGGTGTACCACAAGCAACTGTTTCTATTACAGATATAGAAGAAGGTTTAGACATGATTGGTGCTTTAGCTGCAAAAACAAACTTCTTAAACTCTAATGGAGATGCGAGAAGAGCTTTAAAAGAAAATGCAATTTCTGTAAATAAAGAAAAAATAAAAGAAGATTATTCTATTACTAAAGAAGATTTAATTGCTAACAAATATGTGTTATTACAACGTGGTAAAAAAACGTATTACTTATTAAAAGCAGAGTAACATTAAACTGTACAAAACTAAAAAAGAGCTGAATTATTAATTCAGCTCTTTTTTTTTGCCCTTACATTCACAAATCTCCCCCAAGACTGCTTTCAACTATTTTTAATTGTTAATATTTTTCCAGTTTTTATCTGCTTTTATTCTTAATTGCTCCGCTCCTTCTTGCTCCCATAACTCTAACGTATTTGTTCCCCAAGAATTATAGAACAAGTATAATTTTCCGTCTCTTATTTCAAATGTTTTTGGGTCTATAGATACTTTTTTACTTTTTGCTCCTATTGCATAAGCACAAAACCCACCATAAGCAGGAATATATTTTTTAGGCGATTTTTTAAAAGTCTCTAAATTTTCTTTTGAGGAAAACTTAAATTTTACACCATCATAATTAAAACTAAAGTCTTTATTTCCTTCTATTGCTTTATTTTCAAAATAAGAAACAACATCATAACCTTCTGCTACATATCCCTTTTTTAAGTTATAATCTTGTGCAAAAAAGGTTGCTGATATTGTTAAAAATAGAACTGTAAATGCTTTTTTCATCGATTTTGTTTTTCTTTTGGTCGATTAAATTCTAAATAAATTACAAAAAAAGGTTGCCAAATAATGGCAACCTTTTTTAATTCTTAAAAAAATAAATTCTTTTATTTTTAGAAATTAAACTTTCCGTTTGTATTTTTTCTATCTCCTTCAGGAATAATAGTTTCCAATATATCCCAATGCTCTGCTATTTTATTATTCTCTACTCTAAATAAATCGTAGTAAGAAGTTGGTTGTCCTGCAAAAGTTCCTTCACTAACTGTTAATACAAAGTTACCTTGCCCTAATACCTTATGTACTGTTGTATAATCCATAGTAATACCTTGTTTAGCCATAGCTTCTAGCGCTTGACCTAAACCAGATAAACCATCTGCAATATTCGAATTGTGTTGTATATATTTATCTCCATCAAAATAACCTGCAAATTTTTCCATTTTACCGTTTACTAAAATATCGTTTACAAAATTTGCTACTAATACTTTATTTGCTTCAGTTTTATCTAAATCAGTTACAGCGGTAGTTCCATCAGTTTGTGTATGACCACTAGGATTTGCTGCTACTTTTTCAGTTAAATTATCCCAATGTTCAACAATTTGTCCGTTTTCATATCTAAAAATATCGAAACCAATTTTCGGTCCAAAAAAGTCGTATTCTGTTTGTGCAAAACCATAATCACCATCTTGAAAAGCTCTTACTGTATTTACTTTAAAACCTCCTTCTGGTGCGTGTGATAATAGCGCTCCAAAACCAGCCAAACCATCTGCTACAGCAAGATTATGTTGTACATAATTTGTAGGATTAATATAGCTTACTGCTTTTTGATCTCCAGTTTCAATACTTTTTAAAACCGCTACAGTTTTGTCTTTATTTGATAGTTCCATTTTTGTATTTTTTTTAGTTTCCGTTTTAGTGTTTTGTACTTTTTCAGATTTACATGCTATGATTGTCATAACTACTGCTAATACTATTATTGTTTGTTTCATAATTGTTCTTATTTATGAGGACAAAATTACAGTAGAAGTATACTTTACTAAAGGTTAAAAAGGTTTTAAAAATGGTAAATATCGAACCAAATTATCTAAATGAAGTCTTTTTTGAATTGATTTGGGCTTAATTCTGTATGTTTCTTAAAGTATTTTACAAAATTTGTAGGCTCTTCAAACCCTAAAGAATATGCTAATTCTGTACTTTTAATTTCTGAATTTACAAGTAATCGCTTAGCTTCTAACACTATAAATTCATCAATAAATTGTTTTGCTGTTAATGAAACAATGTCTTTGCAAATAGTGTTTAAATGTTTGTAAGTAATGTTCAATTTTTTTGCATAAAAATCTGCATTTCTACTCTTAGTAAAATGTAATTCTAAAAGCGATTTAAAATCTAAAAACTTGTTTAATTTATCTGAACGTTTTAAGTGAAAGGTTTGATATTGCTTTAATCGTTCTAATTTTGAAAAGATAATAGAGTATAAAGAATTATAAGTGTTTTCTTGATTGTAATCTTCTTCGATATTTGAATATTCATTATAAAATAACTGAATATATTCTCCTACATTTGATCCTTTTGAAACTTGAATAATAGGTGAAAATAAATGAGAATTAAACAATCTTACAATTTCATTTTTTGGCAGTGTATTTATTTGTTTTTTTAAATACTCGTCTGTAAATAATAAGATATACCCTTTAAGGTTTTCTGTAAACTGAAACGCATTAATTTGCCCTTTAGACAAATGAATAATTGTATTTTCTTTTACTTCATGCCAAACAAAATCTACCAATTGTTTACTTTTTCCTTCCGTATAAAATACAATCATATTAAAAGCAATTTGGTGTACTTTTTCAGGATTATGTGCTATTTCATCTTTACGTTTAGCAAGACTTTCTATGCTTAATAACTCTATACCTGAATTATCGGGTTTTTGAGAATTAAAATCAATATTTGGAATCTCTTTTTGCATACAACACAAATTTAAGTGAATTCAATATATAAAAAAAGCGACTTTAAAAGTCGCTTTTTTTATGTTCTTATAGACGAAAATCTATTTCGCTATTAAATCAAAAGAAATTTTAATTCCCTGTATAATCATACCAGTTCCAATGATTGCTATAATTAATCCCATTATTTTTCCTATCACAGAAATTACATTATGACCAACTATTTTTACAATAAAATCGCTTAATCTAAAAGTAAAATAAGTTATTAAACTCATAGAACCAAAAATTGCAATTACTAAAAACATCTTTAACGGAGCTGCATTAGATACAAAATTCATAGCAGTTACAATAGTACCTGGTCCTGCTAAAATAGGAATAGCTAATGGCGAAACCGCAATATTTTCATCGATATGTACATGTTCAAGACTTTTTACATTAGATTGTTTAGACTGTAACATATCGAAACCTATAAAGAATATTAAAATTCCACCTGTTATTTTAAATGCAGGAATACTAATATTAAATAGTTCGAAAATATATTTACCCAAAAGAATAAAAACAGTTACAATTATAAACGCTACTATATTTGCTCTTTTATTAATATCATCTTTTGTTTTTTTATCTGCGCCTTGTGTTAAGGATACAAAAACCGTCATGTTAGATATTGGGTTTGTTATCGCAAAAAAACCTGTAAATACTGTAATAAAAAATGTAATAAAATTTTCCATTTATCGTTAAATTTCAATCTGCAAAGAAATTGAAGAACTTCTTTATTTCCTAAGAAATATTAGTATTTTTTTAGTGAATTAAAAGTCTCAAATAAATTAATTCTTATCGATTATATTTCGGTAAATATTTCACTTTCTAATAATCTAGATTTTGGTGTTTTATCCGTCGAATTAAAGTCTGTTGTAGTTCTATAACCTATTGAAACTGCTACTAATGACGTAAAACCTTTAGCTCTTAAACCAAATTCTTCATCTAAAGCTTTTACATCTATACCTTCCATTGGTGTAGCGTCAATACCTAAACTTGCAACACCTAATAAAAAGCTTCCAATGTTTAAATAAACCTGTTTTTCCATCCAATGTTGCAGGTCTTTTAAGTCATATTTATGAATATCTGCAAAAGCATTCATTCCACCATACATACCATTTTTTATATCTTCTGTAGGAAATCTTCCATCTTTATCTTGAACCTCTAAAAGATGCTTCATATAATCTTCATCTGCACTCGTTCTAGAACAAAACAAAACTACAGCAGAAGCATTTACTACTTTTGGTTCGTTAAAATGAAAAAAACCTTTAGTTCCTTTTGCAATTCTTTCTTTACCTTCTTCTGTTTCTGCAATAATAAAATGCCAAGGTTGCAGGTTTACACTAGATGGACTCATCCTTAATAAATTTTTGACTTGCCCCATATCTAATTTTGATATCTTTTTAGTAGTGTCAAACTCTTTAGTTGTATATCTCCAGTTTAGTATTTCTTTTAAATTCATTTTTATATTTTTTTTAAACTATCATTTTTATAGCTACAAAAGTATAAATAGTTTTTACATCTCACAATAACGGTCAAAAAAGATAGTATAAAAAAAAATCTTAAAACACTAAATTAAAGATATTTAAAGGTTGTAATTTTAACTATAAAAAATATAGTTGTATAAATAAATATAGTAGATTACTTTTGTACTAATAAAAGTCAGAAAAGATAAATATTGCTTTATGGAAGATTTAAAAGAGACCAAACACCAATTATTAAAATTTAAAGGAAAAGAGTACCCTTGTTGTGCAAGTTTAACCATGGGAATAATTGGCGGAAAGTGGAAAACAGTAATTCTTTTTCACTTAATAGAAAAACCTTTGCGATATAATGAACTAAGAAAAGAAATGCCAACTGTTACGGAAAGAACTTTAAGCTTACAGTTAAAAACATTAGAAGAAGATGGTATTGTAAAAAGAAAAGTTTACACTTCTAAACCACCTTTAAAAGTTGTGTACTCGTTAACAGATTTAGGAAAAACGTTAATACCCGTAATACAATCTATTGCAAATTGGGGACATTCTGTTTATTATAAATAAGTTTAAAAAATTATTTTCTATCTGCTAAAACTTTTTGTAGATACTCGTTTTGTTTCTCTAAAAGTTCATTGGTTTTGTTCATTAACTCAATATTTTTAGGAGTAACCACTTTTGCGTTTTTTGGATCTTCTGCTTCCTTCTTTAAAGAATTCATTAATTTTACAACTATAAAAACAGAGAAAGCAATTATTAAAAAATCTACTCCTGCTTCTATTAATTTACCATAACCAATAGCAATTTCTTCTTTAGTAGTTTTTCCATTAACTAAAAGAGCTTCTCGTAAAACAAGTTTTCTGTTTTCCCAATTAGCACTATCTGTCATAAAAGATAATGGTGGCATTAAAACTTCTTTTACTAAGACATTAACTACTTTATTAAAAGCGGTACCAATTATTACCCCAATGGCAATATCTATCATGTTTCCTTTTACAGCAAACTCTTTAAATTCTTTAAATAACTTAAACTTCATTATTTATATTTTAAATCTATAAAACCATTAAATTACAACCTCTAATATCAGAATTATCGAAACGACCAATAATTTCGAACGTTTCATTATCATGTACTTTTCCTAAATCTTGAGTAGCAATAAAAGAGCACGAATTGTAATTTGCTAAATCAATAACATTCACTCCTCCATTTTTTCCTGAAGCATTAATTGTTAAAGCATCTTCTGTATCTCTTGTTAAAATACGCATCCAAGGTGGCGTATCAAAAACTCCATTTCCTTTTGAATACCCTTGACTTAATAATTCTGTCATTCCGTATTCTGAATGAATCTCTGCAACCCCAAAACCACTTTGTAAAATTTGATGTAATTCTTCTCTCACCAATTCTTTTCTTCGCCCTTTCATACCACCAGTTTCCATAATAATGGTGTTTTTTAGGTGAAATTGTTGCATTTCAATTAAATCTAACAAAGCGAAAGAAACACCAATTAAAAGTGTTTTTTGTCCGTTTTTATCTAATTGAATCAATTTCTTAGCTAATTCTTCGATATTATCTAAATAAAAACCACTTTCTGGTTTTTTAGATTTCTTTATTAAATCATCAACCATAAAAACTAAAGAAGAACCTTTTCTCTCTAAGTAATTAGGTAATAAAGCTAAAACAGTATACTCTTCTATGTCTCCATAAAAATGTGCAAATCCTTTTAAATAACTTTCTTTATAAAGATTTATATCGGTTACAAAATGTTTACTAGTTACACTACCTGTAGTACCAGAACTTGTAAAAGTTTCTTCTACTTTATCTTGTGATGCAAGTACTTCTTTACTTTTAAAAAACTGAATAGGAAGAAACGGAATTTCTTGAACAGTTTTTACATCTGAAGGATGAATATATAATAGATCACAGAAAGACCTATATACTTTATTGTTTTTAAATTGATGATTAAAAACTGCTAAAGCAACTTCTGTAAACTCTTGTTCTGTTTGTATGTTAAAAATTTTATTTTGCATAAGACATTGCAAAAATAAGACTTATCAAGACATTTTTTTATGATTTTTAAATCAATTTAGAATCAAAAATATAATTGCCATTAACAAACTCTTTTTTATTATTGATGAATGCCGTTTAAAGCAAAAACAACCGCCTTTATCGAGTTTTCTTGTCTTTACAACTAAAAGAAATCTAAAAAATACCATTCTAAACTATTTTCGCATCCTCAAAAAGAACAAAGAATGAATTTTGCAACAAATACATATAGAACTATAACAGGCGTAAAAGAAGTGGTAGAAATTCCTAAAAAGAAATACCATCAATGGCTTGTTTACCAAGATAACAAACCTGCTTATTTTGTAGATTTTTATGATTTAGCAAAAGAATCTAATGCTATGATGAATAGTTTAGTTTTATGTTCAGATAATACTTTAGAATATGTTTTAAAGATTATTAGCCAACGTAATAACATTAATTTATCTCTTCCTAAAATATCTAGAATAGGACTTAAACGAAGAATAAATTCTAAAAAGACTGAACTTGATTTACAACCAATTCCGGAAAAATGGTTGGCTTATTCTTTATAAATTTTTACAACTAATTCATCTTTATCATTCATAGAAGCTCTATACATTCCTGCAGTATTAAACTCAAAAGACATATTTCCGTTTTTATCTAAAGCAATAACACCACCTGTTCCGCCAAGTTTAGTTAGTTTATTTTGTATTACATCTTTAGTTGCTTCTTTTAAGGTTTTATTTTTATACTCCATTTGAGCAGAAATATCATATGCAACTTGGCTTCTAATAAAATATTCTCCCCAACCAGTAGAAGAAACACCACAAGTTAAATTATTTGCATATGTACCAGAACCAATAATTGGTGCATCACCAATTCTACCCCAACGTTTATTAGTCATTCCACCTGTAGAAGTTCCTGCAGCAATGTTTCCATATTTATCTAAAGCAACACAACCAACAGTTCCATATTTTGCATTTTTAATATCTGCATCGTAAAAAGCAGCTTTTTTATCATCATGATCTAACTCCGTTTTTGCTTTATTTTTAATTCTTTGAAGCGATTTAAAGCGTTTTTCTGTATAAAAATAACTTGGGTCTACAATTTCTAATCCTTTTTCTTTAGCAAATATAGAAGCTCCTTTTCCAGATAGCATTACATGATCAGAATCTGTCATAATTTTTACAGCCAATTCAATTGGGCTTTTCACATTCGTTACACCAGCAACAGCTCCTGCATTTAAGGTTTTCCCGTCCATAAAAGAAGCATCTAACTCATTGGTTTCTTCATGTGTAAAAACAGCACCTTTACCTGCATTAAATAATGGCGATTCTTCCATTACCTGAATAGTTTTAACAACTGCTTCTTGGCTTGTTCCTCCGTTTTTAAGAATTGTATGTCCTACTTTTATAGCTTCTTCTAGTTTTGCTTTATAGGCAGCTTCTCTTTCATTAGATAAATTTTTCTTTAAAATTGTTCCTGCGCCACCATGAATTATTATAGCAAATTCATTTTGTGCTTCTGTTGTTTTTTCTTGATTAGACAAAGGCTTAGATTCATTTTTACACCCAAATGAAATCAATAAAACTGCAACAATTAATAAGACTCTTTTCATAGTTATTTGTTTAAAATTAAACAATAATTGTATTTTTTGTTTAATTTATTTATTTGTGAAATTATTCGTAAATTCGAACTTCTAAGTTAAACATCTAAAACGAAACTGCAAAATGACGGATTTTGGAATAAAAGAAGCCTTAAAAGAATTAGGTTTAAAAGATATAAATAATGGAACTTCTACTGGTTCTAACAACTTTTCTAACGGAGAAATTATAGAAAGTTACTCTCCTGTTGATGGAAAACTAATTGGAAAAGTAAAAACTACTACAAAAGAAGATTACGAAAAAGTGATGGAAGCTGCTACGAAAGCTTTTTTATCTTTTAGAAATATGCCTGCTCCACAAAGAGGAGAAATTGTACGCCAATTTGGGAATAAGTTAAGAGAAAAGAAAGAAGCACTTGGTAAATTAGTTTCTTATGAAATGGGTAAATCTTACCAAGAAGGTTTAGGTGAAGTGCAAGAAATGATAGACATCTGTGATTTTGCAGTTGGTTTATCTAGACAGTTAAACGGACAAACAATTCCGTCTGAAAGACCAGGACATGTAATGAGAGAGCAATGGCACCCAATTGGTGTTGTTGGTATTATTTCTGCTTTTAATTTTCCTGTTGCTGTTTGGGCTTGGAATACCGCTTTAGCGTGGATCTGTGGTGATGTTTGTGTATGGAAAGGTTCTGAAAAAGCACCTTTATGTACCGTTGCTTGTCAAAATATAATTACAGAAATTTTAAAAGAAAATAATTTACCAGAAGGAATCTCTTGTATTATAAATGGAGATTATAAAGTTGGTGAAATGATGACTACAGATACTAGAATTCCACTAGTTTCTGCAACAGGTTCTACAAGAATGGGAAGAATTGTTGGTGCAACTGTTGCACAACGTTTCGGAAAATCTTTATTAGAATTAGGTGGAAATAATGCAATTATTATTACACCAACTGCAGATTTAAAAGTAGTAGTTCCTGGTGCTGTTTTTGGCGCTGTTGGTACTTGCGGACAACGTTGTACTTCTACAAGAAGATTAATTATTCACGAATCTGTGTATGATAAAGTAAGAGATGCAATTGTTGGCGCTTATGGTCAAATTAAAATAGGAAACCCTTTAGATGAAAACAATCATGTTGGTCCGTTAATTGACCATGATGCTGTAAATACTTATTTAGCTGCTATTGAAAAAGCGAAAGCTGAAGGTGGAAATGTTTTAGTTGAAGGTGGAGTTTTAGAAGGTGAAGGTTATGAAAGTGGTTGCTACGTTAAACCAGCAATTATTGAAGCCGAAAATCATTTTGAAATTGTACAACATGAAACTTTTGCACCTATTTTATATTTAATGAAATATTCTGGAGAAGTAGAAAATGCAATTGATCAACAAAACGGAGTTGCACAAGGTTTATCTTCTGCAATTATGACGAATGAAATGAAAGAAGCAGAGAAATTTTTATCTTATGCTGGTTCAGATTGTGGTATCGCAAACGTAAATATTGGTACTTCTGGTGCAGAAATTGGTGGTGCTTTTGGTGGAGAAAAAGAAACCGGTGGCGGACGTGAGTCTGGTTCTGATGCTTGGAAAGTTTACATGAGAAGACAAACAAATACGGTTAATTATTCTGATGAATTGCCTTTAGCACAAGGAATAAAGTTTGACCTCTAAGAGGTTTTATGTATTTATATAAAGTGTAAAAAAAAACCAACTCATTTGAGTTGGTTTTTTTGGTTTAATTACTTTATATTTAAAATTCCGTTTCTTAATTCAATTGCAATAGTTCCAGAACTAGTTTTGCTTTCTTTTGCTTTTTTCTCTAATATTTTATCTAATTTTTTATCTTTAGAAAGACCAAAAGTTGTTTTAGTATCATTCATATTTAAAACTGTATTGTGCCCAAACACATCCATAGAAAAATTATTGTCTTCTAATTTGTAAAAATTCAATTCTGAGTAATCTCCTGTTAAATTAAATTTTGAAAAATTTTGACTAAAATTGTAGAGATAGAGTTTGCTATTAAAGTCATTAATTGAAACATTTTTACCGATTTCTCCTGTTTCTAGTTTAGACGTTTCTGTTACTAAATCTGTATTAGAAATTTCGCCAATTAAAACTTTACTCATATCTAGAAACTCGAGTCTAGAATTTGTAACTTTTTCTGCTTGAAAAATACCATTAGAAGAAATAATTCTATTTTCTTTACCTATTATATTTTTAAATCTAAAGACTCCTTTAAAACTATTTATAGTAAAAGGTTTTACAAGATCATAATTAAATGTAATATCAGTTTTAATTGCTTTTATTCTAATTTTTAGGTTTTTTGGCACTTTAATAACAAACTTTTTAATCATCACTTTTTTGTCTTTAATTGATGAATAGTCTTTATAATTTTCTTTATTTCTTTTCATAAAGTTTGTAAGATTATTCCCTTCACTAGAGGCTAACTCTTTTAATACAGAATCTTTACTCTTATAAATATGTTTTCTAGCCTTTTCATATTTTACATAATCCTTAAAAGATGTTAAATAGTCTTTCGAATTAAAATCTAACATATACGTTAAGTTTATCCCTAGAAATTCTGAGTTTCCTACTTTAAGACTTACCAAATTATTTTTTTTAGAAACTTTAGTTTTAGATTGATTTATTATAATTTCTCTCTTACGTTTAGAATATCTACCAAAAATAATAGAGTAATCAAAATGAATTTCACCGTCAAAAGATTCTTCAAAAACAATTGCTACGTTATCTAAATCTAAATTTAAAATGGTGTTTTCATCTACTTTAAAACTTTTTTTAATTATATTTTCTTTTGTTTGCGAAGTAAGATTAAAGGCTATAAAAAAGAAAAAAAATGTAATGTTATAAATATATGGTTTCATTGCTTGTGTTTTTTTGATTTAACTCATTAATATGATCTTTAATATCTCTAATTAATTGCAAACGTCTTTGCAAATTATCTACTAAAGATTCTAATACATTTATACTATTTGGATGCTTATTAAATTGGGCAGTAATTTTTTTATAATCCAAACTCAACTTATATAACTTTACTTGGTATTTATCTACCAAAATAGAATCATTTGTAATTTTCAAGAAACTATTCCATTCTTTATCAATATTATCAAAATAGACTTTCTCTATATTTTCTACTTGTAGTAAAACAGATTCTTGTTTGAGACGTGTGTTTGTATTACTAAATCTAAAAAAACACAATACACCAATAACTACTAAAATAGCTGCATATTTATAAGAGAAAAAAGTTGTATTTTTCTTCTGAATATTTGATGATTTTTTTAGTTTGATTAAGAATTCATCTTTATGAAATTCGGGAAGTTCTTTCTTTTTAAAATCTTTTTCATCAAACATATTTCTAATATCATGTTCCATAATTTCTTGTTTCTAATTGTTTCTTTAAGGCTAACTTTCCTCTTCTTAATTGTGTTCTAGATGTTTTAACAGGAATATCTAATATTTCTGATATTTCTTCATGATCATAGCCATCAATTAAATACAACTTAACAACCAATTGGTACTTTAGCTTTAAGTTTTCTATTGCTGTAATAATTTCTTCTTTACCAATTTTAGAATTGAAATTCCAATTATCATCTTCTATAAGTTCTAAAGGGTAATTATCGATTGAAACTGTTTCTATTTTAACCTTCTTTAATTTATCTATACAAGTGTTAATTACAATCCTTTTTAACCAAGAACCAAAGCTTGTATTATCTTTATGAGAATGTAAACCTAAAAAAGCTTTTAGAAAAGCTTCTTGCATAGCGTCTTTTGCTTCTTCTTCATTTTTTAGATATCTACAACTAATAAAGAACATCGCATCACAAAACAGCTCATATAGCTTTATTTGTGCTTTCTGATTTCCTTTTTTACTCTTAAGAATTAAAAGATGTAGTTCTTTAGACATTAATTAGTTTGGTTCTATTATTAAAAACGAATTAAAATTTGAAGGGTTTCATTCTTTATAAAATTAAGACAAAAAAAAGAGCTTATCATTTCTGATAAGCTCTTTTAATATTTTATAAAGTATTTCTAGTTGTTTAACTTGGTGCTTTTTTATAATTTAACTTCGCTTACGCTATGTTTAATTATTTAAAGCTTCTGCTCCACCTACAATTTCTAGAATCTCGTTTGTAATTGCTGCTTGACGTGCTTTGTTATAAGTTAACAATAAATCGTCTCTTAAATCTGTAGCATTGTCTGTTGCTTTGTGCATTGCAGTCATTCTTGCTCCATGTTCAGAAGCAAAACTATCTCTAATTGCTTTGTACAATTGTGTTTTTAACGACTTAGGAATTAAAGCTTCTACAATTTCTTCTTTTGATGGTTCAAAAATGTAATCAGAATTAACTGCATCTGCATCACCACCTTCAATAGGTTTAATTGGTAAAAATTGTTCTACTTGAGGTATTTGGGTTGCTGCATTCTTAAATTGATTGTAAACAACATCAATATGATCATAACTACCATCAACATACATTTCCATTAACTTTTCTGCAACTACTGCTACATTATCAAAAGTTAAGTCATCAAATAGATCGTTTCTTGTAGCTACAATATTATGTTGTTTAGATAAAACATCGCCACCTTTTTTACCAATAGCAAATAAATCTACATCAACATCACTGTATTTCTCTTCAATTGTTCTTACAACTGTTTTAGTTATAGAAGAATTAAAACCACCACATAAACCTCTATTAGAAGTAACAACTACTAATAAAACTTTAGAAATTTCTCTTTCTGTAGAATACGCTCCACCAGCTTCACTATCTAAAGTTGCGCTTAAATTTTGCAACAATTCAGTTAATTTAGATGAATAAGGGCGCATTGCCGTAATTGCATCTTGTGCTTTTTTCAACTTTGCAGCAGATACCATTTTCATGGCAGATGTAATCTGCATTGTAGATTTAATAGAGGTAATTCTATTACGTATTTCTTTTAAGTTTGCCATTCTATTGGAATTATGAAATTCCCGCTTTCGCGGGAATGACAACTATATATTATGCAAAATGCTTAGATATCTTACTTGCTGCTGCTTCTAAAACTGCAATAGTTTCTGGTGTTAATTTCCCAGATTTTAATGTATCTAAAGTATCTCTATGTTTTGCGTTTAAGTAATCGATGTAATCTTTCTCGAATTTCTTTACTTGGTTTACAGGAACATCTTTTAATAAGTTCTTAGAACCTGCATAAATAATTGCAATTTGATCTTCTACAGAGAAAGGATCATTTTGAGCTTGCTTTAAAATTTCAACATTACGTTGTCCTTTAGAAATTACACTCATTGTAGCTGCATCTAAATCTGAACCAAACTTAGCAAACGCTTCTAATTCACGATACTGTGCTTGATCTAATTTTAAAGTACCAGATACTTTTTTCATTGCTTTAATCTGAGCGTTACCACCAACACGAGATACAGAAATACCTACGTTAATTGCTGGACGAACACCAGAGTTAAATAAATCTCCATCTAAGAAAATTTGTCCATCTGTAATAGAAATTACGTTTGTTGGTATGTATGCTGATACATCTCCTGCTTGTGTTTCAATAATTGGTAATGCAGTTAAAGAACCTCCACCTTTTACAATTCCTTTTAAAGAATCTGGTAAATCATTCATTTCACTTGCAATCTTGTCATCATTAATAACTTTTGCAGCTCTTTCTAATAATCTAGAGTGTAAGTAAAATACATCCCCTGGGTAAGCTTCACGTCCTGGTGGTCTTCTTAATAATAAAGAAATCTCACGGTAAGCAACAGCTTGTTTAGATAAATCATCATAGATAATTAAAGCTGGTCTTCCAGAATCTCTAAAGTATTCTCCAATTGCAGCTCCAGCAAATGGTGCATAAACTTGCATTGCTGCAGGATCTGATGCATTTGCTGCTACGATAGTAGTATAAGCCATAGCGCCTTTTTCTTCTAACATGTTTGCAATTGCTGCAACAGTAGAAGCTTTCTGACCGATAGCTACATATATACAATATACTGGTTTACCAGCATCGTAAAATTCTTTTTGGTTTAAAATGGTATCTAAAGCAACTGTAGATTTACCTGTTTGTCTGTCTCCAATGATTAACTCACGTTGACCTCTACCAACAGGAATCATTGCATCGATAGATTTAATACCAGTTTGTAATGGCTCTGTAACTGGCTCTCTATAGATAACACCAGGAGCTCTACGCTCTAAAGGCATTTCATAAGTAGTTCCTTCGATTGGTCCTTTACCATCGATAGGGTTACCTAAAGTATCTACAACACGTCCTACAATTCCTTCACCTGTTTTTAAAGAAGCAATTCTTTCTGTACGTTTTACCGTAGAACCTTCTCTAATTGCAGTTGAAGCACCTAATAATACAACACCTACATTGTCTTCTTCTAAGTTTAATACGATACCTTCTAATCCGTCTTCGAATTCTACTAGCTCACCATATTGAACATTAGATAGACCGTAAACACGTGCGATACCATCACCTACTTGTAAAACAGTTCCTACTTCATTTAAAGTAGCTTTCGTTTCGAAATTTGTTAACTGTTGCTTTAAAATTGCTGATACTTCAGCTGGTTTAATACTTGCCATCTTATATGATTTGATGTATAATTAAATTTTTGGAATGAAATGACTATTGTCAAATTCCTTTCTTAATTCGTTTAAATAATTAGAGATACTTGCGTCATATTGCACATCTCCAACACGTATAATAAATCCTCCTAAAATAGCTGGATTTATAACATTTTCTAGATTTGCATTTTCGCCTGTTAAAGCAACAATTTTATCTAAAACTAATTTTTCTACTTCTTCTGTTAAAGCTACTGCTGTTGTTACTGTTGCAACTTGCGTACGCTTTAAATGATCGAAAACAATTGCATATTTCTTTGCAACAGAATCTAACATAGGAATTCTCTTATTGTCTTTTAACAAATGGAATAAGCCCAATGTAATATTATTTACCTTACCATCAAACAAAGCATTTAAGACATTCATCTTATTTGTTGCTTTAACAATAGGGCTATTTAACATTACAGCTAAATCTTTGTTTTCAGCAATTGTAGCTGTTATTAAAGACATATCTTCTTTTACTGCTGTTTCAGACTTAGAATCTTTTGCAAGATTTAAGATTGCTTTGGCGTAACGTAATGCTGCTCTTGCGTCTTTCATTTATACTTAGTTTAAAGTAACATCTTTTAAGATTCCTTCAACTAAATCTAGTTGATCTTTCTTGTTAGATAATTCTTTTTTAATTACAGTTTCTGCAATACCTATAGATAATTCTGCAACGCTCTTTTTAATTTCTGCTAAAGCTGCTTGCTTTTCTTGCTGAATAGATGCTTGTGCTTTTTCAATTAATGCAGAAGTAACTTCTTTTGCATCTTCTTTTGCTTCCGAAATTATACTTTCTTTAATTTCTCTTGCTTCCTTCATCATAGCATCTCTTTCTGCTCTAGCTTCTTTAACAAGCTTTGCATTGTCTGCTTGCAGGTTTTGCATTTCTTTACGTGCGTTTTCAGCAGATTTTAATGCATCTTCTATACCAGTTTCTCTTTCTTCTAAAGAGTTTAAAATTGGTTTCCAAGCGAATTTTTTCATCAATAATAATAAAATTATTAAGATGACAATTTGCATTACAAATAAACCTGGTGAAAAATCGTTTAATAAAGTTTCCATTCTGTAAACTAATTATTTTGTTTTTTGTTTAATTTAAAAACACTTTCTGTAACCAACCGTTACAGAAAAGTGTTTTTGCTTCTTTTTTAGGAAATTATGCTTTCCCTAAGATTAATGCACCAAATGCTAAACCTTCTAATAAGGCACCAATGATGATCATTGCAGTTTGAATTTTACCAGCTGCTTCAGGTTGACGAGCAATACCTTCCATTGCTTTACCACCGATTTGACCTAATCCAATACCACCTCCGATAACGATTAATCCTGCTCCAATTAAATTGTACATACTAATTGATTTTTAAATATATTAATTAAACAAATTCTAATTCTCTTCTATACTTAACTTTCGTTAAGATTTTTAATGATCGTCGTGTTCTTGAACAGCCATTCCAATAAATAACGATGATAACATCGTAAAAATAAATGCTTGTAAAAACGCTACTAAAATTTCAATTACCATTATAAATAATGCCAATGCTAAAGACATTCCTGTAGACGCTACTGGCCCAAATGCTTCTTTCATTGTTACCATTAAGGCAATTAAACTCATTACCACAAAGTGACCTGCTGTAATGTTTGCAAATAAACGCACTAATAATGAAAACGGTTTAATTAAAATAAAACCTGCTAACTCTATTACTGCTAATATTGGTCTTAAGATGTAAGGAACACCTGGCATCCATAATGTATGTGCCCAGAAATCTTTACTTCCGTTTGTTATATAAATTACCATTGTAAATAATGCCAAACAAACGGTTACTGCTATTTGCCCTGTTACATTAAAACCTAATGGTGTTAAACCTAATAAATTCAAAATCCAAATAAAGAAAAATACGGTTAATAAAAAGCCCATGAACTTCTTATATTTCTTCTCACCAATATTTGGTCTTGCTATTTCGTCTCTAACATAAATTACTAAAGGCTCTAGAACACGTCCGAATCCTTTTGGCACTTTTCTAGACTTGTATTGTTTTGCTAACCTAGAAAAACCTAAAAACATTAAAAGACTTGCAAACAAAATACCTACAACACTTTTTGTGATAGAAAAATCTAATGTTTTATGAGCGTTTGTTGCATGATGTTTATCATCATAAGAAACAGTAGTTGCTCCTTTGTCTATTTCATAAATTTTGCTATGAATCTTCGCAAATTTTAATCCTTTTTTCTCAACAATTACATGTCCATCATCATTATGATGAAATTCTGATGACATAAAAGACACCAAACCTTCACTTGACCATAAAATTACTGGTAAAGGAAAACCAAAATGTTTTCTCTCTCCCTCATCCGTAGAATACGAAAAAAATGTAAAATCGTGAGAATCTTTAAGGTGATGTTGAATGTACGCTTTTACTTCTTCTTGAGTATTAACTTGACCGCCATCTTTTTGAGGATGGTTTTTCTTATCAGACTCTGATGCAAAAGTTGTACTTGTAATAACCGCTATTACTGCTATTGTAAGATACTTGATTGTTTTTTGTGCAATCTTCATTGTAAATATACGCTTTCTAAATTCGCCGCAAAGGTACGCAATAATTCAAAATTACAAACTTTTTTTTGAAAATAAAATTTATTGCTTTTTGTTCAAAATTTTTGAAACAAAAAACACCTCTGTTAATAAAAAAATAAAAGTAGGTATTAAGAGCGATATTTTAGTAGCTATTGCTAAATTTTCTCCTTTAATTAGAACGTTATAAAAGGTTGCAGAAAATAACATTATTTTTAATAATAAGGTTCCTAAGTATATAAAACCTAGTTGTTCAGAAATTTTATTAACAGTAGATAACAGTTGTAAATTAACACAAACTAGTATAGAAAAACCTGCGTGGAAAAGGTATAATTTCTTTATAGAAAAGGGTGTAATTATGCCCTCATTTTCTAAAATGAATGTGTGAATATAAAAACCAACTATTGCTAGAATAATAAAAGCTAAAAGTGTATTAATAATGCTTTTAATCATTAATTCTATTGGCTTGTTTAATAAGTGCGTACGTTGCTAAAAAAATAGCAATTAACGTAACTGTAGTTGTTAAAAAAGTAAGTTCTAATTTTTTATCTAACCATTCTCCTAAAAGAAAACCTAGATAAATTGTTAAACCCATTTGTAAACCTGCGCCAGAAAGCTGAATTGCTTTATTAAGCGGTTTTTTCTGAACGTTTTTTTGTTTCATTGTTGTTATTCAATTCTTTTAAAGCACCTTTCATTGCACAAGTTGCGTTAAAGGTTGCACCTGGCTCTATAGATAATTTACCAATAGTTACGTCTCCAGAAATATTTGCTGTACCTTTTATGGTTAAAGTATTTGCAACAGAAAGCTGCCCAGAAAACTTACCTTCTATGTCTGCATTTGTAGATTCTACAGTACCTTTAATTAAACCTTCTACACCAATAATAACTCTTCCTTTTGTCTTTAAAGTTCCTTCTAAAATACCATCTATTCTAAAATCTCCGTCAGACGTTATATCACCTATAAATGTTGAGTTTTTTGCAATAACATTTCTTTCCATAGTTCTAGGTTTACCTTTTTGCTTGTCTTCTTTTTGATCTTTGTTTTTAAACATAACTACTTGTTTAATTGTTTTAAAATTTCTTTTGCTTTCTTTCCTTCTTCTGTATTTCCGTAATTAATAGCAACAAATTCTAATGCATCTTTGTACGTTTCTCTATCTAAGTATTTACCAATTGCGTAAGCTTTTAAAAGTTCGAACTTTGGTTTTAATTTAGAATTTGTAATTGTTGGTAAAATATCATTTACACTAACTAGTACTTTTTTATGTTCTCCTTTTTTATATAAATAATATAATTTCTTATACGTTTTTTCAACTTCACTAACCTTTACGCCTCCTTCTATTTTCTGTTCAGGGTTTTTTATAATTTGTGCAAAAACAGTTTTTGGGTATTCTGTAAGAATTACATTTTTGTAAATCGCTGCTTTTTCAGCTTCGCCTAAATCTTTGTAAACTTGGTATAAGTGCCAATTAATTGGAAGTACAAGGTCTTTTCTTGGGTTTAAAGTTGCAACTCTCTCTAACCTTTGTATTGCTAGTTTAGGGTTCTTAAACTGTTCTTTGTAGATTAAACCTAATTCATACAAAGATTCGTTTCTATTAATCTTTAAAGTGTCTATTTTTTCTTTTTGAGTTGGAATCGTTTCTAAATAACTAACCAAATCATACCTTGTATCTTTTACAACTACAGCAGTAGAATCTTTATCTATACCGCTAAAAACGGTGCTTGCAGACCAACGCCAATTATCTTCTAATTTTCGATTCCCCCAAATTTTCTGATACTCTGTTTTACCAAAGCCTAAAGACTGTGTATTGTAAAAATACCATTTACCTTTATTGTTACTTTTTAAAGAATTTGACAAACCTCCAAAAGCAATCTGATTTAATCTTAACTGCGCAGCTTCTTCATCTTGCTTTTTTAAGTTTTCTATATAATTCTCAAAAAATAATACTTGTGCTGCTTTTGGTAAAGATGCTATTCTAATAATACTATCATTTGTAGCAACTACCTCTTCAAACTTAATTAATGAAGCTAAGTTTTTATATTTTCTTTTTACCCTTCTAATACGCAGGTTTAAACTATCGTTAGAAACCTTTAAAACACTATCGTAATAACTACTTGCAAATTGATATTCTGAATTCTTAAAGTACAAATTACCTAAGTTTTCATATGTAAAACTTTTCTGTTTGTCTTCTCCGTTTTTAGCACGTAGAGACCTATTGTAATAATCTATTGCTAAAGAAATACTGTCGTTTTTTTCATGCAAAGCACCAACTTGGTAATACAATTGATCTAGATATGGTCTATTATCCCTGTCTTTAATCAATTTTTCTAATCGCGTTAAAACACTAGATGAAAGTGAATCGTTAGAAACATTTTTTGCCAATTCTATATTTGCGTGAATTTTATATTTGTAAGGTGCCTTTTTAAAAGCAGTTAATTTATTAAATATAAATGCTGCAGAATCTTTTTTATTCTCTTTCGCATACATTTGCCCTAAAACAAACATATTTCTTGCTGCTTGCTCTTTGTTTTTATGAGTTCTAATTGCTAATGTTAAGTGTTTTTTTGCGTTCTGTAAACTGTCTGATTTTACATAAGCCATTGCCAAAGCAGTATTTGCATCTTCTTTAATTTTATCTGACAAGTCTGCTTCTAAGGTATCTGTAATTACCAATAAAAGTTTCATTGTTTCAATTGCAAATTCTTCATTATCCATTCTAATATTAGACTTTGCTCGCCAAATTTTAGTATCTGCAATTAAATCTGCATTTGGGTAATTTGCAATTACATAATTAAAAGCTTCTACTGCAGGAACAAATCTTTGCGAATAATAACGCGCTTTTCCTAATAACAAATAAGCATCATCTATTTTACGGTTTCTTTCTAAACCGTTAATATTCATACCGTGTCTTTGTATTGCTTTTACAGCTTTTTCTTCTGCTCTTTCAAAAGGACCAGATGCTTTTTCTGTTTCTTCACCATCTTCTTTTCCTCCAAAACCTGCTCCAGGACCATTATTTTTAAACGTTGGCGCAACAATTTTACGATCATCAAACACAATTGGTTCTATTGGTAATTGCTCGAACCAATCATCTTTATAACCTTGGTTAATACCTTCTATTCCTTCTTTAAAAGCTTCTTCACCATTAAATAAAATATTAAAATGAGATGTAAATGCGTGGTAGTTTCTACTAATAACTGTATCTTTTTTTGTGCTACAAGCATATAGTGTTCCCAAAAGAACAGTAAAAAGAAGTATTTTTTTGTTGTGTTTCATAAATTAAAAAACTCTTATCTAAAACTAATTTCTTATGAAAATAGTATAAGTAAGAGTGTAAAAATAGGAATAAAATAAGAATAGAGAGAAATGTGACTATAAATAGTGTTTATTGTTTCTCTTTTTTTTTTTTTGCTGATGAACTTTGGATACAATTTCTATAAAAATAGAAATCTATAAAACGAAATTACAACGCAAAATAACTTTCTAATTCCTCTAAAGTTTCTTCAGATGTTTCTATGTCTTTTACCACATTTCCTTTATCTAATACAACAATACGTTCGCAAACTTCGGTTACGTGTGTTAAATCGTGACTAGATACTAAAACAGTAACTTCTTTATTTTCTGTTAGTTTTTTTATAATTTGTTTTAATCTAATTTGTGTTGTTGGGTCTAGATTTGCAAAAGGTTCATCTAAAATTACAACTTTTGGTTCTCCCATTAAAGCAGCAACAATACCTGCCTTTTTTTGGTTTCCTTTACTTAAATCTCTTAAATATTTCTTTTTCCCAACAATTTCTCCATTAAAAAAATCATCAAATTGGGCTAAAAAATTAGAAACATCCGCTTTATTCATTCCTCTTAAATCTCCAATAAACTCGAAATATTCATCTGGCGTTAAGTAGCTAATAAGAAAAGATTCATCTATAAAAGAACTTGTAAATTTTTTCCAATCTTCACTTTTATGAACACTAATGTTGTTATTAGAAATTTCTCCTGTGGTTGGTCTAACTAAATCTAACAAAACATTAAATAAAGTGGTTTTTCCTGCACCATTGTTACCTACTAAGCCAAAACTTTGTCCTACCGGAATTTCAATAGAATCAACATTTAAAACAACTGTTTTTCCGTATTTTTTTGAAATATTATTTATTGTTATCATCTTATATTGATTTAAAAGTTGGTTAATCTTGTTGTTTAAAGCCGTGAATTGTTATGTACTTATTTTTTTGATATTTTTTTTCTATAATATTCATTATTGGGTTTTTTAATAGAAAAGAAATTATACCAATTATAGCAATGGCTAATACTGCTATATTAAAACCTAAATATTTGTTTACTATAAAATAAACTAACATTGGTATAATTAGTACTGGTATCATTACAATAAATTGCGCAGCACTAGTACCTTGCGTGTTACCAAAACCACTTGCATTTAAATCTATTCTCTTTTTATTAAAAGCGCCCATATAAAGCATTACTAAGGGTGTAAAACCTAGATTAAAGAAAAAACCAGCTACAATTAGTAAATACTTATCTAGACCAAAATATAAATACGGTGTACTTAATACAAATAAAACAGCAGTCATAACACTCATTAAAAACAACTTACTGTCTAAAAACTTACGGTAAGATAAATTTTGAGTCATTAACATTCTATAATGTTCACTATCCCACGCAGGAACAAATTGTCCGTAATTCATAGCAAAACCTCCTGTCATAAAAATACAGCCATATAATTGCCATAATTCTGAATCTTTATACGTTTTTGCTGTAAAAAAAAACAATCCGAAAAGTAGAAAGAAAAACGACATAAGAAAAACAGTTTTTGTTCTCTTATTTCTCCAAATTAAACGCATATCATTTTTAATAAATGGCGCTACATCTCCTATTTTATCTACAAAAGACAAATTAGAGGTTTTAGCTTCTTCTTCCTTTTCTTTTATTGCACCATCTAAATATATAATACTAGATAATTGTTTAAAATTTAAATAATACAACACTGCAAGTAGCACAAAACTAATAATTAACAAAGCAGGGTTTTCATAAACTGAATACAGCAAATTACCAAAGAAACCTGTTATATCAAATAGTTTATATTTAAAAGACAACCATAAAACGGCTAAAAAAACAATTAAAACACCAAAAGCAATATTACTTTTATTAATAAGAAAATTAATAAAATTAAAACATAAGGTTAAAATAAGAATAAACAATGTCCAAGACAGTACACCAGTAACGTTGTAACCTTTAGCTATTAAGACAAAAGCAAACGGTATATAAAGAATTAAAGCACCAGCATTAAAAAAAGAAAATACAGATTTTATTAAAAGATAGTTTACTAATTTCCTTTTTTTTATGGGAAGTAATAACATTGGTTTTATATCCATAACAGGAATTTTCTGCATTAAATATCGCACAATTAAATCTGTTATTAATAAGAAAATTATAAACTTATTAGCCAATATAAAAGGATCTTTTTCTGGGTACTCTTTTTTAAGTAAAAAGTATGCACCTGCGCCTAATGAAAGAAGTCCAAGAAGAATCCAAATTGCAAAAAAACCCATAAAAATTTTTAAAGCAATACTTTTTCCTAAAGATGCAGAACGAAAAAATTGTTTCCATTCTAATTTTAAAAAGCGTAAAATCATAAGTTTAGTAAATTAATTTGATTGGTAATAGGTAGTTTAAAACAAGAATTTGTTACAAACTTTTTGCAAGTTTATATTCTGGGTAGGTTTCGATTAGCAATTCTTCTGCTTTTTCTGGAATTAAATATGCAGTAACATAAAACAACAAAATTATTAATGTAGCAGAAAAAGAAATAAGTAATAACCAATGGTTTTCTATGGAGCTAAAAGAAATTTTAAAAGCATTAATGGTATTAAAAATATTACAAAAAACAAGCCAAGAGAAAACACCTCTTGTTTGCCCAATCATATCTTCTAACAAGAAAACTATGTCTTCATTTTTTACTTTATTTTTTTGATTTCTTCTTGCTTTTCCTTGATTAAATAAATCGAAACCAACTAAAATAAATAAGATTCCTAAAAGAAAATATTCAGAATATTGAATTTGAAAAAAGAAAAATAATGATAGAAAAATAGTTAATGTAATTACTATTTTAGGTAATGTGAACCATTCTTTAAAAAAACGCCATAAAATCTTTCTGTAGCGTTTATTCATCTGTTTTTGCTTAGCTTCCACAACATCCATAAAACCAAAAATCCCGAATTTTTTGAATGATTTTTGCCTTGCATCTTCAAATGATAAATTAGGGTGTTCTTCCCAAATTTCTTCAATATCGTTTGCTAAATGATCTACCAATTCTGTTTGTACATCATAATGATATACATAATGTTTTTTTGTGAACTTGTAGAGTTCTTGTATGTGATTTTGGGTTAATTTCATAACTAAACAATTTTATATTTTCTAATTGCTTCTTTATGTTTTTTATAGAAGTAGAAATAACTAAAAGTCACATAAATAAATGAACAAAACATACCTATATTAATTCCGTTTAATTCTTTTAATCTTGTAAAAAATATTGCTAAAACAATTAAACCAGTAAAAGCTCCTAAACTTTGAGCTTTTAAAATAAAACCATAAGTAGTTTTGACTTTATAATTTCTGGAAAGTAACATATAAAGAAAAGACACAAAGCTTAAAGCTATAATTCCTTTAAAAAATATAAAAAAATTAAATTCTGTTGGATTTTCTATTTTGAAATTAAAATGAGTTAACAATAAAAAAGGCAAAAAATAAGAGGTTAATAAAAACACATATTGTTTCCAATATACTTTTTTTGCTTTCTGAATTACAATTTTTGGTGCAGAAAAACCAAGTCCAAAAAACATACTAGAAGTTTCTTTTAATTGAGGACTCCATTTTTGTCTTGCATTTGCAAATGCATGATGAAATGTAATGTTTGTAGTATTTATCTCTACTTCAATTTCTGATAAAATATGGTCTAAAACTTCAGGCCTTAAATCTATAAAGACGATATTTTTAGAGTCAAGATATTTCTCTACTTTTTGTGTTTGTTCTTTTGTTAATTCCATAATTATGAAATTTTATATTTTTTGATAGCTTCTTTGTGTTTTTTGTAGAAATGGAAACAGATATAAGTAGAAAAAATAGAACTTACTAAAAGCACTATTTGTCCCACTGCAATATTTCCATTTTTATTAAAAAAATCAAAATCGAATAAAAGTATAGCACCTATTAAAAAGTTCCAACTTTGTGTTTTCAAAATAAAACTATAAGTACTTTTTTGCTTTTCTCTAAATTTTAAAATAAACAATAAGGTTGAAGCTATAAAAGTTAACACTGTTAGTATTTTAAAAAAAATATTTAATTCATATTTTATACCTTCATAAAAAACAACATTTATCTTATTCACAAAAAAACTAAATACTAAAACTGCCAGAAAATATAGGAAAAACCATTTTTTAAAATACTTCTTAGCTTTATCTAACACTATTTTTGGTAAAGAATATGCAATTCCAAAATAAAAACTTGAAGTTTGTTTTAAGTGCTTATTCCATGTATCTGTTACATTATAAAAAACAGTTTCAAAATCTAGTTTTTTATCCTCCAATTTTGCTTCAATATCAGAAACAATATGATCAAAAACTTCTGTCCTTATATCTATATAAGTAATATCTTTTACATTTAAATAATGTTCTACTCGTTGTAATTGTCTGTTAGTTAAATCCATAGCGTTAGTTTAACAAGTGTTTGTATTTTTCTAAAATAAGTGTTTTGTGTTTTATCAAAACAAGAAGAGCAGCTAATCCATACATCATTATAAATGAGGAATATATTGTAAAAAAGTAACTATTAGATGTTATAAATTCTCCAATATGTTTTTCTGTAAGTAATTGTACTAAGAAAAAAGGGAGCCAAATTTCTGTTCCTAGAAATTTAACTTCACCCAAGTGTTTTAATGCTTTATTATTTATCATCCCTTTGCGAATAGAAACTAAAAACAAAATAGAACTTAGAATGAATATAGACAAACAAGCAATTTTATTATTTAAGTTTTCATTTAAAAAGTAAAAGAAAAGAATGCTACTTATAACAATTGATAAAAATTTAAAATTAGTAAAAAAACTAAAAAACTGACTCCAAGTTTCCTTTCTATAAGTTTTCTTCATTAGGTTAATTCCGTTAGTAACAAAACTTTTAATAAATTCTAATTCATTAGATAAATATTGAGATAAATTACCGTTTTCTGTAGTTGCTTCAAAAGCTAAAATTAAATGATCTGTTAACTCAATTCTTGTTTCAGTAGAAATACCTTTATACTTTCTTTGTAAATAATCTTCTAAAAAAACCAACTGCTTTTCTGTTATTTCATAGTGTTTTTCCATATTAATCCAAACTAAATTTAGGGTTCACCAATTGTTGCATCGTTTTTAAAAACTCTTGCATTTCATCTAACTTGTTGGCTGTTTCTTTGGCTCCACTTTCTGTAAGTTTGTAATATTTTCTTAAACGATTGCCAACTTTAGCAACCTCTACATCTAACAAACCATCTGCTTCTAATTTGTGTAAAGCTGGGTATAAAGCGCCTTCGGTAATTTTTAATTCGCCTTTGGTTAACTCTTTTACATGTTGTGTAATTTCATAACCATACATTTTATCGTTTGTCTCTAACAACTTTAAAATAATGGTTTGTAAAGAACCTTTGTATAATTTCTGATTTCCCATGCTGTAAATATATACATAATTTCCTTATACATAGAATTCTTATGTATACTTTTTTTTCAATAAAAAAAATCCTGAAAAAATTAATTTTCAGGATTTAAAATTTTTAATCTGTAAGATATTTTACTTTTCTACCTTTAAAACATCTGCAATAATACGTTCTAATTCAGCTTTTGGTAAAGCACCATTTGCCATTTGAGGTTCTCCTTCTGCAGGACAAAATAACATAGAAGGTATACTTCTAATTGCAAAAGCAGCTGCTAATTCTTGTTCTGCTTCTGTGTCTATTTTATAAATATCTATTTTACCTTCGTATTCTTCCGATAACTGCTCTAAAACAGGAGCTAAAGATTTACAAGGTCCACACCAATCTGCATAAAAATCAATTAGTACTGGTCTTTTTCCTTCAAATTTCCACTCTTTATTTTTTTCGAAATTAAATACTTTTTCTAAAAATGTTGCTTTTGTTAAATTTTCTGTCATAATAATTTGTTTTTTCCAACAAAGTTGGAAGTATTCTACATTGTTTTACTACATAAATAGTCGTAAAAACCTCGAAAATATTACAAATAGACTTGGTTTACAACTATTGCAAAGTTAAAAAACGTTAAAACAGTTTAATTATAATCTATAAACTTTAATTTTGATGGTATTAAAAACGATTAATTTTATGTTTACACAGAAGTACATCAACAAAAATATAAAAATTTGAAATACCCAAATACTACTAAAAAACCAATAATTGAAGAATACTTTGGTACTAAAGTAACAGATAATTATAGATGGTTAGAAGATGATACAAGTACAGAAACAGAGGCTTGGGTAAAGGCACAAAATGAAGTTACATTTAATTACCTAGATAAAATTCCTTACAGAGAACAGTTAAAAGAAAGGTTAACAAAACTATGGAATTATGAAAAAGTAGGAACACCTTTTAAAGAAGGAGATTATATCTATTTTTCTAAGAATAATGGTTTGCAAAACCAAGCTGTTGTGTACCGTAAAAAAGGAGAAAGTGGTAATGAAGAAGTTTTTCTAGACCCTAATACATTTTCTAAAGACGGTACAACTTCTTTAGGAGCTTTAAGTTTTTCTAAAGATGGCAAAACTGCTGCGTATTCTATTTCTGAAGGTGGTTCTGATTGGAGAAAAATTATAATTTTAGACGTAGAAAGTAAAACCATAAAAGAAAACACATTAGTAGATGTAAAGTTCTCTGGAATTTCTTGGTACAAAAACGAAGGTTTTTATTATTCTAGCTATAACAAACCAAAAGGAAGTGAGTTGTCTGCAAAAACAGATCAACACAAATTATATTATCACAAATTAGGAACTTCACAAAAAGAAGATAAAATTATTTTTGGTGAAAAGGAAGATGAAAAACACAGATATGTTGGTGGTTATTTAACTGAAGACAATAATTATCTAATTGTTTCTGCTGCTATTTCTACTTCTGGAAACAAGCTATTTATCCAAAACTTATTCGAAGAAAACAGTAAACTAACACCTATTATAACCACTGTAGATAGCGATACACAAGTATTAGATAACAGAGGAAGTAAATTGTATTTACAAACAAATTTAAATGCACCAAACAAGAAAATTGTAACTGTAGATGCAAAAAATCCTACTAAAGAAAATTGGGTAGATTTTATTCCGGAAACAGTAAATGTTTTACAACCAACAACTGGTGCTGGTTACTTTTTTGCCAATTACATGGTAAATGCTGTTTCTAAGGTTTTACAGTATAATTTTAATGGAAATTTAATTAGAGAAGTAAAATTACCAGGAATTGGTGCTGCTTTTGGTTTTGGTGGAAAAACAGCTTTAAAAGAATTGTATTTTTCTTTTACAAACTACAATACACCCAGTGCTGTCTATAAATTTTCGCCAAAAGACGGTAATTATATTTTACACAGAAAATCGGCAATCGATTTTAATTCAGAAAACTATACAAGTAAACAAGTTTTTTACGCTTCTAAAGACGGCACAAAAATACCTATGATTATTACACATAAAAAAAGTGTAAAATTAAATGGAAAAAACCCAACAATATTATATGGTTATGGTGGTTTTAATGTTAGCTTAACACCTGCTTTTAGTCTTTCTAATGCAATTTGGATGGAACAAGGTGGCGTTTACGCAGTTCCTAATTTACGTGGTGGTGGTGAGTTTGGTAAAAAATGGCACGACGCAGGAACTCAACTAAAAAAACAAAACGTTTTTGATGATTTTATTGCAGCTGCAGAATATCTAATTGCAGAAAAATATACTTCTTCAGAGTTTTTAGCAATACAAGGTGGTTCTAACGGAGGTTTATTAGTTGGAGCAACATTAACGCAAAAACCTAACTTAGCAAAAGTAGCTTTACCTGCAGTTGGTGTTTTAGACATGTTGCGTTATCATACTTTTACTGCTGGTGCTGGTTGGGCGTATGATTATGGTACTGCAAATGACAGCAAAGAAATGTTCGACTATTTAAAAGGATATTCACCTGTGCACAATGTAAAAAACGGAGTTAATTACCCTGCAACTTTAATAACTACAGGCGATCATGATGATAGAGTTGTACCTGCACATAGTTTTAAGTTTGCTGCAGAATTACAAGAAAAACAAACAGGAGAAAACCCTACTTTAATAAGAATAGAAACCAATGCTGGCCATGGTGCAGGAACACCTGTTGCAAAAACAATTGCCCAATATGCAGATGTTTTTGGGTTTACTTTATTTAATATGGGTTTTAAAGAATTACCAAATTCACCAAAAGAGAAAAAATAATTAAATTGATAAAAGATAGCTGTTACTTATGGCTATCTTTTTCTTTTTTAGAAATATAATTACACAAATATTTTGCGTCTTTTTTTACACCACCCAAAGTAGCAGAACCTCTTGTGTATAACCAAGGAAGTCCAACAAAAAATAAACCTTCCATATCGCTAACACCTCTATAATTTTTAGGATAATGGTGTTCATCTAACTCAATACCATCAATCCAATTAAAATTTGGTTTAAAACCAGTAGCCCAAACAATATTCTTAATGTCGTTTACTTTTTGTTTTTCAAAAATAATAGCTTCTTCATTTGCATCTATAGTTCTACCAACACAAGTAATATTTTCTTTTTTAAATAATGTTTTTACATCTGTACCAATAACTGGCTGACCGCTATTGCTTAATTTTTTTCCAATCCAAGAGTATTTATTGGCAGATAAAAAACCTGTTTTACTAAACCACCACCACAATGTTTTTCCTAAAAATTCTTGCGGAAGTGAAACAATATCTGTGTTTCCAGAAAAATAGACAGTTCTATTTGTTTTAGAAACTTCATTTAGAATTTGCACTCCAGAGTCTCCTGCTCCAACAACTAACGTTGCGCCTTCTTGCAATTGGTCTGGGCTTTTATAATGTTCGCTATGAATTTGTAAAACGTCTTTAGAAATTTTTGTGTGGCAATTTGGTGTAAAAGGTTTATGAAAAGGACCTGTAGCAATAATTACATTTTTCGCTTCAAATGTTGCTGTTTCGCTTTTTAATGTAAAAACACCATTTTCTTTTTTTAGTGAAGTAATTTTCTGATTAAATTCTACAGGAATATTAAATTTAGAAACGTATTTTTTTAAATAATCTGCAACTTCATATTTATCAGCATAATGTCCTTTTTTATGAGGAAACTTTAAACCAGGCAAACTATTAAACTCAGAAGGTGTAAATAATTTTAGAGAATCCCATCTTTTTAGCCAAGGAGCACCAATTTCAGCATTTGCATCTACTAGTAAGTAATTTGCTTTTTGTTTACTTAAATAATAAGCAATTGCTAAACCAGATTGTCCTGCACCTATAATTATGTAATCCTTCATAAAGTATTTTATAGCCACAAAACTAAGGTATTTAAAAGGTTTACGATGGTATTATAAGAATAGTTCAGGTAAAAACTTCAATAAAATATAAATGATTGCTAATTTGAAATTTAACTATCTTTGGTTAGACTTTTTAAACACTAGAAAATTCAACCAGAAATAGAATGTTAAATAGTGTAACAAAAAGCTTATTAGATTACTAATTAATTAAACATTCAAATAATTTACACATGAAAACAATTAACAAAGTTCTTTTTACAACTGCAATTGCATCGTTAGCATTTGTTTCTTGTAATGAAGACAAAAAAGAAGAGAAATCTCCAGGAATTGTCATAGAAAATATGGATACTTCTATGGCAGCATCAGATGATTTTTTTAGACACGTAAATGGTACTTGGATTGATAGTACATCAATACCAGACGATCAAACATCTTGGGGTGGTTTTAACGAGCTTCGTAAAAAAACAGATGCAGACGTTTTAACTATTTTAAACAATGCTATAGAACAAAAAGATTTTCCGAAGGTAAAAGACGCACAAGGAAACGAAATAGATTCAGATCAAGAGAAAGCAGTAAACTACTACCAAACAATAATGGATACTGTTGCTAGAAACCAACAAGGTAAAGCACCTGTTATGCCATTTTTAGCAAAAATAGACGAAATTAAAACTAAAAAAGATGTAGAAAACTACATTACAAACATGGCGCCTTATGGTGGTGGTGGTTTTTATGGTTTTGGTGTTTATAACGACTTAAAAAACAGTAGTGAATATGCTGGTTATATGAGTGGTGGCTCTTTAGGTTTATCTAGAGATTACTACGTAGATGTAAAAGTTGCAGATAAATTAGCTAAATATCAAGAATTTGTTGCTAAAATGTTTCAAGAATTTGGAGACGATGAAGCTACAGCTAAGAAAAATGCAGCTACAATTGTTGCTTTTGAAACTAGTTTAGCAGAACCAATGATGACCAAAGAAGAGAGTAGAGATACTCGTAAAATGTACAACCCAATGTCTGTTGCAGAGTTAACAAAATTATCTCCTGCAATAGATTGGAAAGCACATTTAGAAGGAATTGGTGTTGGTGATATAGACAGAGTTATTGTTACAGATCTTGGTTATTTTAAAGCTATGAGTACTGTTTTTACAAAACGTTCTGTAGAAGACATTAAGTTACTATTACGTTGGAACACGATTAATAGTTCTTTAGGTTCTTTATCTACAGATTTAGAAACTGCAAATTGGGAGTTTTATAGCAAAGAAATGCGTGGTGCTAAAAAGCAACGTGCAAGAGACGAACGTGCTTTAGGAAACTTAAACGGTGCTGTTGGTGAAGCTTTGGGTAAATTATATGTAGATGAGAAATTTCCGCCAGAAGCAAAAGCAAAGGCAAAAGAAATGATAGACAATGTAATGCTAGGTTTCGAAACAAGAATTGCTGGCTTACAATGGATGAGTGAAGAAACTAAAGAAAAAGCATTAGAAAAGTTACATAAATTAACTGTTAAAATTGCGTATCCAGATGTTTGGAAAGATTATTCTGAATTACAAGTAAAAGGTTTAGATAATGGTGGTTCTTATTTTGAAAACGCAATTAACGTTACAAAATGGAACTATAACAAAAACATGGCAAAATTAGGTAAGAAAGTAGACAGAACAGAATGGGGAATGTCTCCACAAACTGTAAACGCTTATTTTAATCCTGTAAATAATGAAATCGTTTTTCCTGCAGCAATCTTACAACCTCCTTTTTATGATTATAAAGCAGATGAAGCTGTAAATTATGGTGGTATTGGAGCTGTTATTGGTCATGAAATTTCTCATAGTTTCGATGATTCTGGTGCTCGTTTCGATGGTGATGGAAACCTTAAAAACTGGTGGACAGATACAGATTCTGAGAAGTTTGCAGTAATTGGTAAACAATTAGTAAAACAATATTCAGACATTATTGCAATAGATTCTATGCATTTAAATGGCGAATATACTTTAGGAGAAAATATTGGAGATTTAGGTGGTGTACAAGCAGCTTACGAAGGTTTACAAATCTTTTTAAAGAAAAGCGGTAGACCAGAAAAAATAGACGGTTATACACCAGAACAACGTTTCTTCCTTTCTTGGGGAACCATTTGGAGAACAAAAATGAGAGACGAAGCTCTTAAAAACTTAATCATGACAAACACACATTCTCCTGGAATGTACAGAGCATATATGCCTCTTAAAAACGTAGATGCTTTCTATGAAGCTTTCGATGTAAAAGAAGGAGACAAAATGTATTTAAAGCCAGAAAATAGAGTAAGAATCTGGTAGACACACAGTGTCTTTAAGTATTAAAATCTATGCGTAAATATTTGCGTAAAAAAAATAAAACCGATACGAAAGTGTCGGTTTTTTTTGTACTCTTTTTGGGCGTTCCCTAAAGGTCGCGCTTTTCGCACTCGCTTTTTGCAAAAAAAGCAAAAGAGCTCAAACAAACGCTACAATCGCTAACGCGCGCATATTTGTTTACTTTATGTTCGTTCGAGTAATTTTTTGAAAAACTAAAAGATTGTATCTAGAACTTTTTTAACCACTAAATTCTTATTTTTACAGTATGCTAAAAGTTAATACAATTTCATTTGGGTATGCTAAAAACAAAACTGTTTTAGATAATTTCAACTTCACATTAAAAGAAGGCGAACATTTGTGTGTTATGGGAGAAAGTGGTTGCGGAAAATCGACCCTTTTAAAAGCAATCTATGGCTTGTTAGATTTAAAAGAAGGCACCATTTATTGGAAAGAAAATAAGGTTTTAGGACCAGAATTTAACCTAGTTCCTGGTATGGATTTCTTTAAATACGTTGCACAAGACTTCGATTTAATGCCTTATATTTCTGTTTCAGAAAATATTAAGAAATTTCTATCTCGTTTTTATCCAGAAGAAAGCGAAAAAAGAACACAAGAGTTATTAGAAGTTATAGAAATGAAAGCTTTTGAACACACAAAAGTTAAAAACTTAAGTGGCGGACAAAAACAACGTGTTGCAATTGCTCGTGCTTTAGCAAATGAACCAGAATTACTGCTTTTAGATGAACCCTTTGGCCAAATAGACAACTTTAAAAAAAACTCTCTAAGAAGAAAGCTTTTTGCTTATTTAAAAGAAAAAAACATTGCTTGTATTGTTGCAACACATGACAAGAGTGATGCGCTTTCTTTTGCAGATAAATTGTTAATTATTCGCAACAATAAAATTTTAGTAAACAATACACCAAAAGATATTTATAACAATCCTAAAGAGAAATACGTAGCTGCTTTGTTTGACGATGTAAATGAGATTCTTCTTAATGAGAAAAAGGTATTATTATACCCACATCAAATAAAAATTACAGATAAATCTAATTTAAAAGCAACCGTTTCAAATTCTTATTTTAAAGGTGCTTATTGGTTAATAGAAGCCGAATTTGAGAATCAAATACTATTTTTAAATCATTCTTTAAATTTAGAAAACGGAACTAATATAAAAATAGAAATTATAAACTAGTTTATAAAATGGCTGAAATTTCTATTACATTTCCATTAAAAGAAAACACTTCATTCGTTTTCTTTCCTAACAACATTTTACCAATTGGAGAAGAAACAGAAACAGCAAAATAAATTTTATCTTTAACAGTTAATTGTCCCGCAGAAATACTCAAAAAATAATTAACTTTCTCTGTAAAAACAACACTTCCTAAATGCGCTATTTCAGCTTTTTTAGAAATATCAACTTTGGCTAAAATTTCTTTCATTTGTCTAATTCCAGCCAATTGTTGTCCTGCTTTTTCCATTTCTAGTTGCAGCATTGCACGCCCAGTTTCATGCTTATCACCAGCAGAACTTTTCGTTTCAGATTGCAACGCTTTTTGGTTCGAAGAAATTACTTCTTCAACCGTTTGCAAACGTTTATTTACAAACGCTTCACATTGTAAAAAAAGCGCCTCTTTAATTTTTATTTCCAACATAAATCATTTTAATATTCACTACTTTAGAAAGCACAAAACTACTACCTCCAACATCAAAATCTTTTCTATTAACACCAAAGTTCGCAGTAATTGTTATTCCGTTTTTAGACGCATTAATATCTAAAGGAGCTTCGACTAACTTGTCTACTCCTTTTATGGTTAAAATGCCTTTTATGTTATATTTAGCATTATTTTCTTGTTTTATTTGCAAAGATTTAAAGACTATTTTCGGATATTTTTCAACATCGAAATAATCAGATTCTAATAAATGTTTATCTCTCGCTTTAGAATCTGTAAATATAGATTTTACACTAATTTCTGCATTTAGAAAACTAGCTTTTAAATCCTTAGAATTAAAATTGGTTAAAACTTTAAAATCGTAAAAATTACCCGCTACGTTAAACCCTAAATTTCTTATTTTAAAAGCAATAGAAGACGTTTTATTATTCTGAACCAACTCTTGTGAAAAAGAGGTAAAAGAGCTAAAAATAAAGATGAATACTATATATTTTAATCGAATAAACATGTGTTCGTTTTTTAGATTCATTTTAGAGGGTAAATACAAATGCACCATAATTTCCATGATGAGAAATTGAGCAAGATTTGGTTAGTAATTTTTCCTTATGATAAAACAAAGGAGCGCCAACCGTTGTTTTTACTTTTACGATTTCATCGGATAAAACGCCTGTTTCTAAGGCCAATTGTATTTTTAAATCGATATGTATATTTTTTGATGAACCAATCTTTGAAAAAATAACAACTTCATTATTCGTTTCCTTGGCAATTGTATGTATATAAGATGGCTTAAAACTTGTAGTTGTAACATATTTACTATCTTCAAAAAGAACAAAGCCTTCTGTTGTAGAAAATAAACTACATTCAAATTTTTGTGGTGTAAAAAAGCGTTTTTCTACTTTTTGAGTATAACATTTATAAGCTGCTTCTTTCATAGACCAAAATTGCCAAACTTTTAAAAACGGATTCTCTGCATCTTGAATTTCTTCTTGCTCTTTTTGGGTGAATTGTTTCTCTAAAAACCCTTTTCGCTGCCAATTACTTTGGGTTTTAGCAAGGTTTAAATCTACAATATCATTGCCAATATTATGCATCCATTTTAGATTGAATTACAGCAATAGTTGCTTTTACAGAAAGCATTTTCTCCATAGAATCGTTGTCTATTTCTATATTAAATTCATCTTCTACATCTAAAATAATATCTACTAAATTTGCAGAATTTATCTCTAAATCATTTATAAAATCTGTTTCTTCAGATAAGTTTTTAAAACCTTCTTCGTTTTGAATATATGGTTTTACAATAACAGTTAATTTCGATATAATTTCTTCTTTTGTCATTTTTTATTTATTGTTTTAGACTTCATAGGTTTTAAAAAACTGTGAGACCTTTCTTTATCTTCAATTAGTTATAATTTATATTTTTTAAAGATAACACATGCATTTACATCACCAAAACCAAAACTTGCTTTTGCTAAAATAGTAATGTTTTTCTCCATCATTTCTGTAGGAATTTTATCTACTGAAATTAATTCAGAAATTTCTGGATGTACATCTTCACAATTAATATTCGGAAACACAAACTGTTCTTTAATTTGTATAACAGAAGCTACAGTTTCAATAGCGCCAGAAGCAGCCAAACAATGGCCAACCATAGATTTTAAAGAATTAATGTAAGGAAAATCAACTCCTTTTCTTTGCAATGCTTTGGTCCAATTTTCTATTTCTAAACTGTCTTTTGAGGTGGCTGTTAAGTGGCCGTTTATCACCTCAATTTCATCAGCAGAAATAGCAGCATCTAAAATTGCATCTGTAATACATTTCTTAACCGCTTCTGCATTTGGCGCAGTTAAAGTTCCGCCATTTCTTTGTCCGCCAGAATTTATATTTCCACCTAAAACCTCTGCATAAATTGTTGCTTTTCTTTCTAAAGCGCTTTCTAACGATTCTAAAACCAAGGCACCTGCGCCACTTCCAGGAACAAAACCAGACGCCGTTTCACTCATAGGTCTCGATCCTTTTTCTGGCGTTTCATTGTGCTTATAAGACATTACACGCATTGCATCAAATCCGCCCCAAGTATACAAACTACTGTCGCTAGAACTACCAACCAACATTCTTTTTGATTTTCCGTTTTTAATACGTTCAAAACCTAATAACAAGGCTTCTGTACCCGTTGTACAAGCAGACGAATTTGTGGTTACTTGGTTTCCTAAACCTAGAATTCCGCCTAAATAAGCCGAAATTCCGCTTGCCATGGTTTGCACCACAGAAGTACTACCCAAACGTCTTACATTTTGATCGTCAATTTTATAAATTGCTTCTCTAAATTTTTCAATACCAGAGGTTCCTGTTCCAAAAATTAAACCAGAATCATAGTCTAATTTAGAATTTTCATCCACAGAAAAACCAGCGTCTTTCCAAGCATCAATTCCTGCCATACAACCGTATAAAATACTTGTACTATTGAAACCTCTTAATTGTAAAGGCGATAAATATGCAGCTTTTTTTTCTTCAGAAACTTCCGGAATTCCACCAATACAGCAAGAAAATCCTTTGTCTTTTAAATTTTGATGAAAAGTAATTCCTGAAGTTCCTGATTTTATGGCATTTGTAAACGCAGGCAAACCAACGCCATTTGGCGACACCACTCCTAAACCAGTAATTACGACTCTATTTTTCATTTGTTTATCGATTTTAGACCTCACAGGTTTTAAAAATCTGTGAGGTCTGTAAAATTAACCTTTTATCATTCCAGAAATAGTTCCTCTACAAACCAGTTCATTTTTCTCATTCATCATTTTTACTTTACATTTTAACTTATTGAATCTAAAATATTCTTTTTCTGAAATTACCGTTACTTTTTCATTTGGTAAAACAGGCAAATAGAAATCAACCTGATTAGAGGTTAAAGCAATTTGTAGTTTTTTTTCTTCGGATGAAATTTCGTCTTTTAATAAATAAATACCCAAACAAACAACACCAATTTGTGCCATTGTTTCTGTTAAAATAACACCTGGCGTAATCGGATTTCCTTTAAAATGACCTTCATAAAAAAAAGATTTTTCGTTGAAAGTGTAATTTCCTGTAACTCCGTTTTCTGAAATTTCTGTGAGTTCATCAACAAACAAAAAAGGATTTGTATACGGAAGGTTTTTAATGATTTCTATTGGGTTCATTTATTTAATTTAACAGACCTCACAGGTTTTAAAAACCTGTGAGGTCTTCTTTATTACTCTAAAGTTAAAGATTCTAAAATAGTTACTTCTTTAATTTTATGAGCCTCGATAAAATTTTGTTTGTCTTCAAAAAGATTGATAACAGAGTCTCTTAATAAACTTGTTATTTTATCTGATAAAATAGAATTGTAAGAAGAATGTTTATACGTTCTAAAATCATCTACAAACTGATGGTGTGTTGGGTTTAAATGAATGTATAAAATCAACTTTCTTAAATACTCTTCATTATCTAATTTTATTCTTGAAAAACGATCTTTAAATAAACTTCCACTTCTTCCATATTTTTTATTGATACTTTTTGAATACACATTAAATAAATTTGAAAATGATTGAGATATTTCTTTTGAAGCAACCTCTTCTTTTGTCTTTATTAATAAGTGAAAGTGATTTTTCAATAAACAATAAGTCAAAATCTCTAAAGTTTTAGAAAGGTGTTTTTTTACTAATAGAAGAAAATAAGCATAATTCTGCTCTTCAATAAAAATATTTTCTTTATTGTTTCCACAGTTATAAATATGGTAAAAAGAATCTTCTACTAAAACTTCATATTTCATATTGTTTTCTTTATCAGACCTCACAGGTTTTAAAAACCTGTGAGGTCTAGTCATTACTTATCATCATTCAATTACCACTCCAACAATATTCGTTGTGCAGAAAACCCAGGACCAAAACTTAACATAAGCCCTCTTTCTCCTTTTGGCAGATTTCGATCCATAAATCGTTCTAAAACATACAAAACAGTTGCGCTAGACATATTGCCGTACAAACGTAAAACTTCTTTTGTGTCGTCTATATTTTTACCTAAAACACCAAATAAATCTTCTACCGTTTGTACAATTTTCTTTCCTCCAGGATGAAAAATTAAGTGGTCTACATCATCAATCGTCAAATTATTTCGTTCTAAAAACGGATGTACAATTGCCGGAAAATGATCTGAAATCTTCTGAGGAACTTCCTTATCCAATATCATTTGCAAACCTGTATTTACCAATTTAAAGCCCATCATAGAAGTGGCATCGTAAAAATGATACATCGCTTCATCAATAATTGCTGGCCCTTTATCATCTTCATAAGAAGATAAAATAACTGCAGAAGCTCCATCACCAAAAATAGCAGCACTTACAATATTTGTCATCGAATAATCTTCTAACTGAAACGTTGCTGTTGGTGCTTCCACAGCAATTACGGCAGCTCTTTTATTAGGATTCGCCTTTAAAAAATTCTTTGCATAAATAATACCCGAAACTCCTGCTGCACAACCCATTTCTGTAACGGGCAAACGCACAATATCTTGTTTCATTTGCAAGGAATTAATCAAATAAGCATCCATAGACGGAATCATAATTCCGGTACAACTTACCGTAATTATATAATCGATATCCGTAGGTTTTAAATTTGCTTTCTCTAATGATTTTTTTAAAGATTGTTCTGCTAATTTTACGACTTCTCTTGCATAAATATCATTTTTTTCTTCAAAAGAAGTTGCCACAAAAACTTCTTCAGGGTCCATTATAGAATAGCGCTTGTCTACACCTGCGCCTTCAAAAAGTTTAATCACTTTTCTTTGAAAACGGGTATCTTGCTCTTGCATCCATAATTTTACAAACGGAATAATATCTTTTGTTTCTCTGTGATATTTTGGTAGTTGTTTTGCAACCGATGTTATTTTAACTTTCATATTTTTAGACACTGATTTCACGAATTCTCGCTAATTTATTTCGACTTGAATTTCACTAGATTTTTATGGTTTAAAGTAAAACCTAAAACTTTTTAACGTTTCAATATCCATTGAAAACGAAATGCCCATTTCCAAGAAATTTGTGCTTTTACATTTAATTTTTGAGAGATTCTTTCTAAATCTTTTCTTTTGAATCCTCTTAAAACGGACGTTAATCCGTCTTCAATAATCATTTTATTTTTGATAAAAAGTGACAACAGCATAAAAAGGTAATATGCCAATTTATGTCGATGTAAATCGTTTACTACAATTGCTATTTTTGTTTGTTTTAAAGTGTTTCCTAAAAAAGAAACCAATTGTTCTTCTTTAAAATGATGTAAAAATAAGGTGGCCAATACTACATCGAATTGTCTGTTTTTAAATGTATCAGAAAAAATATCTTCCGTTTTAAAACTCAGTTCTGGAAACGCTGTTGATAATTCATTGGCGTATGCTATTGCTGTTGGGTTTGCATCAATACCTAACAACGTCATTTTATAGCCTTTCTTTCTTCCAAATTTTGCCACATCTCGTAAAATATCTCCATGACCACAACCAATATCTACAATAGTTAGCTCTTGTTCTTTTGGGTGATTTTTTAATACTTTTTTCAGTGAATTTAAAGTTACTAAATTTCCGCCTAAATACCGATTTATATTTTCTAACTTATCTAAAGTATCTCGCAATAAATCTCCGCCAATAGAAAAATCGTCCATTAATTCTTCTTTGTCTGTTCTATTTTTTGTGCTGATAAAAAAATCCATTAAATTTTCATTGGTTTACCATGTGTTTGCTTAATTATAATTGGTAATAAAAAAGGTAGTTTCTTTAAAATTTGAAGCAAAACAGCTGCAATTTGATCTTTTCGAAACAACATTGCTATAAAATGACCTGCTTTTAAACGCAAACTAAACTTTTTATTCCACTGTCTAATATATTGCTTTTCGAGTTCGTTTCTAGACTCGTTTTCTCCATTCAAGTAATTTAGAATCAATTTAGAGGCAATTTGTGCAGACTGAATTGCCATACTCATTCCGTTTCCGCATAACGGATGAATCATTCCTGCAGAATCTCCGCACATTAAAATATGGTTTTCTACTGGTTTTTTGGTTTCAAAAGAAACCTGACTAATCGTTATCGGTTTCTCAAAAATAGCTTCAGAATTATTAAAAATTTCTTTTAAAAATTGATTTTTAAAAACGACTTGTTCCTGAAAATCATTAATGTTTTTATATTTTTTAAAGGATGCGTAATTGGTAATATAACACAAGTTAATTGCATTATCCTCCACTTTAGAAACACCACAATAACCACCTTTAAAATTATGAAGCGCTACTAAATCTTCTCTAAAGTTTCCTTTTACATGAATTTTAACTCCTAAATAAGGCGATTTTTTTTGGATAAACTCACGTTCCATTTTTACATCTAACAAAGAACGTTTTCCAAAAGCACCAATCGTAATTTTTGAAGTGAACGTGTTATTCTCTTTGGTTTCAACCGAAAAGACATCATTTTTAAAAGTTACATTTATTACGGAATCTTTTAAAATGGTAACTCCGTTTTTTATCGCTTTTTCTGATAAAATAAGATCTAATTGATATCGTGAAATCCCGAATCCTCCCAAAGGTAATTTTGCAGAAATAAGATTATTCTTTGTAGTTGATAATTGAAATTCAGAGATTTTAACCGCTCCAAAATCAAACGGATTAATCTCTAAAAAAGCTAAATAAGGCAATACTTCATTCGAAATATATTCTCCACAAACCTTGTGTTTAGGGTATTCATTTTTCTCAATTAACAAAACCTTTTTATTAAATTTTGATAAATGAATTGCGTTACATAAACCAGCTAAACCGCCGCCAATAATAATTACATCTACAGCTAAGTTACTTTTAGTGAGAGTACCTGTGTTAATAGTCTTTACCATACTAATCTATTAATTCTGCCAATTCTTTACCAACTAGACTTCCAATAGCAATGCCCATTCCACCTAAACGAACACCGCAAAAAACATGATTAGACAATTGTTTTACTATTGCTTTTTTCTGCCCTTTTAAATTTTTAAAGCCTACGCCCATAACTCCGCTCCATCTGTGTTCAATTTCAAAATTTGTGTTTGGTAAAATCGTTTCTTTTAATATTCTTTCTAATTCATTTTGAATAATTGCTGTCTGACCAAATTGTGTAGTTTCTTCTGTTTTAAAATCGAGATTTCTTCCTCCGCCTAATAAAATTCTATTATTAATATTTCTAAAATAATAATACCCTTTATCTAAATGAAAAGTGCCTTTTATATGAAGGTTTTTAATGGGTTTTGTTATTAGAACTTGTGCTCTTGCAGGTTTTACTTCTTCATTTAATAGTTTATTTGCAAAACCATTTGTAGCAATAAATAGTTTGTTTGTTTTAAAAGTAATTTTATCGGTTTTTACTTCCACAAAATCTCCTGTTTCAGAAAAACTTTCAACAGAAATATTGTTTAAAATTTTGATTTCTAATTTTTGAATTTTATTTAATAATTCAAAAGCCATTTTACCAGTATCTATTTGACCTTCAAAGGCATTTACAAAGTGGTTTGGTAATACTTTTTTAAAGCCAAATTTATCATGCTCAACCAAAAAAATATTAGCATTAAAAATTGGTTCTAAAAGTTGATTTATTTTTTCTTTTTGTGCATCACATTCTTCAAAAAAAGAAGCAGATTTGCATAGCTCAAATCCTTTATTTTGCTCAAAATCAATATTTTTATCTCCTAAATTTTGTCTTAGTAATTGCAAACCTTTCCAACGTTTATCTACCAAGTTAAAAACCTCTTGTTCTGTATGCGTTTTTAAATCATCAATAATTTCAGACAAACTTCCAAAACAAGCAAAACCAGCATTTTTTGTACTTGCTCCTTGAGGCAACATACCTTTTTCGAGTATTAAAATTTTTGCTTTTGGATGCTTTTTCTTTAATTCTAAGGCACAATTTAAACCAACAATTCCACTACCAACAATTGTAAAATCGATATTTGTAAACCATTCTTTTAATTCCCAGTAACTGTAGTTCATTTATAAGTTTTTTTCAAAACAAACACTATTTTCCATTCCTTTATATTGCCCGTAATTTGTAATAATTTTATAAGCACATTTATGATAAAATTGTATCGCTTCGACTTGTCTTTTTCCTGTTTCTAAAACACATCTTTTATATTCTAACTCTTTTGCCCAAGATTCTAATTCTATTAGTATTTTCTGTGCAATTCCTTTTCCTCTTTGCTCTAAAGAAACATACATTCTTTTTAATTCGACAGAAGTATTATCAAACTTTTTAATTGCTCCACAACCAATTGCAATTTTATCAACATAAATTACAACAACATTTTTTAAAACATCTATATGATTAAACTGATTGTAAAAATCATGTTCATCTCCATCCGTAATTTTTAGATATGCGTCTAACTTTTTTACCAAATTTATAAAATCTGGGTTTTCAGAATTTGTTCTAATAATGTCCATTTTAATTTTTAATGTTATTTATGTCATTCTAAGACACTGTAAAAAAGAATCAACCATCAATAATACGATACAATTTAGTTCTTTCTCTGGTAAGGTTTATGGTTTTTCTTTCAGTTTGTCATTTCGACCTTTTAAGAGAAATCTCATAAACTTATGCTGTTTTGTGTTTTCATGGTTATGAAATTTCTCCTATTGTCGAAATAACAATTGGAAGTATTATTAATCCTTTCCATTTTTAGGCAAGCCTAAGAGAATTGAACTCTTCATAATTTAAATTAACAGATTACTCAGTAATGCTTCCACATAATACTAACTCTAATTTTGTAGCATACAAAAAGACGCCAAACGTTAGAATTCAAACTTTAACTGTACCCAAACAGGTTCTTTATTTTCGGTATTTAAATTACCAAAAGACAAGCCTAACAAACGCACAGAATTAGTAATTTTGTCTTGAAATAACAACTCTTTTACAACAGGAAAAAACTCATTTTTAGTCTGCATAAAATATTCTTTAGTCTTACTTCTGGTTTGTTGTGTAAAATCTGAATACTTAATTTTTAAGGTAATCGTTTTTCCTTTTGTATCTGTTTTTTTCATGCGTCTCTCTAACTCGTCAGCAATTTTTTCTAACTTTTCTATCATAAAAATTTCCGAAGAAATATTTTCACTAAAAGTTCTTTCTGCCGCAACAGACTTTCGAATTCTATTTGGTTTTACAGCACTATTATGAATTCCGCGAACAATATTATAATAATGAGCACCAGATTTACCGAAGGATTTAACCAATTCTTCTAACGATTTTTTCTTTAAATCGTTCCCAACAAAGATTCCTAGATTATACATTTTAGCTGCGGTAACTTTACCAACACCGTAAAATTTATTAACTGGCAATTCCTCTAAAAACTGAATTACCTCATCCGGATGCACCGTTTTTTGTCCGTTCGGTTTATTAATATCAGACGCTACTTTTGCAATAAACTTATTTATAGAAATTCCTGCAGAAGCTCTTAAACCAGTTTCCTCAAAAATACGATCTCTAATTTCTCTTGCAACGGTATTAGCAGACGGGTTCCCTTTCTTATTCTCTGTAACGTCTAAATAGGCTTCATCCAAAGAAAGTGGCTCTACCAAGTCTGTGTATTCGTAAAATATTTCTCTAACTTTTGCTGATATTTCTTTATAACGATCAAAATCGCTATTTACAAAGATTAAATGCGGACACTTTTGTCTAGCCAAAGTACCGCTCATAGCAGATTTTACACCAAATTTACGAGCTTCGTAACTTGCTGCAGAAATAACACCTCTTCTTCCTTCGCCACCAACTGCAATAGCTTTACCCCTTAATTCTGGGTTGTCTAATTCTGCTACAGATGCGTAAAAGGCATCCATATCTACATGAATTATTTTTCTAAAAGGTGGTTGCAATTCCATGACTCGAAAGTACGGAAAAGAAGTTATTTTTCATTTCTAAATGAGCTTTTTTAAGCGATTAACAAATCTAAGAAAGCTGCGCTATTTTGGGTTCTCTACTTTATAATACTTCTCCTAAAATTGAAATGACAGGTTTGTGAAATTTTAAGTTTTACTTGTTTATTTTAAAAAGTTAATACAAAGTGAAGTTACTTCTTCTAGCTCTTTAGAGAACGTTTTTTCTTTCCAAGGATGAGAAACATTAAAAACATGATCTGCATTTTTAATAATTTCTAATTGACTCTCAGCATTCCAAGAATGTATTTTCTTTCCTTCATCTATAGAAATAGACGTGTCTTTATCTCCGTGAATAACTAACTGTGGTATTTTTATATTTTCTACCGCTTTCTGAATATTTAAACGCTCTTCGTTTTCTTTAAAATCTAAGTAAAACTGATAGAAATGTGGCATATTTTGCTTAGTTCTTCCGTTTAAAACATATTTAACACCCGTTTTTTTCCAGCTTTCTAAATCGCCAATTGTAGAACTTCTAGAACCGAAATCGCACACCGCAGCTAATGAAATTACTTTTTTAACTCTAGTGTCTTCAATTGCTTTTAGTAATACAATTCCACCACCTCTACTGTGCCCAATTATTGAAATGGCATTAATAGCTACTTCGTTTTTAAATTTTTCTTCGGATGAAACCCAATCAATAACACTTTCTAAGTCGTCTAATTCTTTGGTGTAATTATTGTTTCCAAAGGCCTCTAAATCTGGAAAATCTATAGGGTTTTCTAAGGTACCTCCATTATGAGAAAAATTGAATTTGATAAAGAAAAAGCCTGCATTTGCAAACGTTTCTGCCATTAAATTCCAAGCGCCCCAATCTTTAAAACCTTTATAACCGTGACAAAAAATAACTATTTTTTTTTGTTGATGATCTTCGTTGTAAAAAACATCTGTTACAATGGGTTTGCTATGTTTTCCTTTAACAACTGTATTTTTAATTATTTTCATCTTTTGTATGTTATACTACAAATTTAAGAAATGTAACCAAAGCAAAACCACCAGTAATAAAACTTAGTAATAAATTTATATTGTTGGTTAAACTCCCTGTTTTTTGTTGAATTAATTCTGCAAATCGTCCGTATAAATACAGAATAAAATAAGTGCCAATTACAGAACCAAACACAAAGAATAAAATTGAAGCAACATCGAAACTAAAGCTATTAAATGTAATTAAAAGCGCTGCAGAACCACAGAAAAAAGGAATTGCAAACATGTTTAATAAAGATAAAATAACACCTGTAAAAAAAGAGTTTTTTCGCTTCACTTCTAACTGTTTCTTTTCTTTCTTATTCTGTTTATAAAAATAAATTGATAAAAAAAGAAGAACTACAATACCTGTTTTTTCTAATATTTCTAAAAATATTGGCTTTTCAGAAATATATTCAAGAATATAAATAGACACATAAACTTGTAAAAAAACAACCAAAGAAACACCCAAAGTAAACTTGGTAAATTCTCTTTTATTAGTGTCTAAACTAATTTTTAAGGCAGTCATATTTAAAACACTTGGTAGCGTGTATCCTAAAAAGGAAAAAACAAACCCAAAGAAAAAAAGAGAAATCATATTACTTTGTTAATAACAATTCTGTCGAAAATTTTATATGAAAATTACGCTTTTTATTAAAACAACTGTTTTACAAGAGAAAAAACCGCAACTAAACCTGTTAAAATGGCTAAAATTATATTGATATCTTTTGTTAGTTTTCCTGTTTTTTGTTGAATTATTTTTGCGAATTTTCCATATAAATAAAGGATATAAAATGTACCAATTATAGCTCCTAAAGTAAAAAATAGCACAGAAATAAAATCAAAATAAAACAATTTAAAAACATCTAACGTAATTATCGTTCCGCTAAAAAAAGGAATCGAAAACATGTTTAAAAGAGACAACGTAATACCTGTTAAAAACGGGTTTGCTTCTTTTGCTTTTAAACCATCAACTTTCATTTTACCTTTCTTAGATTCTCTATAAAAATAATAAGATAAAAAGATAAAGATAACAATTCCAAATTTCTCTAAAGTTTGTAGAATTGTTGGGTTTTCTGCAATGTATTTGGTTAAAATAACGGCAATTATTACTTGCGGAATTACAACAAGAGAAACGCCTAAAGCATATTTATTTACAGCTTTTCTTCCTATATCTAAGCTAATTTTTAAAGCAGTCATATTTAACATGCTTGGTGTTATAGAGCCAACAAAAGAGAAAAGAAACCCGAAGAAAAAAAGTGAAAATATATTCAAAATAAATTATTTATAAAACAAGAAAACTAGGTTTCCTAATGCAACCAAACCAGTTAAACAACCTAAGATAAAGTCCATTTTAGAAGCAATAAAAGTTAACTTGTGTTCTATTTTTTTGGCAATAATAGCGTACAATGAATATAGCGTAAAAGAACCAATTGTAGAACCAATGGAAAAGTAAAAACCATTTAAGTAAGAATATTCAAAATATTCTAACCCTATTAAAACAGAAATAGATGTAAAATAAAACGGAATTGCAATGGTGTTTAAAAGAGACATACCAATACCATGTAAATAAGCTTTAGATTTAGGTATTTCTTCTTTTACCTTTTTCTCTTTTGATGTAAAATACATTCTAAAAAAGTTAATAGATAGTAAAAATAGAATACCTGTTCCTATCTTTTGTAACAAGGTTATATATTCTGAATTTTCCATTAAAATACTCGATAAATAAGCACCTATATTGGCTTGAAAAAATAAGACGGTTGCATAACCACCAATAAGGTAAAATGCTGCTTTTTTGCCATTTCTTAAACTGAATTTAACGACTGTTAAGTTTAGAAAACTGGGTGTTATACTACCTGCAGCAGCAATACCAAAACCTAAGAAAATAAAAATTAGAAAGCTCATAAATTGATTTTATATAGGCAAATAAACAAAAAAACGCGTCAAAAGATTGACGCGTTTCATATTTGTAATAACTTAAAAGAGTTTATTATAGTACACCTTGATCTAACATTGCATCGGCTACTTTAATAAAACCAGCAATATTTGCTCCTTTTACATAATTAATATAACCATCTTCTTCCGTTCCAAACTTTAAACAAGCAACATGTATAGAGTGCATTATTTGATGTAGTTTAGCATCAACTTCTTCTTTTGTCCAGTTTATTTTCATTGCATTTTGAGACATTTCTAATCCAGAAACTCCAACTCCACCTGCATTTACTGCTTTACCTGGTCCATATAAAATTTTAGCTTTATGAAACTCATGAATAGCTTCTGGAGTACAACCCATATTAGAAACCTCTGCTACATATTTTACACCATTTGCTATTAACTTTACTGCATCTTCTCCGTTCAATTCATTTTGTGTAGCACATGGCATTGCAATATCACATTTTACACTCCAAGGTTTTTCATTTGCATAAAAGGTAGCTTCTGGAAATTCCTCGGCATAAGGAGAAACAATATCGTTATTACTTGATCTTAAATATAACAAGTAATTTATTTTATCTTCATCCAATCCTTTTTCATCATAAATATATCCATCAGGACCAGAAATTGTAACTACTTTTCCGCCTAATTCTGTAATTTTTAAAGCAACACCCCAAGTTACGTTACCAAAACCTGAAAGAGCAATTGTTTTGCCTTTAAAATCGTCTTTTTTAGTTTCTAACATTTCTTTAGTAAAGTAAACTCCACCAAAACCTGTTGCTTCTGGTCTAATTAAGCTTCCTCCCCAATTTAAACCTTTACCAGTAAAAACGCCCGAGTTTTCTTGTTGTAATTTTTTATACATACCGTACATAAAACCAATTTCTCTAGTTCCTGTACCAATATCTCCAGCAGGTACATCTGTACTAGGGCCAATAAATCGCCATAGTTCTAACATAAATGCTTGACAGAAACGCATAATTTCGGTATCAGATTTCCCTTTTGGATTAAAATCTGAACCTCCTTTTCCACCTCCCATTGGCAGAGTAGTTAAGGCATTTTTAAATATTTGCTCGAACCCTAAAAACTTTAAGATACTTAAATTTACACTTGGGTGTAATCGAATACCTCCTTTATAAGGGCCAATTGCATTATTAAATTGTATTCTATGACCTAAATTCACATGAACATTTCCTGAATCATCAATCCAAGAAACTCTAAACGTTAAAATTCGATCTGGCTCTACTAAACGTTCAATAATTTTTGCAGATTCGTATTGTGGGTTTTCATTATAAATCGTCTCTATAGACTCTAAAACTTCTTTAACAGCCTGTAAATATTCCTTTTCGTTAGGGTGTTTCGTTTCTAAATTTGTTAAAATTTCTGTGACATTCATATTAATATAATTAACAACTATTTATAGAATAATTTTATAACAAAAATACATTTTTAAACAACACGTTTAACCGTGTTTTTTTCGATTTAACAAAAAAATAATCCTTTTTTACGAATGTGAAATGTATTTAAATATTTAAAGGATGTTTTTTAACGTATACCTATTTCTACATAAATCCCTCAGGCGGTAATTCTTCATCTGTATTTTCTTCATTTGTATAAATATCTTTCAAAGAAATACCTGCTTTAAAAATTGCAGCTTTATTATTTACACCATCAACAATAGCTGTAAGTGGTTTTTTAAAAGAAATATGTCTTAAATAAGTATCTTCAAAGACAGCTTCTTGTTCATTTAAATAATCTACATCAAAAAAACCATCTTTTACAAAAGGGTTTATAGTTAAATAACCCACTTTAAATGAGGTTAAATTTTGAAAAAAATGAGTTCCTTGACTTGGATCTATTCTAAAATCATTTAAACCAGATTCTACAATTATTTTTGCTGCAGAAATTTGAGACCAAAGTACAGGTATTCCTAACCAAGAATCACTTGAACCCCAACGCCCAGGACCTACCAAAATATAAGGTTTATCTGCTGCTACAAATTTTTTATTAATGGCTTCTACTGCCTCTGCTATTTCTCTTGTATTAGCAGAGTTAAACGTTTGAGGTTTTACGTAAACAAGATCGCAAATGTTTTCATATTTCCCATTTCCTAATGCAGATTCAGAATAAATTATGGTGTCTGAAATTTCTAAATTTTCAGGCAATTTACATACCGTTTCTACACTTTCTACAATAGGTCTTATTTGTAAAAAACTAAATTCTTTTGGTTTTCCTAACGGAACATCTAACTTTACAGCAAATTCTATTTCTATTGGATTTCTCATTTCTCGTTGTCCAATTCGTAATAGTTCTTTTAAAATTTCTGGCAACGGAAAAGTGTTATATTTTAAAATATTATCGAATGTAATTACACGAATTCCATCATGCATAACACCAGGTCTAATCATGTTATTTTGTATGTCGTAGGTTGATGCTACAAACTTTAAAGAACCATGTTTTTCTGCTTTTCTAATTGTTATTTTCTTTTTATTAATTGCTTCTGATGTTGATGTTTTATAACTATCTGGATCTACATCTAAACCATAAAAATATTGCTGTGTGTCTCTTTGAGTTGAACCTGGCGAAGATAATTGCAACACTTTTTTAGGGTGATATGGTGAAAAACGTAAAGATTGCCCTCCGCCTACAATTATCTCACCTAAACCTAAAGCAATATTAGCAATTCCTTCATTTGCTTTTTCTTCTCCTATTGGATAAAAATTAATAGAACGTGCTACGCCAGATATATTTGGGTAATACACATCTTTGTATTGTTTACCTGTAACTTCTTGTAAAATTACAGCCATTTTATCTTCTTCTATAGTATGCGATACCGCTTTTAAATATAATTTACTGTTTGTAAAAAAAGAAGATGCCATAACAGATTTTATGGCGTTAGAAACCATTTCAACTTTTTTATCGATTTCAGAATCTGGAATCATATATGTTGAAAAAACACCTGCAAAAGGCTGATAACTAGAGTCTTCTAAGATACTCGAAGACCTAACAGCAATTGGACATTTAGTGGTTTTTAAAAATGCTTTAATATCTTCTAAAGCCCATTCTGGTAAGTCTTTTGAAATAAATTCGTTTAATATTTTATTATCATCAGAACATTCTGCAACAAATTTAATTAGCTTGTGCGTATCTATAAATTGATCAAAAACATCTGTACTTATTACAACCGTTCTTGGTATTGTTATACTTACATCTTCATATTTATTATATAAATTATTTCGCTTTAAAAAGGAATCTATAAAAGCTAAACCTCTTCCTTTTCCTCCTAAAGCTCCTTCTCCTATTCTTGCAAAACCAACAAATTCATCGTATTTAAGTTTGTTAAATTTTACAATTACACCTCTAGATCTATATATTTTATATAATTTAATAGAGCTACTTAAAAACTCTCTTATTTGATTGTTGTTCTCAAAATCGTTATATTCTATTGTGCTTAATAAATCTCCTAAAGGAAAAAGTGCTCTAGATTTTAACCATTTAGAAAACTCGCTTCTTGTTGCATGATACATTAAACAATCTTCTGTAACAATTTTTATTGCTTTTTGAAATTCGCTTAAATCTTTAACTGTTGCTAAGACTTTCATTTGCGTTGGATCCCAAAATTCGAAGTCGCCAAAAGCAAAGTATTTTACAATATAATTTCTTATATCTACCCCTAATGTTTCTGAATGTTTGTATAAAAATTTTCCTTTAAGTTCTAAAGCTCGTTTTTCATTATTTGCATCAGAAGATTGAATTAAAAACGGAAAATAACGTTTGTAATTTCTTACATAATTTAAGAATAAGAATCCTGCCTCTTCATTTCTTACTCCGTCTTTATAATAATTAACATCAGATATTACACCTAATAAATTATCTCTATACGCATCAAATAAATGTATACCTTCTTCATAAGTTGTAGCCAATAAAATTTTTGGTCTTCCTCTCATTAGCAACATTTTTCGTTGCTCATTTAACCCTTCAGACATTATTTGTTGGGTTTGTTTAAGGATCACTTTATAAATAAGTGGAATGTATCTTGAATAAAATTTAAGCGAGTCTTCTACCAACAAAATTGCTTTTACACCAACACCGTTAATATCAACTTCGGCATTCATTCTGTCTTCGGTTAACTTTATGATCGCTAAAAATATGTCTGCATTTCCATTCCAATGAAAAACAAAATCTATAATACCTGTGTTTCCTTTTTGTAGCTTACTTCTTAATTGTGATGAATGATGACTTAATGCTGCAATTGGTACATTAGGAAAGGCTTCTTTAATTATTTTTGATGTTTCAAATGCTTTATAATTACCAATATCTAGCCAAGTGATAACGATATCTATTTTATGAGAATTCATCATTTTAAGAGCCCTTCTTGCAGAATTTGCATGAACAAAATTTGGCGGATACCTTAAATTTAATGAGGTGTATTCATTAAAAATTCGCTCTTCAATTCTACCATCTTCTTCAAGCATGTAAAAATCGTAGTTAGAACAAACTATTAATACCTGATTAATTCTTTTTTTCATTAACTTATCGAAAGTAACTTCTTTAAATGCGTAAGATTTTAAGCTATCTATTATATTATCTTTCATATTAGTTTTATTGTTTAATAACACACAATATATAAATTTTAGTTTCTAAAAATTTAAAAATAAAAAAAAGCGCATCAAAAATGATGCGCTTTTTTATTTTAATATGGTTTTTATTTACACAACACCTTGATCTAACATAGCATCTGCAACTTTTACGAAACCAGCAATATTTGCTCCTTTTACGTAATCTACATAACCATCTGCTTCTGTACCATAAGCAACACAAGATGTGTGAATATCGTTCATAATAGCTTTTAATTTAGCGTCAACCTCTTCTCTTGTCCAGTTATAACGTAATGAGTTTTGGCTCATTTCTAAACCTGAAGTTGCTACACCACCTGCATTAGATGCTTTTCCTGGTGCAAATAAGATTTTTGCATTCTGAAAAACTTCAACAGCTTCTGGTGTAGAAGGCATGTTTGCTCCTTCTGCAACACAAATTGTTCCGTTTGCAACTAATATTTTTGCTTCTTCGCCGTTTAACTCATTCTGAGTTGCACATGGTAAAGCTACATCACATTTAACACTCCAAGGTCTTTCACCTTTAAAGAATTTAGCGTTAGGATATTTTGTTACATATTCGCTAATTCTAGCTCTACGAACATTTTTAATTTCCATAACATGTGCTAATTTATGAGCATCAATTCCGTCTGCATCATAAATATATCCTGAAGAATCTGATAAAGTAACTACTTTAGCTCCTAATTCAGTTGCTTTTTCAGTAGCATATTGTGCAACGTTTCCAGAACCAGAAACCACAACCGTTTTACCTTCAAAAGAATCTCCTTTTACTTTTAACATGTTTTCGGCAAAATAAACATCACCGTAACCTGTTGCTTCTGGTCTAATTAAAGAACCACCCCAAGAAGCACCTTTACCAGTTAAAACGCCAACAAACTCGTTACGTAATTTTTTATATTGACCAAACATAAAGCCTATTTCTCTTCCTCCAACACCAATATCTCCAGCAGGAACATCTGTATTAGCTCCAATATGACGAAATAATTCAGACATAAAAGATTGACAAAAAGCCATTACTTCTCTATCTGATTTTCCTTTTGGATTGAAATCTGAACCTCCTTTTCCTCCACCCATTGGTAAAGTTGTTAGTGAGTTTTTAAAAACTTGTTCGAACCCTAAGAATTTTAAGATGGATAAGTTTACAGATGGATGAAAACGTAAACCACCTTTGTAAGGTCCAATAGCAGAATTAAACTCTACTCTGTAACCTCTGTTTACTTGTGTTTCTCCTTTATCATCTACCCAAGCAACTCTAAACATTAAAGTTCTTTCTGGCTCGACCATTCTTTCTAACAATTTTTTCCCTTGGTACTTAGAATTGTTTTCAATAAATGGAATTACAGTTTCTGCAACTTCATGTACAGCTTGTAAAAATTCTGGCTCGTTTAAATTACGTTCATTTACGTAATTCATAAAAGCATTTATTTTAGATTCCATAATTTTTAATGTTATTTTTTATGAATTTAATAAAAATTTAAAGGCACAAAGATAGTTAATTTATGAATTCACAAATAAGAAAAGTAAATTTATTTATTCTCTACATTCCCTTATTTCAATCGATTTCGGAAGCTGTTATTGTTTTCTTAACTTTAGTCTAAGAAAACTCTATAAAAAACACTAAATTTGTACCTTAATTTTACCCAAGAATGTTAGATAAAGTAAAAGAGCTTATTGGTGATGTAAAAGCATTTAATGCTACAACCAAAGATGAAGTAGAAACATTTAGAATTAAATATTTAGGAAGCAAAGGTTTGCTAAAGGATCTTTTTGCTGAATTTAAAAATGTAGATGCAGCATTACGTAAAGATTTTGGACAAGCCTTAAACAACTTAAAAAAATCTGCAGAAGGTAAAGTTGCCGAATTAAGTGAGTCTTTAGATAACTCTACAAGTCAGAAATCTTTTTACGGTGATTTAACACGTCCTTCCGAGCCAATTGAGTTAGGTTCTCGTCATCCAATTTCATTAGTTAAAAACCAAATTATTGAAGTTTTTAATAGAATTGGTTTTACGGTATCTGAAGGCCCAGAGATTGAAGATGATTGGCATAACTTTACTGCCTTAAATTTACCCGAATATCATCCTGCAAGAGATATGCAAGACACGTTCTTTATAGAACAAGATCCAGATATTTTATTAAGAACACATACTTCTTCTGTACAAGTACGTTATATGGAAGAAAATAAACCACCTATAAGAACAATTTCTCCGGGAAGAGTTTTTAGAAATGAAGATATTTCTGCAAGAGCACATTGTATTTTTCATCAAGTAGAAGGTTTATATATAGATACAGATGTTTCTTTTGCCGATTTAAAACAAACCCTTTTATACTTTACAAAAGAGATGTTTGGTAAATCTAAAATTAGATTACGTCCTTCTTATTTCCCATTTACAGAGCCAAGTGCAGAAGTAGATATTTATTGGGGATTAGAAACAGAAACCGATTATAGAATTACAAAAGGTACTGGTTGGTTAGAAATTATGGGATGTGGTATGGTAGATCCTAATGTATTAAAAAATGCTAATATAGATCCTACTAAATACTCTGGTTATGCTTTTGGTATGGGAATAGAACGTATTGCAATGTTACTATATCAAATACCAGATATTAGAATGTTTTATGAAAACGACAAGCGTTTCTTAGAACAATTTAAATCTGTCTTATAAGAAACTATACTCACTTTTTCGAAAAGTATATTTTAAGAATAGTATTTGTTAACATATTAACAAAAGAGTAAAAATAATTTTAATAAAATAATTTATATAATGAACTATTTTACACAATTTTGGGACGAAGAAAGAGATGATGAAAATGCAAGCTGGGGAACTTCTACTTGGTATTTTGAAACAAATGAGGCAGACGAAGTTATAAAACAAATTACTATTTATAAAAACGAAAAGGTTTTTAAGTATAGTGAAGATAATTTAGAAGATGAATTTGGTGGTTTATGTGAAGGACCATTAACTATTGATGACTGTGATGGAGAAGAAATTTCTAAAGAAGATTTTTATAAAATCTGGTAATTTTATCAATATTAAAACAAGATTAAAATAGCGTTATACCTAATAATTCTCTTTAGATAAACAACAATAACACTATTAAAATACATTTTACTTACACTATTTAAAGCCGATATTTCTATCGGCTTTTTCCTTTAACAATAAATTAACTTCGATTAGTTCGGTTTGTTCCGAACCAATAATATATCTTTGCAAAGAATTTACTGTGAATGAAAAATAATTTTTCGAAAAAACAGTTGTAAAGTAATTAAAATGAAAGAAGAAATCTGCAAAGAAAAAATGGGCTTAGTTGAAAAACTAGGTGTGCATTTAGAAGATAGAGAGCAACTAGCTCCTGTTGCAGCCCGTATTTTAGCTTATATAATACTTACAGGTAAAAAAGGAACCACCTTCGAAGACATGGTCACTATCCTTTGTGCAAGTAAGAGTACAATTTCTACACACCTTAAACATTTACAGGATTTACATAAAATTGTGTACTTCACAAAAACAGGAGATCGTAAAAAGTATTTTATTCTAAATAAAGATATGGTTGTTCATCATATAGACAATATGATACATAAATGGGAGGAAGAGCGTGAAATGCATCTAGAAATTAAGAACTACAAAGAAAGTATAAACAATAATAAAATTGAAAACGAAAGTGAAAAATTCGATTTGAATTTTCATGACGATTATATAAAATTTATAGATGGCGCAACAGCCTCTATAGAAGAATTAAGAACAAAATTAGCCAATAATAAATTCGATATTTAAATTAAGATCAAAAATGAAAAACAATAAATTATTAATATTAGTAGCACTAAGTCTTTTTTTAGTGATTGTAAGTTGCGCCAAAAATGAAAAACAAGCAGCAACAGCGGTAAAAGGACCAGCTCCTTCTTTTCCAGTAGTTACCATGCAAACTAAAACGGTAACAGGTTTTAAAGAATACCCAACAAGTATAGAAGGTGTAGTAAATAGTGCAGTAAGAGCAAAAGTTTCTGGTTACATTCAAAAAGTAATGGTAGACGAAGGTGAGAAAGTACGAAAAGGACAAATATTATTTAGACTAGAAACACAGTCTTTAAGTCAAGATGCTGGTGCAGCAAAAGCACGCGTTAATGTAGCACAAGTAGAAGTAAATAAATTAGTACCATTAGTAGAAAAAAACATTATAAGTGCTGTACAATTAGAAACTGCTAAAGCAAATTTAGCACAAGCTAAAGCAAACTATAGTAGTGTTTCTGCAAGTATAAGCTACGGAACAATAAGAAGCCAAGTAGATGGTTATGTTGGTGCTATTAATTTTAGAGAAGGTGCATTAGTTAGTCCTGCAGACCCAAATCCTTTAACAACTGTTAGTAATATTAGTAAAGTCTATGCTTTTTTTAGTTTAAATGAAAGTCAGTATTTAGACTTTTTACAAAATTCTGAAGGAAAAAACTTAAAAGAAAAATTAGCGAATTATTCTGCAATCAATTTAATTTTAGCAAACGGAAGTACATTTTCTGAAAAAGGTAAAATTGAAACAAGTACAGGACAAGTTAATAAAAGTACCGGTACTGTTAGTTTAAGAGCCGTTTTTAACAATCCGAACCAATTATTAACAAATGGTAATAGTGGTAAAATTCAAATTCCAACTGTTTACGAAAACGCTATTGTTGTTCCACAGCAAGCAACTTACGAACAACAAGGAAACATTATGTTATTTAAGTTAGGTGAAGATAATAAGATTACAGCTTCTATTGTTAAGGTAAAAGCAACTGTAGGCAATCTTTATGTTGTAGCAAGTGGACTCTCTTTAAAAGATAAAATTATAGTATCTGGTGTTGGAAAATTAAGAAATGGTATGGCTATTTCACCTAAAGAAACCTCTTTCGAAGAAGCACTTACACCAGTAGCAACTTTATTTAAAAACTAGTAACTAATAAATATACTTAGTCATGTTAAAAACATTTATTGAAAGACCAGTGCTTTCAACAGTAATCTCCATTATCATAGTTATATTAGGAGTTATAAGCATAACAGGATTGCCTATAGAAGAGTATCCTGATATTGCACCGCCAACCATAAAAGTAATTGCTAATTATCCTGGTGCCAATGCAGAAACGGTATTAGAAAGTGTTATTGTACCAATAGAAGAGCAAATTAACGGTGTAGAAGGGATGACGTATATTACGTCTACCGCATCAAATACAGGATCCGCAGAAATTACTGTTTATTTTAATCAAGAAATAGATGCTGATATTGCTGCAGTAAACGTTCAAAACCGTGTAGCAAGAGCAACACCTTTGTTACCTCAAGAGGTTATTCAAACTGGTGTAACAACTCAAAAGCAAGAAACAAGTGCTTTAATGTTTATATCTATGTATTCTGAAAGCGACAATTACGATGCTACATTTATTCAGAATTACTTAAAAATAAACGTTATTCCTGCAATACAACGTATTAGTGGTGTTGGAGATGTTAGTGTATTCTCTCAGCAAGATTATGCAATGCGTATTTGGTTAAAACCAGAAAAGTTAGCTGCTTATAAATTAATTCCTTCAGATATTACTGCGGCATTAAAAGAACAAAACTTAGAAGCAGCAGCAGGATCTTTAGGTCAGAATAATGGTGAAGCATTTTCATATACACTAACATATAGTGGTCGTTTTAAAGAAGAAAAGCAATATGAAGATGTTGTTATAAAAGCTTTGGGGGACGGAGAATTTTTACGCTTAAGTGATGTAGCAACTATTGAGTTAGATGCACAATCATATGCATCTAATGCAATGAGTAAAGGAAACCCTGCCGTTTTTATGGGTATTTTTCAAACAAAAGGATCTAATGCAAGAGAAATTATTGAAAATATTAAAACAACTTTAGAAGCTGTTAAAAAAGACTTACCAGAAGGGTTAGATGTATTTGTACCATATGATACAAGTTTGTTTTTAAATGCCTCAATAGAAAAAGTAATTAGTACATTATTAGAAGCCTTTTTATTGGTGTTCTTAGTGGTATTTATTTTCTTACAAGATTTTCGTTCTACCTTAATTCCTGCAATTGCAGTACCAGTTTCTATTATTGGTACTTTCTTTTTCTTAAATGTCTTTGGGTACTCTATTAACTTGTTAACATTGTTTGCGTTAGTACTTGCAATTGGTATTGTGGTAGATGATGCTATTGTAGTTGTAGAAGCAGTACATGCAAAGTTAGATGAAGGTGAGAAAGATCCTAAAAAAGCTACGTTAACTGCCATGAATGAAATTTCTGGAGCAATTATATCTATTACCTTGGTAATGGCAGCGGTATTTATTCCGGTAACTTTTATATCTGGACCAACAGGAGTTTTTTATGAGCAATTTGGAGTTACTTTAATTATTGCAATTCTTATTTCTGCAGTTAATGCTTTAACTTTAAGTCCGGCTTTATGTGCTTTATTATTAAAACCACATAAAGAAGACGAAGAATTAAAAGGTAAAAGTCCTTTAAAACGTTTTTACACATTATTTAACCGTGGTTTTAACGCTACAGTAGAACGTTATGGAAAATCGTTACACTTCTTATACAAAAGAAAATGGGTGCCTGTTTTATTATTAGCTTTAGCTATTGTAGGTATTTTCTGGGCATCAGAAAAAACACCAACAGGGTTTGTACCTAATGAAGATAGAGGAATTATTTTTGCTAATATAGAATTACCAGCAGGTTCTTCTTTAGATAGAACCAATGCTGTTGCGAAAGATTTATATGGAAAAATAAATGGAATAGAAGGTGTTGTAGCAGTTAACTTTATTAAAGGTAGAAGTTTAATTAGTGGAGCTGGTAGTAATTACGGTTTTGGTATTATAAAATTAGCAGATTGGAGCGAACGAAAAGATCCATCAACTTCTGTACAAGCAATTACAGGTAAGCTATTTGGCGTTGTAGCAGGAATACCAGAAGCAAATATAATTTTCTTCTCACCGCCAAGTATTCGTGGTTTTGGTAATTCAGCTGGTTTTGAAGTAAATTTATTAGATAAATTTGGAGGTAAATTTAAAGACTTAGATAAAGCAAATAAAGAATTTGCAATGGCTTTAATGGCACATCCAGAAGTAAAATATGCACAATCTTCTTTCAACACAAATTACCCACAATATGAAATGAATATTAATGTGCCTTTAGCAAAAGAAAAAGGAGTGCCTATTAATAGTATTTTCTCAACATTACAAGGTTATATTGGTGGTGTATATGCTTCAGATTTCTCTAAATTCGGAAAACAATTTAGAGTATATATTCAAGCTTTACCAGATGATAGAGCAACGGTAGATGATTTAAATAGCATGTATGTAAGAACAAACTCTGGCGAAATGACGCCAATTACACAGTTTGTAAAATTAGAGCGTGTATATGGGCCACAATCGGTAACCCGTTTCAACTTATTTAACTCTACAACTATTACAGGTGCTACAAACGATGGTTTTAGTACTGGAGATGCTATTAGGGTTATTGAAGAAGAAGTTGCAAAGTTACCAAGTAACTATACCATTGCATATTCTGGTTTAACAAGAGAAGAAGTAAGTGCAGGTAACCAGACAGCATTCATTTTTGCATTAAGTATTCTATTTGTATACTTTTTATTAAGTGCACAATACGAAAGTTACTTATTACCATTTGCAGTAGTATTATCACTTCCGTTTGGTGTATTCGGAGCTTATATTAGTACCTATTTCTTCGGATTAGAAAATAATATATACTTTCAAATTGCCTTAATTATGTTAATTGGTCTGCTCGCCAAGAACGCTATTTTAATTGTGGAGTTTGCATTGCAGAGACGTAAAAATGGAGAAAGTATTGTAGATGCAGCCATAGACGGAGCAAAATCACGTTTACGTCCTATTTTAATGACCTCATTTGCCTTTATTCTTGGTTTAATGCCATTAGTATTAGCAAAAGGAGTTGGGTCTGAAGGAAACAATTCTATTGGAACAGGTGCTGTTGGAGGAATGTTAATAGGAACTATTTTAGGAGTCTTTATAATTCCGATACTATTTATCTTATTTCAATGGTTACAAGAAAAAGTTTCTAGTAAACCAGCAGTTATTTCTCAACAAAATGAAGATTAATTATATGAAATCAATACTAAAAAATACGAGTCTTCAAAAAGGACTAGTTATGGCAATAATGGCTTTTACATTACAGAGTTGTTTTGTTGCCAAAGATTATACAAGACCAGAGGTTACAGAAACCGAAAACTTGTACAGAACAGATAATTTGCCATCAGATAGTATATCTATGGCAGATGTATCTTGGAAAACGTTGTTTACAGATACCTATTTGCAGCAATACATAACAGAAGGATTGCAAAACAATATGGATATTCGAATTGCAATTCAACAAATAGTTGCAGCAGAAGCATATGCAAAACAAGGTAAAGCAGGTTATTTACCTTCTTTAAGTGTTGGTCCTAATCTAACACATCAAGAATTATCTAAAAACACCCAATTCGGAGCATTTTTAACAGATACTTCTACAGATCAATGGGATATTACAGCTTCACTTTCTTGGGAAGCAGATATTTGGGGAAAAATACGTAGTAATAAACGTGCAACACAAGCTGTTTATTTACAAAGTGTTGCTGGCCATCAGGTAGTAAAAACGCAATTAATTTCTAGCATTGCTGCTACTTACTACAGTATTTTAGCTTTAGATGCGCAATTAGAAATTACAAAAACATCTATTACAACAAGAAAAAAAGGAGTAGAAACTATTAAAGCTTTAAAAGAAGCGGGGTTAACAAATCAGGTTGCAGTAGATCAAAATATTGCACAATATAATAATGCAAAAGCATTAGAAGTAGATTTAGAAGTTGCACTTTTTAAAGCAGAAAATACATTAAGTATTTTATTAGGTAAAACACCTCAACAGATTAATAGAAGTACTTTAGATAACCAAACTATAAATTCTGAAATTAAATTAGGTGTTGCTTCTCAATTGTTAAGTAATAGACCAGATGTTATAGCTGCAGAATATGGCTTAATTAACGCGTTCGAACTAACAAATGTTGCAAGAAGTAGTTTATACCCTTCTTTTACATTAACTGCTTCTGGCGGATTGCAAAGTTTAGAATTAGATAAGTTATTTAACGCAAACTCATTATTTGCAAATATTGTTGGTGGTTTAACACAACCTATTTTTAATAAACGAAAATTAAAAACACAAAAAGAAGTTGCCATTGCACAACAAGAACAAGCACTTTTAAAGTTTAAAAAAACATTGTTAGTTGCTGGTAACGAAGTTTCTAATGCGTTGTATTCTTACAATTCTGAAAATAAAAAATATGTATTCTTAAAAAATGAAGTGGAAGCTTTGCGAAAAGCAGAAGCAAATTCTGAAGAATTATTAAAAAACGGATATGCAACTTATTTAGACTTATTAACAGCTAGACAAAGTGCTTTAAGTTCAGAAATTAAAGTTATTGGTAGCAGATTACAACAATTACAATCTGTTGTTAATTTATACGAAGCACTTGGTGGTGGTTTAAAATAAATAATTAAAAATGGTTAGTAAACAAGAACTTTTAGAATGTTCTATTACAAACTTTATCAAGTTTGGGAGCAAGCGTTTTTCTATGAACGAACTTGCTTCTGAACTTGGTATTTCTAAAAAAACCATTTATAAACACTTTAAAAATAAAGACGAATTAGTTTCTAAAGGTATTCGTTTTATTATTGATAAGTTTCTACACGAAGTAGATAAAATTCTAAAAAACACAGAAGATCCTATAGAAAGAGTGCTCTTAATTCAGAAAAATAGTTTTCTATATTTAAACTATTTTAAACCTTCGTTCTTATACGGAATTAAGAAATATTACCATAATGCAGATGTTATCTTCGATAATTTTAAAGTCGGTTTTGTAAAGAGTACTTTAAAACCTTTACTTGAAGAGGCTATAGAAAAAGAGTATCTTTGCAAAAAATTAAATTCAGATTTATTTTGTTATTTGTACTTTACAAATCTTAAGAATTTAGTTTTTGAACCAAAAAATCTTTTTGATATTTATAGTGTAGATCTTGTTTTCGAACATCTAATTGTAAACAATTTAAAAGGCTTTATCACTCAAAAATACAAAGACACCAGTAAATTATTTTCTTAATTATTTTTTATGAAAAAAGACATTCAAATACCAGAAGTTACAGACGTAGAAATGGCCGTTGTTTATGAATATAACGAGTTGTATAAAACAGATGATTGGAATGTTTATATTATTAATAATAAAAATGTAGATTTAGAAATGATGGTAATTGTTTCTCAGGGTTTTTCTGATACTAAAACAACTTCTTTGTTGCGTAAAAAATTAGACAAACTTCCCGCAAATTCTTTTGCTAAGATTGAATATATTCAACCAGAATTATTTAAATTAAGCAATCGTTTTCAGGTTTCTTTTTTTGAAGGAAACACATTACACGAAAAAACATTTTTCTTTAAAGAAAACACCGTTAAAGAAGGTGCTTTACGTGTGATTGATGAAATTAAGAAACGTGGTATTCTAGCTGAATAAAAAATATTTATTTTATACATTAAAAACCTCTTTAAGTTTTAAAACTTAAAGAGGTTTTTAATTTTAATACAGAATTAGAAAAGCTCCAAAATTGTCACTTCGACGTTAGGAGAAGTCACATAATAGTGATCCCGCAAAACCAAGCAGCAATATTTGTCATTTCGAAGTATTGAGAAATCTCATAACAATGATAAAACGACACCAACCAAACTTTATGTGATTTCTCCCAAAAAAAGGTCGAAATGACAAAACCGTGTGTACCAAAAACTGTGTGCAAAAAAAGATTTTCATTCAAATTCACTATTCAAAAAAGTAAAGGAAGGATTCATTTCCTTTATGAGTGCTAATTTTTTTTCACGCCTCCATTTTTTTAATTCTTTTTCTCTAGCAATAGCTAATTGAATCCAAGTATGTTTTTCATAATACACTAAAAACTCAATATTATATTTTGCAGCAAATGTTTTCTTCTTTTCTATAATGTTTGTTTTATGCTGTTGTAAACGTTCTTTTAAATTATTGGTTACTCCAATATAAAATGTGGAACGGTAGCTATTTGTAATTATGTAAACATAATAACTATGAAATCCTTTTTGTGGGTTGAGCATTTTGTTTTAAAGGTAAGAAAAAATATTTGTAGTAATTGTCATTTCGATGTTAGGAGAAGTAACATAACAGTGATAACACAAAACTGAACTACAATACTTGTCATTTCGAAGTATTGAGAAATCGCATAACAGTGATAACACAACTCCAACCAAGCCTTATGTAATTTCTCCCAAAAAAAAGTCGAAATGACAAAACTGTGTACCAAAAACTGGACGCAAAAGAAACCCTAACAATTGTCACTTCGACGTTAGGAGAAGTCGCATAACAGTGATAACGCAAAACTGAACCACAATACTTGTCATTTCGAAGTATTGAGAAATCACATAACAGTGATAACACAGCACCACCCAAAATTTATGTGATTTCTCAATCGCTAAAAAGCTCATTTCGAAATGACAAACTGTATGTGCCAAAAACTGAACACAAAAGAAACCCTAACAATTGTCACTTCGACGTTAGGAGAAGTCGCATAACAGTGATAACGCAAAACTGAACTACAATACTTGTCATTTCGAAGTATTGAGAAATCACATAACAGTGATAACACAACTCCAACCAAGCCTTATGTAATTTCTCCCAAAAAAAAAGTCGAAATGACAAAACTGTGTACCAAAAACTGGACGCAAAAGAAACCCTAACAATTGTCACTTCGACGTTAGGAGAAGTCGCATAACAGTGATAACGCAAAACTGAACCACAATACTTGTCACTTCGAAGTATTGAGAAATCGCATAACAGTGATAACACAGCACCACCCAAGCCTTATGTGATTTCTCCCAAAAAAAGGTCGAAATGACAAAACTGTGTGTAAAAATGCTTATTTATAAATGACAAGCTAAACTAAATAGCAATTTGTTTATAAATACGGCAGCGTTAGCGATTGAAACGGCATCCTTTTTGTTTTTCACAAAAAGATATAGTGGAAAGCGCGACCCTTGTGGTAACGCCCAAATTGTTATAACAAACAGATTGCTTCATTGGTTACTCATTCGTAAATAATATTATCCAAAAAAACCAATAACCAAATACATTATTACTGTAATTACACCACCAACTAAGGCGTAAGGTAATTGTGTTTTTACATGATCTATATGATCACTTGCGGATGCCATGGAAGAAATAATAGAAGTATCTGAAATTGGTGAACAATGGTCTCCAAAAATTCCGCCACCTAAAGTTGCTGCAACTATAATAGTTACATCAGAACCATGAATATTTGCCATTGGTATAGAAATTGCCAACATTATGGCAAAGGTTCCCCAAGAGGTTCCGGTAGAAAAAGCAATAAAAGAACTAATTATAAACACTACTGCAGGCAACAATTCTGGCGACAACCAATCTTTGGTAACATTGGCTACGTAAATTCCGGTTTCTAATTCTTTACAAGCGTCTCCAATAGCAAATGCTAACAACATTAATAAGGCTAATGGCATAAGTTCACTAATTCCTTTTAAAGTTAAGTTAACGGCTTCTTTAGGCTTCATAATTCCTTGTATAAAGTACATTGCCATGGCAACTAATAATGCCGTAATTACAGCATATAACACAGAGGAGGAACCAGAACCTTTACCAATTGCTTCTGAGGCATGATTAAAAAATGAGGTAGATTTTTCTACGGCACTCCAACCTGTATAAATTAAGTTTATGGGCATCATACAAACCATTACCAAAAGCGGTACAATCATATTATAGGCTTTTGCTTGAATGCCTTCTTTTGGGGGAAATGACGTAATTTCATCTGAAACCATTGGTTTAGAACCTTTGTTCATTAACTCGCCTGTTTCTTTGGTTCTCTTTTCGGCTTTTTTCATTGGTCCAAAATCTTTCTTTGTAAGGATAACAATAAACACAATTGCAATAGCTAATAAAGGGTAGAAATTATATTTTATAGATGCCATCATCATAGGAAAAGGTTTGTCTATTCCTTGTGTTAATAAAAGTCCCATTATAAAGGCTCCCCAAGCATTAAAGGGAATTAATATGGATGATGGCGCAGAACTAGAATCGGCTATATAGGCTAGTTTTTCTCTTGGAATGCCTAATTTATCGAAAATTGGTCTGTATAAAGTACCTACTGTTAGTGAGCTAATACTTGTTTCTACAAACAATAATAAACCGGTAAAGGTTGCCAAAACCTGAACCACTACTCTACTGTAACCCGATTTTTTATTTTCTGATTTTACTAATTTTCTGTTGATTATATTGATAAAACCTTCTACGCCTCTAGAGTATTGAATAAAAATTAACAACGCCCCCACCAACGCACTAAACATTATGGTTCTTGTATTTCCTTTCGATTGAAAAACGTTTACCATTCCTTCTATCATTGCTAAAGTTCCCGCAAGCGGATTAAAGCCTTCTATTATCAACCAAGAAAACCAAATACCGAATAACAAAGCAATGTATACTTGTTTGGTTTTTAAGGCTAAAATGATGGCAACAATTGGTGGTATTACTGAAAGAAATCCATATTCCATAGAAAAGTGTTTAGAATGTTAAAGGTAGCAATTTAGTTGGTTTTTAAAAATTTCTTTGTTTGACTGTAAAAAAACCATGTTTATCGAATATATTTATTTTTTCTTCGATTCATTCTTTGATTTGTAGAATAATCTATAAATTTAAAATTATGAAAACTAAAAATTTAATTTTTGCAATTTGTTTATTACTTTTCACATCTTGTGTCGTAAAATCTTTACATCCTTTTTATACAAAAGAAACAATATATTTTGATGAAAACTTTATTGGAAAATGGCAGGATAAGAAAGAAGGAAGTTGGAGAGTCATAAGATTTGGAAACATGTTATTTGCCGATAATGAAACAAATTTTGATTCACTTTTTACCAAAGGAAATTTAGATTTTAAAATAAAAATTAGAAGAAAAGAGTTAACAAAAGAAGACAAAAAACTATACTCAAAGTACAAAAATAGTTATTATATTCAAAGGGAATATAAAGACAAAAAAATTGTATTTGTAGCTACACCATTCAAAATTAACAACCAAACTTTTTTAGATTTTTTACCATTAGAACATCAAGATGATATTGATAATTTACTAGAGAGTCATTCTATTTATACACATAGTTTAGTTAAATATGATATTAAAAAAAATGGAGAGGTTGAAATAAAATGGTTAGATGAAGACAAAATTGAAGAACTTTTTAAGCAAAAGAATATTAAAATAAAGCATGAAATAGTTGGAGTGCTTGATAGTAAATATCTATTAACTGCAAGTTCATTGGAGCTACAGAAGTTTATAAAAAAATACATGGCTTCTAATGATGATGAAAAATGGAACACTTCAACAAAATTTACGTTAACGAAAACAAATGGCACAGATTAATATTTTTTTTAAAAGAACAAGTTTTCATAATATCTTTGTTTTTAACACTGTGTTATGGTTTTTTTCTTTTTTCATTTTGTTGTTTATTTTTTCGGACGATTTTTCTCCTTCTAAAATAGATTACTACTATACATTGTCTTTTCTTATTACCATAATAATTCCGGTAACAATAAATTTATATGTATTGATTCCTTACTTTCTTAAAAAGGAGAAGTACATGCAGTTTTGTCTTTTATTTATTCTAAATTTAGCTGTATTTACACAATTAAATAGTTTGTTTTTTAACTCTTTAATAGAAGGTGTTTTCTCTAATTATTACTTTATTTCTTATCATTCTAATATTAAAATAGGTTTTATTTTTGCTGCTTTTTTATCTGCTACGATGTTCATTAAACTTTCTGAAGATTGGTTATATTTAAATAAATTAGAAAACAACGCTTTAAAACTAGATAAACAAGAAGTAGAAAATCAATTATCTTCTTTAAAAGCACAAATAAATCCTCATTTTTTATTCAATTCTTTGAATGTTTTATATTCTTTATCTTTAGTTGATAAAGATAAAACTACAGATGCCATTTTACAACTTTCAGATATTTTAAGGTATGTTTTATATGATAATAACACTAAAAAAATTACTTTAAAAGAAGAAATTATTTTATTAAAAAAATACATCGATTTTCAAAAATCTAGACATAAAAAACCTAATATTAACTTTGATATACAAATTGATAATGAAGACTTCGAAATATACCCAATGTTACTACTTCCATTAATTGAGAATAGTTTTAAACATGGTATTAAAGGTGCAATTGAAAATACATTTATTAACATAAAAATGAAAAAAAATGAAAAAGAGTTTACCTTTTTTATTGAAAACAATCTTCCCGAAGTATCTTTAGTTCTTCTTAAAGAAGTTGGAGGATTAGGCTTAAAAAACATTCAACAAAACTTGGTGCTAATTTATCCAAATAAGCATTCTTTTTCTACAACTATCATTGATCAAAAATTTCAAGTTTCTCTAAAAATTAAAACAGATGAAAATTAATTGTTTAATTATTGATGATGAGCCTGCTGCACAATCAATTCTAAAAATATTTATAGAAAAAATTGATTTTTTATCTCTTGTAGCTATTTGTAATAATGCTGTAGAAGCTTTGTCTGAACTAAAATCGAATTCTGAAATAAATTTGCTTTTTTTAGATATTAATATGCCAAAAATATCTGGTTTATCATTTTATAAATCTTTACAAAACCCACCTTTTGTAATTTTTACAACAGCCTATCCAGAATACGCTGTAGATGGCTTTAATGTAAATGCCGCAGATTATTTATTAAAACCATTTTCTTTTGATCGTTTTTTTACTTCTATAAATAAAGTTGTAGATAAACTAAACGTAAAAACTACACTAACAACTTCAGAAGAATCTATTATAATTAAAGTAGATAAAAGGCTGCATAAAGTAACTATTTCGTCTATATTTTTCATAGAAGCTTTTGGCGATTATGTAAAAATTTATCTTGAGAATGAGTTTCTTTTAACCAATAATAGATTAAAAAACATCTTAACCCTTTTACCTAATAAAATGTTTGTACAAGTTCATAAAAGCTACGCTACAAACTTAAGAAAAGTAACTATTATTGAGGGAAATCAAATTCTAATAAATCAATATAAAATACCTATTGGTTTAAAATATAAATCAGAATTTTTAAATAAATTTAATAACGAATAGTATCTTTACAACATGTCTAAATTTTACACAAAACTTACCTCAAGACTTCAAAATTTTATTGAAGCACAAAAAATATTTTTTGTTGCAACTGCGCCAAATTCTGGTCGTATAAATTTATCTCCAAAAGGAATGGATTCTTTTAGAGTTGTTTCTGAAAACCGTGTTTTATGGTTAAACGTTACCGGAAGTGGAAACGAAACTGCAGCACATTTGTTAGAAAATGATAGAATTACCATTATGTTTTGTGCTTTTGAAGGCGCACCTAATATTCTACGTTTATACGGAAAAGGAAAAGAGATTAAAGAAGGAGATACTACTTGGAATGATTTAATTACACTGTTTCCAGAAACACCAGGAACGCGTCAGATATTTGATATTACTATAGAATCTGCACAAACTTCTTGCGGAATGTCAATTCCTTTTTTCGAGTTTAAAAGCGAGAGAAATCAATTAAATGATTGGGCCGCAGAACAAGGAAAAGAAGGAATTGAACAATACTGGGAAGACAAGAACCAAACAAGTATAGATGGCTTACCAACAAATATTTTAAAATAATAGTTTTTAAATACTATCTACTTTTTTAATAGCCGCAATAAAATCTGTTAAATCGTTTTTGTTAGTAACTAAATGAATTGCTTCATCACAAACTTTTTCTGCATTATCAACAGAAAAATGTAAACCAACAGCAATTTTTCTCATTAATTGAACCTCAACTAATTTTGCTTCTCCGTCTACCAAAATCATTTTAGCCAAACGATATAAACGTTCTATTCTATCTTCGTAACCTACTGGTGGGTTTGTTGGGTACTTTTCTGGATTTGTTAATATAAGAATAGATTCTTCTAATGTTATATTTAAGTTTTTCCCTGCCCTAATTAATAATTCTTTTTCACCTTCAGAAATTTCTCCGTCTGCTTTTGCAATTTTTACAATATTTGCAAAATGACCAATTTCTTGTTTGTGTTGTCCGCTAGTATATAAATCTGATATTGCCATTTTAGTTTTTTTTATAAATGTAAAGAAAATGAGGTAGAAACTGTATTAAAAAAAATACAATTTTACACAAAACTTTTCTAAAAATACAAATCGAATGTTTTGCTTTTTTGTACTTTGCTAAAAGATAGCATTTAAAACACGTATTTATAAATTCAACTTTTTAATATGAGCAACTTTTCTTACTTCAATAGAGAAAAAATTACCACAGAATTACAAACAACAACATTTGATTTGCTAATTATTGGTGGCGGAATTACAGGAGCAGGAATTGCTTTAGATGCAGCTTCTAGAGGAATGAAAGTAGCTTTAATAGAAAAAAATGACTTCGCTTCTGGTACTTCTAGTAAATCTACAAAACTAATTCATGGAGGTTTACGTTACTTAAAACAATTCGATTTTTGGTTGGTAAAAGAAGTAGGTACAGAACGTGCAATTGTGCATGATTTAGCGCCTCATTTAGTGGTACCAGAGAAAATGATTTTACCATTAATAGATGGTGGAACCTACGGTTCTTGGTTAACTTCTATCGGGCTAAAAGTATACGATATTTTAGCTTCTGTAGAAGGTGAAGATAAACGAAGGATGCTAGACAAAGAAGAAGCTTTGGCCAAAGAACCTTTGCTACCAGAAAGCATCTTAAATGGCGCTGGGTATTATGCAGAGTACAGAACAGACGATGCTCGTTTAACTTTAGAAGTTTTAAAAACAGCTTTAAACTATGATGCGAAAATTATAAATTACACAGAAGCATCAGAATTTATTTATGAAGAAAATAGAGTTGTTGGTGCAACTGTAAAAGACACTTTATCTAATGCATCTTTTAATATAAAAGCAAAATATGTTGTAAACGCAACAGGACCTTGGGTAGACAATTTGCGTCAGAAAAACCATTCTAAAACGGGTAAAAGATTACACTTAACAAAAGGAGTTCACTTAGTGGTACCATTTGAAAAATTACCTGTAAAACAATCTGTTTATTTTGATGTGCCAGATGGTAGAATGATGTTTGCTATTCCGCGTGGAAAAGTTACCTATTTTGGTACAACAGACACCAATTACCAACAAGATAAAGACAAAGTAGATACCAGTTTGGTAGATGCGATGTACTTAATTTCTGCTGTAAACAATATGTTTCCTAATATTTCTATTACCTTAGAAGATATACAGTCTTCTTGGGCTGGTTTGCGTCCATTAATTCATGAAGAAGGTAAATCTGCATCAGAATTATCTAGAAAAGATGAAATTTTTGTTTCTGATACAGAGTTAATTTCTATTGCTGGTGGAAAATTAACTGGTTACCGTAAAATGGCAGAACGAATTGTAGATTTAGTTGCTAAAAAATACGAAAGAAGATTCGATAAAGAATTTGAAGAAATTAAAACTAAAGAAATTGCACTTTCTGGTGGTACTTTTGATAATTACCAAGAAGTACAAAGTTATACAGATGCTATACAGAACAGAATTGCAGAAGTAGACTTCGATAGAAAAGATGCGGAATATTTGGTACATAATTATGGGAAACAGACAGATATTATATTGCAAAAATTTGATGATTTAATGCACGATAATATGCAAGAAAAAATGATTAAAGCTGAAGTTTGGTTTACTATAAATTATGAAATGACTTGTACACCAACAGACTTTTTTATGCGTAGAACAGGTCGTTTATTTTTCGATCCTAGCAGCGTACTCTTATTTAAAGAATATGTAATAAATGAATTTAAATCTTATTTTTCTTGGGATGAAAAAACTACAGAAAAACATGAAAAAGAGTTAGAAGAAAACCTAAAAACTGCAACAACTTTCGAATAATTAAAGCACTTAAAGTATTTTACAAAAAGACCTCATAGACAAGTATTTACAGAACTATGAGGTCTTTTAATTTTACAGCATTCTTCAATAAAAAAATATAAAATAATTTATACATTCAATTAAAAAATAATTTATATTTGATATATCTATTTTTAATATTAAGGCTTATGAGAATATAGTTCGTTTTACTTCAACAAAAAGCAGGTTCTTTTAGGAAAAAAGAACAGCTACTATATTAATTAAACATAAACTTTAAAATTAAAAACAATGAAAACATTATACAGCGTAGCATGCGTGCTATTTATTTCTGCATCTCTTTCTTTTACTACTAAAACAACACTTAAAGAAAATACTTTAACAGCAACTTTTATGGAAGTTACAGTAGATGATTTCTTTAAATTTATAGATGCAGATAAAAAAGAAATTTTATTCTATGATGTACACGAAGACATAGAGATTAGCTTATATGATGATGATAATCTTAATAAACAATTTTCTATTACTTGGGTAGAAAAAGAAATTGAATTATTGGATGATGAAGGTGATTTAACAGGAGAAAAAAAGAAGGTTAAATCTATAACAGTTCTTAAGTTAGTAAAATAATTTCTTTATAAATAAAATAAGTAGCCGTTTTTTGAAACTTTCAAAAAACGGTTTTTTTATACGTTTTCACGTAATAAGCTTTTATATGTTTTACGAAGTTTTTCTGGAGACACACCAAACTTATATTTTAAGAACACGTAACCGTTTATTAAGTTAACTTTTAACCAAGAGTTGTTTTCGTATTTCCTTGCGCTTACAGTTGCTTTAGATTGAATAATTTTAAACGGAATGTACTGTTTTCTTACTCTGTCTATCATTTCAAAATCTTCCATAATACAGAAGGCTTCATTAAAACCATTTAAATTAGTAAAAACTTCTTTGGCAAAAAATTGGCACTGGTCTCCTCCGCCAGAAAATAAACCGTCTTTGGTTGTAAATTTACTATTGAAATTTAAAAAAAAGGAATCTTTATCGAATTTATAAGCAAAAAAACCAGCTTTGTAACCTTCTTTAATTGCTTCTAAGATTTGTGTATAAAAATCTATTGGTAATAACACATCTGCATGTAAAAAAAGCAACACATCTCCTTTTGCTTTACTTGCGCCAAAATTCATTTGTGCAGCTCTTCCTTTTTTATCACTTTTAAAATATGTAACTTTATGAAAGCTTTTACAAATTTCTGGGCTTTCATCTGAAGTTTCAGGTGAATTAGATACTATAATTTCTAAAGGGAATCTGTTAGTTTGTTCGCATAAAAACGACAACCTTTCTAGAAGGTTTTCTTTCTCATTATATACAGGAATAATAATACTTAATAACATATTTAAACTTACGTAAATTTATATGAAACAGTTTTTTCTAGTACTCTTTTTAGTCTCAGATTTTAATGCTAATGCACAAGATAGTGTAAATTATAATAATGTTTCTCAAGATTTATTACAAAATATAATGAATGGAAAACCTTATGAAAAAGAAGTTAAAATACTAGAAGATAGCACTTTAAAAGCCTTAGTTAGTCAATTAAAAACGGACAAGCAAAAAATTGCTTTTTGGGTAAATATTTACAACTCATTTATACAAATTTCTTTAACAGAAGACCCTAAAGAATATGAAGATAGAGGTGCCTATTTTAAAAAAGAACGTGTAAAAATTGCAGGAGAATTATTGTCTTTTGATGATATAGAGCATGATATTTTAAGAAGATCTAGAATTAAATTAAGTTGGGGATATTTAAGAAAGTATTTTAGACCAAAATGGGAACGTAAATTGCGCGTAAAAAACATAGATTGGAGAATTCATTTTGCGTTAAATTGTGGTGCAAAAAGTTGTCCGCCAGTTGCAAAATTTACCCCAGAAAGTTTAGATACAGAATTCGATTTTATGGCTACAGAGTATTTAAAAGAGCAAACAACGTACAATAAAGAAACTAAAACAGCAACCTCTGTATCTCTATTTTCTTGGTTTAGAGCAGATTTTGGTGGTTTATGTGGCGCGAGAGAAATTTTAGAAACCTATAAAATTACACCAGAAAAACCTAAAAAATTAGATTTTAAAACTTATGATTGGACGTTAAGCTTGGGTAATTTTAGAAAAATTCCGAAGTAAGTTACTTCTAAAAATAATGGTTTATTAAAATCCTTCTTGTTTTAAAACAAGAAGGATTTTTATATTAATCTTCTTTCTCGTTTTCTTCAATTTCTTTTGTTAAGTCTAAATCTAACAAAACAGGATTTACAATTCCTGTAGTTACTACTGTAATTATTGTCATTGTTCCTCCAAAAACAACAGCTGCTACAGGGCCAATTAATTTGGCAGCTAAACCGCTTTCGAAAGCACCAAGTTCATTAGAAGAACCAACAAACATAGAGTTTACAGATGAAACTCTACCTCTCATATCATCTGGTGTTTTTAATTGTAAAATAGTTTGTCTAATTACCATAGAAATTCCGTCTGCTGCACCACTAACAAACAATGCCAAAATACTTACCCAGAAAATAGAAGAAAGACCAAAAGCAATAATACTTAACCCAAAGATAAAAACAGAAATTAGCATTTTCTTACCTGTATTTTTATTAATAGGAATGTAAGTTGTTAAAAACATAGTTATAATACTTCCCATAGAAATAGAAGCGTTTAAAATACCAAAACCTTCTGGTCCTACTTTTAAAACATCTTGTGCAAAGACTGATAAGATTGCCACAGTTCCGCCAAATAAAACAGCAATCATATCTAATGTTAAAACACCTAGTATTGCTTTGTTTTGAAAAACAAAACTAATTCCTGCTTTCAAACTTTCTTTCATTGGTTCTCCAATCTTCTTGTTTAAAATTGGCTTCTTTTTAATTAAAAAAGTGAATAGTAAAGATAGTATTACCAAAATAAAAACAAGACAAAGGGTTTTGTCTACACCAATCCAACTTATTAAAAAACCTGCTGTTAGTGCGCCAGAAACCGAAGCCGTTTTCCAGGTACTCGTGCTCCAAGTTGCTGCATTATGGTATATTTTTTTAGGAACTAATAAAGCCACTAAAGAAAAAATTGTTGGCCCAAAGAAAGATCTTAAAAAACCACCAAAAAAGACCAAACCGTAAATTGAATATAAAACAGTATTTGTAGACCAAGTTGCAATTACACTTTCTGTTGTTAATAAAAAGAGCCCTAAACTAATTAATGAAAAAGCTGCTGTACAAACTGCTAATAAATTTCTTTTTTCTTTTTGATCTACAATATGACCTGCAAATAATGCCATTGAAAATGCCGGAATAATTTCCATTAAACCAATAATACCTAAAGAAAGAGGATCTTTTGTAATTGAATATACTTGCCATTCGATAACAATAAATTGCATAGACCAACCAAAAACCAATAAAAATCTTACAAATAAAAAAATATTAAATTCTTTAATTCTTAATGCTGCATAAGGATCTAGCTTACTCATTTCTAGTACTAATTTTAATTTATAAAACCGAATCTTGTTTTCTAACGTATGTAAGTTGAATCTGTTTGTGTTTTAACATCATCAACATTAAAAAAATTAAAACAAAAGTAGGGTAATTTAAAATACAGTTGTCTTACAAGTGAACGAGATTCATAACCATTAAAACTAAAAACATGAAAAACATTACATTATTTGTAGCTTTAACATTATTCGCTTTTAATATTCAAACATTAAAGGCACAATCTTCTGCAGAAAAACAAATTAGCATCACCTATAAAGGAATGACTGCTTCAGATAATTTTAAGTTTGAAGATAGCAAAGGAAACCCAATTGTGTTTCATGATGAAGACCAATCTTTTACAAGCAAACTTACTCTTTGGGATGAAGGTTTAATTGGAAAGAAATTTATGGTTTCTTATAAATGGGTTACAGTTGTTCTTTTTAATGATGCAGGTTTGCCAACAGGCGAAACTATGAAAGTTAAAAGAATATTTAAGTACACTTTAAAGTAAAATACTTGTTTTACTTAATTGAAAAAATCCGGTTTTAAAACCGGATTTTTTTTATTTTCTATAATAAAAAGTTTATAATTAACTTAATTTCATATCCATTAAAATGGCAAAAGTCTGGTTAATATCTTGCTCTTTTACAACAATTGTCATTTCATTTGTAGTAGAAATAATTTCTTGTAAAGGAATATCTGCCCAAGCCAATTGCTTTAAAATAAAGTAATAAATACCAGATTGTTCTGTATTTTCTTTTGGAAGTTTTATAGTAATAGAAGCCAATTCTAACGCGTTAGAAATTAAGGTTTCTTTTTCGAAAATTTCGTTTACAAAAGGTTGTAAATTCTTACTAGTAACAATATTCGTTTCAAAGATACCTTGAGAAACAGTTAGAAAGTAATCAGAATCTTCAGACGATTTTGTTAAAATCTTAGCAATTTCCTTTAAAAGTGAAGGTGTGTTTCTAAAAGTAAAATCACATAAATCAGATCGTACAATTACATCACCTAAATCTAAAGCTAGCTTCTTAATGTTCTTTCTAATACGAAGTTCACTTGCAGGAGATAACCTATTTATTGCCATCATTACCGCACCAACCTTTACCTCTTTCTTTAAAGCTGTTGAAACTTCTGGCAAGATAATTCTTGCTAGAGAAGAAACATTTATTAATTTTTCATTTAAAGCTTCCTCAATAAAAGGTGTCTTTCTAATTGTACTTTCTACAACTTCTTGTATTGTTTTCATGTTGTTTGTTTAATAAAACATAATAATGTTCAAAATTAAACAATTAATCTAATTTATTGGTCAACTTTTTAAATTCTTTTTTAGCGTCTTTATTGTCATACAAAACATTAAAAACAGCATCTATAATTGGTGTTTTTGCGCCATTTTCTTCCTTCATTTTAAAAGCACTCTTTGTAGCATAATACCCTTCTGCAACCATACTCATTTCCATTTGAGCAGATTTAACGGTATACCCTTTACCAACCATGTTACCAAATTGTCTATTTCTACTAAAAACAGAATAACCAGTAACTAATAAATCTCCTAAGTAAGCAGAATCATTAATATTTCTTTTCATTTTATGAACCTTCTTAATAAAGCGTTTCATCTCTCTAATTGCATTACTCATTAAAACAGACTGAAAATTATCTCCGTAACCCAAACCATGCGCAATACCAGCTGCAACAGCATAAATATTTTTTAGCATTGCTGCATATTCTGTTCCAATAATATCATCAGAAATTTTAGTTTTTATATACCAGCTATTTAAAGATTTGCTCATAAATTTAGCATTCTTTTCATTCTGGCAAGCAATAGTTAAATAAGATAAACGCTCCATTGCAACTTCTTCTGCATGACAAGGCCCCGTTATTACACCTATATTTTCTAAAGGAATATTATATTTTTCATTAAAATGTTCACCAACAATTAAACCTGTTTCTGGCACAATACCTTTAATTGCAGAGAAAATTATTTTATTAGTTAATGGTTCTTTCAACTTTTCTAATTCTGCCATTAAAAAAGCAGAAGGAATTGCAAAGATTAAAACATCGTAATTTTTAACCATTTTATTAATATCGCTAGACAAATCTAATTGATTTGCATATACATCTGCAGACCTAAGATAGTTAGGATTATGGTTGTTTTTCTTTATATGCTCTATAGAAGATTTACTTCTCATATACCAACCAACAGTTTCTAAATTCTCTGAAAGCATTTTTACAATGGCAGTTGCCCAACTTCCACCACCTAAAACGGCTATTTTTTTATGATCATTCATCGTTCGTTCATTTTTATGGCTCAAAAGTAAGAAAATTACTATCTAATGATGAATACTAGTATGAATTATTATATTTGTAAGGCTTCAAACTTAATTATGAAAAAACAAATTTTACTTTTTTGCTGTCTTTTTTTACTGATTATGTCTTGTAAAGTACAACAACCTATAAGAGAAAATTCGATAAAAATTGAAAGGAAACTACCTCAACAAAAAGGAAGTGTTTCTGTTTTAAAAAGAGAATTTATTATTAAAGGTTTAAATGAAGTGTCTCATAAAATTTATATCTATTTACCACCAAATTACAGTACTACAAAAGAAAAATATTCTGTAATTTATATGCAAGATGCACAAAATTTGTTTGATGTTAAAACAGCATTTGCAGCAGAATGGGAAGTTGATGAAACCTTAGATAGTTTATACCATAAAACAGGAAAAGGCTTTATTATTGTTGGTGTAGAAAACGGAGGAGAAAAAAGAATTGAAGAATATACTCCTTGGAAAAATGAAAAATATGGTGGAGGAAAAGGAGAAATTTACATCGATTTTTTAGTAAATGAACTAAAACCTTATATCGATAGAAATTATAAAACTAAAAAATCTGCCAAAGACACTGCTATTATTGGTAGCTCTTTAGGTGGTTTAATTTCTTTTTATGGCGGATTAAAGTATCCTAATGTTTTTGGTAAAATTGGTGCACTTTCTACCTCTTTTTGGTTTTCTAATAAAGTAAACGAATTTGCAGAAAAAAATGGTAATCAGAAAAAAACAAAACTATATTTATTAATTGGAGATAAAGAAGGAGCTTCAATGGTTGCAGATACAGAAAACATGGCAGAACGCCTACTAGATATTGGTTTTCCAAAAAAGAATATTAAAACTAAAGTAGCTCCTAACGGAAAACATACAGAGTCTTTTTGGAAAAGGGAATTTTTAGAAGTAATTACATATTTATATAATTTATAAGAAATGAACGTACAAATAATAAACAAATCTAAACACGCAACACCAAATTATGAAACTGAAGGTGCTGCTGGTATGGATTTACGCGCAAATATTGAAGTGTCTATTACATTAAAACCTTTAGAAAGAGCTATTATTAAAACTGGTTTATTTATAGCTTTACCTGTTGGTTTTGAGGCACAAGTTAGACCAAGAAGTGGTCTTGCTGCTAAAAAAGGAATTACGGTCTTAAACTCTCCAGGAACTGTAGATGCAGATTATAGAGGTGAAATTGGTGTAATTTTAGTAAACTTATCTAATGATGATTTTGTAGTAAATGATGGCGAAAGAGTTGCACAACTAATTATTGCAAAGCACGAACGTGTAAACTGGCAAGAAGTAACCATTTTAAGCGAAACAGAACGTGGTTCTGGTGGTTTTGGAAGCACAGGTGTATAAATCTAAAAATATTTTCTAAAACACTTGTTTTAGAATCTTTAAATAAATTAATTTTCCGCAAAGACGGAAATCTTAAAAATAAAAATTATGATTTTAGGTGTATGTAAATGGTTAAGTACTAAAACAGAGTTTAGCACAAAAAAAATTAGAATAGTATTTGTATTATTAGTTTTATTTGGTGGTTTAGGTTTAGGAGCTTATTTAATTTTGTGGCTTGTAAAACTGTTTTCTAAACAATAATTTATTCTTATAATAATTTATAAACCTGACTCATTTTTCGAACCTCTTTATGTAACAAATCATAAGGTAAAAAAGTATGAGAATGATAAACAAACCCTAACTTTTTATAAAACTGAAAAGCTTGGGGTTGTTCATCCATTGCGTCTAACCAAATTGCTTTGTTCCCTTTTTTAATTGCTTGCTCTTCTAACCAAGAAATAAGTTTTTTTCCAATTCCGTTTCCTTGTGTTTTCTTATGAAGATAAATTCTGTGTAATTTTACTTGTTTTTCTTCGGATAAACCTTCTAATTTTTCATCCCAAATAATTCTAAAATTACCAATAATTTCATCATTAAAAAGAATAAAATAATACGCTGTATTTTCTTCAGATAATTCTTTTAAAATATGTTCTTTAGAATATTGTGAGTTTATATACCAATCTCCATTATCTGTCCAAAAATGACTGTAAGCAAGTGGATAAATTTCTGACATTAAATTAAAAAGAACTTCAGAGTCTGAACTCGAAATTTTTCTTAATTGTATATTTTCTGTTATTTTAATCATGCAGCAAACCTATAAAAGTATTTATTGCCTTGCAAAAGGAAGTGAATTCTACACGGAAAAAAATAATTTGTTAAATAAAAAAATCGCCGTAGATTGATTAATTCTAGGCGATTTTATAAAAATAATAGTTAGAACCTTTAAAACTTATTCTTGATTTTCAATAGCAATTTTGATTTTTCCTTCAAGTTCTTCAGCTAATTCTGGATTGTCTTTTATTAAACCTTTAACGGCATCTCTACCTTGGCCTAATTTTGTTTCTCCGTAGCTAAACCAAGATCCACTTTTCTTAACAATACCTAATTCTACACCAATATCTAAAATTTCACCAACTTTAGAGATTCCTTGTCCGTACATAATATCAAATTCTGCAATTTGAAACGGCGGTGCTACTTTATTCTTAACAACTTTAACTTTGGTACTGTTTCCAATAACTCTATCTCCGTCTTTAATTTGTGTTCTTCTTCTAATATCTAAACGAACAGAAGCATAGAATTTTAATGCATTACCACCCGTTGTAGTTTCTGGGTTACCAAACATTACACCAATTTTTTCACGTAATTGATTAATAAAAATAACAGTACACTTTGTCTTAGAAATTGTACCAGTTAATTTACGCAATGCTTGTGACATTAAACGTGCGTGAAGACCCATTTTAGAATCTCCCATTTCTCCTTCAATCTCAGATTTTGGAGTTAATGCTGCAACAGAATCAATAACCACAATATCAATTGCACCAGAACGAATTAAGTTTTCTGCAATTTCTAATGCTTGCTCACCATGATCTGGTTGAGAAATAATTAAATTATCGATGTCTACTCCTAAGTTTTCTGCGTAAAATTTATCGAATGCGTGTTCTGCATCAATAAAAGCAGCAATACCACCTGCTTTTTGAGCCTCTGCAATTGCGTGTAAAGTTAAAGTAGTCTTACCAGAAGATTCTGGTCCATAAATTTCAATAACTCTACCTCTTGGATAACCACCAACGCCTAAAGCCAAATCTAGCCCTAAAGAACCTGTTGAGATTGCATCTATATCTTCAGTAACTACGTCACCTAACTTCATTACAGCTCCTTTACCATAAGTCTTATCTAGCTTATCTAGAGTAAGTTGAAGTGCTTTTAGCTTTGCTGTTTTTTCTTTATCTGTAGCCATTAATCTTTCTTGTTTTATTTTTGTATAAGTGCCACAAGTTACGAAAATCTAAAATTAATTTCCTAAAAAATCACATTCAAATTTATACTATTTTTACAAAAAGTATAAGATTAATGAGTTCTACAGTATTTTTAATAAATAAAGTGTCTAAAGTTGCAATTGAAAAAGGAGAACTAATAAGTTTTCAGAAAAATAATAAAGAATATATTCATCAAAAAGGAAACAAAGGTTGGCGAAAATCTGATGATGAAATGTTTCCTGTTATTGGGCCAACTGCTAAAAATAATTTTAGATTGCATACCAAAAATGGTACTGCAATTTTAGATCAACATGGTTTGTTGCGTGAGTTAGAATATTCTTTAGTTTCTTCGGATGAAAGCAGCGCTAAATTCATCAAAAAATATAAAAAAAATACCGTTGTTAACAATAGTAAGTTTCCTGTAAAATCTACAGAAGAAAACCTTACTTGGCCTTTCGATTTTACGTTCGAAAAGAATTTTACCTTAAAAAATGATGTTTTAAACATAGAATTTATCATCAATTCTATTGAAGGAATGCCTTTTATGTTAGGGTATCATCCTGCATTTATGTTGTCTAACACTGGTAATGAAACTTTACTTGCAAATGGTAAAAAAATAACTTTAGAAGAAATTTATAAAGTAGGACATAATGCTTTTCCTGTTTTAAATACTGATAAAATCACCTTAAAAAATATTGATAGAAATGATTTAGAAATTACTACAAAAGGTTTTAACAATTTTATGTTGTGGACAGAGGTTGATAACATGCTTTGTATTGAGCCAATTACACAATATACTTCATACAGAGATCAAAAATTTTCTGAAGAAAACATGCGTTTATCAAAAGGAAAAAATAGTTTTTCTGTAACTATAAAAGTAATTTAACGACAACAGAATAATATATATAAAAACATGAAATATACCTTAATTCTTAGTGTATTAGTACTTTTTTCTTGTAAACAACCTACTAATAAAACCACCGTAGAAAAAGATAATAAAAGCATTGTAAAAGAAATAGAAAAAAGATTTATTAAGACAACAATTACTTTTCCTTCTAAAGATAGTTTACCAATTACTGCAGATATTTATAAAAATAAAGAAACACCAATTACTATTTTACTGTGTCATCAGGCAGGTTATAGTAGAGGAGAATACAAGGATTCTGCTGTAGAATTAACTAAATTGGGGTATACTGTAATGGCAATAGACCAACGTTCTGGTAAAACGGTTAACAATATAGATAACGAGACTGCAATTGCTGCTCGTGCAAAAGGTTTAGGAGATACTTATTTAGACGCAAAACAAGATATTGAAGCTGCTATAGATTATATATACAACCAAAATGGCGGACAAAAAATAATATTAGTTGGTAGTTCTTATTCTTCTTCTTTAGCACTTTTAATGGGCGTAAATAATGCTAAAATTAAAGCCGTTGCAGCATTTAGTCCTGGTGAATATTTTAAAGGAATAGACATTAATAAAAGTATTAGTTCTTATAAAAAACCTGTTTTTGTTACTTCTTCTTTAAGTGAAAGTGCGGGTGTTAAAATATTAGTAAATAAAGTAGATGCTAGTTATTTAACGCATTTTATACCAGAAGTAAAAGGAATTCATGGTTCTAGAGCTCTTTGGGAAACTACGGAAGGTAATGAAACCTATTGGGCTTCTTTTAAAGGGTTTTTATCTTCTTTAAAAAACTAATAAAATGATAGAAAAACATCGTCATTTTATAATTCACAAACCTTGGGGAATGATTTCTCAGTTTGTAAATCCCGCAAAGCGGAAGAAAAAACTATTAGGAGATTTACACGATTTTCCCTTAGGAACGATGGCAATTGGTCGTTTAGATGTTCCGTCTGAAGGATTACTTTTATTAACAACGGATGGTAAAGTATCTGCAGAAATTAGAAGTAATAAATACGAAAAAGAATATTACGTACAAGTTGATGGCGTTATTACCGAAAAAGAAATTGAGCTTTTAAAAACCGGTGTAGAAATTGGTTTTAATGGTAAAAAATACACTACAAAACCAGGTAAAGCTTTTATTATTGATGATCCTAAATTTCCGCTGAGAAGCATGAAAATTAGAGATGAAAGACACGGACCAACAAGTTGGGTTTCTATAATTATTAGAGAAGGAAAATTTAGACAAGTACGTAAAATGACGGCTGCTGTGGGTTTGCCAACATTACGATTAATTAGAGTTAGAATTGGTACAATAGAATTAGGTAATTTAGAAATTTCTGGCGTAAAAGAAGTAGATTCTTTTATGTGATAATTGTCATAAAAAAAGAATATTATTCTTTTTAAATTTAGGGTATGAATAACTCTAATACCACTTTATATATAGTAGCTGCGGTAATTATTTTACATTTTATTTTAGGATTTGGTTTCCTTATTTATAAAATGACAAAAAAGAAAAAATAAATTACTCTCTATCCATTCTAATATGCGGAATACCATCTTCTAAGTACTCCTCGCCTATTTGAATAAAATTGTGAGACTCGTAAAATTTCTTTAAATATTTTTGAGCAGAAATGGTAATTTTATCAACTTTAAAATAATTTTTAATTCCTTCTAAAGAAGCTTTTATTAAATCGTGGCCATAACCATATTTACGTTCTTTAGAAGCTACTACTACTCTACCAATACTAGCATTATCGAAATAATCGCCTGGTTTAAAAATACGTGTATATGCAACTATTTTATCATTTTTATATCCAAAAATATGTAAAGATTTTTGGTCTTTAAAATCTACATCTTGGTATACACAGTCTTGTTCTACCACAAAAACTTCCGATCTTAGTTGTAAGATTGCATACAATTCATCTGTAGATAATTCTTTAAAAGACTTTATTTTGAAATCCATTTTTATATTTTTTTTAAAAAATCGTATGTCATTTCAACCATAGGAGAAATCCCATAACAGTGAGCACACAAAACTAATCATCCTTATGTAATTTCTCACAAAAGTTTGAAATAACAAAACTGCACGTCATTATTTGTATTTGTAAAAAGGTCTCGATACAATTTTACTAAAAAAAAGCAAAATTACTAACGCGACAGTAGGTAAATATTACAATTAATAACTTTTACTAACATTATCAAAATCTATTTAACCAAAAATATTTAACGAGTAATAGATAATAAGGTACTGTTATTGCGAGTAATAAAATATCTCTTTATTAATTTATAAGATTGCTTCGTAAACTCGCAATGACGGTAATTTATCCGGCACAAGAAATTTTATTAACTCGTGTACCATGTCTTCCACCTTCAAATTCTGTAGCAAGAAAAATATCTACAAAACCTATAGCTTGCTGCAAAGACACAAAACGTGCAGGAATTGTAAGAATGTTTGCATTATTATGTTGTCTAGTTAAAGCAACCAATTCATTATTCCAACAAAGTGCTGCTCTAATACCTTGGTGTTTGTTTGCTGTCATTTGTGCACCATTACCAGAACCGCATAAAATAACACCTAAAGCTGCTTTACCACTTTCTACAGCATCTGCTGTTGGGTGAATAGCGTCTGGGTAATCCATAGAATCATTTGTATCCGTTCCAAAATTTAGAACTTTGTACCCTTTTTCTTCTAAATGTTTTATAATTTCGAATTTATATTCTGTTCCTGCGTGATCGTTACCAATGGCAATTGTCATAATAAGTTGATTTTAATTTAGTTGTCTGCAACAAAAGTACAGAAACTAACGGTTATCAACAGTTATAAACAATGATAATTTTAGCATTTTTAATAACTCTTTAAGTTTTAAGTTTTTAGCGTTTTAAGAGAATGTTAAGAAGTTGTAATGAGAAACTCGTAACTTTATTTGGTAAATCTAATTTTTATTACAATACAAGGGAGCTTACCACATACACAACTTTTTTTATGAGTTTTTGATAAAAGTTTATCAACATAAAATTTACGTTTTGTTTACATAGAATAAGAAGTTAGTTATTCAGAAAAATAGTTAATAGCTGTTTATAACTATTGTTAATAACTACATTTTTAAGTTGATTTTTAAGCTTTTATATAGCTCATAAAGTGTAGATGGTTTTTAATAACTCATATATTAAAATAAAAAAATAGAATTTTATAGTAGCTATTCACACACTATAATAACCACCATTGTTTTTTAAATTTTAATAAAAGAAAAAAGTATTATAATATAGAATGTTGATAACTGTGAAAAAAGAAAAAAAGACTTCTTTCTAAAAGTAAGAATTTAAGAAATTAAAAGGTTTTTAAAACTTGAAATAGATTGAAACTAGAAAATAAACAATAATAGAGAAGTAGATAAGTTTGTAATAATTTAAACTGTTTTCTTTTCAGCTTTTAAAAGATACAAAGTGTCTTTTTTCATTTCAACAGTTTTTTCTTGAGACTCAAATTTATTCAACGAAGAATTAACCGTTATTACAGTAACAAAAATGCCTGCAATAAAGATAATAGCGAATAAGGTTATAATTTTATATAGATTTTTCATCTTAAATTAAATAGTCTCTTTCTATAAAGACGTATTCATTTAAGAATCGTTACAATAATTTTAAGATTTCTTTAACTTTTATCAAAAAAAATAATTATTTAGCTATTTAGTTAACAACAAATTGAATGGCTTTTTCTATAATTTTTACTGTTACTTCTCCTGTAGCAATCAATTCGCCATCTGCCTGAATAAATGATTTTAAGTTTCTTGGTATTACAGTAATCTCTTTTGTCTTATAACTATAAACCTTTTTATGAGCTACTATTTTACCAGAATATAGTTTAGGCAGATTTACAATTAAATCTAAAAAAGTAAGGTTATTAACAATTGTAATATCTAATAAACCATCTGTAGAATCTACATTTTTGGTAAACTGCATTCCGCCTCCAGAAAATTTACAAATTCCAAAAACAGCCATTAAACATTTAGTTTCTATTACTTTATCATTAAAATTAATTTTAAAGATTGATTTTTTATAGAAAATTAAACCATAAATACCAGCTAAAATATAAGAGATTGCACCAAATTTTTTTAAAGAATTTAGCTTATTAACAATGTAACCATCATAACCTAACCCAGCTACATTATTAAAGTAAATAGTTTTATTTTTTGATTTTAAAACACCAATATCTTGTACAATCTTTTTCTTTTTAGAGATGATTTCAACTGCCTTTTTAAGATCATTTGGTATGTTATATGTTTTAATCCAATCGTTTCCAGTTCCTAAAGGAAGTACAGCAATAGTTATATCAGAAGTTTTTACATATCTTTGCAGCATTATTCCGTTAACTACATTATGTAGTGTGCCATCTCCACCAACAGAAATAATGTTTCTAAAACCTTTTTTAATTGCGTTTTCCACCAATTTAATCTCGTGTTTAGAAAACTGTGTAAAAGCAAAAGAATAGTCTAAATTCTTGTTTTTTAGTAATTGTTGAATTTCCCTCCATAGTTTAGAAAAATTCCGATTTCCTGAAGTAGGGTTTGCAATTATAAACCAAGAATTAGTATTGATTGTATCAATATTAGACATAAATTATAAATTAATAGTACGCCAAATTACAAAATAGATTCATAACATTTTTTTAATCTATAATCTATCTAATAATTGTAATTTGCAGAGTAGGCTAGTTTGTTAAAATATTAGAAACTAGCATAAATAATATAGTATAAATGACAAAAAAGAAAAAAAAAATATACAAAAAGAAAGGTAATGTTGTAAGAGACTTAACTAGAAATATATTTAAAGTTTTAAATGAAGACACAACAAAATCTTATAATTATAAGCAAGTTGCTGCCAAATTAAAAATTACTGATACTGATGGGAAAAATCAGATTATTCAGAAATTAGCAGAATTAACTGCTAACCAAAAAATTAAAGAAACAGACAGAGGTAAATTTCAAGTTAATATAGATAAGAAATATTCTGTTGGTACTTTAGATATTACATCTACAGGTAATGGATACTTTATTTCAGATGATTTCGAGGATGATATTTTTATTCCTAATAACAATCTAGGTAAAGGTTTACACCAAGATACCGTAAAAGCATATGTTTATAAAAAACGAAGTGGTAAAAAAATGGAAGCAGATGTTGTGGAAATTTTAAAACGTGCTAAAACAGATTTTGTAGGAGTTTTACAGAAAAATAAAGACAAAAATTTTGGCTTTGTAATTCCTGATAATAACAAAATGTATGCAGATATTTTTGTATCAGACAGTAAAATGAATGGGGCAGAAGATGGAGACAAAGTACAAGCTACAATTATAGATTGGCCAAAGAATTCTAAGAATCCGTTTGGTAAAATTACTACTGTTCTTGGTAAACCAGGAGATCATAATACAGAAATGCATTCTATCTTATTAGAATATAATTTGCCTTTCGAATTTGAACCAGAAGTAGAAAAAGAAGCAGAAAACTTATCTATAGAAATTACTAAAGAAGAAATTTCTAAACGTAGAGATATGCGTAAAGATTTAACTTTTACGATAGATCCTAAAGATGCAAAAGATTTTGATGATGCATTATCATTTACAAAATTAGAAAACGGTAATTTCGAAATAGGAATTCATATTGCAGATGTTTCGCATTATTTAGAACCAAAAACTATTTTAGATGATGAAGCTTATAAGAGAGCAACATCTGTTTATTTAGTAGATAGAGTAGTACCAATGTTACCAGAAATGCTGTCTAACGGTGTTTGTTCTTTAAGACCACATGAAGAAAAATTAACGTTTTCTGCAGTGTTTGAATTGAATAAAAAAGCAGAAATAGTAGGCGAGTGGTTTGGTAGAACAGTAACATATTCAGACCAACGTTTTGCATATGAAGAAGCACAATCTATTATAGAAAATGTAAAATTATCTGATAATATTTTGCCTTATACAATGCCCGAAGATATTTCTATCATTGATAAGGAATACACCGTAACTCCAGAAATTGTAGAAGCAACTTTAAAATTAGATGAATTGGCTAAAATTCTTCGTAAAAAAAGAATGAAAGCCGGTGCAATTTCTTTCGATAGAGTAGAAGTAAAATTCGATTTAGATGAAGAAGCAAACCCAGTTGGTGTTTTCTTTAAAGAATCTAAAGATGCTAATAAGTTAATTGAAGAATTTATGTTATTAGCAAATAGAAAAGTTGCTGAGTATATTGGTTTTTCTAAAGGAAAAGCAACCAATAAAACATTTATTTATAGAGTACATGACGAGCCAGATGTAGAAAAGTTAGCTTCTTTACAAAACATGGTTAGTAAATTTGGTTATAAGATAAATACAGATACTAAAGAATCTACTTCAGACTCTTTAAACAAGTTATTAAGTGATGTTCATGGTAAAGCAGAATCTAATATGATAGAGACGCTAACCATTAGAACAATGTCTAAAGCAGTCTATACAACTCAGAATATTGGGCATTATGGTTTAGCATTCGATTATTACAGTCATTTTACGTCACCAATAAGACGTTATCCAGATGTAATGACACATCGATTACTACAACACTATTTAGATGGCGGAGACACGCCTAAAGCAGATAAGTATGAAGAAAAGTGTAAACATTCATCAAATAGAGAAGAATTAGCTTCTAAAGCAGAAAGATCATCTATAAAGTACATGCAAATTAAATACATGCAAGATCATAAAGATGAAATTTTCGATGGTGTAATTACAGGAGTTACAGAATGGGGAATTTATGTAGAAATTTCTTCTAACAAATGTGAAGGTATGGTTAGAATTAGAGACATTAAAAGCGATTATTATGTTTTTGATGAAAAGCAATATGCTATTGTTGGTAAATCTTCTAAAAATATGTATCAATTAGGTGATGATGTAAAAGTTAAAGTTAAAAATACAGATTTAGAACGCAAACATTTAGATTTTAATTTAATTGAAAACATCTCTTAATCGTTTTCAATTTTAATATTATTTTAAACTATTATTCCCGTGAAAACGGGAATTTTTGTATTAAATAATTAATGTTTTATACTTTTTTTAATACCCAAAGAATAATAACTTTATTAAATTTGCAACAATAAATATTAATAAAAGTCTTTATAGTGGTATAATTATTGAACTACTTATTATATTAAATTTAAAAAAATGAAAAAAATAATTTTTATATGTGCAGTTTTTATGAGCGTAACAGCTTTTGCACAAACTACAATAAATCAAAATTTAGGTGATTTTACTACACTTAAGGTTTATAATGGTATAGAATTAGAATTAATTAAATCTACAGATCAAAAATTAGAAATAACAGGTGATAAATCTGAAAAGGTTAAAATTAAAAATGTAAACAATACATTAAAATTGTCTTTACCTTTTTCTTTAAAACCATCTAATAATTCTGCGGATGGTAAGATTTTAATTAAATTATACTATAATAAAAATATTAATATAATTGATGCTAATGAAGGTGCAACTATTACCAGTAAAGATTTTAACCAAGATAAAGTAGAGTTAAATGCACAAGAAAGAGCCTTTATTAACATAACTACAAAAACAAAGTACTTAACAATTATTGCTTCTTCTGGCGGAATTATAAAGGTTTCTGGTACAGCTAAGAACCAAGAAGTAGATGTAGATCTTTATGGTATTTACCATGGTTTTAATTTAAAATCTACTGGTAATTCTACTGTAAAATCAGGTACAGGTGCAAAGGCAGAAGTTACTGCAGGTGAAACTTTAAACGCTAAAGTTAGTTTTGGTGGTACTATTTTTTATAAAGGAAACCCAGAGGTTGTAAAAGATAAAAAAGTTATTGGTGGTATTATAGAAAAAAGAAATTAATAGAAGAAATACAATAGATTGGGTTTACAACCTTTTTTGTATCTTTGTAACTAATAAAATTTAAAAAAGATGAATAGTTTATCTATATTTTTTGGAATGATAGGTGGAATGCAAATAGCTATTATTGTAGTTGTAGTTTTACTTTTTTTTGGTGGTAAAAAGATACCAGAATTAATGAAAGGTCTAGGAAGCGGAATTAAGGAATTTAAAAATGCTGCTAAAGAAGAACCAGAAGAAAAATTAGAAGAAAAGAAGTAAATTTAACACTACTTTTAAAATATAAAAAAAGCTCAATTTGTATAAAACAAGTTGAGCTTTTTAGTTTCTTAAATTAAAAAAATCCCCCAACGTTTTTAATTTAATCTACTGTCATGCAAATATAGTTTTTAAAATGAATCTATTAAATTTATGTTATAAAAAGGAAGAAATATGGGGTATTTGGGATAAATGGGAACATTTAACGCAATAAACTCTGTAAAGACTGTTTAGAAAAACTTCTAGATACAGGTATGTCTATATGAATAATATCTGATTTTAATAAATATCCTCTTGCATTTCCAGAAATATCATTTATAAAATTAATATTTACAATATAACTTTTATGACATCTTATAATATTAGAATAATCTTTTAATTGACTTGCTATTTTAGTTAACGTAACTCTTAATATTTTCTCTTGTAAATCACCTTCATTATTTTTTAAAAAGAAACTTGCATAGTTACCTTGAGAAGTTAAGTAAACTAAATTATCTATGCAAAATGTAATATTTTCTTTTCCATTATCTGAATTAATAGTAACTTTTTTAGCTAATTTTTTAGAATTAATAAGCTCATTTTCTTTCTTAATTTCTTTAATTTCTACTACTTTTTTCTCTCTCTTTTCTCGAATACTTTTTTCGTTTATAAAAATAAATAAGGTTAAAGGAATTAAACTCACTAAAAATGTATAGAAAAGAAATTCTAAAAGGCTTAGTTTTTTAAGATTATATGGTTCTTTATACATTTCGCCAAAATACCATACAACAATACCTATAAAGGTAATACCAGTAGCCATCAAAAAGAGGTTTCTACCAATTGTCCACTTATCTTCATTAAAATAATCTTTAAAAATAAGTGCTGGAATATATAATACTATAAATGTTCCTATAAGAGCAATTATTCCTATACCTAAAGTATATTCTAAAATAATTACTTCAAATTGTGCGAGGTAAAAAGGTCTAAAAATATATAAAAATAAGAATACAAATAAGCCATGAAACAAGCTCATTTTAAGTTTAAATACAATTGAAGGATTAAAATAATATGGTTTTGATAACCAATTAATAAATGGTTTCATTATAATAAAAAGTTGTTTTATGTTAAAAAAAAATCAATTCTAAAACCTAAAGATAGTAAGTTTTAGAATTGATTTTAAAAAAAGTGAATAATACTTAAAAAAGTAGCTTAAGAATCTTTCTTTTTAGGCTTTTGATTTTTCATTGCTTCGCCAATTTGGTTACTTGCTGTAAAACTTGCAACCATGTCATTTAACATTTGACTACCTGCTTGTGGTGAGTTTGGTAACAATATTAAATTACTGTTAGTTTCACTACCAATAGATTGTAAAGTATCATAATGTTGTGTTACAACGATTAAAGCAGATGCTTCTTGAGAATTGATACCAACTCTATTTAAAACATCTACAGACTCTTCTAAACCACGTGCAATTTCACGTCTTTGGTCTGCAATACCTTGCCCTTGCAATCTTTTGCTTTCTGCTTCTGCTTTAGCTTTTTCAACAATTAAAATACGTTGTGCATCACCTTCGTATTGTGCAGCTGTTTTTTCTCTATCTGCAGCATTAATTCTGTTCATTGCAATTTTTACTTGCGCGTCTGGATCTATATCTGTTACCAAAGTTCTAATAATATCGAAACCATAATCTGACATAGCATCATTTAATTCTGTTTTTACAGCAATTGCAATATCATTTTTCTTCACAAAAACATCATCTAATTTCATTTTTGGTACTTCTGCTCTTACTACATCAAATACATAAGAAGTTATTTGATCATGTGGGTAATCTAATTTATAAAAAGCGTCGTACACTTTTTCTTTAATTACTTTGTATTGTACAGAAACTTTTAGTTTTACAAAAACATCATCCAACGTTTTTGTTTCAATAATTACATCTAATTGTTGAATTTTTAAACTCAATTTTCCAGAAATTCTATCTACAAAAGGAATTTTAAACTTAAGTCCAGATTGTCTAATGCTATGAAATTTCCCAAAACGTTCTATAATAGCAGCGGTTTGTTGCTTTACCATAAAAAAGGAAGCAAAAAGTACAAGTGCACAAAGCACAATAATAATTGGTAAAATAGTTGGCATAGTAAGTTTTTTAAAGTTAATAATTGATATATGTAAAGATACTAAATCTTAATATTTAATTATTTGACGCATATTTACAGAATTGTTACAGTTTTAAAACAAAAAAACCTCTCAGTATTATTGAGAGGTTTTTATTTATTTGCAAGAAAAACTATAATTTTTCAATTGCGTTTTCTAATCTTTTTATAGTTTCTTCTTTGCCTATCATTGCAATAATATCAAATAGGTGAGGACCTGCTAGTTTACCAACTAAAGATAAACGTAAAGGTTGCATTACTTTACCAAAACCAATTTCTTTAGCAGTAATCCATTCTTTAATTTCTTTCTCTGTATTTTCAGATGAGAAATCTTCGATAGTAGAAATAACAGTAATTAATTCTTGCATTAATTCTGATGTTCCTTCTTTCCAGTTTTTCTTACTAGCTTTTTCATCATATTCTGTTGGAGTTTCAAAAAAGAAATTTGATAATTGCCAGAAATCGTTTACAAAAACAGCTCTTTCTTTAATAGACGAAACAACTTTTAAAACATATTCTTTGTCTTTTGTAATTCCTTTTTCTGCAAGAATAGGAATGTATAAGTCTGTTAAAGCTGCATTATCTTTTGTTTGCATGTATTGTTGGTTAAACCAACTTGCTTTTTCTGGGCTAAATTTTGCACCAGATTTACTAACACGTTTTAAATCGAATGCTTCAATTAAAGCTTCTAAAGAGAATATTTCTTGTTCTGTTCCAGGATTCCATCCTAAGAAAGCTAACATATTAATAAAAGCATCAGAAAAATAACCATCTTCTTTATAACCACGAGAAACATCACCAGAAACTTCATTTGTGTATTCTAAAGGAAACACTGGGAAACCTAATTTATCACCATCGCGTTTACTTAATTTTCCTTTACCAACAGGTTTTAAAATTAATGGTAAGTGTGCAAATTTAGGCGCATTCCAACCAAAAGCTTTATATAATAAAACATGTAAAGGCATAGAAGGTAACCATTCTTCACCACGAATTACGTGGCTAATTTCCATTAAATGATCATCAACAATATTTGCTAGATGATATGTTGGCATACCGTCTCCCTTAAATAAAATTTTATCATCTAAAGTATTGGTATCAATTTTAATATTTCCACGAATTTCATCTTCCATCCTTAAAAGCTCATCTTGTGGCGTTTTAAAACGGATTACATAATTTTCACCAGAATTAATTCTGTTTTGTACTTCTTCATCAGTTAAAACTAAAGAATTTACTAGAGTTCCTTCTGCTCTGTTATGCCAATTATATATAAAGGTTTTTCCTTCTGCTTCATGGTTTTTTCTTTCTGCATCTAAAGCTTCAGAAGAATCAAAACAATAATAAGCCCAACCAGTTGCAATTAGTTTATCTGCATATTCTTTGTACAATGCTTTACGTTCTGATTGTCTGTAAGGACCAAATTTTTCGTTCTTTCCTGGGCCTTCATCAAAAGGAATATTACACCATTCTAAAGCGTCTATAATATATTGTTCTGCATTTGCAACATAACGCGTTTGGTCTGTGTCTTCTATACGTAAGACAAAAGTTCCGTTATATTTTTTAGCAAATAAATAATTGTATAAAGCTGTTCTTACACCACCAATATGTAAAGGTCCTGTAGGACTTGGTGCAAAACGAACACGTACATTAGATTCCATTTTTTTATCTTTTTGAGGTTGCAAAGATAGTTTTCTAAAGGCATAAAAAAAAGCCTTTAGAAAAGGCTTTTAGTTGTTATTCTTATTATAAAAAATTAGAATTTTTTATAAATTCCAATAGATAAAGCCAGTTGTTTTGCAACATTATTACCAAAAAAAGCAGCTGGTAAACTTGCTGTTATTCCAAAATTATCAGAAAATTCTCCAATTGCTTTAATACCTACAACACCGTATTCTTGTTTATCAACATATAAAGCAGTTACTAAATTTAAATCTGGTAATTCTATTTCTCCATTTTTAAAAGATTTTTCAATATCAAGAAAACCAATTAACCAAATATTTTTAGTTATTCTGCGACCATATTCTCCACCAACTTTAAAGTTAGAACTATAATTATTTGTTCTTATTCTAGAACCAATAAAAGTTTGTAAATAAGATGTATTAAAACTTTTTCCTGCTAAGAATAGAGGAGTAAAGGTAAAAGCATCATAACCTGTTCTAATTCCTGATTTTCATCAAAAGAACCCGTATTTCCTTCCACAGAGAATTGACCAGAAAGTAACCAGTCTTTTTTATAAAAATTATGTTTTACACCAATTTCTATATTTCCTAATGAATTTCTATTTTTATTAATTGTTTCACTACAATCTCCAACACAATCAATTGTAGGGTCTATGTATTTTAAATTGTCTATAGAAATTAACTTTAACGGAATATTTACTAGTAAAGTTGTTGTATTAGTAAGACCATATTCACCATAAATTTGCATTGTGTTGTCTGTAATATTTCCTTGAATTTCATAATCTGGATTCCCGAAAAATTCATTATAACTTGGTATTGTTGTAAATGATAATTGAGTATAAAATTTTCCTTTTTCTTTGGTCCATGGACCCTGAGAATACATAGAAATACTTAAGAATAAGAAGATAATTTGAATGCTATTTTTCATGTTTTTTATTTATAGAACTTTAGTAGGCTTGTTTTAAAAAAACTTACAAATTCCTTTTAACAATTTATTTCATTGTAAATCAGCTCAAAAATAGTATTTTTATTAGTTGATTATGAGCGGATTCAAAAACATAGAACAAAAACTACATCAGTTTACCAGAAAATATTACGTAAACGAATTAATTAAAGGAGTTATTTTATTCTTTTCTTTAGGCTTATTATACCTTATTTTTACGTTATTTTTAGAGTATTTTTTATGGTTAAAACCAACAGCTAGAACGCTATTATTTTGGTTATTTATTTTAGTTGAAGTTTTTCTATTAATCCGTTTTATAGCCATTCCTATTTTTAAGTTGATTGGTTTACGAACAGGAATTTCATTAGAAGAATCTTCAAAAATAATAGGAAATCATTTTCCGGAAGTAAAAGATAAATTATTAAATGTTTTACAACTAAAAGAGAATACAAATCAGTCAGATTTATTAGTAGCAAGTATCAATCAAAAAGCTGAAGAATTACAACCTATTCCATTTTTAAAAGCAGTAGATTTTACTAATAATACAAAGTACTTAAAATATGCAATTGTACCCATTTTAATTTTGTTAATTACTTTAATATCAGGCAATAAAGAGGTTTTTACAAAAAGTTTAGACAGAGTTGTAAACTACAGAACAGCATATACACCACCAGCACCTTTTTCATTTTTAATAAATAATAAAAGTTTACAGGTTATTCAAGGAAAAGCAATTACTATTTCTATTGATGCAGTAGGTGAAGTTGTGCCTTCTGAAGCAAAAATTATATTTAATAATGAACAATATTATTTAGAAAATAATGGTAATGGAACTTTTTCTTATACATTTTTGGATGTTAATAAGCCTATTAATTTTTTTATTGAAGCAAACGGAATACAATCTATAGATTATAAAATAAAGGTTATAAATACACCAACTATCAGTAATATTTCTTTGGTATTAAAATACCCTTATTATGTTGGTAAAAGAAATGAAACTATTAAAAATTCTGGTAATTTAATAGTACCAGAAGGAACCTCTATTACTTGGCAAGTTTCTACTTTACAAACTGCAGAAGTATTTTTTATTAATAATGAAAACCGAGTTGCATTTAAAAAACTTACTACTAATAATTTTGAGTTTTCTAAACGAATTTCTACTTCGTTAAATTATGAAATTTCATCTTCAAATAAAAATTTACAAGATTATGAGAATTTACAATTTTCTGTTAATGTTATAAAAGATGAAGTTCCAGAAATATCTGTTGAGACAAATATAGATTCTATCTCTAGAGGTTCTGCACAATTTGCTGGTCAAGTTTCAGATGATTATGGTTTAAAGAAATTACAATTGGTGTATTATGATGAAAATATTCCGCAGGATTTAAAAATGCATGTTTTGCCAATTTCTAAAGCAAATGTGCAAACATTTTTTTATCAATTTCCTGAAGGATTAAATTTACAAAAAGGAATAAACTATGAGTTGTTTTTTGAAGTTTATGATAACGATGCTGTAAATGGAAATAAGAAAGCCAAAACTAAAGTTTTTAATTACAGACAAAAAACAACTGATGAAGTAGAAGAGGAGTTGTTACAAGAACAAAAAAACACTATTAATAGTTTAGAAAATTCTGTTAAGAAACAAGATAAGCAGCAACAAGAGTTAGATAAAATTCAGCAAGAATTACAGAACAAGAAGAATGTAAGTTTTAACGATAAAAAGAAAGTAGAAAGTTTTATAAAAAGACAAGAACAATATAAAAAAATGATGCAACGTCAAACAGACAAGTTGCAAGAAAATTTAGAGGAGAAAAAGGAAGAAAACGAAAACCTTCAAGATAAAAAAGAACAGCTTAAAAAACGAATAGAAGAATTAAAGAAAACCGACAAGCAACAAAAGTTGTTAGATGAAATTGCAAAATTAGCAGAGAAATTAAATAAAGAAGATTTAGTTAAAAAAGCAAAAGAATTAGCGCAACAAAACAAACAACAACAACGTAGTTTAGAAAGAACTTTAGAATTAGTAAAACGTTTCTATGTTGAGCAGAAAACAACGCAAATTGCGAATAAATTAGATGAGTTAGCAAATAAACAAGCAGTATTAGAAAAGAAAGAAGATGCATCTTTAGATGAACAAAAGAAGATTAATGAAGAGTTTAAAGATTTAAAAAAGCAGCTAGATGAGTTGGCAAAAGATAATGAGAAGTTAAAAGAGCCAATGGAATTGCCAGATGTAGAAGATGAAAAAGATGTTATAGATGATGAGTTAAAAAAAGCTGAAGAAAGTTTAGAAAAACAAGACAAGCAATCTGCTAAAAAAAGTCAGAAAAAAAGTGCTGACAAGATGAAAGAAATGAGTGCGAAAATGCAGAAAGCCATGAAGGAATTGGAGGGTGATTCCATTGAAGAAAACATGGAAGATCTGCGTAAAATTTTAGAAAATCTTGTTACTTTTTCTTTTAAGCAAGAAGGCTTAATGAATAAGTTTAACGACATTTCTACTACACACCCAGATTTTGGGAAGGATTTAAAAGAACAGAACGACATTAGAACGTACTTTGAGCATATAGATGATAGTTTGTATGTTTTATCTATGAGATTGCCTAAAATATCTGCTAAAATACAAGATGATCTATCTACTGCACATTATAACTTAGATCAATCTTTAGAAAATTTCTCTGAGAATAGATTCGATAACGGTATTTCTAACCAACGTTATGTAATGACTGCTACAAACAATTTGGCAGATTATTTAAGTAGTATGTTAAACAGCATGAAGAATGCTTCTATGAAAATGGGTAAAGGAAAGGGAAAAGGCAAGGGATTTAGTTTACCAGATATTATAAAGAAACAAGAAGAGCTTTCAGAAAAAATGAAAGACGGAATGAAGAAAGGTAAAAAACCTGGAGATAAACCTGGCGATCAAAAAGGAAAAGGTAAAGATGGAAAGAAACCTGGCGATAAAGGAAAGTCTGGTAAAGAAGGTAAAAGTGGTGATACAGGAGAGAAAGGAAATTCTGGTAAAAATGGTAAAGAGGGCAAAGGCGGTAAGTCTGGAAAAGGTAATGGAGAAGGTGAAGGTGAAAATGATGATTTAGATGGAGAATTGTATGAAATTTATAAACAACAATCTCAGTTAAGGCAACAATTACAAGAAGCTATAAAAGAATCTGAAAATGGAAATACTAATGGTAACGTAGCTGCAAAACGTGCTTTAAAAACCATGGAGCAGTTAGAAAATGAAATTTTACAAAACGGATTTAATGCTGGTACTATTCAAAAAATGCAACGTTTAAATTACGAATTATTAAAGCTAGACAAAGCAGCTTTAGAACAAGGAGAAGATAAAAAACGCAAGTCGAGTGCAAATTTAAAAGAGAGTCAAAGAAATAAAATTAAAGCTTTAGAATTTAAAAAGCAGTTTTATAATCAAATAGAAATACTTAACAGACAATCATTACCTTTGCAACAAAATTATAAACTAAAGGTTCGAGAATATTTTTCTGAACCAAAGAAGCAAAAATAATGATTACGTTTAATTACGAAACTAACTTTACGTTAGAAAACGAAAGCTCTTTAGAAAACTGGATTCAACAAATCATATTAAAACATGGTTGTGAAGAAGGTGAAATTAATTACATTTTCTGTGATGATGAATATCTCCATAAATTAAATGTTGAATTTTTACAACATGATACGCTAACAGATATTATTAGTTTCGATAATTCTTTAGGAAAATTAATAAATGGCGACATTTTTATTTCTATAGAGAGAGTAGAAGATAACGCTAAAGATTTTAAGGTTACTATCCTAGAAGAGTTACAAAGAGTAATGATTCATGGGGTTTTACACTACATAGGTTTTACAGACAAGACCGAAGAAGATCAAATAGAGATGACTAAGCAAGAAAATTCTTCTTTATTGATGTTAAATAATTTATAATCAGAATATTAAATAACACGTTTCACGTGGAACTATAAAAAATGAGTTTATTTTCAACAACATTTGATGTTATAGTAGTTGGTGGTGGTCACGCAGGTAGTGAGGCAGCAGCAGCAAGTGCAAATTTAGGTGCGCATACTTTGTTAATTACAATGAATTTGCAAAATATTGCACAAATGAGTTGCAATCCTGCAATGGGAGGAATTGCAAAAGGACAAATTGTAAGAGAAATTGATGCCTTAGGTGGTTATAGTGGAGTTGTTACAGATAAAACAGCGATACAGTTTAAAATGCTTAATAAATCTAAAGGACCTGCAATGTGGAGTCCGAGAGCACAATCTGACAGAATGCAATTTGCAGAATGCTGGAGAACAATGTTAGAGCAAACAGATAATTTAGATTTTTATCAAGATTCTGTGAATGGTTTATTGTTTGATGGTAATAAAATAGTTGGTGTAAAAACCGCTTTAGGTTTAGAAATAAAAGCAAAAACAGTTGTTATAACTGCAGGTACTTTTCTAAATGGTTTAATTCATATTGGTGATAAAAGTTTTGGTGGTGGTAGAGCAGGAGAAGGAGCTTCTACAGGAATTACAGAAGATTTAGTTGCCAAAGGTTTTGAGTCTGGTAGAATGAAAACAGGAACGCCACCAAGAGTAGACGGTAGGTCTTTAGATTATTCTAAAATGTTAGAACAACCTGGTGATGAAATTACAGAAAAATTTTCTTATTTACCAACTACAAGTGCGTTAACTAAACAACGTTCTTGTTGGCTTACCTATACTAATTTAGATGTTCATGATTTACTTCGTGAAGGGTTTGATCGTTCACCAATGTTTAACGGTAGAATTAAATCTACAGGACCAAGATATTGCCCCTCGATAGAAGATAAGATAGATCGTTTTGCAACTAAAGATAGGCATCAGATTTTTGTAGAACCAGAAGGTTGGACAACTTGTGAAATGTATGTAAATGGTTTTTCTACATCTTTACCAGAAGATATTCAAGACAAAGCAATTCGTTCTATAGAAGGTTTCGAAAATGTAAAGTTTTTAAGATATGGTTATGCAATCGAATATGATTTCTTTCAACCAACCCAATTAAAACATTCTTTAGAAACGAAACTAATAGATGGTTTGTTTTTTGCTGGTCAAATAAACGGAACAACAGGTTATGAAGAAGCTGCTGCACAAGGTTTAATGGCTGGTGTAAATGCTGCCTTAAAAACGCAAGATAAAGAGCCTTTTATTCTTAAAAGAAACGAAGCTTATATTGGTGTTTTAATTGATGATTTAATTACTAAAGGAACAGAAGAGCCTTATAGAATGTTTACTTCTAGAGCAGAATATAGAACACTCTTAAGACAAGATAATGCAGATTTAAGATTAACTCCAAGAGGTTTTGCATTAGGTTTAGCTTCTAAAGAAAGAATGGATCGTGTAATAGAAAAGCAAGAAAAAACAGAATTACTAATTAAGTTTTTACACAACACAAGTGTGAAGCAAGAGGAAGTAAATCCTATTTTAGAAGCTAAAAATTTAGCACTTGTTAATCAATCTATGAAGCTTTTTAAAATTGCTGCTAGACCACAATTATCCTTTTCGGATTTTAAAGACTTAGTTAAATTAAAAACTTTTTTAGAAGATAATGCTATTGCAAAAGATGTAATAGAACAAGCAGAAATTCATCTAAAATATTCTGGTTATATAGATAAAGAAAAAAGTAATGCAGATAAATTAAATAGGTTAGAGAACGTTGTTATTCCTTCTACTTTTAAATATGAAAAAGTAAAATCTCTTTCTTTTGAAGCTACAGAAAAACTAAATAAAATTAAGCCTACTTCTATCTCACAAGCTAGTAGAATTAGTGGTGTATCACCAAGTGATATTTCTGTGTTGTTAGTTTATATGGGAAGATAAAAAATAATAAAAATTGCTAATGTTCCTCGTGGAACAATATTAAAATTAAAATAATATGGAGAATGAAAAAGAACTCTATACAAATTTAATTCCCCTCTTAAATTGTAAAGATTACACTGTTTCTGAAGAGAGTTTCGAAGTAATGACAAACAAAGAGTACAAGATGTTGGTAACATCTCCTGTGCCCGCAGATTTAGAAAATTACTATAAAAGCGAAGATTATATTTCGCATACAGATAGTAAAAAAACACTTTATGATAAACTGTATCATACTGTAAAAAACCATACTTTAAAACAAAAACTTGTTTTACTAAATTCATTTAAAACCGAAACAAAAACAGTTTTAGATGTTGGTGCTGGAACGGGAGATTTTTTAAAAGTTTGTAAAAGTAATAATTGGAAAGTTCTAGGAATTGAACCTAGTTTAGATGCAAGAACAATTGCAGATAAAAAAGGAATTGTTTTAAAAGAAAAACTGTTAGATGTTACTAATAAGAAATTTGATGTAATTACTCTTTGGCATGTTTTAGAGCATGTAGAAAACCTAAAGGAAACAATTAAAGTTTTAAAAAGTTTATTAAAACCAAAAGGAAGAATTATTGTAGCAGTACCAAATTTTAATAGCTGCGATGCAAAGTTTTATAAAGAACATTGGGCGGCTTATGACGTACCTAGACATCTTTGGCATTTTAGCCAATGTTCTATTCATAAATTATTTTCTGAAGTAGAAATGATTGTTGATGAAACTTTACCAATGAAGTTTGATAGTTATTATGTTTCTCTTTTAAGTGAAAAATATAAATTTGGTAAATCTAGGCCTATAAGAGCTTTTTATAGAGGTTTTATATCAAACTTTAATGCAAGAAGAACTTCTGAGTATTCTTCTCTAATTTATGTGATTAAAAACTACTAAAATCAACTTTTAATAGGTTTCTATTAAATATAATTACTTGTTTCATAGAAACACCTTGCAGAAATTTAAAAAGGGCTTAAAACGCATGTTTTAAGCCCTTTTTAAATAGAAATACCTTATAGTAATTTAATTTAAAATAGTTTTTAGTTATTTAATAGAAAGACACCGAATACTGTTATTATAAAATAGACACCTAACGACATCGCTCCTGCATAATCTTTTGCTAGACGTTGTCCAATCAATAAGAAAATTAAAGTAATCGCAGAAAGCTCAATTCCTAATAAAGCAATTTCTTTTACTTCAGATGTGTATAATTGATAAATACCTATAATCATTAAAATTCCGGCAATTACTTCAATTATTAAAATAATAGCTAATAATAAAGGAACACTGTTTTTTAGAGGTGAATTTTTAAAATGTTCTTTAATAAAAGAAACATTGCCATTCCAGTCTAAAAGTTTGTCTATTCCAGATTGAATAAAAGTAACGATTAGAAAAATTAGTATTAATATTTCTGCAGGATAGTTTGATAGGAATTTCATATTTGTTTTTATTTACCGAATAATTTTTGAAAGAAGCTCTTCGTTTTTTTTGTTGCTTCTTGTAATTCTTCTTTTGCATCTTCTGCTAAATCTGTTAATTGTTCTGATGCTTCACTTGCAAATTCAGAAGCCTTTTCAGAAACGTCTTCAAATATTTCTTTAGCATCACCTTTATATTCATCAAGTTTAACTTTTACTTTATCCATGTTTTCATCTGAAAAAGTTTCATTAATTTTTTCTTTAGCATTTTCAAAAGCTTCTTCTGCCTCTTCTTTTAATGCTATAGATTTTTGTTTTGTAGCATTTTTAATTTCATTTGCTTGCTCTTTTAAACTCTCTAAAGTTTCTCTAGGATTTTCTATATTGGTTTTATCAACCTTTTTCGATTCTAAATTTTCTTTCATAATTAACAAATTAATGTTTTTAATTTTATTTAAACGCTTCGTCTTTTGGTTCCCAAAGTTCTATTTTATTATTATCATTATCTAAAATCCAACCGAATTTACCATATTCAAATTCTTCTATTTCACCAATAATTGTAACTCCGTCTTCTTTTAATTCCTGGAGTAATTCAACTAAATTTTCAACTCTATAATTAAACATAAAGTCTTTTTTAGAAGGCTCAAAATGTTTTGTGTCATTTGAAAACGGACTCCATTGTGTTGATGCATCATTACCGTTCTTATCTTTCCACCAAAAAGTTGCTCCCCATTCATCGGTATTAAAGCCTAAATGTTTCTGATACCAATCTTTAGAATTTTGCGGGTCTTTAGATTTAAAGAAAACACCACCAATACCTATTACTTTACCTTTTTTCATTCTTTTAAAATTAATATTCAAGATATCTTAAAAATACATTAATTTACTGATATTCAATTATTTGAATTAAATTTTGCTCTAATTTTGTTTACAATTGTTTGTGCTAATCTTGCTTTGCTTTCGATTGTCCAACCAGCAACATGTGGCGATAAAATTACGTTTTCTGACTTTATTAAATATTGAAAAGCTTCTGGCATTTTATCATCAGAAAAAAGATTTTCAAAAGAAGCTTTTTCATATTCTAAAACATCTAATCCTGCACCTAAAATTTTACCGTTTTTTAATCCAACAACTAAATCTTTGGTAACAACAGAAGTTCCACGTGCGGTATTTATTAACCAAAAACTCTTCTTAAAACTATTGATAAAATTTGCATTTACCATGTTTTTTGTAGTTTCTGTTTGTGGTGTGTGTAAACTTAAAACGTCTGCTTTTTCTTGCAATTCTTTTAATGAAACTTGTTTGCAATTTTCATCACCAATATTTTCTTTTAAGTCATAACAAAGTACTTCTACATCAAAACCTCTAAGTTTTTTAGCGAAAGATTTTCCCATATTTCCATAACCAATTAAACCTACAGTTCTTCCATCTAGTTCAATTCCTCTGTTTTCTTCACGCAACCATTTTCCGTTTCTAACTTCTTTATCTGCTTTGTTTAGCTTGTTAAATAAAGATAATAACATTCCTAAACTATGCTCTCCTACAGCATTTCTATTTCCTTCTGGTGCTGCTATTAAGCTAATTCCTTTACTTTCTGCGTATTCACAATCTATGTTTTCTAATCCGGCGCCAACTCTACCAATAAATTTAAGGTTTGTGGCCTTGTCTAAGAAATTTCTATCAATAGAAAAACGACTTCTAATTATAAAACCATCGTATAAATGAATTTTAGCTTCAATTTCTGCTTTAGAAGATGTGTAATCTTCATCATTAGTAAAACCTAAATTGTTTAGTTGATTTATTAATAAAGAATGATTTGAGTCTAAATGTAGAATTTTCATAGGTAATATTAGATTTTGTTATTCATAAAAAAAGCAGAAATCGAGAAAAGTAATTCTAGATTCCTGCTTTCGCATTTATAATAATTTTTACTTTAATTGTATTTAATATTGCTCTTTGTCACTAGGAAAATCTCCTGTTTTTACATCTGAAATATAGTTTTCGAAAGCACCCGTCATGTCTTTATACAAATCTAAATAGCGTCTTAAAAAACGTGGATTAAATTCATGTGTCATTCCAATCATATCATGTGTAACCAGAACTTGCCCATCAACACCATTACCAGCACCAATACCAATTACAGGAATTGTTAAAGCATCTGCAACTTTCTTAGCTAATTTTGCAGGTACTTTTTCTAAAACCAATGCAAAACAACCTAATCTTTCTAAAAGTAATGCGTCTTCCATTAATTTTTCTGCTTCTTCTTCTTCTTTAGCTCTAACGGTATATGTACCAAACTTATAAATAGATTGTGGTGTTAAACCTAAATGTCCCATTACAGGAATTCCGGCATTTAATATTCTTTTTATAGATTCTTTAATTTCTTTACCACCTTCTAGTTTTATTGAATGTCCACCAGATTCTTTCATAATTCTAATAGCAGAACGTAAAGCTTCTTTTGGGTCTGATTGATAACTACCAAAAGGTAAATCTACCACAACCAAACAACGCTCTATTGCTCTTACCACAGAACTAGCATGATAAATCATTTGATCTAATGTTATTGGCAATGTAGTTTCATGACCTGCCATTACGTTAGAAGCAGAATCACCTACAAGTAAAACATCAATTCCAGATCCATCTAAAATCTTTGCCATTGTAAAATCGTAAGCTGTTAACATGGATATTTTTTCTCCATTAGCTTTCATTTCTACTAAAGATTTTACGGTAACACGTTTATATTGCTTCTTAGCTACAGACATATTTTTATCATTTTAATTGGCGGTAAAAGTAAGGAATATCAATAGATATTTAGCAACTTATAATTTTAACGCTTTGTTTTAAAGTTAAAAATTATATAAATTATTTCAATTTTAAGAAAATATGGAACTTATTTTTAATAAGAATTTTTAAATAAGACAAAAGGGTTAAATAACAGATGAAAAAAATTAACGTTATATTTGGCACTTTAATGAATCAATGGCAGAACAAAAACATACTTTAAACTCTAATAAATGGATAGACAATTATGCAGATTATTTGTATAATTATTCCATTTCTCGTGTAAATAATAGCGACTTAGCTAAAGATCTTGTGCAAGAAACTTTTTTTGCAGGATTAAAATCTGCTAAAAATTTTCAAGGAAAAGCTTCTGAAAGAACTTGGTTAGTATCTATTCTTAAAAGAAAAATTATAGATCATTATAGAAAAATTAATTCTAAAAAAGGGCAAGCAGAAGTTAGAATGAATTTTTATGATGACGGTGAAAATGAAGGAAGTTGGATAGAAGAACGTGTGCCACAAAGTTGGGATAATTCATCTGAAAAGAAAATAGAAAACGAAGAATTAAAAACTCAATTAGAAGCTTGTATAGATAATTTACCTGAAAAATATGCAATGGTTTTTAGAATGAAAACTGTACAAGAATTTGAAACAGAAGAAATTTGTAAGGAGTTAGATATTACTTCGTCAAATTTATGGGTTATCATACATAGAGCTCGAACTCAGTTAAGAAAGTGTATGGAAGATAATTGGTTTAATAATTAAGAAATGTTTAAAAGTTTAAAAATTACGTGTGACGAGGCTACAGCCATTTGTGATAAAAATCAATACGGAGAAGCTTCTTTAAAAGAATTAGTAAAGTTAAATATTCACTTCATTAGATGTAGAATATGTGCTGTTTACACAAAACAAAATATGAAGTTGAGCAAACTTTATAAAGGGTATTCTAAAGGATGTAAAAGTATTAACCATTGCATGTCCTTAGAAGATAAAGATGCTTTAAGAAAGGCATTAGAAGAAAGTAAATAATATAAATATTTAGATACATACATAACGGAACTTATTAATTTAAGTTCCGTTTTTTGTATTTCGAAGCGCTCTTCTTATACAGCGTTTATAAGTTACTTTTCTAATAGTTTAATTAGGTCTCTTTCTAAATTGTTATTGTAATAAAAAGATAATAAAATGCATTTTTTACCAGAAAAAATAGATAATTACGTTGTAGCACATTCTCAAATAGAACCTAAAATTCTACAAGAACTAACAAAAGAAACTTGGCAAAAAGTATTAAACCCTAGAATGTTAAGTGGTGCTTTTCAAGGAAGAATTTTGTCTATGATAACAAAATTAATACAGCCTAAAAATATTTTAGAAATTGGAACTTATACAGGCTATTCTGCATTGTGTTTAGCAGAAGGATTGTCTTCTGATGGAGAAATAATTACCATAGATAAAAATGAAGAACTAGAAACACTTCAAAATAAATACTTCGAAAAATCTGGATTTAGAAATAAGATTACACAGTTTGTAGGAAATGCCATTGAAATTATACCAACAATAGATAAAAAGTTTGACTTGGTTTTTATAGATGCAGATAAATCTAATTATATAAACTACTTTCATTTAATTATAGATAAAATGAATTCTGGAGGAATTATTTTATCGGATAATGTTTTATGGAGTGGTAAAGTTGTAGAAGAATTAGACCCAAAAGATAAAGATACAAAAGTACTTTTAGCCTATAATAAATTAATGAATGAAGATGCTAGAATAGAAACTGTTTTGTTACCAATTAGAGATGGTTTAACAATTAGCAGAGTAAAATAAATTTAAAACTGTCTTTTTATTGGACCTGTAAAATCGTCTATATTATCTTTAACAGCATTAATTTCTTTATTAATGTCTTTTGTAATATCTGTTTCTATATTTATTTTTTCTGAACTATCTGTTATTTCTCTTTTAATATCATTAGTTGCGTCTTTAACTTGCCTAATTCCTTTACCTAAACCTCTAGCAATTTCAGGAATTTTATCTGCACCAAAAACCATTACCACGATTAACATGATAACCATAATTTCTGGGCCGCTAATAAATAAGAATGCTGTATTCATACTACAAAGATAATCAGTTATTTTTATAAAAAGAATAAACTATTATTGTTTAACGTAAATTTCTGTTTTTTTCTGATATTATTCATCATAAGAACACATTTTCTACTTTAAAAACAAATTGTACCTTTAACAAAAAAACTGTTTTTATGTTAATGATCAATCCTACTCAAATTATAATTTTTCTTGTTATACTACTTTTTTTAGTTGTATTTTCTTTGTTTTTAGCTTCTAAAAGCCAAAGCAATACTCGTTTTTTACTTTGGGGAGCACTCATTTTATTTGTGCCTTTTATTGGAGCATTGGTTTGTATAATATCTTATTATTCAAATAGAGAAACTAATAAGGAAGTTAAACTCAACTAATACTATGCTGTATTTATTTTTAATACCACTAATTTTAGTTGTTTTTAATTTTAGATTTAAAGCTCTTAAAAAGGCTTTGAATAATTCTAAAAATCTTAAAAGTGAAGTATTATTCTCTCTAATATCTGTGATATTATGTCTAACATTAATATTTTTTATTCAATATTAAATGAACATACTTCTACACAAAATTTAAGGAAAAATTTAGTAATTATTTGTTTCTTAAAAAAATAGCTTCGCCTGTCTATCATACATAATAATACTTCCGGCAACGGATACGTTTAAACTTAATTCCGATTTAAACTTTACTAGATGATGCGATTTTTCAATAGCTGCATTAGACAATCCATGATCTTCTGCACCTAATAAATACACACAACGTCTTGGGTGAATAAACGTTTCTAATTGTACTGCTTTTTCATTTAATTCAACGCCAACTAACATAGCTCCTTTTGGTAAATTGTTAAAGAAATCATTAAAAGTTTCATAATGAAAATAAGGCATTGCACCTGTAGCTTTATGTGTATCGCAAGCTTGTTTGGCATATCTATTACCAATGGTAAAAATAAAACTAGCACCCATATTTTGTGCAGAACGCCATAATACACCTAAGTTTTCAGGTGTTTTTCCATTCTGAATTCCGATACCAAAAAAACCTTGCTCTAAATTGTCTACCATTATTATTAAAGAGGATTAGTTTTAATTATTGGGCATAAAAGTAAATTAAATTATTCAAAATTGATTTTTTAAATCTTTTATAAATTTAAAAGTAAAAACACTATTATTAACTTTTTTTGATTAAAAATAGTGTTTTTATCTCTGAATTCAGGGATTGATAGGTACTTTATTATTTTTTAGTTTTACGAAAAAATATTGCAAAAGATTAAATATGTAAATGCTATGAAAAAGAAAATTACATAAACGTTTAAACTTTTAAAAACTGGAATTTTATGTTTTGGAATTTCATTATTATTACTAAATTGTGAAAAATAGGAAGAACACTAAAAGAAAAATAAAACAGGAAACTTGGCCCAACATCAATTTATGAATCAATATGTTGCAGCATTAGCTTATTCAATATCAGCCTATGATAGTTATCTACAAGATATTTCTTATTATACAAAACTTTCTTAGGGTGGTTTAGAACAATCTGATGCTTATGTAGCATTTAGTGATGATAAGAAAAAAGAAATTCAAACTATAATTAAAAACGAAAGAGATGCAAAAAGTACTAAATGCTAATAAATTGGTTTTCATTTGGATTTGTTTTGTGATTTTATCTTGTTCTTCGGCAAAAGAAATAACTGATGAAAATCAAATTAATGTTCTAAATACGATTATTCAATCTTCAAAATCTAGTATTTATTATAAAACAATTAATAATAATGGTACAAGTTTTAAAAAACCAATTGAGGAATATATCACTGATAATTTGGAATTTCAATTTTGTGAAACTTATATCATAAAGGAGAATGATATTGTTTTTTTAAGAAAAGAGTTTAAAAAACTAAAAGTAAAAAACTTATATAAATTACCATCAATTTATAAAAAGAACATAACAAAAGAAAAAAAAAGTTTTGAAACATCATTTATTTCCATACCCATTTTGTTTAGAAATAATACAATGGCAATATATTACAGCACTGAAACTTATGGTGGTAGTTTAACATTACTTCAAAAAAGAAACTCTAAATGGGAAACAATTTGTTCTAGTTCAGTTTGGATTGAATGATTTAAACATAAACTACTACAACATATATAAAAAAATAGCAGAAAAGTTAAAACCAAAGGTTTCGTTCTTTTTTGCTATTTTAATTTAAAAAAAGTACCAAAAACCTATTTCTTCATTAACATTCGCTTTATTTCATTTAGTTTCATCAAAGCTTCAATAGGCGTTAAAGTATCTATATTAGTAGCTAAAATTTCTTCTTTAATGTTTTCTAGTAAAGGATCATCTAACTGAAAGAAACTCAACTGCATTTCCTCTTCTTGAGTTTGCTTTAAAACATCTTTAACTTCAGAATTTTTATTGTTTTTCTCTAGTTTTTCTAAAATTTTATTAGCTCTATGAATCACCATATTTGGCATTCCAGCTAATTTTGCTACATGAATACCAAAACTATGATTAGAACCACCAGAAACTAATTTACGTAAGAAAATAATATTGTCTTTTAACTCTTTCACAGACACATTAAAGTTTTTAATGCGCTCGAAAGTTGTTGTCATTTCATTTAACTCATGATAATGCGTTGCAAACAATGTTTTTGCTTTGGTTGGATGTTCGTGTAGAAACTCTGAAATAGCCCAAGCAATCGAAATTCCGTCATAAGTAGAAGTTCCACGACCAATTTCATCTAACAAAATTAAACTACGCTCAGAAACGTTATTTAATATCGATGCCGTTTCGTTCATTTCTACCATAAAAGTAGATTCGCCCATAGAAATATTATCACTTGCACCAACACGTGTAAAAATCTTATCTACAATACCAATTTTCGCATTTTGAGCCGGCACATAACTTCCCATTTGAGCCAATAAAACAATTAATGCTGTTTGTCTTAAAATAGCCGATTTACCAGACATGTTTGGCCCAGTAATCATAATAATTTGTTGCTGATTTCTGTTTAAAACAACATCGTTTGCAATATAGGTTTGGTCTATTGGTAATTGCTTTTCAATAACTGGATGACGCCCATTTTTAATCTCTAAATCTGTGCTTTCATCCATAATTGGGCGCACATAATTATTATCAATCGCTAAAACAGAAAAAGCAAGTAAACAATCTATTTTTGCAATAATTTGTGCATTTTCTTGCACAATTTGTACATATTGAATGATATATTGTAATAATTTAGTAAATATTTCTTGTTCTAATTTGGCTATTTTTTCTTCGGCACCTAAAATTTTTGTTTCGTATTCTTTTAGTTCTTCCGTAATATATCGTTCTGCATTTACCAACGTTTGTTTACGAATCCATTCTTCTGGTACTTTGTCTTTATGAGAATTTCTAACTTCAATATAATACCCAAAAACATTGTTGAACGAAATTTTTAAACTTGTAATTCCTGTTCGTTCAATTTCGCGCTTTAGCATATTGTCTAAATAGGTTTTTCCCGAATTAGAAATGGCGCGTAAATCGTCTAATTCTTTATGAACACCTGTTGCAATTGCGTTTCCTTTATTAATGTTTACCGGAGCATCATCAAATAAAGTTTCAGAAATTTTACTTATCAAATCATCACATGAATGAAGCTGATTGCCAAGTTCTTTTACTGTCTTATTTTTACTTTTTTCGGAGGTACTTTTTATTGGTAAAATAGCCTTTAAAGAATCTTTTAAAAGTACAATTTCTCTTGGTGAAGCTTTACTAGTAGCTACTTTAGAAATTAACCTTTCTAAATCTGATATTTGTTTTAGTTGATAAGTTACCGTCTGAGAAAAAGCATCTGAGTCTATAAAAAACTTTACCAATTCATGACGATTTTTAATTTCGTCTATATTTTTTAAAGGAAGTGCCAACCAACGTTTTAAAAGTCTTCCGCCCATGGGCGATATTGTTTTATCAATTACATTTAAAAGTGTGACTGCATTGATAGAATTCGGGTTATATAATTCTAAATTTCTCACGGTAAAACGATCCATCCAAACATAATTATCTTCTGCAATTCTGCTAATATGCTGAATGTGTTTTAACTGATTGTGTTGCGTTTCCGATAGATAATACATTACTGCACCGGCAGCAATAATTCCGTTTTTAACATCTTCGATTCCAAAACCTTTTAAGCTTTTAACCTCAAAATGATTGTGCAACGTTTCATTTGCATATTCCTTTTGAAAAACCCAATCGTCTAAATAAAACGTGTAATAACGGTTTTCAAACAACTCTAAAAATTGTTGTTTGTTTTGTTTTTGAACTAAAACTTCACTTGGAGAAAAGTTTTGTAACAACTTATCAATATATTCTGCATTTCCTTGCGCTACTAAATATTCACCTGTAGAAACATCAAGAAAAGAAATTCCGAGTTGTTTTTTATCAAAATGAACCGCCGCTAAAAAGTTGTTGGTTTTTGTTTGTAAAACTTCGTCATTTAAAGAAACTCCAGGAGTAATTAATTCTGTGACACCACGTTTTACAATGGTTTTGGTCATTTTAGGATCTTCTAACTGATCGCAAATAGCCACACGCATTCCTGCTTTTACCAATTTTGGTAAATACGTATTTAAAGAATGATGCGGAAAACCTGCCAAAGCAGTTTCTGTTTCACTACCAGCACCACGTTTAGTGAGTGTAATTCCTAAAACTCCGGCAGCTTTTTTAGCGTCTTCACCAAAGGTTTCGTAAAAATCTCCTACTCTAAAAAGTAACATTGCATCAGGATATCTATTCTTGATTGCATTGTATTGTTTCATTAAAGGAGTTACCTTTTTTGGTTTTGATTTTGCCAAGTTTTTGGAAATTTTCAGTTAGTTTTGCGAAGATAGAAAAAAGTGATTAGTTGTTCATTTTTAGTTGTTAGTGAATTATCCACAAATTATGAGAAAACTTAAAAATAACGAGTTAGGTAGAATTACAGTTGATGAATTTAAAACTGTTGATAAAACCCCAATTATAGTAGTATTAGACAATATTAGAAGTTTAAATAACATTGGTTCTGTTTTTAGAACAAGTGATGCTTTCTTAATTGAAAAAATTTATTTGTGTGGTATTTGTGCTACTCCGCCTAATAAAGAAATTCACAAAACTGCTTTAGGAGCAACAGAGTCTGTTGCTTGGGAATACGTAGAAGATACGCTAATGCTTATTCAAAAATTGAAAGATTCAAATATTAAAGTTCTTGCTATTGAACAAGCAGAAAATTCTACAAAATTAGACACTTTTTATCCGAAGAAAAATGAAAAGTATGCTATTGTTATGGGTAACGAAGTAAAAGGTGTGCAACAAGAAGTTGTAAATGCTTCAGATTTGTGTATAGAAATTCCGCAATTAGGTACAAAACACTCTTTAAATATATCTGTAACTACAGGTGTTGTTTTGTGGGATTTATTTCAGAAAATGAATAAATTGTAGTAAGTTTTAATTCTAAAATTCTATTTTTAAGGCTTCAAAAAAATATCCCTATTTAAATGAAGCGAAAAGAAAACAACTTTACAGAATTATTAATGAGTTTGAACCTTAAGGTAGGATGAGTAACATCCGATTATTTAAAAAATTAAGGAATTTATTTTTTACGCAAAAATTAATAGTATTTTTTATATTTTTAGTAAGTCTAACGATATCTTCTCAAAAAAAAGAATTTGATAAAAATACAGACTCTATTGTTTTTTATTTAAAGAACGCAAAAGGATCAAAGAAGTTTCAATATCTAAAAAGAGCAATTGCCTTATCTGAAGCATCAGAAATAGATTCTCTAGTTTTAGAGTCTAATATTTCTTACGCCAAAGAAAGTTATTTTGCTAAAGATACTTTGGGTTTAACTTTCTCTAAAAATAATTTACAAAAACATTTTAAACGCTGTAAAGATTCTTTTTCTTTAGCAAAAGCATATCATTTTGCTGCATTAAATCATAAAATAAAAAATAATTTAGATAGTAGTTTTTATTATTATCAAGAATCTAAAAATATTTTTATTGGTTTAAAAGATTCTCTAGAAACCGGTAGAAGATTGCTTTCTATGGCTATTCTTCAAATTAAAGAACTCGATCATTTAGGATGTGAAACAACAGCAGTAGAAGGTTTAAAATATATAGAACCTCTTAAAAAATATAGAACTTTAATTTCTTTATATCAAACCTTAGGAAACGCTTTGGGGCATTTAAACAGACCAAAAGAATCTAGAGCCTATTATATAAAGGCAAGAGAAATAGCTAAGTTTAATACTGTAACATCTAGAAGAGAAGTAAACTATTTAAATTTATATAATAATATTGGCGCAACGTACGTAGATGAGGCAAAATTTGATAAAGCAATTGCTTTGTTTAAAGAAGGTTTACGTTTTGATAGTATTGCGACAAAATATCCAAGACAATATCAAAATCTTTTAGGAAGTTTATCTTCTGTATATTTTAGACAAGGTAAAATAGAAAAAGCAATTTCTGGATATAAAACGGTTTTAGAAGGTAGAAAAAATTCTAAATACGTATACGGAGAAAGTGTTTCACATAGTTTATTGGCAGAAGCTTACATAAAAAATAAACAATATAATTTGGCAAAAAAGCACGCTCATATTGGTTTAGAATTAGGTAAGAAAACAAGAAATAATGAACAAGTTTTAGAATGTTTACAGTTTTTAGCTGAGTTAACTTCTGGCGAAGCCGCTAAAAAGCATTTTAAAGAATATATTAAATTAAGCGATAGTTTATTTGCTAGAGAAAGAACTCGAAAAAATCAGTTTGCTAAAGTTAGATATGAAACCGAAAAGAAAGACATAGAAAATAAACATCTAAAAGAGGAAAACACAAGAAAAAATTTAGAATTAGAAACAGAAAAACAGCATAAAATAATTGGTTGGTTACTTGCAGGCGTTAGTGTTTTATTTATATGTTTTGGTATTAATATTGTTTCTAATAGAAAAAAGAAAATGCTGTTTAATGCTAAATTAAAACAGGTTGAAGTTAGAGAAAAAGAACGTCAGCAAATTGCAAAATCTTTACACGATGAAGTTGCTGGAGATATTAGAATGCTGCACTTAAAATTGGCTAAAACAAACCAATTAGAAGAAGCAAAAAGTTTAGATATTATTAATGAAAATGTTCGAAACTTATCGCATCAATTAAGTAGCGAGAGTTTTGATAAAGTGTCTTTTAAAAACCAGATAATTAATCTGGTTTCAGATTGTTTTGAAATTGATTTTAAAATAAAAGTTAAAGAAATTGATAGTGTTTTATGGAAATCCGTAAATAATTCTATAAAAAGAACTTTATTTTTATCGATTAGAGAAAGCATACAAAACACTAAAAAACACGCAGAAGCTAAAGAAGTTATTTTAAAATTTAGTGAAACTAAAAAAGTAATTATTTTAACAATTTTAGATAATGGTAAAGGCTTTAATGTTAATGCTAAGAAAAACGGAATTGGTTTAAAAAATTTAAAAGAAAGAGTAGAAGAAATTGGTGGTGTTTTTACTATTGAAAGTGAACTAGAAAAAGGAACAAAAACAATTATTGAAATACCTAAAAATGGCTAATAAATTACGAATATTAATTGCAGATGACCACCAGTTAGTAATACAAGGAATTTTATGTTCTTTAAAAGAAGTTGGAGATTTTGATGTGGTAACTACCAATAATTGCGATACTGCTTTTCAGTTGATAAAAACGAGTGAAAAAACAACACCATTTCAAATTTTATTTACAGATTTAAGTTTCGATAACACTACAGAAGATACAAAATTAGATGGTGGAGAAGAATTAATAAAAGCTATTAGAAATAACGAAATTGATATTAAAATTGGTGTAATTACTGGGCACACAGAAACGAATAGAGTTTATAATGTAATTAGTAATTTAAACCCAAATGCTTATTTGTTAAAGAGTAAGTGTGATGCAAAAGAAATAGGTTTTGCTATTCAAAAGATGCTTGCAAGCGATTTTTATTATACGCACGAAATTCATCAAAAAATAATGCGTAGAAACATCGTTCAGATACAAATGGATGATGTAGCTATTCAGGTTTTAAAAGAGCTACCTAACCATGCTAAAATAGGTAATTTAGAAGGTGTTATTAAAAAGAATGATGGCACTGTGATTAAACTTCGTTCTATTGAAACCAAATTGGCAAACCTAAGAATAAACTTAAACGCAAATAATAATACAGACTTAATTTTAAAGGCAAAAGAGTTGGGTATTATAGATTAATATTCCTTTTGCGGAAATCTACATTTCTAATTACGGTTTTCCTCATAATTATTTAGAATATTAAAAGTAGTTTTGTTGTGTAGGATTTTAACTCAAAACTCTATAAAAAAAATGGGACTAATTGCAGAAATAAGGTTAGGGACTTATTTCTAAAGTTAAGAAGAAAAAGGAGAAGACCTTTCTGTTAATTCAGAAAGGTCTTTTTATGTACTTTTATATTCCTAAAATTAACTTTGCAATCATAAAGTAAATTAAAATTCCAAATATATCGTTAGAAGTAGTAATAAAAGGACCCGTTGCTATTGCTGGGTCAATACCTCTTTTATTTAAAAATAATGGTACAAACGTACCTATTAAACCTGCAATAATAATAACAACTACTAGAGAAACAGAAATTGCCAAAGCAAGGTCTATTTTACCTTCATAAATCCACACAAAGAAGAATAAAAATAGTGCTAAAATAACGCCATTTAAAGCTGCTAAAAGCATTTCTTTAAAAAGCCTACTATTTATACTTCCTTTTACATCATCATTCGCTAAACCTTGTACAATAATTGCAGAAGATTGTACACCAACGTTTCCTGCCATTGCAGCAATTAAAGGTGTAAAAAAGAATAAAGATGCATATGTAGAGAAGACACTTTGAAAACCTTCCATAATTATAAAAGCACCAACACCACCAATTAAACCTAAGAATAACCAAGGTAAACGTGCTTTTGTTAATTCGAAAATACTATCATCTGAATCTACGTCTTGTGTTAAACCTGCAGCCATTTGGTAATCTTTGTCTGCTTCTTCTTTTAAAACATCTAGAATATCATCAATAGTAATTCTACCTAATAAAACATTATTATCATCTACAACAGGTATTGCTTCTAAATCATACTTAGACATAATTTTAGCAACTTCTTCGTCTTCTTCATTCACATTTACAGAATCTACTTTAGATTTAGAAATGTCTGATATTTTTTGCTCTGATTTTGCTATAATTAGGTCTTTTAAAGACAGTCTACCTACCAACTTATCATCTTTATCTACAACATAAATAGAATGAACTCTGGTAACTTCTTTTGCTTGTCCTCTAATTCTTTTCATACAATTAGCAACCGTCCAAGTTTCATAGACTTTTACCAATTCTTTTGCCATTAAAGAACCAGCAGAATTATCTTCATAAGATAATAATTCTTTAATATCTGCTGCTAATTCATCATCTTTTAAAGCAGAAATTACACGCTCTTGCCTTTCTTCAGACAATTCTCCAATAATATCTGCAGCATCATCAGAATCCATTTCTCCAACTTCATTTGCAATTTCTTTTGCAGATAAGTTTTCTAAAATTTTTTCACGTGTATCTTCATCTAATTCTGTAAGAATTTCAGATGTCTTTTCGCTGTCTAAAAGTTTAATGATATAAATAGCTTCATCAAAATTAACTTCATCTAAAACTTCTGCAATGTCTGCAAAATGGACTTCTTCAAAAAGTAGTTTTATATCAGTGTCGTTTTTTTCATAAATGAAAGCAACTAATTTTTCTAAAAATTCATCTGTGATTTCAAATGCCATTTTCTATTAATTTTTGCGTGAGAGAAATAAATGCTTCTACAGATAATTGTTCTGGGCGTTTCGTAAAGATAGGATCTTCTTTTAAAGTGTCTGATAGATTAAAAGATTTTAAACTAGAACGCAACATTTTTCTACGCTGATTAAATGCTGTTTTTACAACTCTAAAAAATATTTTTTCATCTACAGGTAGCGAATAATCTTTTTTTCTAACAAGTCTTATTACACCAGAATCTACTTTTGGTGGTGGATTAAAAACCGTTGGTGGAACCGTAAATAAATATTCTACATCAAAGAAAGCTTGTGTTAAAACAGATAGAATACCGTACACTTTAGAACCTTCTTTTTCTGCAATTCTTTTTGCTACTTCTTTTTGAAACATACCAGCAAATTCTGGTACAAAATCTCTATTTTCTATTGCTTTAAAAACAATCTGAGTAGAAATATTATAAGGGAAATTACCAATAATTGCTACTTGCTTTTTTTGGAAAATTTCTTGTATTTCTTTCTTTAAAAAATCGCCTTCTATAATAGAAAAATGATCTTTTGAGGTGTCTAATTTAATATGTTCTAGAGGAAAAGTGTCATGAAGGTAAGCAACAGATTCTCTGTCTAATTCCATAACAGTAACTTTTGCTTTCTTTGGTAATAAGTATTTTGTTAAAACGCCCATTCCAGGACCAATTTCTAAAATATCATCATATCCATTTCCCGTTAAAGCATCTGCAATATCTTTTGCAATACTTTCATCCGTTAAAAAATGCTGACCTAAATGTTTTTTTGCTTTTACAGACACAATCTTTGTTTTTATACTTCTAAGGGCAAAGGTACAGTTAAATCGGCATAATTTTTGTTTGTTATAGATTTTTAAAAATCAACCAAAATGCATAAAAAATTACTTGTTTTATCAATATTATTTACACTTTTTTCTTTCTGCAGTTTCTCTCAAGAGGGCAAATTAGATAAAGCAAAAGAGAGTTTAAAAAGCAGTAATTCTTCTACAAACGTAGTTAAAACGTCGTCTAAGAGCTCTAAAACTTCATCAACTGCTGCAAATAACACAAGTACTGGTATAGAAAATCCGTTTGCTAGAATAGTTTGGTTTGTTGCAGCGTATACTGTTTATGGTGTTGTTTTCGAATCTCCTTGGGAAATGAAAGGAAGAATGAGTACTGCAGAAATAGCGCATTACCCGTATGAAAAACCTTTTCATGGTAACTTTATTTATACAAATACTACCAATTATAATATTACAAGATTCGATTTTTACAATCACTTTTTAATAGAGAGTAAAAACTTATATGGTAATGATATTGGAGTAGATTTTAAATTTTTAAAACGATTTGCTTTAGATATAAATTATACTACATTCTCTGAAAACGTAAATAATAAAAGAGATTCTTTTAATATGTTTTCTACCTTACTTAAATACGACAGAATTAGAACACAGCGTTTCGATGCATGGTTTGGTTTAGGTTTTAGACATGTTTTTAATGATGTAAAAGAAACTAGATTCTTAATGGGTTTTGGTGGCGAAATTTTTATTGCAAAACCTATAAGTTTAGTTGCTTCTCATAAATGGGCAACTGTTAACAGAGAGTCTGTTAGAAACACCAAATTGTTATTAAAATATAATATTAATAACTACAGAATTTCTTCTGGTTATGAACATTATAAATTAGGTGTTTCTAAAATAAATGCTTTCTCTATTGGAGTAGAAGCTAGTTTTTAAAGAAAAGTGTTTTTATTTTTACAAAAAACTAATGTTAATTACTAACACTTGTTGGGTAAAACTCGTTTACAATCTTTAACTCTGTATTAAAAGTTAACATTTTATCTGCAAACTTCTTTAAAGTTATCAAACGAAAATCGTCTGCATGTTCTTTATAATAATCATTTAAATCTTCTCTTGTGCTTGCAGCGTATTGTATAGAATATGTTTTACCTCCCATTTCTTCTTCAACTAAAACTTCTGTTAGTTTTGCTGATGTAAATTTGCCTGTATTAAGAACATCTGTTATATGAGATTCAACCCAAGTTAACCATTCGTTATGCGCAGAATCATCAATATTTATAGTTACGTTGTATATGTACATTTTTGTGTGTAATTGTATGTTTTTAAATATAAGATTTATAGTAGTTAAACCTTATCTCCTCTTAGTTTTCTATATTTTTTTCTAGCATCAACTAAGTAGATACTAGAAGGGTGTTCGAATATTATTTTCTGATAATACTCTTGTGCTTTTTCTGTATTATTTAAATTGTTATTATAGGTTTCTGCCATCATAAAGTAAACATCGTCTGTTAAAAAACCTTGATTATCAGCTTCAATAATTTTAGATAAACTTACAAGAGCTTCTTCGTATCTTTTTTGTTTAATAAATAATTTTGCTTGAAAAAATAACACATCATCATAGATTACTTCACCAGAAGTTAAACCATTTATAAAAACATCTTTTTTGGTGAATAAACTATTTAATTCAGCCAAAGCAGCATCGTTTTTATTCTGAAAAGCCATTAATTCTGCATTTGCCAATTGCTTTAAACCAGAAGGAATCGAATCTACAGGTTCATTATCAGAAATTTTTAAAAATAAATCTACAGCATCATTTGCAATTAATTGTGTTGTAGAACTTTTTAATACTTTTAGTTGTGCTTTAGCCCAATCGAAATCGCCTTTAAAATAACTAGTTTGCGCTACTTTAAATCTTGCTTCTTGCCCTAACTCGTGGTTTTTTAATTGTGTTTGAATTTGTGAAAAGTAAATAAGTGCTTTGTTAAACTTGCCTGTAAACACAAGAACATCGCCTAGTTTTAATTTAATTCTTGCCTTGTCAAATTTAGAGTTTGCAAAAGAAAGTGCTTCCTCTAAAACTATATTTGCTTTTGTAGGTTCATTCTTAGAAAAGGTTAAAAAATCTGCATAAGCTACTTGTAATTTTATAGTTGCTGTATTTTTTCCAAAAGTTGTAAAAAGATTCTTAAATATGGTTTCTGTATCTGGGTTTTTAGTAGCAACGGCAATATTGGCTAAGTATAAGTTTGCATTAATTATTTCATTTTTAGTAGTAGATTTTTCAACTATAAAATTAAAACACTGTTGGGAAGCATCAAAAGATTTATCATTAAAAGCTATTTGACCTATTGTAAAAATAGCACTTAAATCGTCTGGTTTTCTTTGGTATAGTGCTTTTTCTTGTATAAGCGCTTTTGTGTAATCTTTCTGCTGTGTAAATAACCAACTTAACAAGGTATTCCAAACATCTTTTGGGTTACTTGCAGACTTTCTTAAAAGTGTTTTTCTAAATAAAATGTTCGCTTCATTCTCGGCATCATCTGTAATATATGTGCTAGTATATCTTTGTACTAAACTAAAATATTGATCATTTTTATCTACTAGATCAATATAAGATTCGAACATTTTTTTAAAATTGCCTTTTTCTCCATAAATCTGCGCAATCTGAAAATTATAATTGGCATTTTTATTTGCTTCCATTGCTTTTTCATAGGCTAAAATAGCATCATCTAATAAGTTGTATTCTTTAAATAAACGACCAAGTATAGCTCCATAAGAAGGTGTTTTGTCTAAAGAGTTTATAGCAATTTTATAGTTTTCTTGTGCTTTTTCTTTTTGTTGTTGTTTCTCGAAATTGTATCCTAAATATACATATAAGTAAACCTGACTCTTATTGGCTTTAATTCTACTTTTTAGTAAATTTTCTGCAATTAAAAATTGATCTGTTTCTTGGTAACAAGAAATTAATCTTCCTAAATAAGTGGTGTTAAATGGTGAGCTGTCGTATAACTTTTTATAAATCTGAGTCGCTTTTTCATATGCGCCTTCTCTGTAGTAATTTTCTGCTAAAATATAATTATTCTGTGCTTTTTTTTGTGCAGGATTTTGACCAATAGTTACCGAGCTAATAATTAGAAAAAGAAGTAAAAATATTTTTTTCATCGAAATCAAAGATAATCAAGATAAATGTTAAAATTTTATTAAACCAAGCGTATTTTAAATGTTCCTTGTAACATTTTGGCACAGAACTTGTCTATAAGATAAATAACCAATCAAAAAATTAACATTATGAATACTTTTACTACACAATACGAAACTGCAAAAAGCAACGCTACAGAGTTTATGAAAAACGGACAAATAAGTGCCTATTTAAATTCTCTTTTAGAAATGAATAAATATAAAAGATTAATGATAACTGTAATCTCTAACTAAAGTTAGTATGTAATTTGCATCTTCAGTAAATAGCCAATTTTAGACTATATACTGAAGCTACGATTTTATTTTTATAAATTTAAAACTCCTAATAGAGTCTTATTTAATTAATCATGTCAAAACCACAATAAGGCACTAAAACAGCTGGTATTTTAATTCCGTCTGCTGTTTGGTAATTTTCTAAAATACCAGCTAAAACACGTGGTAAAGCTAAAGAACTACCGTTTAAAGTATGTGCAAATTCACTTTTGCCTTCTTTATTTTTAAAACGAAGTTTTAATCTATTCGCTTGAAAAGTTTCGAAGTTAGAAGCAGAACTAATTTCTAACCATCTGTCTTGTGCAGTAGAGAACAATTCAAAATCGAAAGTTAAAGCGGCAGTAAAACCAGTATCACCACCACACAAACGTAAAATTCTATAAGGTAATTTTAACTCTCTTAAAATATCTTTAATATGTTCTACCATTTCACTTAAAGCGTGGTAAGAATTATCTGGGTGTTCAATTCTAACAATTTCTACTTTATCAAATTGATGCAATCTGTTTAAACCTCTAACATGTGCGCCATAACTACCAGCTTCTCTTCTAAAACAAGGTGTGTAACCTGTACAACAAACAGGAAAATCTGCTTCTTGCATTAAATTACCACGAAACATGTTTGTAATAGGTACTTCACCAGTTGGTATTAAGTACAAATCATCTTCGTTAGAATGATACATTTGCCCTTCTTTATCTGGCAATTGCCCAGTAGCAGTAGCAGATTCTGTATTTACTAAATGCGGTACTTGGTACTCTTTATAACCTGCTTCAATATTTTTATCTAAAAAATAATTGATTAATGCACGTTGTAATCTTGCTCCTTTTCCTTTATAAACAGGAAAACCAGCGCCTGTAATTTTTGTACCTAATTCAAAATCTATAATATCATACTTCTTTGCCAACTCCCAATGAGGAAGTGCATTCTCGCCTAAATCTGGAATAATACCTTCGCTAAAAATGTTTTCATTATCAGCTTCAGAATTTCCTGGCTTTACAGAAGAATGAGGCACGTTAGGTATTTGATACAATAAGTTTTGCAACTCGTCTGAAAGTGTATTTAATTTCTCAGAAAATTCTTTAGACTGTTCCTTTAACAATACAGTTTTTTCCTTTAAAATATTAGCTTTTTGCACTTCACCAGACTTAAATAAACCACCAATTTCTTTAGACAGTTTATTCGATTCAGATAAAACATCATCAAGAGAAACCTGCGTTGCTCTTCTATTTTCATCTGCCGTTAAAACTTGTTCTACTAATGTTTCTGCATTTGCAAAATTACGTTTTGCTAAACCTGCTAAAACAGTTTCTTTGTTATCTCTAATAAATTGTACTTGTAGCATATTTTCTAAGAATTATGAAATGCAAATATATAATTTGTGAAGTAGTTTAACCACGAAATCAATAACAAATAATTTTACCATAAAGAGATCTAGAAACCACCATAAAAGAATAGTTATTATATCATTTGGGCGTTACCACAAGGGTCAGGCTTTTGCACTCGCTTTTTTTGTTAAAAGAACAAAAAAGAGCTCAAACAATTGCGCTATCCTTAACGCGTAGTTAATACTAAAAAAGGAAGTTAATTTAGAGTAGCGTAGACCTTACAGGTATTCTAGAAGAATATCATTTCTAGAATAAGAATTTAGAGAATACCTAAACGTAGCAGTAGACACAACAATTGTCACTTTAACGAATTGAGAAATTACATAAAAATGAAAACACAATGTAAAGCAACCTTAATATGATATCTCTAAAAACGAGAGAAAACAAAGAAATGATTAGAAGCTTACTTAATATTTTCTAAAATATAATTTCGTGCAGTTTGTTCGTCTGTTTTTAATTGAATAACTAAAGAATCTACAGAATCAAATTTATGTTCATCTCGTAAAAAATAAATTAATTCTATGGTAAGATTTTGGTCATATAAATCTGCATTAAAATCAAAGAAATGAACCTCTATTGTTTGATGATTTCCATTAACAGTAGGTCTGTTACCAATATTCATCATTCCAAAAACAGTTTTGTTTTCTATGCAAGATTTTACAACATAGACGCCTGTTTTTGGTATTAATTTATAAGTTTCTTTAACATCAATATTTGCAGTAGGGTAACCAATTTGACCGCCTAGTTTCTTTCCATTTACAACAACACCATTTAGCATAAAATTATAGCCTAAATAATTGTTGGCAGTTTTTAAGTTTCCGGTAGCCAAAGCACGCCTTACTTTAGTAGAACTTACAGAAACATCATCTATATCTTGTGCAGGAATTTCTTCTACCGTAAAATCGTATAAATGGCTATATTCTGTTAATTGATCTATATTTCCTTCTCTGTTTTTTCCAAAATGATGATCGTAACCAATAATTAATTTCGAAATATTAAACGTATTAACCAAAGTATCTCTTACAAACTCTAAAGCGGTCGTTCTAGAAAAATCTTTACTAAAAGGATGAATTATTAAATAATCTAAACCTGTTTTTTCTAAAAGATTAGCACGTTCATCAATAGTATTAATCAATTCTATTTTTGCATCTTTTTGTAAAACCATTCTTGGATGAGGAAAAAAAGTTAATAAAACAGCTTTTTTACCTGCACTTTTAGCTTCAGAAACTAGTTTTTCTAATATTTTTTGATGCCCAAAATGTACACCATCAAAAGTACCAATGGTAACAAAAGTCTTTTCTTTTGTAGAAAAATTGGCAATATCTTTAACTATTTTCAAAGGAAATGTGTTTTTTTATCGAACAACAAATGTACAATTTCTAGCGCTTTATCGTTAAAGAAAAAAGATCTTTTCAAATCTTTAAAACTGTAAAAAAAGTCGGTTTTTTTGTTATAACCATAAAATATATGGGTAAATAATCAATTATTCAAAAAAAATTGTATTTTGCATAACAGTTAACAAATTAATTCAAATTATGATAAAAAAGATTTTACTTTTTGTGTTTATAGCTTTTAGTAGTGTTGCAATGGTTGCGCAAACCACTGTAAATGGTACAGTTAAAGACGCAAAAACAGGCGAAACACTACCGGGAGCAAACATTAAAATTGAAAACAAAGCAGTAGGTACAACTACAGACTTTGATGGGGTTTTTGTTTTGACGGTCACAGATAATCCTCCATTTACATTAGAAATATCTGTCTTAGGATATAAAATGGAAAAAGTACTAGTAACAAAAAATAATCAAAAAATTGATGTAGCATTAACAGAAAACGAAACTTCTTTAGATGAGATTGTGGTTTCTGCTTCTAGAACTCCAGAACGTATTATGGAGTCTCCGGTTACTGTAGAAAGATTAGATGCAAGAGCAATTAAGAATACCTCTGCACCATCATTTTATGACGGCTTAGAAAATTTAAAAGGTGTAGATGTAAACACAAGTAGTTTAACATTTAAATCTGTAAACACAAGAGGTTTTGCAACCTTTGCGAATACACGTTTTATGCAATTGGTAGACGGAATGGATAATTCTTCGCCAGCATTAAACTTTGCAATTGGTAACCTTTTAGGAATGTCTGAATTAGATGTAAATACAGTAGAGTTATTACCAGGAGCATCTTCTGCATTATATGGTGCAAATGCTTTTAACGGTATTATGTTTATGACAAGTAGAAGTCCTTTTAACGATCAAGGAATTAGTTTTTCTTACAAACAAGGTTTAACAAGTCAAGATGCTGCAGGAGACAATACTTTTCATGATGTAAGTATTAGAATGGCATATGCGTTTTCAGAAAAATTTGCTGCAAAAGCAACACTTTCTTATTTAAAAGGTACAGAATGGTTTGCAACAGATTATAGAAATACTAGAAATGGTGAATATGCTGTTGGAGATAGATCTTTAAATGATTTTGATGGTTTAAATATTTATGGAGATGAGGTTGCTACAGATTTAGGTGGCGCTGTTGGTAGAGTTAGTAGAACTGGTTACCAAGAAGTAGATTTAATGAGAGATTATGAAGCAAAAAGTGTAAAATTAAATACAGCTTTACATTACCGTCCTTTTGGAGATGATAGATTAGAGCTAATTTTTAATTCTAAATTTGGTGTAGGTAACACTATTTACCAAGGAGCAAATAGATATAATATTAGAGACTTTTATTTAGCACAACAAAAATTAGAGTTAAGAGGTAAAAACTTCTTTGTAAGAGGTTATGTTACTTCAGAAGATGCAGGTAATTCTTATGATTCTCGTTTTGCAGCTATTAATATTAACAGAAAATGGAAATCTGACCAAGATTGGTTTAGACAATATGCAGGAACGTATTTAGTTACAGGTTCTCATGCAACAGCAAGAGCAGCTGCAGATACAGGTCGTTTAATACCAGGAACAGCAGCATTTAATTCTGCTTTTGAAGAAGTTACTGCAGATCCAAATTTAGTTACAGGAGCTAAGTTTCAAGACGAAACAAAATTATATCACGGAGATGTAAATTATAATTTACAAGATGTAATCGAATGGGCAGAATTTCAAGTAGGTGGTTCTTATAGACGTTATTCTTTAAACTCTAATGGAAGTATTTTTACAGATTACGATGGTGCAATCGATTATGATGAATATGGTGTTTATACACAAATGCAAAAATCATTTTTAGAAGAAGATCGTTTAAAGTTTACTGCTTCTTTACGTTATGATAAAGCTCAAAATTTCGATGGAAATTTCTCTCCAAGAATTTCATTAGCTTATGCTGCAGGTGAAAACAAGAATGATAATTTTAGAGCTTCTTTTCAAAAAGGATTTAGAAATCCAACAACACAAGATCAATATATTGGTTTAGATGCAGGTTCTGCTATTTTAGTTGGTTCTGCTCCAGACAATTTAGATAGATATACGAGTTCACCATTAGTTGTTAGTACAGCAGGTCAAGCTTTTGCAGGTGGAGCTACAACTACTTTATCTGGTAGATTGGCTTATGAAAATTCTTTTTCTGCAAGTTCTGTTGTAAATGGCGCACCTGTTGCAACAAACGCAGCTTTAGTAAAACCAGAAGAGGTAACAGCTTTCGAATTAGGTTATAGAGGTTTAATACATGCAGGAGAATCTAGAATAACTGTAGATTTAAGTGGTTATTATAATAGTTATAATGATTTTATTTCTGGTAAGAATGTGTTAGTTCCTTTTTATGGTGAAGTAGGAGATAATGGTTTATCTCTTTTAGCATTAAGAAATGGAGATTTTAAAGCATTTCAAGTATATACAAATACAGTAGCAAATATTAATTCTTATGGTGCTTCTATTGGTTTAAATACTAAAGTTTTAAATGGTTTTGATTTAGGTGTAAATTATACATACGCTAAGTTTGATTTTGATCAAGCGTCTGACCCAGATTTCGAAGCTGGTTTTAATACACCAGAGCACAAAGTAAAATTACAATTTGGTAAAACAAACTTGTTTAAAAACTTTGGTTTTAATATTAATGCAAGATGGCAAGATGAGTATTTATGGGAATCTACTTTCTTAGATGCTACTGTAGAAGCTAGAACTGTTTTAGATGCACAAATTAATTATACTGTACCAAGTATTAAATCTGTTTTTAAAATAGGTGGTGCAAACTTAGGAGGTAAAGAGTATTTTAGTGCACCAGGTGTTGGGGCAGTAGGTTCTCAGTATTATGTTTCTTGGTCAATTAATAACTAATAAAAAATAGAATATTTTATGAAAAATTACAAATATATAGGATTACTACTTTTATCGATTGGTGTTGCATCTTGTGATGTAAATAATGAATTAGATCCAATTTTAGAAGATACAGTACCAGAAGTACAATTAAATGCAGGTGGTTTAGATTTCTCTAAATACATTGCTGTTGGAGCTTCATTTACAGGAGGTTTTACAGACGGTGCACTTTTTATTAAAGCACAAGAGAATTCGTTTCCTAATACATTAGCGTCTAAGTTTAAATTAGCTGGTGGTGGAGATTTTAATCAACCATTAATGGGAGATAATATTGGAGGTTTTGTTTTTGGCGGAAATGCTGTACAACCACCAAGATTATATTTTAACGGAGCAGGACCAACAAGGTTAGCTGCTTTACCTACTACTAGTTTAACAGCTAGAGCAGAAGGAGCACCTTTTAACAATTACGGTATTCCTGGAGCAAAAAGTTTTCATTTAACTTTTCCAGGTTATGGTTCTTTAAATCCTTATTTCGGAAGAATGGCTTCAAGCGCAACAGCAACTGTTTTAGGAGATGCTATGGCTCAGAGCCCAACATTTTTTACACTATCTGAAGTTGGTGGAAATGATGTTCTAGGATTTGCAACTTCTGGAGGTTCTGGTGTAGATCAAAAAGATAATTTAGACCCTTCTACTTATGGTTCTAATGATATTACTAGTCCTTTAGTTTTTAACCAAGTATTTAGAGGAATGGTTGGTGCAATGACATCTGGAGGAGCAAAAGGAGTAATTGCTACAGTGCCAGATATTACATTATTACCATATTTTACAACAGTACCTTATAATCCAATTCCTTTAGATGCAGCAACAGCTGGTGCAGTTAATGGAGCTTATGCACAATATAATGGTGGTATACAACAAGCTTTTGGAGCTTTAGTTGCAGCAGGTGCAATTACAGAAGCAGCAGCAAATGCAGAGGTTGCTAAAAGAACAATTTCTTTTTCAGCTGGACAAAATGCAGTGGTAATTATAGATGAAGATTTAACAAATTTAGGAGCTATTAATCCTGCCTTTGCAGCTTTACCTCAGTTAAGACAAAGTACAGATAAAGATTTATTAGTTTTAACAAGTTCTACTTTTATTGGAACTTTAGCAGACCCTAACAATCCATTAAGTGTAAATGGAGTAGGAGTTGCATTAGGAGACCAATGGGTTTTAACAGAAACAGAGTTAGCAAGTGTACAAGTTGCTACAGATGCTTATAATGCTATAATTTTAGATGTTGTAAGTACTAATGCAAATGTTGCTTTGGTAGATTTAAATGCAATTTTAAGTGAAGCTGCTAATGGTATTCAATTTGATAATTATACAATGACTACATCTTTAGTAACAGGAGGTTTAGTTAGTTTAGATGGTATTCATTTAACTGGTAGAGGTTATGGTTTAATGGCAAATAGAATCTTAGGAGCTATAGATGCTAAGTTTGGTTCTAACTTTACGTTAGCAACAGATGGTTTATCTAAAGCAGATGATTTTCCTACAAATTACTCACCTGCTTTAAGGTAGTAAATAGAATAATTTACATAAAAAAAAGGTTGAGAATTTTTATTCTCAACCTTTTTTTTATGCTTAATATCTACTTTTAAGAAAGCATCATAACTGCTCTTTTAAGGCTAGTTATAAAAATATCTATTTCTTCTTTAGTATTGTAAAAAGAGAAAGAAGCTCTAATAGTTCCGGGTATTTTATAAAAGTCCATTATTGGTTGTGCACAATGGTGTCCTGTTCTTACAGCTACGCCAAGTTTATCTAAAATAGCACCAATGTCATAAGGATGAATTTCATTTACGTTAAAAGAGATTACAGCCGTTTTATTAGCAGTAGTTCCATAGATTTTTAAACCTTCTATCTTTAAAAGTTCTTGCGTTCCGTATTCTAAAAGTTCATTTTCGTAAGAAGCAATATTATCGAAACCTACTTCATTCATATAATCTATTGCTGTACCAAAAGCAATTCCTCCACAGATATTTGGTGTTCCTGCTTCAAATTTATGAGGCAAACCAGCATACGTTGTTTTTTCAAAGGAAACAGTTGCAATCATTTCTCCACCACCTTGGTAAGGAGGTAATTTTTCTAACCACTCTTGTTTTCCGTATAACAAACCAACACCTGTTGGCCCGCATAATTTATGAGCAGAAGCTACATAAAAATCAACATCTAAAGCTTGTACATCTGGTTTAATATGTGGTGTTGCTTGAGCCCCATCAATTAAAACAGCAGCATTTACTTTATGTGCAGCGTTAATAATTTCTTCAATAGGGTTTACAGTTCCCAAAGCATTAGAAACATGATTACAAAAAACTAATTTTGTTTTTTCATTTACTAAATTATGATAAGCTTCCATGTTTAAAGAACCATCTTCTAACATAGGAATTACTTTTAAAATAGCACCTGTTTTTTCACATAGCATTTGCCATGGTACAATATTAGAATGGTGTTCTAAAGCAGAAACTATTATCTCATCTCCTTTATTTAAAAGTGATGCAAAACCAGCTGCAACCATATTAATACTATCTGTTGTACCAGAAGTTAAAATAATTTCATAAGCTTCTTTAGCATTAAAATGTTTTTGAATTTTAATACGTGCTTCTTCATACTTGTCTGTTGCTTCCTGACTTAAAGTATGAACACCTCTGTGAATATTTGCATTGTAATTGCTATAATAATCTACAATTGCATCAATTACAACTTGTGGTGTTTGTGAAGTTGCTGCATTATCAAAATATACCAAAGGTTTTCCATGAACAGTTCTTTTTAGAATAGGGAAATCTTCACGAATTTTATCAACATTAATCATAGAAACTATATTTAATTACAAAGATAAAGCATGAATTTTTAAAGTTTTCATAAACTGAATATGATTTTCTTATTTTTACATCACTAAACTATATTTATAATGAAAATATTTAAGCGTATTCTACTTCTTTTAGCTGTAATTGTAATTATTACTGTAATATATAATTATCCAAAATTGAATATCTTATCTGGTTATTCAGCTAAAAGTACAGCTTCTTCTGTCTTTCTTGGGGAAAGAACTCTAGAGTTTACAGATAAAACAGACAATAATTTTTCGCCAGTAAATTTAGCTACAGATAAAATTGATGTTAAAAATAAGATTGCTATTTCTTCTGCTTTTGGTTTATTAACAAGAAAAGCAATTTATAGAGAAGGTTTGGGTGCCGTTTTAACTTTAGATGATAGTGATGAAAAGGCTACCTATTTAGTTCCTAAAAGATTAAAAGCAGACATTACTACCCCTTTTCCTTACGGAAATGCACCGCAAAAAGACACGGTTTTTACAAACGTAAACTATAATAAACTTAATAAAACGGTGAGTTCTATTTTCGGTAAAAATGATTCTAGAGCAGTTGTTGTTATTTATAAAGATCAAATTATTTCAGAGAAATATACAGATGGCTTTCATAAGAACTCTAGAATTTTAGGTTGGTCTATGACAAAAAGTATTATGAGTACTGTTTTTGGTGTTTTACAGCATCAAAATAAAATAAATGTACAAGATGTTGCTCCAATAAATTCTTGGCAAAATGATGCACGAAAAGACATTACAATTAACAATTTATTGCAAATGAATTCTGGTTTAGAATGGGATGAAAATTATAATGAAATTTCTGATGCAACTAAAATGTTGTTTTTAGAAAGAGATATGACAAAAATGCAAGAGGAAAAACCATTAAAATATAAAACAAACGCTTCTTGGAACTATTCTTCTGGTACTTCAAATTTATTATCTAGTATTTTAAGAACACAATTTAATACTCATCAAGAATATTTAGATTTTTGGTACACAGATTTTATCGATAAAATTGGTATGAATTCTATGGTTGTAGAAACAGATTTGGCTGGTAATTATGTAGCTTCTTCTTATGCTTGGGCTACTGCGCGAGATTGGGCTAAATTTGGTTTGTTATACTTGCATAACGGAAACTGGAATGGAGAAGAATTATTTAATAAAGATTGGGTAGATTATGTAACTACACCAACAGCAACTTCTAACGGAACTTATGGTGCACAGTTTTGGTTAAATGCAGAAAAGCAGTTTAAAGACGTACCTAAAAATATGTATTTTGCAGATGGTTACCAAGGGCAAAGAGTATATGTTTTACCAGATGAAGAGTTGGTTGTTGTACGTTTTGGTTTATCTCACTTCGATGAAAATATCTTTTTGAAAGAAATAATAGAAGCTATTAAATAATAAAACCACTTATTTCTAAGTGGTTTATAAAACAATTTAATGTTTGGTTAATTAACTCTTTCCTTTCACTAAACTAATAGCTACTGCTGCAATTCCTAGAGCAATAGTAATATATGAATTCGTATTATCTTGTGTTGTTATTAAATCTAAATCTCCAATAGAAACTTGTGCTTCTGGTTGAATCATAGTGTAAATTCCGTAACCTAATAAAATAACACCGGCTACTAATAATATTGTTTTAATCGATTTATTCATTGAATATCCTTTTTATAAAGTTACAAAAAAAAAATTAAACATAAAAAAAACCACGCAAAGAGCGTGGTTTTTGTATATAAAAAAGTAACTGAGTTACCTTATAAATCGAATCCAATATCAACACCTAATTTCTTAGCTATTAACTTGGTAATGCGTTGTTTTACTTCTGGTATTTTTACACTTTCTAAAACGGTATTTGCAAAAGCAAACATTAATAAAGCTTTTCCTTCTTTCTTAGGAATACCACGTTGTTGCATGTAAAATAAAGCTTCATCATCTAGTTGACCAATTGTACAACCATGAGAACATTTTACATCATCAGCAAAAATTTCTAGCTGAGGTTTTGCATTAACAGTTGCTTTATCACTTAATAAAACATTATTGTTTTTTTGATACGCATTTGTTTTCTGCGCTTCTTTATTAACAACTACTTTACCGTTAAAAACACCTGTAGAGCGTGCATCATAAATTCCTTTATAATCTTGATGACTTTCGCAATTTGGTTCTATATGATGTACCAAAGTGTTATGATCTACATGCTGTTTTCCGTCTAAAATTGTAATTCCTTTTAAGATAGAATCGATGTGTTCTCCTCTTTGATAAAAGTTTAAGTTATTTCTAGTGATGTTTCCTCCAAAAGAAAAAGTATGCACAGAAACAATACTATTAGACTTTTGTTCTACGAAAGAATTATCTACTAAAGATGCATTCTCATCATCATTCTGAATCTTATAGATATCTACAGTAGCGTCTTTTGCAGCATAAATTTCTGTTACCGAGTTTGTTAAAACTGGGTTAGAAGTTAAACTTTGATGACGTTCTATAATTTGAACATGAGCATTTTGTTCAACTACAATTAAGTTTCTTGGTTGCAACATTGTTGCAGCTTCAGAGCCAGTTGTAAAGTTGATAATTTGAATTGGCTTTTCTACCTCAACATTTTTAGGAATGTAGATGTAAGCACCTTCATTTGCAAAAGCAGTATTTAAAGACGTTAAATTGTCTTCTTTAGCTATTTTATTGAAGTAATTTTCAATAACAGCTTTGTATTTTGGTTTTGTTAATGCTGCAGACATTAAGCAAACATCAAAAGTATCGTGTGTAGTTTCCGATAAGAAAGAGCTGTATTTTCCGTCTATAAAAACAAGTTTATATGCATCTATATCATGTATAAAATACTTTCTTACATCTGCTAACTCAATTGAGTTTTCTTTGTTAGGAAACAAGCTGTAGTCTTGCTTTAAAACTGAGTTTAAAGAAGTGTATTTCCAAGCTTCTAGTTTCTTAGTAGGAAATCCTAATTCTTCAAAGTTTTTAAACGCTTTAGAACGAATTTCATGCACATCAGAATTGGTGTCTACATCATTTTCAAATGCAACGTATGATGATAATAGTTTGTCTTTTAATTCCATTGTTTCAGTCTTCAGTACTCAGTCTTCAGTTGGCAGTTTTATGAATTTTCATTAAACTATTGTAGACTGACTATTTTTTATTCTTAACTTAATTTTACCACAGTTGCTGGCTGCAAACTGCTACTGATTTTACTGCGAACTTATACAAGTTCTTTAATCCAATCGTATCCTTTTGCCTCTAACTCTAGAGCTAAAGATGCGTCTCCACTTTTTACGATTTTTCCATCGTGTAAAACGTGTACAAAATCTGGTACGATATAATCTAATAAACGTTGGTAATGCGTAATTACAATTACTGCATTGTCTTTAGATTTTAATTTATTTACTCCGTTTGCAACAATACGTAAAGCATCTATATCTAAACCAGAATCAGTTTCATCTAGAATAGCTAATTTTGGCTCTAACATTGCCATTTGAAAAATTTCGTTACGTTTCTTTTCTCCACCAGAAAAACCTTCGTTTAAAGAACGAGATAAAAATTTACGGTCTATTTCTAATAATTCAGATTTCTCACGAATCATTTTTAACATGTCTTTAGCGGGCATGTCTTCTAAACCTTTAGCTTTACGAGTTTCGTTAATAGCCGTTTTAATAAAGTTTGTTACAGAAACTCCAGGAATTTCTACAGGATATTGAAAAGATAAAAACACACCATTATGTGCTCTTTCTTCTGGTGCTAATTCGCTAATATCTTCACCATTTAATTCAATAGTTCCAGCAGTAACTTCATAATCTTCCTTTCCAGCAATAATATTAGCCAAAGTACTTTTTCCAGCACCATTAGGTCCCATAATTGCGTGTACTTCTCCTGCTTTTACTTCTAAATTCAATCCTTTTAAAATTGATTTATCGTCTATACTTGCTTGTAAATTTTCTATTTTTAACATCGCTTTCTGCGTTTATTTTTTTAATATATTTTCTAATCTTTTATAATCTATTGGAGAGTGTTGAATAATAACCTCTGCATTTTTTTCTTTTGCAAAAGCTTCAAATTTATTCATACTTTCTATAGTTTGTGCTGCATCATAATTAAATGAAGGCACACCTTTGCTTGTTCTGTTTTCTTGAAAATGATATAAATCTCCTGTTAACAGAATAGGCTTTTCTAAACCTAAATCTACATATAAAGATTGATGACCAATTGTATGACCTGGCGTATATTTAATAACTACTGTTCCATCTCCAAAAACATCGTAATCTCCGTTTAACTTTTTAACATTTGTTAAAGCAGTTAAAGCAGCATTTTTTGTTTTTAAAGTATCGCCAACATTTGCATTGTATTCATTTTCTTGAACCAACCAAGTTGCATCTTTCATTAAATTTGCATGACCAGAATGATCAAAATGAGAATGAGACATTGCAAAATACTTAAAATCATTAATTTTAAAACCAATAGATTTTAATTGATTTACTAATGAATCTGGTCTTTGAATTCTATAAACTCCACTTGGCTCATCATAAGGTTCTGGCATTACCAATTGTTCTGGTAAACCTGCATCCCACATTAAGTTTCCTTTAGGATGAGATATCACATAATAAGCATCTGTAAATTGTTTAGATTGACCAGTATAAGTTGTGTCTTGTGAAAAAACCTCTAATTTTTTCACTAAAATAGAACCACCAACCAATTGAAACAATTTAACTGTTGGTTTTACAGTTTCTTCAACTTTTTTTTCTGACTTTTTACAACTTACAATTGCTAAACCAAGAAATAATAAAATAATTTTTTTCATCTCTTTTAAATTTATCCTACAGAACCTTCTAAAGAAATTTCCAATAATTTTTGAGCTTCCACAGCAAATTCCATTGGTAATTTATTTAAAACTTCTTTACTAAATCCGTTTACAATTAAAGCAATTGCTTTTTCTGTATCGATACCACGTTGGTTACAGTAAAATAATTGTTCTTCACCAATTTTACTTGTTGTTGCTTCGTGTTCTATTTGTGCAGATTTGTTTTTTACTTCTATATAAGGAAACGTGTGTGCACCACATGCATTACCCATTAATAAAGAATCGCACTGAGAGAAATTACGTGCATTTTCTGCTCTTGCATTTATCTGAACTAAACCTCTATATGAGTTTTGTGAATGTCCTGCAGAAATTCCTTTAGAAATAATGGTAGACTTGGTGTTTTTACCTAAGTGAATCATTTTTGTACCTGTATCTGCTTGCTGATAATTATTAGTTACAGCAATTGAGTAAAACTCACCAACAGAATTGTTTCCTTTTAAAATACAAGAAGGATATTTCCATGTTACAGCAGAACCTGTTTCTACTTGTGTCCAAGAAATTTTTGCGTTTGTTTCACACAATCCTCTTTTGGTTACAAAATTGTAAACTCCACCTTTACCTTCTTTATTACCAGGATACCAGTTTTGTACAGTAGAATATTTAATTTCTGCATCGTCCATTGCAATTAATTCTACAACAGCTGCGTGTAATTGGTTTTCATCTCTACTTGGTGCAGTACAACCTTCTAAATAAGAAACATAACTTCCTGCATCTGCAACAACTAATGTTCTTTCAAATTGTCCTGTTCCACCTTCATTAATTCTAAAATAGGTAGATAATTCCATTGGGCAACGAACTCCTTTTGGAATGTAACAGAAAGATCCATCAGAAAAAACTGCCGAATTTAATGCTGCATAAAAGTTGTCTGTTGTTGGTACAACAGTTCCTAAATATTTTCTAACTAATTCTGGGTGTTCTTGAATTGCTTCTGATATAGGCATAAAAATAATACCTTTTTCACCCAATGTTTTCTTAAATGTAGTTGCTACAGAAACAGAATCTATAACAATATCTACAGCAACATTAGCTAATTTTTTTTGTTCGTCTAAAGAAATTCCTAAACGCTTAAAAGTGTCTAGTAATTCTGGATCTACTTCATCTAAAGAATTTAATTTAGGTTTCTTTTTTGGAGCAGAATAATAAGCAATGTTTTGAAAATTTGGTTTTTCATAATTTACATTTGCCCAATCTGGCTCTTCCATTTGTTCCCAAACTCTGTAAGCTTCCAGACGCCAATCGGTCATCCATTGTGGCTCATTTTTCTTTTTAGAAATTGCACGAACAACATCTTCATTTAACCCTATAGGAAATGTGTCACTTTCTATATCTGTATAAAAACCGTACTTATATTCTTGGGTTTCTAATTCTTTTTCTAAATCGTCTTCGGTATATTTGCTCATAATAATTAAAAGATTGAAAAATTGAAAAATTTAATAAATCTCACTTCTTTTTAAATAGTTAATGAATTTTGATAATTGTTTGGAAATTTCTTCACTTTCAATTATTAATTCTTGTACGTTTTTCTTTTCTAGGTATTTTAACCTTTCACAAATTCTTAATAAGCTTCGAACTTCACCCGAAGAACCTTTACTTATATATAAGAATTTTACAAATTGTTTATTTGATTGTAATTCAAAACCTTCTGCGATATTCAAAGGTATAGATAATACTGCTATTTGAATCTGGTTTTTAATATTATAATCAAATGTTTTAGAACTTGTTAACTCATAAATTTTGATTGAAAACTCAAAAGCTTTTTTATAAACTTCTAAGTCTTCGAATCTTTTCATTTTTGAGTCTTTTAATATTTAAATAATTTTATAAACTAAATGATTCTCCACAACCACAAGTTCTATTTGCGTTTGGGTTATTAAAAACAAATCCTTTTCCGTTTAAACCTCCAGAGTACTCTAGAGTTGTTCCTACTAAATATAAAAAACTCTTCTTATCAACAATAATTTTTACATCATTCTCTTCAAAGACTTTATCGTTTTCTTCTTTTTTATTATCAAAAGTTAAATCGTAAGATAAACCTGAACAACCACCGCTTTTTACACCAACTCTTACAAAGTCGGTTACTGCGTTAAAGCCTTCATCAGTCATTAGTTCTACGACTTTCTTTTTCGCTGTGTCTGAAACTTTTATCATAATTTTAAATAGATTAAATCTAAATTGAGTGCAAATATACAATATAAGTCGAAGAAAAACACAGAACTTTCATTAACAAAGACAATGTTCTTATTGGTTTTATTGATGCTTCTTATTTTAATGAAGAAGAAAGTTATTTCTTAATAATTTTCTTGTGAATATTTCCTAAGTTAGTTTTTATTTTAACAAAGTAAATGCCTGTTTCTAAATTAGATAAATCTGTTTCTAATGTTAAGCTTTTAAGAATCTCTTTACCTAAAAGTGTATAAATAATTACTTCTTTTATTTTTAAGTGATTAGGTGTTTTAATCTTTAATATGCTTCTAATAGGGTTGGGAAAAAAAGTTATTTTATTCTCTAATTTATTTAGATTTTCTGTGTTTAATGTACTTGTATTGTTTTTTGAAATTAAGTGAATATCAGGGTCAATTTCGATAGCGTTTATTGTAAAATTAATACTTTCTTTAAAGACTTGTCCATTATTAATATTGTTTAAAAGAATGTCTTTTATTTCGCCGTTTGTTCCTTTTAAACGAATAGGAACATCGGCTTCAAAAAAGGAAACAGAAGCATCGCTCTGTGTTTGATTTAATGTAATTTCAACTTCATTAGATGTTTGTTGCTGCCAATTTAAACTATATGTTGGGTAACCTTCTTTATAAATCCAATCGTTAAAAAATTCTTCTAAATCTAAACCACTAGAAGTTTCTAAATGCTTTATTAAATCTGAAGTTTTAGCATAATTATAAGTTAGTTTAGAATCTGTGATATAGTTTTTTATTCCTTTAAAAAAGTTAGTTTCTCCTATTTTTTTGCGCAACATGTGTAAAACCATCGCTCCTTTTTTATAACTTAATCTGCTATTAAAAATTCTACCAACACTTGTAGTATCTATATTAGAAAGATATACAGCGCCATTAGAAATAGAAGTTATTGCATTTATATTATTACTTCGCCAGTTTTTGTAAGCAGCATCACCATCTAATTTTTCTACTGTTAAACCAGTTAGAAATGTTGCAAAACCTTCATTTAACCAAATATCTTTCCAGCTGCCACAAGTAATTTTATTTCCAAACCATTGGTGCGCTAATTCATGTGCAATTAAATCTCTATTAAAATTTCCCATAAATGAAACCGTAGTATGTTCCATTCCTCTACCTCGACTAAATTGCGCATGACCATATTTTTCGTTTTCAAACGGATAATTGCCAAATAGATTTATAAAATTATTCATAATAGCTACAGTAATTCCTGTACTATTCTGAGCGTTAATTAAATTTTCTGGGTACACGTAGTTAACTATAGGGAAAGGGTTTCCGTTGTTAGTAACTGTATGAGAATAGGTTTTATAATTAGTAACTGCAATTGCTATTAAATATGCAGGAATAGGATATTTATGCTTAAAATGAGTTGTTTTTTTATCAGCATTTATAATAGCACTTTGTTCTAAACCATTAGAAACAGAAGTATATTGCTTTGGTGCGGTAATGTATATGTCTATTTCATTAATTTTATCATTTAAATCTTGTTTACAAGGCCACCAACCTAGTGCTCCGTAAGGTTCTGAAAGTGTCCAGAGAACAGGTGTGCCATTATGTGTATTAACTTCAAAAGAACCAAAACCATTGCTTGTTGGGTTTCCTTTATACGCTATAGAAACAGTGGTAGCCATATTAACAGCTAAAGTGTTTTCTAATATAATTACTAGTTCGTCATTTGAGTTTTGAGAAAATAAGACTGCGTTTCCATTTTGAATAACAGAAGTTACTGTCATATTATCATCTAAATCGAAGGTAACAGTATTCATGTTTTCTAAAGCAGTAAAAGTTGTAGTTACTCTTCCAGAAATACTTGCTACTGCAGGATCTACTGTAAATTCTAATTTATGATACGTTATGTTGTAATTTGAGGTGTTTAGGTTTGCTTTAAAATGAATTTTTGATTCGGCTGATTTTGCTTCAGCTTCTGCAATTTTTATAAGTTCTTGTGCGTTTGTTTTTGTAAAAGAAATTAAAACAAAAAAAAGAAAGAGAACAAAACGAACCATAAGCAGAGAGTATTAAAGCTTAAATGTAGTTCTTTTTTTGCAACAGTTATTTGCTATTTCTATTAAGAGTTCTTTTTTCTAATTACAAAAAAACCTCTTTCAGTATCGGTTATAAGAATGTTACCACTAGATAAATAAGGGTAAATTCCAGAAGTACCTTTAGCTTCTGGGTTATCATTTTCTGGGTGTGTATCGAAAAAACCAACTTCTTTAATTATATTGTTTTCAATATTAGAAATATCTAACATTCTAATACCTGCTGTTGAGTTTGTTTGGTAGTAAATATTTCCTTTTACAAAACCATTATTATCAATTGCATTAGTGGTTCCATTAAAATCGAAAAGATAAACAGGGTTGTCTAAATCTGAAAAGTCGAAAACAATTGTTTTATTTTCTGCATCATTTTCATCACCAACAATAAAGTAATTAGAATCGTCTGTAAAAGCACCTTTTGTAGTTTTATTAATATTGCTATAAGTTACGGTAGCTATTTTTATAGGATTTTCTTTATCACTTACATCTAAAAGAACAATTTCATTATTATTACTTCCTACAAAAATTTCTTTGCCAATATAATCTGCATCTAAACCGTTATAAGTTATAACTTTTGCTTGGTTTGCGTAAGCGCCTTCTTCATAACTTCCTTTTAATCTTGCTTCGTGTGTTTTTTCTATATCATAAAAAAAAGGACCACCACCATTTTTAGTAGCACCAAGAATGTAAGCAAACATACTTTGCTCATTAATAGCAATACTTTTAGAACTACCTTTAAATCTAGTTTCTGTATCGCTTACAAATTCTACAGGTGTTTCATTAACCTCTCTTAAAGCTTTTAAATTAAATATCTGTAAACCGTTAACCTCATCATTATTAATAATTAAAGCATAAGAATTGTATCTTTTTATATCTCTAATAGTATTTCCTTTTGTATTTAACGATCCAAGAACTATTGGCGTTGTTGGATCTGTAATTTCTATAAAAGTAGTTCCTTTATTTGTACCTATTAATGCAAACTCTTTGTTTGTTTCTGGGTCTGACCAACCCCAACAATTAGTAATTGTTGTATTTACGCCACCAATATCTTCTAAAGAAACATAGGTTAATAAATCATAATCATTACATGGGTATTCTCCAGCAAAACCATCTTCGCAGTTTGCAATAGGATTTATAATTATTTGTTTTTCAGGAACAAAAACCTCTTTTTTTGAGCAGCTAGCTATAATTAGAACGAATATGAAAAGACTTTTTTTTATCATTTTTACTAATTTTTAAAGTATTAAAGCAACTTTAATAGGATAACGTATTTATTGTTTTTTAGTACTTAAAAAGTATAGAAGTAAAAATAATGCTTTTATTTTTACTTCCGTTGTAAAGTAACTCTGTAATTTTAAGAATTACCTATCTTTGCAGCATGTTAGAAGATAAAAATACACAAAAAACATCATTAGGAGAACTTGGTGAGTTTGGTTTAATAAATCATATTACAAAATATTTTAAGGTTGAAAATTCATCTACAATAAAAGCTATTGGAGATGATGCTGCTGTTTTAGATGCATCAGAAAAACAAACGTTAGTTACTACAGATTTGTTAATCGAAGGTGTTCATTTCGATTTAAGTTACATGCCTTTAAAACATTTAGGGTATAAAGCTGTAATGGTTAATTTATCTGATGTGTATGCAATGAATGGTGTTGCAGAGCAAATTACGGTTTCTATTGCGGTTTCTAATAGATTTCCTTTAGAAGCAATTGAAGAGTTGTATTCTGGAATTCAGTTAGCTTGTGAAAGTTACAATATAGATTTAATTGGTGGAGATACCACTTCTTCTACTACAGGAATGTTAATTTCTGTTACAGCGATAGGAAAAGCAGAAAAAGAAGAGATTGTTTACAGAAACGGTGCGCAAGAAACCGATTTAATTGTTGTTACAGGAGATTTAGGTGCAGCTTATTTAGGTTTGCAGGTTTTAGAAAGAGAAAAGCAAGTTTTTAAGGTAGATCCTAAAAACCAGCCAGATTTAGATAATTATACTTATTTAATCGAACGTCAATTAAAACCAGAAGCTCGTAAAGATGTTGCTGGCTTATTAAAAGAATTAGCAATAAAGCCAACTTCTATGATAGATATTTCTGATGGTCTTTCATCTGAAATTATGCATATTTGTTCGCAATCTAAAGTAGGTTGTAAAATTTACGAAGACAAATTACCATTAGACCCTCAAGTAATTTCTACTTGCGAAGAATTTGAATTAGATTCTACAATGGTTGCATTAAGTGGTGGTGAAGATTACGAATTACTTTTTACCGTACCAATTGCAAATTTCGATAGTATAAAAGGAAATCCTAATTTTTCTATAATTGGTCATATTACCGCAGAAAGCCAAGGTTTAAATTTGGTAACAAGAGCAAGTCAAGAAATTGAATTAAAAGCACAAGGTTGGAATCCTTTAAAAAACGATTAATTTTAACAATAAGTAAGGTTATAAAAAAAGCGCAAATTTTAATTTGCGCTTTTTTTGTTTGTAACTTTAAGTTTAGAATTTTATTTTAGTTAGTCACCGTAATTTTTTCTTCTATTCCTAAATTATATTTCTTTGGGTGCATAAGAATAATAAAACGAGTCTTAGTATTAAAAGGGCGAATGTGTTTACAAATGCAAGTGCTTTTAGGGCTCATACATTTGTAACACGTTGTTCTTGGATTTTTTATTTCTACTTGCAAAGTAAATGTCTCTTTATTTTCTAATTATATGAATCATATAATGTAGTTTTAGTGATTTTAATGAATTCGTTATTTCAAAAAAGTTAATTTATAATTTCTTAACAAACTCTTTTAAAACGGTAATTAATTCCTCTTTATTTTCAATATGACTCATATGTCCGTTTGGGAAAACAACAAGTTCTGTATTTGTTTTTTTAGCCTCTTCTAAAGAAGTTTCAAAATCTAAAACAGGATCTTTTTCACCAATAATTATAAGTTTTTTAAAGTCATTTTTAATTAAAATACTATTTCTACTTGTGCGAATTCTCATGCCTTCTTGTGCAGCAATATAACCTTGTATTGGTGTTTGTAAAGCTTCCTGTAAAGCGGCGTTTATTTCTTCTTTATATAGTTTTTTACTTTTTTTACCAAACAAATTAGCAAAAGACATTCTTACCATATTTGTAAAGTTATGTTGTATCATTTTGTTGGCGCGTAATCTTAATGTTTTACGTTCTTCATCATCTTCATTAGAAGTAGAATTTAGTAAACACAAACCTTTTATTTTCTGCGGATATTTTTCTGCAAAAGCCAATGTAACATAACCACCTAAAGAATGCCCTACTAAAATACATTTTCTAATTTTTAAATGTTTTAAAACGGCATTTATAGTTTCGGCAAACATTTCCATAGAATGTATGTAGCCCAAACAATCACTCTTTCCATGACCTAACAAATCAATAGTAATAATTCTGTTTTTTTTAGAAAGTGCAGGTACAATGTTTTGCCACATTGCAGTATTTTCTAAAAACCCATGAATTAGAACAACAGCAGTTCCTTTGCCTTCATCCGTATAAAAAATATTAGCATTTTTATATTCTAAAATCATAGCTACAAATATAAGACTTGATTCGTTTTTAGAAATTTAAAACATCATAAAGTATTTACTATATTTGGTGTGAATTCATTCCAATTTAAACTTATGTTTTTTAGAAAAATTACACTTTTACTTTTCTTTATTGTTTCAGTAACAATAAATGCACAAATTAAAGAAGAGAAGTTAGATAAACTTGTAGAGAAAACTTTAAAAACCTTCGACATTCCTGGTATTTCTGTAGGTATTTTAAAAGACGGAAAAATAGTATATGCAAAAGGACATGGAGTGCGTTCTCTTACGAATAAAAAGGAAATGAACAAAAACACCTTAGTTGGTGTTGCTTCTAATAGTAAAGGTTTTACTTGTTTTGCGTTGGCAATGATGGTAGATGCAGGAAAGTTAAATTGGGATGATAAAGTAAGAAAACACATTCCAGAATTTCAATTATATGATGCTTGGGTAACAGAACAATTTACCGTTAGAGATCTAGTAACACACAGAAGTGGTATGGCTTTGGGAGCAGGAGATTTAATGTTTTTTCCTGAAGGAAACGATTTTACAGTAACAGATGTTATTAAGAATGTAAAATACCTAAAACCAGAAACTTCATTTAGAAGTAAGTTTGCCTACAATAACAATATGTTTATAATTGCTGGTGAAGTTTTAAAACGTGTTAGTGGACTTTCTTGGGAAGAATTTATAGAGCAAAAAATTATGAAGCCTGTTGGAATGAACAACAGTAAAGCATCTTATAATAGAGTTACAAATAGAACAAATATTATAGATGGACATACAAGAACAGAAGGTAAAGTAATTCAAATTCCGCATGATTGGAGCGAGACAGCAAATGCAGCTGGAGGAATAATAAGTAACGTAAATGACATGCTTACGTGGGCAAATTTTTTAATGAATGATGCAGTTACATCAGAAGGAAAAAGATTATTAAGCACAAACCAATTCCATGAACTTTGGCAATTACAAACTCCGCTTAAAGTTGGTAAAAATGATAGTTACAGTTCTAACTTTAAAGGTTATGGTTTAGGTTGGTTTTTAACGGATGTAAAAGGCGGTTATAAACAAGTATATCATACAGGCGGTTTATTAGGTACAGTAACACAATTTACAATGATTCCAGATTTAGATTTGGCAATTATTGTGTTAACAAATCAAATGAACGGAAATGCTTTTAATACCATAACAAATACAATAAAAGATAGTTATTTAGGATATAAAGATAGAAATTGGTTAAAAACATACGGAGACAAAAACAACAACTTTTTACAGTTTAATGATAGTATAAAAGCAACTGTTTTTAATACAGTAGCAATTGCTAAAACAAATAAGAGTTTGCCAAAACCAAATCAGATTGTTGGTACCTATACAGATAATTGGTTTGGTGATGTTGTTATTTCTTTTAAAGATAATAAGTACACTATTAAAAGTAAAAGATCTACAGATATTGTAGGTGAATTGTTACCTTATAACCAAACAACATTTGTTGCTAAATGGAACAATAGAAGTTTTGATGCAGATGTGTTTGTAAACTTTACTTTTAATGAAAAAGGAAATGCAACTAGTGCAAAAATGAAGTATGTTGCGCCAATTACAGATTTTAGTTTCGATTTTGAACATTTAAACCTTAAAAAACAAAACTAGTTTTGGGTAAAACAAAAGAAATTTGGATTGCAGGTTTTGCACTCTTTTCGTTATTTTTTGGAGCAGGAAATTTAATTCTACCACCAACCTTAGGTTTAAAATCTGGTGTAGATTGGTGGATTGTTGTTATGGGATTTATCTTAACAGCTATTATTGTACCCATTTTAGCAATTTTTGCACACGCAAAATTACAAGGTACTTTGTACGATTTTGGTAAGAAAGTTTCACCCGCTTTTAGCACACTTTTTTGTTTCTTAATTTACATAATTGCAATAGCAATACCGTCTCCAAGAACAGCAGCGGTAACCCATGAAATGGCAATTCAGCCATTTTTTGATACGCCAGCAATTTTAACAAGTATTGTTTATTTTGTTTTAGTTTTTCTATTTGCAATAAACAGATCTAGAATAATTGGTTTAATTGGTAAGTTTTTAACGCCAATAATTGTTATTATTTTATTAGTAATTATAGGTATTTCTTTCTTTGCTTCTAATGGAAACTTAGGCGCATCAACATTTAAAAATCCTTTTATAGATGGTATTTTAGAAGGTTATCAAACTTTTGATGCTATTGCAGGTGTTGTTGTAGGAGCTGTTATTATTATTTCTTTAGATTATAGCAATCACAATACATTCGATGAAAAAAGAAAACTGATTAGAAAAGCAGGTTATATTGCAGGAACAGGTTTGTTATTAATTTACGGAGGCTTAATTTTAAGTGGTGCATTATTCGCTTCTACATTTACAGAAAATGCAACAAGAATAGAAGTTTTATCTGGTTTAAGTACACAGACTTTAGGTAATTTTGGTACTACTTTTTTAAGTGTTTTAGTTGCTTTGGCATGTTTTACAACAGCCGTTGGTATTGTAACAGGAACTGCAGATTATATTAAAGGAATTTGTAATAATTCTAAAACTGCTTATATAATTACAGCTGCAGTTTGTGCTGTTATAGGTATTATTGTTGGTAGTTACAATGTTGGTTTTATTATAGATGTGGCTGTACCAGCATTAATGTTTGTATACCCAATAACAATTATGCTAATTCTATTAAATATTGTACCAGACAAGTATGCATCTAAACTTGTTTTTAGAGGTGTAATTATCGTGACTTTTATTTTTAGTATTCCAGATTTTTTAGGGTTTATTATACCAAGAGAAAACTTAACGGGTATTAAAAGTTTTATTCCTTTAGCAACACATAGTTTGGGTTGGGTATTACCTGCTTTGTTAGCATTTTTATTGCTGAATATAAAAAATTTTACGACAAATAAAACTGATTAAACACAGTTTCTATTAAAGAAATTTAAAACGTATACTATTGGTTTTAAATTAAACAAAAAAGCGATTACGATCTAAAATACATTATAGATAGTAATCGCTTTTTTGTTAGACAATTTATAATAAAGAGTCTAGTAATTTACTTTTGCATTGTTTTTTAACTTGTCTTTTACAATAGGAAATAGATTATAAGTTGGGTAAATTTCCGTCTTAAAAGCTTTCCAAGCAGTTCTTTCAATTGCTAAATTTACAGCAGCTAATTTTGAAGCAGGAAGTTCTAGTACCACCATTTGACCAAGTCCCATAACCACATACCAATCAACTACAGAAGTACCTTCTGGTGGAAAGTTTTCATAAAAACCTTGCGCTGTTCTTATCTTTTCAATCTCATGCAAATTCATGCTTTGATCGTGTTTAAGAAAGATAGTTAATAACAATTTGTCACTAGTTTTTTTAGCACTAGGTTTTACATCAGTAGATTGTGAATAACCAGTAAATTGTAATAAGAAGAGTCCTAGTAATAATACTTTTTTCATAATTTTTAGATTTATTGTTTTTATTTTATTGTCAAATTTTAGATTTTATTCTACTCAACGTTTCTTGTGAAATATTAATATAAGAAGCTACAATTTTATTTGGTAGACGTTTAACAATGTTGGGGTTTATTTTAAATAATTGCTTGTATCTTTCAGATGCATCTAGTGTTGTAAACGAAATTAATCTCTTAGAATTATTTACATATGCCTTTTCTAAATAGATGCTATAAAAATCTTTCCATTTAGGCACAATAGTCATAAGATGCCTAAAATCATCATGAGTTATGTATAGAAGTTCGCTGTTTTCAATAACCTGAATCGTTTCTTGTGCAGGTTCATTGGTTATAAAACTAACTAATTCTGTAGCAAACTGATTTTCAAATGCAATATATCGTGTAACATCTTTTCCTTCCTCATTTATGTAAAATAGTCTTAAGCAACCTTTTTTTACAAAATAACTAACCTGACTATTTTTTCCATTAGAAAGCAGAATTTCATTTTTACTTTTTTTAATTGTTTTAAAATAAGACAACACTATTTTCAAATCTTCATCATCAATATTAATATTCTTTTTTATGAAGTTAATAAGTTCGATATTATTTGCCATTTACTTGTAGTCTCTTACAAATGTACGGTAATGAATAATATCTTGTATAGATAGTACTATTAAATTATGCTCATTAGCAAACTCTAAAATGGTGTCAATTTTAGCCATTGTTCCATCATCATTCATTAATTCACACAGTACAGCTTCTGGCTTTAAACCCGCTAATTTCATTAAATCTACGCTACCTTCCGTGTGCCCTTTTCTTTCTAAAACACCATTATCTTTAGCTCTTAAAGGAAAAACATGACCTGGTTTTGCTAAATCGGTACTACTCGCATTTTCTTTACAAGCAGCTTTTATTGTTGTTAATCTGTCTTTAGCAGAAACACCTGTAGTAACGCCTTCTTTTGCTTCTATAGTAATTGTAAAAGGCGTTTGATAACTACTTGTATTTTCTTTTACCATATAAGGTAACTCTAATGTATCTGCTTTTTCATTCGGTAAACAAAGACAAACAATACCACTACATTTTCGAATCATAAGTGCCATTTGATTATCTGTCATATGATGCGCAGAAAACACCAAATCGCCTTCATTTTCTCTATTCTCATCGTCCATTAAGATAATTCCATTTCCTTTTTTAAGATGTATAAATGCTTTTTCTAATCGTTCTTTACTGTCATTCCCAAACATTTTTAACGTATCTAATTCTGTAAGTACCATTTTAAATTATATTTAATTTTGCGTAAGCAAAACTAATATTGTCTCAAGTGAAATTATTTGATGTAAGTCAATAAATTTATTTATTTTTAAAAAAGTGAATAAAGTTTACATTTAGAAATAAAACGGTAAAGGTTATAACTATTTTTACGACCAACAGACAAAACAAACTCAAATTTGGCAATTCAAGATATTACAAAATACTCTTTTCAGAATACTTTTTCTTTAAGTACAGTTGCTTTCGAGAAAGCCTGTACAATAGATCATAATGAGCAAGTAAACGCCTATTCTATTTATTGGATTCAAGAAGGTAGTGGGACGTATAATATCGATTTTGAACAATATACTTTTAATGATAATGTGCTGTTTTTCTTGTCTCCAGGGCAAGTCTTTACAGTAGATTCCGAACAAATAAAAACCGCTTATAAACTTACTTTTGTACGAGACTTTTATTGCATACAAACCCACGACCAAGAAGTGGCCTGTAATGGTGTTTTATTTAATAATATTTATGAAACACCGTTTGTAAAACCTTGCGAAAAAGACACGGCAAAACTCAACTTTATTCTAGAGAGTTTAATCGAAGAATTTCAACAAAACGAAACTGCCCAATACGATATGTTGCAGTCTTATTTAAAGCAATTTATTATTTCTGCAGTTCGTGTAAAAAAAGAAAACCATGTTATTAAAGAAGACGTAGAAACCCGTCTTTTTAAAGATTTTAGTTTGTTGGTAGAGCAGAATTTTAAAACCATGCATTCTGTAACAGAGTATGCAAATAGATTAGGCCTTTCGCCAAAATCGATAACCAAACACTTTCAGAAGTTAGGTGCAAAAACGCCATCAGACTTTATTAAGAGCCGTATTTTGTTAGAAGCAAAACGGTTGTTAGTTTATACAGACAAAACGGTAAAAGAAATTGCTTTCGAACTTGGTTTTAACGATCCTGCATATTTTACGCGTTTCTTTACAAAGGGAATCGAAAAATCTCCACTTCAGTTTAAAAAAGAGTATTAGTCGTTTCGATTTTACCTCAGCAGTATTATAAAATTCTTTTTAAAGACTAATTAACAGTGTTCATTTAGTTTTTTTTCATTCAGTTTTGTCATTTCGAACTTTTGAGAGAAATCGCATAAAGTTTGGTTGTTATGTTATCACTGTTATGCGATTTCTCCTATTGTCGAAATGACAAGTTTGTGGTTTTTGTTTTTTTTCGTTAAGTTTTGTCATTTCGAACTTTTGAGAGAAATCGCATAAATTTTGGTTGTTATGTTATCACTGTTATAAGATTTCTCCTATTGTCGAAATGACAAGTTTGTGGTTTTTTTCGTTCAGTTTTGTCATTTCGAACCTTTTGAGAGAAATCGCATAAATTTTGGTTGTTATGTTATCACTGTTATGAGATTTCTCCTATTGTCGAAATGACACGCTTTTGGTTTATTTTCTTGGGCGTGCCCTTATCAGGTCAGGCTTTCGCAACTCGCTTTTTAAAGTTTTATCAAACTTTAAAAGAGCTCAAACAATTTGCTCTATCCTTCACGCGTGCATTTTTGCCAACTATTTTACGCTGTCCAAACAGTAAGAACTTCTGTCCATTTTTAAACCTGTATTAGGGTTGCATCTTTGCAGTGTGTAACAATAACATTACAACAACAAGTAATTTATCCTGCGTTAGCAGCAACTAAAAAATAAAAAAAATGGAAAATCAATTAGAACAAATAAACTTTACGAATGTCATAGAAAATAATAGTAATGTATTATTAGATTTTTATGCAGATTGGTGTGGACCTTGTCAGACATTATTACCAACTATAAATAAATTAGCAGACGAATTAAAGGACAATGTAACTATTAAAAAAGTAAATGTTGATGAGTATCCAGAATTCGCAGCAAAGTTTAATGTAAGAAGCATACCAACATTAATTTTCTTTAAAGACGGAGAACCAACAGACAGACATACGGGTTTAATTACAGAGAGTAACTTAAGAAGTAAAATAGACAGACTAAAATAAACGCTGCAATCATCAAAAAAAAAGACAACTTTTTAAGGAGTCCTAATCAAAGGAACTTTTGTCCAATTTTTGAAGTCACTATAGATTGCACCTTTGCAGAGTCAATTAATAACAACTAGAAAAACAACAATATGAAAACAATAGAAAACGCACAATGTCCTAACTGTTGGGGTTACCAAACATACGACGATCAGAATACAGCACAGCAACTTTGCAAATGCGAAGCTTAATATAAAAGAAGAACAAAATATTAATAATATAAAAAATAAAATTATGAGCACATTTAACGTACCAACAAAAAACGAAGTATCAGAAAACAACCAAGCAATCTTTGGTCAATTAGAAAAAGGATTAGGTTTTGTACCCAACTTATACGCTGCATTTGCACACAGTGAAACAGCATTAGGTAACTTTTTAGCAATAGGAGCAGGTAAAACTAGCTTTTCTGCAAAAGAAAAAGAAGTAATCAACTTAGCAGTAAGTCAAGTAAACGAATGTGTGTATTGTTTATCTGCACACACTGCAATTGGTAAAATGAATGGTTTTACAGAAGAGCAAATTTTAGAATTAAGAGTAGGTAAAGCCTCTTTTGATGCTAAGTTAAATGCTTTAGCTAATTTCTCTAAAAGTGTAGCAGAAAATAGAGGAGCTGCAACACCAGAATCTGTAGAAAACTTATATGCAGCAGGATATACAAAAGGAAACTTGGCAGATGCAATTATCTTAATAGGAGAAATTACAATTACCAATTACTTTCACAAAACAACAGACGTTGCGGTAGATTTTCCTGTAGCACAAGCAATATAAATAAAAGTAAACAACAATAATTTAGTAAATAATTAATTTTTAACAATTAGTAATACATAACAATCATGAAAAAAGTAATCGCAATTTTAGTAGTAGTTTTAGGTTTCGCATTTAATACAAATGCACAAGAAGTAAAAACTGTTTCTTTAGAACAAACAAAAGGTGAGTTTACACAGAAACAAATTACATTATCTGAAGGAACTTATATTTTTGAAATAGCAAACAATAATGTTGGTCATAATGTTGGTTTTGTTTTAGCACCAAAGTCTGATGTAAAAGCGCATATTAAGAACGCATACGTAACAGAACAAGTAAAGAACAACACAAAGCAAAACTCTAAAACAGTAACGCTTAAAAAAGGAGAGTATGTTTATTTCTGTCCTTTAAACCCAACACCACAATATACTTTAATAGTAGAGTAATTTTTTAATTTGGGGGAATTAAAAAGGCGAACAGAAATGTTCGCCTTTTTTTAGTTAAAAATTATTTTTTCCTTTTGTAATTATAAATTACTTCATCAATGGTAAACCAACAGAAATAGTAGATTCCTATAGAGAAGAGAATATCTCCAATCATTCTCATCCATTTTAAAGTTTGTACCGTTGGCGAGTATAAAAGGTCTGATTCTCTCGCAAAAGAATACCCTTCTGTTATAGAAGTATACGCTTGTATAATACCTATTGGCAGCAAGCTTAACACAACCATTGCTATTAAACCAATATTTAAGAACCAAAAAGCTCTTTTTAGTTTTGTATTGCTCCATACTCTATCAGAATAAAAACGCAAACAAATTATTATAAAGCCCATTCCTAACATTCCATAAACACCAAATAAAGCGGTATGCGCATGAACTGCAGTAGTGTTTAGACCTTGAATATAGTATAATGCAATTGGTGGGTTAATTATAAAACCAAAAACACCAGCTCCTAAAAAGTTCCAAAAAGAAACAGAAATAAAGAAAAATATTGGCCATTTATAATTCTGAATCCATTTTTTGCTTTTTAAAAGATTCCAGTTTTCTTTAATTTCAAACCCCATTAAAGTTAACGGAACAACCTCTAAAGCACTAAAAGTTGCACCTAAAGCAATTGCTTGTATTGGTGTACCAGAATAATATAAATGATGTAAAGTACCAATAATACCACCTGCTAAAAAGATCGAAGCAGAAGCAATAGAAACTCTACCTGCAGTTTTAGGAGATATTATTTCCATTCTAGAGAAAATAAACGCAATAACTACGGTTGCAAAAACTTCAAAAAAGCCTTCTACCCATAAATGCACTAGCCACCATCTCCAATAATTAATTACAGGTAAACTACTGTTTTCTCCATACATTAATCCAGAAAAGAAAAACATACCAATTGCCATTACAGATATTAATAATATAATTAATAAATGTTTAGATTCATCATTTTTTCGAATAGCATAAATAATATGTCTACTTACCATAACAACCCATAAAACAAGACCTATTCCTAAAAATATTTGCCAGAATCTTCCTAAATCCATGTATTCATAACCTTGGTGGCCAAAGAAAAAGTTGGTTGTTAAATCTAAAAATTGATGAACTCCTAACCATTCACCCAACATAGAACCAAGTACAATAACAATTAATGCTACAAAAAGAAAATTGATTCCGAAAAGTTGGTACTTCATTTCTTTCTTAGAAATCATTGGCGCTAAAAATAGTCCTGTAGCCAACCAAGTTGCAGCAATCCAGAAAACAGCTAATTGTGTATGCCAAGTTCTACTAACAGAATAAGGTAAATATTTTGCCAAATCGAAACCAAAGAAACTTTGCCCTTCTACCGTATAATGAACCGTTATAATTCCTAAAATTACTTGTAAACCAATTAACAGAGAAATTACAAAGAAGTATTTTAAAACAGCTTTTTGCGATTTTGCTAATTTCATATTAGCCAAAGGATCTTTATCTGGTTTTGTTAGAGATTCACCTTTTTCGTGATTACTTAAATAATAATACGTTAAAATTCCAACAAAAAGTAATAATAACACAATCGATAAACCAGACCAAATAATAGAACCATCTGTAATATTGTTATCTATTAAAGGTTCGTGTGGCCAGTTAGAGGTGTATGTATAATTTTTTCCTGGTCTATTTGTACTTGCCGCCCAAGAAGTCCAAAAGAAAAAAGCATTTAATTGCTTAAGTTTTGTTGCATCTGTTAAAGCACCTTCTGGTATTGCATATCGTTCATTTCCTTTAGAAAATATGTCGCTAAAATGCTGAATATTATTATTAATTGCAGCAACTCTTTCTTTAGAAATAACAATTGTTTTTGTAGCGGTATTGTAAGTATTCGTTTTAATATCTTTTATTAAACGCGCTTTTATTGCTGCTTTTTGTTCTACATCTAAAGTGTTGTATTTTTGATTAAAATCTCTATTAGCCCAAAGATCTAGCATAAAAACCGCTTCTCTATGAATCCAATCTGCAGACCAATCTGGCGCTACATAACTTCCATGACCCCAAATTGAGCCAACTTCCATACCACCAATAGATTCCCAAACATTTTGCCCGGTTTGTATGTCTTCTTTTGTATAGAAAACGTCTGTAGTTCCTTTAATTAAAACGGAATCTGGAATTGGTGGTTGTTTTTGGTAGACCTGTGTTCCTACCCAAATTAGTACTGCAAAAGAGAGTACAAATACGCTTATAAAAGCAATCCAAACTTTTTTCATCTTATGTTTATTTATAAATTATGAAGTAACATTATTAACTCTTTGTATAGAGTCTGTTTTCGCTATTGTTAACCGAACAATTGCATCTTCTTTACAGAGCAAGTTGTGTGATACGTTTGCATCTAATGCAATTAAATCGCCTTTTTTTAGATGTAGTTCTTTACTTTTAACACCAAAGAGAATTTCTCCCTCAAAAATTTCTATAACAATTGGTTTAGGTGCAGAGTGCTCTTTCATTTCTTGGCTTTTATGCATTACTATTCTTATTTCTTTTGTAGATGCTGTTTCCATAAGTAGCGTTATTGCTGGTTTATCTTTCTTATATTGAAGGTTTGTTGTTAATGAAGCTGTAATCATAATTATTTAGTTTAAGTTATTTTTATATAAAGAATAAAAGATCTTTATATCTTTTATTTAGTTAATTTTTTTTTAATTTTTTAGATAATAATCGGCAATATTCTTATCAGAAGAAAGCTCTAATAAGGTGGTTTTTTCTAACATTTTCTTTAAGTTTTCTCTAATTTCTATAAATTTAAAATGCAACGGACAGGGTTTTTTGTCATTACATTGGTGCAGTCCTAAACCACAACCAGTGTATATATTATCTCCATCTAAAACTTCTACAATATCACTTAATACAATTTTGTTTAAATCTCTCTCTTCAATAAAAAAACCACCCAAAGGCCCTTTTATAGATTGAACAATTTTATGTTTTGTAAGTTGTTGCAATACTTTTGCTGTAAACGCCTGAGGAGAATCTATTGCTTCTGAAATAGCAGTAATACCAACTCTTTTATTAGTTTTGGCTTGCTGAGCAATAAAAATTACAGCTCTTAAGCCATATTCACAGGTTTTAGAAAACATACTTTATATTTATGCTACAAAGTTACGATAAAAAACAATAAAAGATAATTTTATCTTTTATTGTTTTTGTATTTATTTGCTTCTATAAAAAAATGAAGAAAGTTAAAGGTTTTTCTACTAACATTTAAAAGGCTATTTTTGTTTGAAATTAAAAACGAAAAAAGCTGTTAAATTACTATTCATATCCTCATGAAACTTCTAAAGAATGGGTAACTTTTGTTCACGGAGCAGGAGGAAGCAGTTCTATTTGGTTTAAACAAGTACGAGATTTTAAAAAACATTTTAATGTTTTAATTTTAGATTTACGTGGCCATGGAAATAGCAAGCCAAAGTTAAAAGATACTTTTAAAGCAAAGTATACGTTCGATTCTATTACTGCAGATATTGTTGAGGTAATAGATCATCTAAAAATTAAAAAGTCTCATTTTATTGGTATTTCTTTAGGAACAATACTAATTCGTAATCTTGCAGAAAAAAGGCCAGAAATGGTAAAAAGCATGATTATGGGAGGAGCAATTATAAAGATGAATTTTCGTTCTCAGGTTTTAATGAAAGTTGGTAATATCTTTAAATCTGTAGTGCCTTATATGATGTTATACAAACTCTTTGCATTTATTATTATGCCAAAGAAAAATCACAAAAAATCGAGATTGTTGTTTGTAAACGAAGCAAAGAAATTATACCAAAAAGAATTTTTGCGTTGGTTTAAGTTAACTTCAGAAATTAACCCACTTTTACGTTTTTTTAGAACAAAAGATATTAAAATTCCTACCTTATATGTAATGGGTGCAGAAGATCATTTGTTTTTGCCTTCAATAAAAAGTATTGTATCTAAACATGTTACAGCTTCACTTTATGTAATTGAAAATTGCGGGCATGTTGTAAATGTAGAACAGCCAGAAATGTTTAATAATCAAACAATTCGTTTTATTACATCTTTATAGTTTTAAGAATATAATTCAATATAAAACATCGTTTTAATCTATTTTTATAAAGTATATTTGCTTTATAAAAAATTTTATTATGAATAAGATAATTACGTTTGGCGAGGTTTTAATGCGAATTTCACCACTCGGAAATAAAAAATTTATCCAATCTAATGCTATAGAGTTCTATTTTGGAGGAACAGAAGTTAACGTAGGTATTTCTATAGCTAATTTTGGTGGAAATGTTAAGCATATAAGTTGTATTTCTAATGACTTTATTGGAGATACTGCAATTTCTTATTTAAATAAATTCGATTTAGATACTTCTGCAATTGTACGTTCAGAAAGACCTTTAGGTGTTTACTTTTTAGAAGTTGGTGCTGTTATGAGGCCAAGTAAAATTTCTTACAATCGCTCTCATTCTTCATTTTCTGAAATTATACCTGAAATGGTAAATTGGGAAAAATCTTTAGAAAACGGTAAATGGTTTCATTGGACAGGAATTACGCCTGCACTTTGTAAAGGAGCAAAAGAAACTTTAAAAGAAGGTTTGGTTTTGGCTAAAGAAAAAGGAATGATTATTTCTGCAGATCCTACATATAGAAGTGCTTTGTGGAAATATGGTGAAAACGCAAAAGATGTATTAACAGACTTATTGCAATATTCAACAATTTTTATTGGTGGTGTTAATGAAATAAATGAAGTTTTAGGAACTAGTTTTACTTATTCTAATGAAGATTTTATAAAAGCAAGTAAGCAGTTAATTGAAGAATTTCCATCAATAGAAAAAGTTTTTGATAAAATAAGAACTTCTATAAATTCTTCTTGGCATAAAATAAGAGCAAGAATGTGGAATGGTGTTGAGTTTAAAGAGACTGAAGATTTAGATATTACGCATGTTGTAGATAGAATAGGAACTGGCGATGCTTTTGCTGCAGGTTTAATTCATGGTTTACAAAAATTTGATGACTATAAGGCTATGGAGTTTGGAGCAGCTGCTTGTGCAATTAAACACACGTATTTAGGAGATGTAAATTACGCAAATGAAATAGACGTTATTTCTATTTTAGAAGGAAATACTTCTGGAAGATTAAATAGATAAGGTTTTGTAAAATATAGAACATAAAAAAAAGCAAGTTTAATAACTTGCTTTTTTATGTTTATTTTAAAGATTTAACCTTGCATTATATCTTCAATTTCATCTGCTTCAATAGGAATATTTCCCATTAAATTAAATGGTTCTCCTTTTTCTCGAATTACAACATCATCTTCTAATCGAATACCAAAACCTTCTTTAGGAATGTAAATTCCTGGTTCTACAGTAAACACATTGTTTGCTTGCATTGGTTCGTGTAAAAGACCATAATCATGCGTGTCTAAACCAATATGATGCGAAGTTCCGTGCATAAAATACTGCTTGTATGCAGGCCAGTTTTTATCTTCATTCTGTACATCTGCCTTGTCTAATAAACCAAGCTTTAGTAATTCAGATGTCATAATGTCTCCAACTTCTACATGGTAATCTTTCCAAATAGTTCCTGGAACTAATAATTTTGTAGCTTCTTTTTTAACATGATTTACAGCGTTGTAAACTGCTTTTTGTCTCGTAGAAAATTTACCAGAAACAGGTACAGTTCTAGATAAATCGCTTTTATAGTTTGCATATTCTGCAGCAACATCAAATAAAATTAAATCGCCAGCATTACATTGTTGGTTGTTTTCTATATAATGTAAAACATTTGCATTGTTTCCAGCTGCAATAATTGGTGTATATGCAAATCCTTTAGATCTGTTTCTTACAAATTCGTGTAATAATTCTGCTTCAATTTCATATTCCCAAACACCAGGTTTTATAAAATTTAAAATTCTACGGAAACCTTTTTCTGTAATATTACAAGCATGTTGCATTAGGTCTAATTCTACCTGGTCTTTTACAGAACGTAAACGTTGCATAATAGGGTTACTTTTAGCAACAGAGTGTGCAGGATATTTTGCTAATAACCATTTTGTAAAGCGGTCTTCGCGTGTTTCTGTTTGAACATTAGCTCTATAATGTTCGTTTGTATTAATATAAAAAGTATCGCAATAAGAAGACATTTCGAAAAGTACTTTTTCTAAATCTTGCAACCAATAAACGGTGCTAATTCCAGAAGTTTCTAAAGCGGCTTCTTTGGTTAATTTTTCACCTTCCCAAACAGCAATATGATCATTGGTTTCGGTAACAAATAAAACTTCTCTTAAATTTTCATTTGGGCAATCTGGAAAAAGCATTAAAACACTTTCTTCTTGATCTACACCACTTAAATATAAAAGATCTCTGTGTTGTTCGAAAGGCATTGTGCTATCTGCACTAATTGGATAAATATCGTTAGAATTAAAAACAGCTAAACTATTAGGCTTCATTTTTGAAGCAAAATTTTTACGGTTTTTTATAAATAATTTTGAGTCTATTTTATCGTATTTCATATAGATGAATTTATATTGAAATACAAAGGTAGCAATAATTAATACGAAGAAAGAAAGAGTTGTAAAATAGCTAATAATTAAAAAAACCTTATCTATTTTTAAAAATAGATAAGGTTTTAAATATAAAATAAAAGCAAAGTTATTTACTAATAACGTTTCTTTTTAGGAGCACTAGTTCTTCCTCTACCAGATGGTTCAGAAGGTTTGTTTCCTTTAAAATGAGGTTTGCTTTTTGGTTTACTTCCTTGCGAAGAACCACCTTTATTCTTTTTACCAAAAGAACCTTTGCTTTGTGAAGCAGCTCTTTTTGGTCCTGCAGTATCTGTAGGCTCAAAACCTTCTACGATAGTAGATTTTATTTTTTCTTTTAGTATTTTTTCAATTTCACTTTGGTATTCACTTTCTTCGCTACAAACTAAAGAAATTGCTTCTCCAGCTGCACCAGCTCTACCAGTTCTACCAATTCTATGTACATAATCTTCTGGTACATTAGGTAATTCGAAATTAATTACGTGAGGTAATAACGGAATGTCTAAACCACGCGCAGCAATATCTGTTGCAACTAAAGCTTTAATAGAACCATCTTTAAAGTTTTTTAACGCTTTTGTTCTAGCTCCTTGACTTTTATTACCATGAATTGCAGCAGCAGAAATTCCAGCTTTTACTAATTTTTCTGTTAGTTTATTGGCACCGTGTTTTGTTCTAGTAAAGATTAAAACTTGGTTCCAATTTCCATCTTTTATCAACTTAATAGTAAACTCTGTCTTTTTGTTTTTATCAACCTTATAAACAATATGAGTTACTTTTTTGGCTGTTGAATTTTGCGGAGCAGTTTCAACAGAAACAGGATTTCTTAAAATACCTTCTGCTAATTTTTTAATATCCTTAGAAAACGTTGCAGAAAACATTAAATTCTGTCTTGTAGTAGGCATAAAACTTATAATCTTGTTAATGTCTCTAACAAAACCCATGTCTAGCATTCTATCTGCTTCATCTAAAATTAAAATATCTACTCTTTTAAATGAAACTGCTTTTCTGTCGTGTAAATCTAATAATCTACCAGGTGTTGCTACTAAAATATCTACACCACTTCTTAAAGTTGCTATTTGTGGTTTTGCGTTTACACCACCAAAAACTACCGCAGATTTTATGTCTACATATTTACTGTACTCTCTTACATTGTCATGCACTTGCGCAGCCAATTCTCTTGTTGGCGTTAAAACCAAGGCGCGTAATGGTCTATATTTTGGGTGTTTTGTGTCTACTAAATGCTGTAAAACGGGTAAGGTAAAACCGGCAGTTTTTCCTGTACCTGTTTGTGCCGAAGCTAAGATATCTTTTCCGTCTAATATATGTGGAATTGCTTTTTCTTGTATTGGTGATGGTTTGGTGTATCCTTTCTCTTCAACTGCTTTTACCAACGCTGGAGATAAACCTAAATCTTTAAATGTCATAGAAATTATTTTTGAAATCAACTTTATGTAGTTGCTTCAGCCTGCAAAGATACATAGTTTAAAATTGAAGAAGAATATTTCTTAAAATTCCTTTTTATGTTAATTTTTTTGATATTGAACTAACAAGTAGTAATTTCATCCCTTTAAAACCAAACTCTTTATTTATGAAACCTATTTTTAAGTTTTTAATGCTATTTTTTTCAGTAACGTTAGTTGCTCAAACCCCAACAAATTCAGATATTATTCAGAAATCTTTAGATAAAAAATCTAAGATGATGCAGTCTTCTTTGGTAAAAAATGTAGCTTTTACTAATATTGGGCCAACAGTTATGAGTGGTCGTGTGGTAGATGTTTCTGTAAACCCAGAAAACACAACAGAATTTTATGTTGGTTATGCTTCTGGTGGTCTTTGGTACACAAATAATAACGGAACAACATTTACGCCAGTATTAGACAATTCGCCAACACAAAATATTGGTGATATTGCTGTAGATTGGAAATCTGGTACTATTTGGGTTGGTACAGGAGAAAAGAATTCTTCTCGTTCTTCTTACGCAGGAATTGGAATGTTAAAATCTACAGACAAAGGTAAAACTTGGGTAAATGTAGGTTTGTTAGATTCACATCATGTAAGTAGAATTTTAATAAACCCAAATAATGTAGACGAGGTAATTGTTGGTGTTATTGGTCATTTATATTCATCTAATGTAGAAAGAGGAATTTTTAAAACAGTTGATGGAGGAAAAACTTGGACAAAATCATTATTTATAAATAAAGACACTGGTATTATAGATGTTGCCGTTGCACCAGAAAACTTTAATATAATGTATGCAGCTTCTTGGGAAAGAGAACGCAAATCTTGGAATTTTGATGGAAACGGAAATAATTCTGCTATTTTTAAAAGTACAGATGCAGGAAGTTCTTGGACAAAAATTGCTGATAAAAGTGGTTTTCCTACAGGAAATGGTGTTGGTAGAATTGGTTTAGCGGTTTTTAATGAAAACACAGTGTATGCTTTACATGATAGCCAGTTTAGACGAAAAAAAGATTCTAAAAAGAAACCTTCAGATGAGTTAACGAAAGAAGATTTTAAAACAATGTCTTCGGTTAGTTTTTTAGATTTATCTGATAAAAAATTAAATACGTATTTAAAAAATAACGGATTTCAAGAAAAGTACAGAGCGCAAAATGTAAAACAAATGGTACGTGTTGGTTCTGTTAAACCAATAGATTTAGCTAAATATTTAGAAGATGCAAATTCTATGTTGTTTGATACGCAGGTTATAGGTGCAGAAGTTTTTAAAACAACAAACGGTGGTACTTCTTGGAAAAAAACACATGACAATTTTTTAGATGGTGTTTATAGTTCTTACGGGTATTATTTTGGTGAAATTAGAGTAGATCTTCGAGACGAAAACGGAATTTATGTTTTAGGAGTTCCTATTATTAAATCTAAAGATGGAGGAAAAACATTTACATCGATAAGTAAAGAAAATGTACATTCAGATCACCAAGCATTATGGGTAAATCCTAAAAAATCTGGTCATATTTTAAATGGAAATGATGGTGGTTTAAATCTTTCTTATGATGATGGTAAAAATTGGATTAAATTAAATGATCCGGCAGTTGGGCAGTTTTATTCTGTATATGCAGACAATCAGAAAAACTATAAAATATATGGTGGTTTACAAGATAATGGTGTTTGGGTAGCAGATAATAATGCTAGAATAAATAAAGGTTGGCAACAATCTGGTCAAAACCCTTATCAATCGATTATGGGAGGAGATGGTATGCAAGTTCAAGTAGATGACAGGAATCCTAATATTGTTTATACAGGGTATCAATTTGGAAATTATTCTAGAATTAATAGAGAAACCGGTAAGAATACATACATTCAGCCAAAGCATACTTTAGGTGAAAATCCATATAGATTTAATTGGCAAACACCAATTCATTTATCTAAACACAACCAAGATATTTTATATTTAGGAGGAAATAAATTACATAGATCTTTAAACCAAGGAGATGATTGGGAAACTATTTCTGGAGATTTAACAACCGGAGGAAAAAAAGGGAATGTTGCTTATGGAACATTAACCTCAATTTCTGAAAGCCCTTTTCAATTTGGGTTAATTTATGTTGGTTCAGATGATGGTTATATTAATGTAACAAAAAATGGAGGTGGAGACTGGACGCGTATTTCTAATAATTTACCACAAGATTTATGGGTTTCTAGAGTAATTGCTTCAAAATTTAAAAAAGAAAGAGTGTATGCAACCTTAAATGGGTATAGATTCGATGATTTTACAACTTATATTTATGTATCAGATAATTACGGACAAACATGGAATAATATAGGTGAATCGCTTCCTACAGCTGCTGTTAATGTGATAAAAGAAGATACCAAAAACGAAAACATTTTGTATGTAGGTACAGATAATGGTTTGTACGTTTCTTTTAATAAAGGCAGTTCTTGGGAAGTATTTAGTAATAATTTACCAAATGTTGCAGTACATGATTTGGTAATTCAGCCAACAGCAAAACATTTAATTGTAGGTACACATGGTAGAAGTTTATATAAGGCAGATGTTGCATCACTTCAAAAAATGAATGCTGAAGTTTTAGCAAAATCTATACATATTTTTGATATTAATAATATTAGAAAAAATGGAAGTTGGGGTCGTTCTTGGAGTCAATGGAGAGCAGCAAATACCCCAGAATTAAAAATTACTTTTTACGCTAGTTCTAGTAAAAAAGTAATTGCAGATATTTATTTAGAAGACACAAAAGTAAATTCTGTTTCTATAGCTTCAGACAAAGGTTATAATGAATTTTTGTTTGATGTTTCTTTCTCTAAAAAAGGAAAAAAGGCTTATGAAAAAGCGTTTGAAAAATCAAAAATAAGAGCAGCTAAAAATGGTGTTTATTATTTACCTAAAGGAAATTATACGGTTAAAATAGGTGCTTCTGAAAGCAAGTTCGAGATAAAGTAAAAGTTTAAAAGAAACCTCATTAATTTTTAAAATTAATGAGGTTTTATACTCTTAAAAATGAAAAAGATACTTACCATATTATTCTTTTCGATAGCCGTTTCTGTAAATGGACAGTCAGATTTTAAAAATTTTTTTAAATTATCTGGTCCTATAAAAAGGTGGGTTTTGTTTCATCCTTTTAAAGCAAAATTATCTTTAAAGATCTCTAACGAAACAAATAGGGTAGCAGATTCTATTAGAAAAACTAATTTATTAGATAAAGATGCTGCAGGCGGGCAAGTAGACGCTTTTAGGCATGCGTATTGGATGGCAAGATTGCGTCAAGAAATGGGAAAACGTTCTGCGCGTTCTTTAGGAAAAGCCCATGAGAAAGACAATTATCTTACTTACAAGAAACTAAAACTAGAAGATGGTATTGTGCCAGATGAAATATCATCTGAAATGGATTTATATAATAATGAAGAAGGCCTTAAATTAATTACAAAAGGAAGTAAAGTTTCTAAAAAAGGACTTATTTATAGAATAGTAAACGCTATAAATAATGGTAAAATGAAAATAATTAAAAAAGATAAAAAAGGAAATTTTTTAACCTGTGAAGGTAAAATCATTTCCGCAGAAGAATTAAAAGGAAAGTGGAAAAATAATAAGTGTTTGGTTGTTTCTAGCAATATTTAATAAGAAAATAAACAAAAAGGTTCATTTTCTTTAAATGTTTAGTCAACTTTATTTATAATAATTCTAAATACAAACGAAAACGTTGTAATTTCCTTGTACTGCGTTCTGTTAAGCCGTATTTTTGTGCTACAAATTTAACTAATATACACAATGAGCGGATTTTTTAAATCTTCAATTGGAAGAAAGGTGTCAATGGCACTTTCAGCATTTTTTTTAATGTTCTTCCTACTTCAACATTTAGCAATTAATATTTTATCGGTTTTTAGCCCAGATACTTTTAACGAAGTATCTCATTTTATGGGAACAAATCCTTTGGTACAATTTGCATTACAACCTGTTTTAATTTTTGCAGTTGTTTTTCATTTTGTAATGGGTTTTATCTTAGAATTAAAAAATTCTAGAGCTAGAAATGTATCTTATGCAAAAAATAATGGTGCTGCAAATTCATCTTGGATGAGCAGAAACATGATTTGGAGTGGTATTACAATTCTTGCTTTTATTTTATTACATTTTATCGATTTTTGGTTTCCAGAAATCAACACAAAATTTATTCAAGGAGATTGGTCTGGTACTTTAGAAGGTATAGAAGGTTTCCGTTACCACGAAGAATTGGTGCATAAATTTGCAAACCCACTTAGAGTTGGTGCTTATGTTTTGGCATTTGTATTCTTAGGATTGCATTTAGCACACGGTTTTACATCTGCATTTCAGTCGATGGGAGGTACCGCAGGAAGAAAGAAAACATTACAAACTATTGGTAAAGCATATTCAATTATAATTCCAGCAGGTTTTATTTTTATTGCACTTTATCATCATTTTAATCCTAACCATTAATCTTAATAAACTATGGCTTTAGATTCAAAAGTACCAAAAGGTCCAATTAAAGATAAATGGACAGATTATAAAAATCATATCAACCTTGTAAACCCAGCAAACAAAAGACATATAGATGTTATTGTTGTTGGTACAGGTTTAGCAGGTGGTTCTGCTTCTGCAACTTTAGCAGAATTAGGCTACAATGTAAAAGCATTTGCTTATCAAGATTCTCCAAGAAGAGCGCATTCAATTGCAGCACAAGGAGGTATTAATGCAGCAAAAAATTACCAAGGAGATGGTGATTCTACATACAGGTTATTTTATGATACTGTAAAGGGTGGAGATTACCGTTCTCGTGAAGCAAACGTATACAGATTAGCAGAGGTTTCTGCAAATATTATAGATCAATGTGTGGCACAAGGAGTTCCTTTTGCACGTGATTATGGTGGTTTGTTAGACAACCGTTCTTTTGGTGGAGTTTTAGTTTCTAGAACTTTTTATGCAAAAGGGCAAACAGGGCAACAATTATTGTTAGGTGCTTATTCTGCAATGAACCGTCAAATTGCTCGTGGTAAGATTGAAATGTTCAATCGTCATGAGATGTTAGATGTTGTAGTAGTAGACGGAAAAGCAAGAGGTATTATTGCAAGAAATTTAGTTACAGGAGAAATTGAAAGACATTCTGCGCATGCAGTTGTTATTGCTTCTGGTGGTTATGGAAACGTATATTTCTTATCTACCAATGCAATGGGTTCTAATGTAACTGCAGGTTGGAAAGTGCATAAAAAAGGAGCATATTTTGCAAATCCTTGTTATACACAAATTCACCCAACATGTATTCCTCGTTCAGGAGATTATCAATCGAAGTTAACATTGATGTCTGAATCATTAAGAAATGATGGTAGAATTTGGGTACCAAAAAATATGGAAGATGTTTTGGCAATTAGAGAAGGTCGTAAAAAACCAACCGATTTGTCTGAAGAACAAAGAGATTATTATTTAGAAAGACGTTACCCTGCATTTGGTAACTTAGTACCACGTGATGTTGCTTCTAGAGCAGCAAAAGAACGTTGTGATGCTGGTTATGGTGTAAATGCAACTGGTGAAGCAGTATATTTAGATTTTGCAGCATCTTTTGAGCGTTATGGAAAAGAACAAGCGAAGATTCATAATATATCAAATCCTTCTGAAGCAAAAATTAAAGAATTAGGACAAGAAATTGTAAAGGCAAAATACGGTAACCTATTTCAAATGTACGAGAAGATTGTAGATGAAGATCCATATGAAACTCCAATGATGATATATCCTGCGGTGCACTATACAATGGGTGGTGTTTGGGTAGATTATAACTTAATGACTACAATACCTGGTTGTTATGCTATTGGAGAAGCTAATTTCTCTGATCATGGAGCAAACAGGTTAGGAGCTTCTGCATTAATGCAAGGTTTAGCAGATGGTTATTTTGTACTACCATATACAATAGGAGATTATTTAGCAGACGATATTAGAACAGGTAAAATTTCTACGGAAAGCCCAGAATTTGCAGCTGCAGAAAAAGACGTAACAGAAAGAATAGAATTCTTTATTAATAATAAAGGAACACACTCTGTAGATTATTACCATAAGAAATTAGGTAAAATCATGTGGGATAAGTGTGGTATGTCTAGAAATGCTGAAGGTTTAAAAATTGCCATAGAAGAAATTTCTACTTTAAGAAAAGACTTCTGGAAAAATGTAAATGTTCCTGGAACAACTACAGAATATAATGAGCAATTAGCAAAAGCAGGTAGAGTTGCAGATTTCTTAGAATTAGGAGAATTGTTTGCAAAAGATGCTTTGGTAAGAGAAGAATCTGCAGGAGGGCACTTTAGAGAAGAACACCAAACAGAAGAAGGAGAAGCAAAGAGAATTAAAGAATTTCAATTTGTATCTGCATGGGAATATAAAGGAGAGCCAAAAGATGCTATTTTGCATAAAGAAGCCTTAGAATATGAGAATATAGAAGTTAAAGAAAGAAGTTATAAATAAAAGATAGTATGAACTTAACACTTAAGATTTGGCGTCAAGTAGATGCAAACGACAAGGGAAAAATGGTCGATTACAAAGTGACTGAAATTTCAGAACACATGTCTTTTTTAGAAATGATGGACGTTTTGAACGAGCAGTTAGTAAACTCTGGCGAACAACCAGTGGCCTTCGATCATGATTGTAGAGAAGGAATTTGCGGAATGTGTTCTATGTATATTAATGGTGAAGCTCATGGGCCAGATAGAGGTGTAACTACCTGTCAATTGCACATGCGTATGTTTAAAGATGGAGACACTATAACAATAGAGCCATGGAGAGCAGCAGCTTTTCCTGTAATTAAAGATTTAGTAGTAGATAGATCTGCTTTCGATAGAATTCAGCATGCTGGTGGTTATATTTCTGTAAACACATCTGGTAACACACAAGATGCAAACTCAATTCCTATTTCTAAGCACGCAGCAGACGAAGCAATGGATGCAGCAACTTGTATTGGTTGTGGTGCTTGTGTAGCAACTTGTAAAAACAGTTCTGCAATGTTATTTGTAGGTGCAAAAGTATCTCAGTATGCTTTATTGCCACAAGGACAAGTAGAAGCAGCAGATAGAGTGCAAAACATGGTTGCTCAGATGGATTTAGAAGGTTTTGGAAACTGTACCAATACAGGTGCTTGTGAAGTAGAATGCCCAAAAGGAATCTCTTTAGACAACATAGCAAGAATGAACAGAGAATTAATGAAAGCTTCTATTTAAAACTAGTTATTGCGAACGAAATGCAGTGAAAGTAAAGCAATTTGTTTGTTATTTCGAAATGAGCCTTTTGGAGATTGAGAAATCTCAGTAAAAATATTTACACATTAAAAACCCAAAACTAATTTAGTTTTGGGTTTTTACTTTCTATATAATTTTAATTATGTTATTTAATACCTTTAAAAAAGTCAATTGGTGTAATTTCTAATACTTCTAAAATTAACAACAATCTTTCTAAATCTAATTTTGTTTTTCCTTTTTCTATTTTAAAATAACCATTTTCACCAATACCCAGTTGTTGGGCTACATTTATTTGTGTAATGCCTAAAGCAGTTCTTTCTGCTATAATTTTTTTTAAAACAGCATTGTAAATAGCTTTTGCATTTAATTTTTCATTCTCTTTTTCTTTCATAGATGCAAAAATAACATTAATTATTAAGAGTTTAATTTCCATTTTGGAGTAGCTGAAAACAGTATGTTTTTAGTATCCCTGAATTCAGCTACTCCAAATCGGGTGGGTAGTTTTTTAGGATTATTAAAAAACAAGTTTCATCTTTGGAAAGAGAAAAATGCTGTGAAAAAGAAAAATTTCTCTACAATTTAGTTTTAAATAGCCTTTTTAGGCAATTTAGAAACCCTAAATAAATAAACTTTTATCGTTTTAATTCATAAAATAAAAATATCACTTTATTACAAAAGTGATGATATAAGCGTTTTGTATGCTGTTTATTTTATAGAAGAAAATTTAACTGAAAAGAAAACCTCTGCTTGCAGATTTAAGAAATATAAAAATTACTAAATAAATGTATCACTTAAAACAAATGCTTATGTAAATAAACAATAACAAACAGAGGAAGTCTTGCAAAAGTACTGCTTTTTCTACAAGTTTTTGAAGAATTTTTAACTTGTTTATTCATTTAAATCTTCAAAAAAGACAATTAACAAACCCATAAAATAGGGTTTCAAATTTTTTAAAATGAAAAAAATAATATTAAGTCTAATATTTGTATTAGCAACTAGTGTAAGTTTTATGAATGCAACTAATAAATCAAATTGTATAGAAGAAACTATTCAGATTCAGGATTGTTTTGAAGTTTATCAGAGAACTAGAGACTTTGTTCATGGTATGACAGGCAGCTTACATATTGGTATTGCAGCAGCCATTTCAGCTGAAGAAGCATGTATTAACGAAGAAGAAGAACTAGAAATAATAGAGTAATAGTAATTAAAAATGTAACCATTAGATTTTATATCTGATGGTTACACAAAAAAAAACATGAAGAATTTAAAGATATTAATACTACTTTTTTTAGTTAACGTTAATCTATTAGCACAAAATACAACTACAGGAAAAGTTACCTATAAATATAACCTAAATGAACAAAGTTTTGGTGAAATAAAAAACCAAGAAATAGTTGAAAAATTTAAAAGTAGTTTAAATAGAAGTCGAGATAAAATTAATTATTTATTAACCTTTAACGAAAAAGAATCTTCTTATAAGATAATAAAATTTTTAATTCCAGATAATGAAAAATTTATGGAATATGCTACTCTAATTACAGGAGGGACAGAGGAATATTACACGAATATAGTAACAAAAAAAAGGCTAAAAAAAATTGATTTTATAGGGGACAAATTTATTATATCTAGTAGCATTGATAAAAAATGGGAGCTAACCCAAGAATCAAAAAAGATTGGAAAATACTTTTGTTATAAAGCGAAATTAAAAAAATCTAATAATGTAAAGGAGGCAAAAATAAAATTGCCAGAAATAGAAGCTTGGTACTGCCCCAAAATTCCATTTAGATTTGGTCCAAAAGGTTATGGAGATTTACCTGGTTTGATATTAGAACTTACTGTAGGTCCCATAAGTTATAAGGCAACAAAAATAGAACTTAATCCTAAAGAAGAAATAGATATAATAAAACCCCGAAATGGTAAATTGATTTCAGAAAAAGAGTTTGACAATTTACTAACAAGAATTAATAAAAGAAAAAGCTAAAAGTCTTTTGAAGAATTTTAAACTTGTTTATTCATTTAAATCTTCAAAAAAACAATTAACAAACCCATAAAATTAGGTTTTAAATTTTTTTAAATGAAAAAAATAATATTAAGTTTAGCTATTGTATTTGGAATGTCTTCATTTACAAGTCCTAGTGTTGAGAAAAAGGAAGTTAATAAAATTGCTTTGGTTCAACTTTCGCCAAGTGACTGTGTAAAATATGCAAGAAATATTGTTTTAGGATATGCTGCTGGTAACAATATGGATACTTGTTCTGATTCTGGTGATTACAATTATCTTATGGGTGAATATATGTCGCAATATAAAAATTGCTTAGAAGATATTGGATATTTAAAATAATTGTATGATAACATTTAATAACAAAGAGGTTGTTTTATGCAACCTCTTCATTTTAAGAAAAAAAACAATTATTTTATTAGTATTGTTTTTTAGTATAAGCAGTATGTTTTCTCAAAACAATACTTTTGGTATTGTAGAATATATCGTAAAAAATAATGACAACTTTGATGTTAGAAAAATTTTAGATTCTCCTAGTTTAAAAAGGATGCCAGAAAAAAATGAGGACTAAAACGATGTCTGCTATGATGGAAACTGGAAGTTTCATTCTTTATTTTAATACTAATGAATCTATCTATAAACAGAAAGATTCAATAGAAAAAATGAAAATTGATATAAATAGAAAAAACGACCAAGTTTCTTAAAAAGTTTTGGAGGAGGGTTTAATAAGTACTATACAAACTTAGATAAAAAACAACTTTTAGTGCAAGAAGATTCTGAAGTTCTAGAAAATACGTACCTTATTTTTCATAATTTTTCTAAATGGAAATTATTAAATGAGACAAAAAAAATTGGAAAATATCTGTGTTACAAAGCTATTAAAAATGATGGTAAATCAGATTTAGAAGAAAATAAACAAACCATTGTTTGGTACACGCCTGAAATACCTATTAGATTTGGTCCAAAATTATATAATGGACTTCCAGGTTTGGTACTTGAAGTTAATAGAGGACAAATTGTGTTTTTAGCTACAAAAATAATATTAAACCCAAAAGAGAATATCGTTATAAAAAAACCAACAAAAGGTCTAAAAATTAAGTATGCTGACTATAAACAAAAAATTATTAAAGCTTATGAAAAAAGTGGTTTTAGGTTAGAATAAAATTTTATGAAAAAGAAATCTATAATTAAACTACTTCTATGAAATTCATTATTAATATTTTAATCTTTTGTATTACAGCTTCGTTTTTTTCGCAAAACATAAGTGGTAAAGTTATTTATGAGTCAACTATCAATAGGAAAGAATTAAATAATTATTTAACAAATAAAAGAGAAAAATTAAAACTTAAAAGAAAAAGTGTACTAGAGTCATTAGATAAAGTTTATTTATACACTAAAGCAATAAAATCAAAATTGACATTCTCATCTGGGAAAGGATTATTTATTGTGGAAGATAAATTAAGTCCAGATATTAAAAATTTAGGTCAAAGATTTCTAAAAACAAGTGCTGGTGGTTCAAATGAATATTATTATAACGAGACTTCAAAAACTTATTTGATTAAAAATTGCGAAACATTAGGAGATTGTTTCATTTACACTAATAACTATTTAGAATGGGAGTTAACACAAGAATCTAAAAAAATAAACGGATATGTTTGCTATAAAGCTACAAGAAGTAAAGGAAAAATTATTGTATGGTATACCCCTTCAATTCCTATAAATTTTGGACCAAAAGGAGAATATGGCTTACCGGGTTTAATTTTAGAATTAGAAATAGGGAAAATTATTTTTAAAGCAAAAAAAATAGTTTTAAATCCAAAAGAAAAAATAATTGTTGAAGAATTAAAAGGGTGTAAACGTGTTAGTTACGAAGAGTATGTAAAAGAAATAAAGAAAGCTAAAAAAAGTGTTTTTGGTAATTAGTAAAAAAAATTAAAGCAACAAAAATAATTTTAAAACCTATAACAGGAAAAAAATGAAAGCTGAAGAATCTAGAAAAAGAGGAGAAGCGTTCTAGAAAGATTTAAAAAAAACAATAAAAGTTTTTATGAAAAAGAAAAGTCTATTAGTATTTTTTTTTGGTGTATCTATTTCATTTTTCGCCCAAAAAGTAACACTTTCTGGAGCTGTAAAAGATAGTTTACAAAACCCAATGCCGTATGCAAATGTTATAGCAAAGCCTAAAGATGTTTCTAAAAATCTAAAATTTGCAATAACAGATAATGACGGTTTTTATAAGTTGCTTTTAGAAAAAGGAGATACTATTAACATTAGTATTTCTTATTTAGGTTACAAACCTATAGAATATCAATTTATTGCTTTAAAAAACACTAAAAAAGATTTTGTATTGCAACAATCATCAGAAAGTTTAGATGAAATTGTTATCGAAATGCCAGTAACTGTTAGAGGAGATACCACAACGTATAAAACAGACAAATTTACAGATGGTTCTGAGCGCAAACTTAAAAATGTTTTAAAAAAATTACCAGGTGTAGAAGTCGATAAAAACGGAACCGTTACTGTACAAGGTAAAAAGGTAACCAAAATGTTGGTAGATGGTAAAAAGTTTTTTGGAGGTAATTCTAAATTAGCCGTAGAAAATATTCCTGCAAATGCAGTAGGTAATGTAGAGGTAATAGATAATTATAATGAAGTTGCTTTTTTAAAAGGACTTACAGATTCTGATGAAATGGCAATGAACATCAAACTAAAAGAAGATAAAAAACGGTTTCTTTTTGGTGATGTAGAAGTTGGTAAAGGCAATGAAGATTTTTATAAAACCAGTGCTAATTTATTTTATTATTCGCCCAAAACCAACGTAAATTTTATAGGAAACTTAAATAATGTTGGCGAAAAAACATTTACGTTTAGAGATTATATGAGTTTTTCTGGTGGTGTAAATGCCATTTTTAGCGGTAATTTTAATTGGAAAGGAGGCGCTTTTTCGCAGTTTATGCAAAGCAATGATGTATTAAAAAGTAAACAAAAGTTTGGCGCACTTAACATAACAAAAACGGCAACTTCTAAATTAGACATTTCTGGATTTGCTATTTTTTCTGGTACAGAAACCACCAATTTTAAAGAAGATTTTAACCAGTATACAACTTTTACAGAAGCAAGAACTAACAAAACAACTGCAGATAATTTATTAGGAATTGGGAATTTGAACCTAGAGTATACACCTAATTCTAAAGAAAAATGGTACGTAAGAACGCAAGTAAAAAGAACTAATAATACTATTGATAATAGTTTAAATTCTATAGTAAACGCTACTTCAAATTTAATTACAACAGATAAAAGTTTAAAAGCTACGTACATCAATCAGAATATAGAATGGCATAAAAGACAAAATGATACCCATACGTTTTCTTCTGTGTTTAGTTATGTTTTAGATAAAAACAATCAAAATGCTTTTTGGGAAACCGAAAACCCAATTTTACAAGGTTTAATTCCTACGGATAATAACCAAGATTTACTAAGAATTTTACAAGATAAAAACACTCAAGAGCAAAATATAGATGTTGTTTTTAAGCATTTTTGGGAAATCAATAACAGCAATCATATTTATACAACAGTTGGTAATAAGTTTTTAAATGAAGATTTTTCTACGGATGACAGTCAAAAACTAGATAACGGAACAATCAATAATTTTTCTTCTGGTGGTTTTGGTAACAATCTTAATTTTAAATTGAATGATTTGTTTGCAGGAATGCATTACAAGTTTAGAACAGGCATTTTTACATTAAAACAAGGTGCTTTTTTACATAATTATAATTGGCAAGTAAATCAGCAAACACAAACAACAAAAAACAAATGGGTGGTTTTACCAGATTTCTTAGCAAAAATTGAGTTTAATAAATCGAAAAAAATTACCATTAATTACAATTTAAAAACTTCTTTTTCTGATGCTAGTAGGTTTGCCAATCGTTTCTATTTACAATCGTATAATTCTGTTTTTAAAGGAAATGAGGAAATTGAAAATAATTTATACCACGCAGCAAGAATTTATTATAGTCGCTTTAGTTTGTACAGAGGTTTAATGCTGTTTGCTAATTTAAATTACAACAAACAAATAAAAGGTGTTAGAAATACGGTTGCTTTTGATGTAAATAATGCAGATCCTGCACAGAGAATCAACCAGTTTTTAACGGCGAAATTATTTAGCAATCCGTCGGAGGATTTAAGAGGAACTGTACATTTAGAAAAAAGTATAAAAAACATAAAATATAAATTTGATGTTGGTTTTAACAACAGTAGTTACTTACAAGAAATAGACAACAAACTACAAACCAATAAAAATAATAGTTATAATTACGAAGTTGGTTTTGAAACTATGTTTGATAATTTTCCAACGATAGAATTTGGTGTTAGTAGAGATATTGGGAAATTTACATCGCCTTTAAACACTTCTAAATTTATTACCACAGAACCTTTTGTAACCATAGATTACGATTTTTTAGACGGCTTTATTTTTAATTTCGATTATAGAAAAAGTATTTACGAAAATAAAGATTTGGGTCAAAAAAACACCTACGAAATTGCCAACACTACTTTATCTTACAAGAATGAAGACTCTGCTTGGTCTTACAAAATATCTGCACAAAATATGTTTAACACTCAGTTTAAACAAAGCAATCGTTTTTCAGATTATGTAGTTTCAGATTCTAAAACTTTTATTTTACCAAGAATTATAATGCTTAGTATTGGGTATAATTTGTAATAATATAGCAGTGAGATTATCTTTAGATAATTATTTAATAACGTTTTGTTAACAAATGAAACCCCAAAACAGACAATGTTTTGGGGTTTTATAATTTAAACAGGTAATAAAGCTTGCTTTTTTATTTTAAAAAATAGTTTATCTCTACATCTAAAACTTCAGAAATTTCTAGCATGCGTCTAAAATCTAGTTTTGTTTTTCCTTTTTCTATTTTGTAGTAACCACTTAAGGTAATGTCTAGCTTTTCAGCTAATTCAGTCTGAGTAAGCCCCAATCTCTTCCTTCGGTAAACAATCTGTTTTAGAACGTTATTAATTTGATAATCTACACTTTGTGTGTCTATACTTTTTCTCATTTTTTAGCAATTAAATTTTCTTCAAAACAAATATAGGCTAAATAAGAACAATTTAATTACCGGTTTTCGACTCCCTGAAAACAGTATTTTTTTGGTATCCCTGAATTCAGCTAGTCGAAATCGGGTTTTTTAATCACTTTTAATTTTAACCTAAAAAAGAATTATTTTAGGTTAGAATTAAAAGTCTTTAACAATAAAATAGGATTTCTATTAATTAGTAAAAAAATAACGAAGAATAATTAGTGTTATTTTCTCCCAAAATCTGCAGGAATTTCTCCCCAAGCTTTGGTTTCCCATTTTAAGATGGGGTTTTTAAAAGTATTTTCCTTCAACCAGTTTTCTGCTCTTTTTATAAGCTCTAAAAGATCTTTATTAGAAGCATCGAAATGCATGTTGGTTTTACATCTTTTTTGTTTTATCCAGCTCATGGCAATTCTAGAGTCTGAATAAATAGGAATATCTTCTTTGTTTTTACTTTTTAAAAGAGCAATACCATGCACTAAAGCTAAAAATTCACCAATATTATTTGTACCTCTTTTGTAAGGACCTTTTCTAAATATCTCTTGCTTGTTGTGCGTTAGAACACCTCTGTATTCCATTTTTCCTGGGTTTCCAGAGCATGCAGCATCTACAGAAATACTTTCTAAGTTTGGTTGGCCACACGCTGCTTTTTCAGAAGAAGACAGTTTTGGTTTCTTAGTATTTTGGCCTACATAGTCTTCATACCTTTTGGTCGCTGCGGTTTCTGCTTCATTAAAATTTGCAAAAGATTTGTATTGTGCACCTTCAAAACCATCAATTTGTTTCTTGCAGACTTTCCAAGAAGTGAAAACTCCTTTTTTTCGTCCGTTCCAAACTACATAAAACTTTTTTTTACTCATTTGTGCTTAAAATTACTTCTTCTATTACTTTAGGAAAGTAATGTTGTTCTAATAAATGAATCTTTTCTGCGATTGTTTCTGGAGTATCTTGGTCGTTTAATGCTGTTTTCGATTGAAAAATGATGGCTCCTTCGTCATAATTTTCATTTACATAGTGAATTGTTATGCCCGTTTCTGTTTCATTATTTTCTTTTACCGCTTTATGAACGTTCATTCCATACATGCCTTTTCCACCAAATTTTGGTAATAATGCAGGGTGAATATTAATGATTTTTTTAGGAAAAGCAGCTACAATTTTCTCTGGAATTCGCCATAAAAAACCTGCTAGAATTATAAAATCTGCTTCGTTTTTTAAGATATTTAAAATTTTATCTGTCGTAGAGAAATCGCTTTTATTAAAATATAAGCAATTGGTGCCTAAGTTTTTACATCTTTCAAAAACTTTGGCATGTTCATTGCTACATAGCACATTAGTAACCTTAGCGGTTTTAGTGTGATTAAAAAACTTAATAATGTTCTCTGCGTTCGAACCAGAACCAGATGCAAAAACAACAATACGCTTCATATCTATTTTTCTAAGCTACAAAAAAAGGAATAATTATTAACAAACTGATTATTTTAGGTAAAGATTAAATTATTTTATTTACTTTTAATAATCATTTTAGGGTCAAACATTAGTTATAATTAATAAGATTTGTATTTTTGCCCCGATTTAAAATTTAAAATAAAAAATTATGTCAGACATTGCATCAAGAGTAAAAGCGATTATCGTAGACAAATTAGGCGTTGACGATAACGAAGTAACAACAGAAGCTAGCTTCACAAATGATTTAGGAGCAGATTCTTTAGATACTGTTGAGTTAATCATGGAATTCGAAAAAGAATTTGATATTCAGATTCCAGACGATCAAGCAGAAAACATTGGAACTGTTGGACAAGCAGTTAGTTATATAGAAGAAGCTAAAAAGTAATATTTATATTATATGCAATTAAAACGAGTTGTAGTCACTGGACTTGGAGCATTAACGCCCATAGGAAATAATATTGAAGAATATTGGAACGCTTTAGTTAACGGAGTTAGCGGAGCTGCGCCTATAACGCACTTTGATGCCTCCAAGTTCAAAACTCGTTTCGCATGTGAGTTGAAGAACTTTAATCCTACAGATTTTATTAATAGGAAAGAAGCTCGTAAGATGGATCGATTTACGCAATATGCTATGGTAGCTTCAGATGAAGCAATAGCAGATTCTAAATTAGATTTAGATACGATAGACAAATTGCGAGTTGGAGTTATTTGGGGAGCTGGAATTGGTGGTTTAGAAACTTTTCAAAATGAAGTTTTAAATTATGCTGCTGGAGACGGAAATCCAAGATTTAACCCTTTCTTCATTCCAAAAATGATTGCAGATATTGCACCAGGTCATATTTCTATTAAAAACGGATTTATGGGACCTAACTATACAACTGTTTCTGCTTGTGCATCATCGGCAAATGCTATGATAGATGCTTTAAACTACATTCGTTTAGGTTATTGTGATGTTATTGTTACAGGAGGTTCTGAAGCTGCAATTACAATTGCAGGTGTAGGTGGTTTTAGTTCTATGCAAGCATTATCATCTAGAAACGAAAGCCCAGAAACTGCTTCGAGACCATTCGACGCAAATAGAGAAGGTTTTGTTTTAGGAGAAGGCGCAGGAGCATTAGTTTTAGAAGAATACGAATACGCCAAAGCAAGAGGCGCAAAAATCTATGCAGAGGTAATTGGAGGAGGAATGTCTTCTGATGCTTATCATATTACTGCACCACATCCTGAAGGAATTGGTGTAATAGCTGTGATGAAAAACTGCTTAGAAAACTCTGGTATAAAGCCAGAAGATGTAGATCATATTAATACACATGGTACTTCTACTCCGCTTGGAGATGTTGCAGAACTGAAAGCAATTTCAGCTGTTTTTGGAGATCATGCTAAGAATATCAATATAAATTCTACAAAATCTATGACTGGCCACTTATTAGGTGCAGCTGGTGCTATAGAATCTATTGCTTCTATATTAGCAATGGAACATGGTATTGTACCACCAACAATTAATCATCAAACAAATGATGAAAACATTAATCCAGAATTAAACTTAACCTTAAACAAGCCTCAGAAAAGAGATATTAAGGTTGCTATGAGTAATACTTTTGGGTTTGGAGGGCATAATGCATGTGTAGCATTTAAGAAAATAGACGCATAGTCTATGAATTTTATTCGTAAAATAGTTCAATCTCACTCTAAGGAAGATACAGAGTTACATAACGAATTAAAAAAATTATTAAACTTCTCACCAAGAAAGATTAATAAATATAAAAAGGCATTTACCCACAGATCTATTCAAAAGGTAGATAAAAATGGCATTCCTATAAACTATGAACGTTTAGAGTTTTTAGGAGATTCTATTTTAGGGTCTGTAATTGCCGCATATTTATATAAGAAAGTTCCTACAGGTTCAGAAGGTTATTTAACGCAAATGCGCTCTAAAATTGTTAGTAGAGAACATTTAAATGAGTTAGGTAAAGATCTAAACTTAATTAGGTTTGTAAAAAGCAATATCGATCAAACAAATGTTGGCGATAATATTCATGGTAATATTTTTGAAGCTTTAATTGGTGCTATTTATCTAGATAAGGGATATAATTTTTGTCAGAAATTTATTTATCAGAATGTAATTGTACCTTATGTAGATATCGAAAAGCTAGAAGGTAAAATTACAAGTTACAAAGGCTTAATTATCGAATGGTGTCAAAAACAAAAGAAAAAATATAGCTTCGATACTTATGAAGATTCAGGTAACGACCCTGTAAAACACTTTAGTGTTAAAATAAGTATAGATGGCGAACAGATTGCCAAAGGAAGAGCTACTTCTAAGAAAAAAGCAGAAGAACAAGCTTCAAAAAGAGTCTATTTCGCTTTCCAAGATCAAATTTCTTTAGATTAAAGCGATAACGTTTTCGTTAAAATAACATACAATACTCATAAACTATTAGTAATTTAGCAAGATTAAATACTGAGAGTAAATTTATAATGTATGCAAATTCATGCTTTAGGTTTAGACGATTTTTGTGACGAAGAATATTCGTTAATAGGTATTCATACAGCATTAGAAGACTACAAACTTGCGTATCTGTTAAATAAAAACTTGAATACGCAATTATCTAAATCTCAAAAAAATTTAGAATTTGATAGCGATAAAAATAATGCTTCATTTTCTCTCTATAATTTCTCGAGTAAAAAATATGACTTTGATTGGTTTTTAATAGCCAACAGTTTTAAAAGAGAAAACCAAACAGAATCAAACGAATTACTGTTAACAACAGAAACAAAAACATATCTAATACCAGAAAAGAAAAAAGTAGATTTCTTTATTAAAATAACTGGTGAAGTAAGTTTAGAATACGTTGCAAATACAGTAAATAAAATTAAAAATATTGAACAGATTATAACCTCTTATTCAATAGATAAAAACACACTAAAGTCGAAAGACTTTTTAATATTTTAATATGATAGATTATAAAAAAACTAAAATAGTTGCAACCTTAGGGCCAGCAACAGACTCTAAAGAAATTTTAACAAATTTAGCCAAAGAAGGTGTAAATGTTTTTAGAATTAATTTCTCACATGCAGAATATGAAAATGTTAAGAAGACTGTAAAAACAATAAGAGAAATTAACGAAGAAAATGGTTTTAATGTTGCCATTTTAGCAGATTTACAAGGACCAAAATTACGTGTTGGTGTAATGGAAGAAGGTGTTGTTTTAAATGACGGAGACCTTTTTACATTTACAACAGAAAAATGTATTGGTACTAATAAAAAAGCATTTATGACTTACCAACGTTTTCCTAAAGACGTAAAAGTTGGTGAGCAAATTATGGTAGATGATGGTAAATTACTTTTCGAAGTAGTTTCTACAGACAAAGACAAAGAAGTAGTAGTAAAAATAATTGTTGGTGGACCTTTAAATTCTAAAAAAGGAGTAAACTTACCAAATACAGCAATTTCTTTACCAGCATTAACTACAAAAGATAAAGAAGATGCAATATTTGCATTAAGCTTAAATGTAGATTGGATGGCGCTTTCTTTTGTAAGAACACCAGAAGATTTAAGAATGTTACGCGATCTTATAGACGAACATTCAGATTACAGAGTTCCTGTAATAGCAAAAATAGAAAAGCCAGAAGCGGTAGAAAATATAGATTCATTAATACCTTATTGCGACGGTTTAATGGTTGCTCGTGGAGATTTAGGAGTAGAAATTCCTATGCAAGATGTTCCATTAATTCAGAAGAAATTAGTAAGACGTGCAAAGAGAGCAAGAATTCCTGTAATTATTGCAACTCAAATGATGGAAACTATGATTGACAATGCTGTACCAACAAGAGCAGAGGTTAATGATGTTGCCAATTCTATTATGGACGGTGCAGATGCAGTAATGCTTTCTGGAGAAACTTCTGTTGGAAAACACCCAATTAGAGTTATTCAAAAAATGACAGAAATTATTAAAGCTGTAGAAAACTCTAGAATGATTAAAGTGCCACATGACGCACCACATATTAGAACCAACAGATTTATAACAAAATCTGTTTGTCATCATGCTGCTTTAATGGCAAATGATATCGAGGCAACTGCAATTTCTACTTTAACAAATAGTGGTTATACAGCCTTTCAAATATCTGCTTGGAGACCACAATCTGCAATATTAGCATTCTCATCTGAAAGAAGAATTTTAGGAAAACTAAACTTACTTTGGGGTGTTAAAGCTTTTTATTACGACAAAAACTTAAGTACAGATGACACTGTTGTAGATATTAACAAACTATCTAAAGAAAAAGGATATGTTAAAGCAGGAGATTTAATGATTAACCTTACCTCTATGCCAGTTGAAGCAAAAGGTATGGTAAATACACTAAGAGTTTCAGAAATAGACTAAAACATTACTTAATATAAGTTAAAAAAGCATTCTAATTTTTAGAATGCTTTTTTTATGCCTTAAATTGAAGGGTGTTTTTTTATTATTATTAGAAGCTATTTCCAGCTTTTCACTATATCTTTTTACCAAAAAAGGTAAAAAGGATGCCGTTTCAATCTGGGCTAAACAAATCTATTCACTTTTCTAACTACTAGAAATTAAGTTTACTATTTATTATTTTAAAGTTTTAATTTTTTAGAAATAATAATAGCATCATTTGATACAAAAGGCATTGGCATCATTTCTTCTGTTCTTGGTTTTAAGTTAAAGTTTTTATTAGACAGTAAATCGTAAGAAATTTCATTAATAATAATGTTTAACTTTTGCAGCGCATCTACGGTAAAAGAAAGGGTAACTTCTTTATCTTTATTACCTAAATGATACACCAAAAAAGTACCATTTCTTACACCATATTTTTTCCCCTCATTTACTAAAACATCGTTTACTTTAAACTGGCGTAACAATAACTCATTTCTAGTAATAAATTCTAATTTATTAATTTTTCTTTTTGGAACTATTGTTAACTCTAAAAAACGTTTTTTACCAATTACAGTATCTAATTCTGTAATTATAGCAGCATTTTCTATATTTCTAAATGCTGTTTTTTTAGAAGCTTTAAAACGTGTATTGTATTTACTTTTTGTTTCTGCATTTTCAATTCCTCCTTTGGTAAAATCACCATTAAAAATTTGTTTAGTATAACTATCTAATGTATTGTTGTAAGTTCCAAAATGGGCTGTTTTTGTATCAGAATTTTCAATATATACAATACTGTTTGGTTTTTTATTGTCTACCGAAAACCCGCTATTATAAGATGCAATTCCAAAAAATAAAATTGTTAATAATCCTGCTAATTTCTGTGTCCAAAAAGATTTTTTTTGATGAAAAGATAAAATCATCAATCCGAAGATTAAAACTATAAAAATAGCGCTAACAAATAGAATTTTTAAACCCAACCCAACAGGAAACAATTTTACTAAAGGCGCAAAAATATAAATGGTTGGTATCGATAAAATAGTAAATAATATACGTTTAGATTTTTCTTCTAGATTTAAGAAAATAGCAATTGCTAAAATTAAAAGAGCACAAATTACAGGAATTATAAAAAAACCAGCGCCTTTTAAAAAACTACTAATCATAAAATTGATAACCAACCAAAAGAAGATGGGTGCAATTAATAAATTAGTTGTTTTAATTTCTTTAGAAGTTGGTTTATAAACAGTAAAAAGCAACCATAGGTTTAAGAATACAAAAGCTAAAATATATTGATAGCCATTGTAGGTAAAGCCATGTAACATATCATTATAATGCGGATGAATAATTAATAATAATTGCCACAAACCAAAAGAAATACCACCGCATAAAAGTAAAGAACTTAAAAACGGTACAAAACCTTTTAAGACACCTTTTACATCTATCTTATTTAAAGAAAAACCAAAAAATAACAAGATAATAAAAACAACTCCGCAGATAATTACCATTGTTAAAACCCAAGAAAAAGGGTAAGTTGCTAATTTTATAAACGGGAAATTTACGTACACAAAATCTTCATCAGATTTTAAATCTGTTAAGTCAGAATTTGAAAAGTAATTTACAGAAGTCGTAAAATAATCTGCTTGTTGCAAAAGAGTTTCTCTATCTAAACGTTCATAAGAATCTTGTGCTGTATGGTAATCGAAATGATCGCCAATAAAAGCAAAGTTAAAGCCATTAATATCTGCACTTTCTCTAAAAACAGTTAAATCGGTGTCGTTAGGTAATTTTTTATAGATGGAATACATTAAAGAGTTTGTTGCAGGAAAATTTGGCTTTGTTGCTAAAAACTCAGACAATAATTTACTATTTTTTCCATTGGTTTCCATTAACATATAACTTGGGCCGCCACTTCCTCGAGCTTCAAAATTTAAAACTAAACCAATATCTTTTGTCCAAGGATGTGTATCTACAAAAGCTTGCGCACCCAATAAACCTAATTCTTCGGCATCTGAGATTAGAATAATAATATCATTTTTTTGTGTTTCATTTTTAGCTATAAAAGCTCTTAAACCTTCTAAAATTGTAACTACGCCAGAACCAGCGTCACTTGCTCCTAGAGAAGAATGTGGGTTCGAATCATAATGTGTTAATAGCATTAGCGCTTTTTCTGAACCAACACCTTTTAATTTTGCTATTATATTTTCTGTAGTAGTAGCAGCATACCATTTTTTATTAATAGCTGTTTGTGTTTGAATTTCCGTTTCAAAACCCATTTTTTGCAATTCTGTTACAATGTAATTCTGAACTTTTTTATGTTCGGTAGAACCTACAAAATGTGCTTCTTTACTAATATTTTTTAAATGATGTAGTGCATTGTCTAGAGAAAACGCTGTTTCTGTCTTTGTAGTTGTATCTTTAGGTAAAGACGGTTTTAAATCTGCAAAACTCCAATAAATTACTCCTAAAATTATAAGGGTAGAAACAATAGTAGAAAATCTTTTCATGTGAAAAATATATTTTTATAAATGTATGAAATAAAAAAAACTTCAATGAAAAGTGTAATGTTTCAGAAAATTTACTAACTTCCTTGCGAACTAAACTACTAATAATATGGGCATTAAGAGCTTTCAAGGAAAAAGAGAAACCAATCAAACAAAAGAAGATGCACAAATTTTAGTAGCAGATTATATGACTACAAACTTAATAACTTTTAAAGCAGAGGATTCTTTAGACCATGTAATAGAACAATTAATAACGTATAAAATTTCTGGAGGACCTGTTATTAATGATAAAAATGAATTAATTGGTATTATTTCTGAAACCGACTGTATTAAGCATATTTCTGAAAGTAAATATTATAATATGCCCGCAGACACCAATAATACTGTGGGGAAGTATATGGTTAAAGATGTAGATACAATAGACAAGAATATGAATATTTTTGATGCTGCTTTTAAATTTATTTCATCTCACAGAAGAAGATTTCCTGTAATAGAAAACGGAAAATTAATAGGGCAATTAAGTCAGAAAGATGTTTTAAAAGCTGCTATTAAAGTAGAAGGAAATACTTGGAAGTAGTTATTTCTCTTTTCTAATTAATAAAAAAGTATCATTTTCTAAACCTAAATAACCTTCATTATAAATGTAAAAATAGGTGTTGCCTGTTTTTGTTTTATAGATAGAGGTAAAGAACTGAAAATCGAAACCTTTATCATATAATTTAGTTCTTGTTACTTTTGTTTTACCAGAAACGTTTAACTCAGATAAAATTTTGTAATTTTTTCTAAGACGGTTATTTATATTTCTAATAAGATTTTTACTGTCTTTATTTACACTATTATTGTGTGCGTTTCTACAATAATCTGAACAGAATTTCTTATCTACTCTACCTTTTACAGGTTCTTTACACTCTAAACATTCCCTTGTTTCCATCATGTAAATATAGGTAAAATTATCCGTTTACAAACGACTACAAATAATTACAACCGAAAGTAATTGTTTTCTAACCGAATAAAACTCTTTTTGTGTCGCAACTTTGCAGCGTCAAACGAATTGACAAAACAAATTATAAACTACACTTAAAATAAAAGTGTTAAAAAACTTATCTTATGAATACGTTAAGAAACAAAGTACAGTTAATTGGTAGATTAGGTCAAGAGCCAGAAATAGTAACATTTAAAGACGGTAATAAAATGGCTAAATTTTCTATGGCAACAGATGATAGTTATAAGGACAAGGAAGGTAACAAAGTAGAGCGTGCTTATTGGCATAACATTGTTATCACTGGCGGATTGGTAAATGTTGTAGAAAACTATGTAAATAAAGGGCAAGAAATTGCTGTAGAAGGTAAACTTACTAACAGATCTTATGATACTAAAGAAGGTGAAAAAAGATATGTTACAGAGATTTTAGTGAACGAGTTGTTGCTTTTAGGAAGTAAATAAAAAGAATGTTGTTTTGAAAAGGAATAAAATCTGCTTAATTAAGTAGATTTTATTTTACCTTGGCACATCATTTGAATTAACTTACAGAAACATTAGAAAATGAAAAGCATGAAAATTTTATCAATCTTAACAATTTTATTTGGTTTTTCTCAATGTGGAAGTAATTCATTAGTTAAAAACCCACCATTTAAAGTAGAAAAAGCTTTCTACAATAATTGGGTTGGTGGCCAACCAGGAGTTACCGGTACCAAGTTAGAAATTCATTTATTAGCTGCAGATGCTATTGCTTTCGATTCTTTATATTTTCAAAATAAAATAACAAAAGTAGAGGTTAGTAAATTAGAGAATGTAGTGCAATTAATAGGTCACTTTTCAACATCTAAAAGAAAGAACAGAGATTTGGTTTTAGATGTAGATGCTACTAAAGAGTTACAAAATACACTTCCTAATATAAAGAAGTTTCCTTTCGAATTAAAAGATAACGAAGCAATTGTTAGTTATAAAAAAGGAGATAAAACGCTTTTTTATAAGTTAGAAAATATAAATAAGGTACAATCTATAGCCTTTCCTTCTGCAAATAGAAAGTAAGTAAACATCTAAATATTAGTACATAAACCGTTAATTTATTAACGGTTTTATTTTTGGCACGTAATTTGAATATTAGATAAGTGTAACATTAAAACTACAGCTTATGAAATCTTTAAAACTACTTTTTACATTTATTATCACAGGAGCATTATTAAGCTCATGTACTACAGTTTATGAAGATGATTTTAGAAATAATGAAATTTCTTTAGAAGAAGTTGTAGCTAGTTATGATTTGTGGTACGTAGATTACCATAGAACAATTGGTAACGGTGAAATCCCTTTTGTAACCAAAGCATTTACAATGTCTTTTTTAAATGGCGTTTTGTATGCAAACAATAATATTGCAGATATTGGTTTTACAGGAAATGGATTAGGAATTGATGTTGGAACATATGACACCTTTTCAGGTGTTTTAGAAACCAATCATGATTTAGATGGAAGAAACGACTTTGAAGTAACTGTTACCTCTAATAACGAAATTAGATTGTATAATTACAGACAAAATACAACCTATTTTTTAATAGGATACCAAACAAATACATTCGATTATGACAAGTTGTTCTATGAGAATATAGAATACTTTTTACAAGAATACGCAGCTTGGGAAAAAACGAGTACAACAGGCGGTGTACCTAATGCTTTTGATGTTGAAAATTATTTACAATTTACACCAGAAAATATAACAACATTTTACAGTTCTCAAGATAACTTTGGCACGCAAATTGCAAATATAAATTGGAGTTACGTTGGTGGTTATGAAGTGTTCGATGTAACAGGTTTTGAAGACCTAAAAATATTAACACTTAATTATGATGGTGGAGATATTGAAGAGTTTGAATTAAGCGTTATTAATGATGGAAATATTCGTTTATATAACGTTAACTCAGAAACAACGTATGATTTTGAAGGAAGAGGTTTTATTCAATATTTAAAAAGTGAAACATCTAAGAAAAGTGCAAAATCTACTGTAAGGAATTCAGACAGAAAACGTACTAAAGTAGTAAGAAAGACAAAAATTAGAAGAAATTTAAAATAAAGTTTGGTTAGTTGATTTTTGGTTGGTTATTTCTTAATAACCAATTAAAAGAGGAACCGTCCTGAGGAGGACGGTTTTTTCTTGTTCATAATTTATGAAAACTATATAAGTAAACTACGGTTTCCATAATTACATTTATTTACTTTTAAGAATAATTTATTAGAAAGTAAAAAATGAAACCTACAGCATTTATAACTGGCGCAACGTCTGGAATTGGAAAAGCAACTGCAGAAATTTTTGCAAAAAATAATATCCGTTTAATTCTCTGCGGAAGAAGAGCAGATCGTTTAGAAAGTATAAAAAAAGAATTAAGTAAACTTACAGAAGTTACTACTTTACAATTTGATGTTTCTAAAAGAAAGGAAGTTGAAAGCGCTATAAAGTCGCTTCCAGAAAATTTTAAAAAAATAGATATTTTAATTAATAATGCAGGTAATGCACATGGTTTGTCTACCATACAAGATGGTGATATTGATGATTGGGATGCAATGCTAGATATTAATGTAAAAGGATTGTTGTATGTTTCTAAAGCAATTTTTCCGCAGATGATAGAAAGAAACAATGGTTTTATTTTAAATATTGGTTCTATAGCAGCAAAAGAAGTATACCCAAATGGGAATGTTTATTGCGCATCTAAACATGCAGTAGATGCAATAAATAAAGGGATGAGAATCGATTTGAATAAACATAATATTCGTGTTTCAGCAATTCATCCTGGAGCTGTAGAAACAGCGTTTTCTGAAGTTCGTTTTAAAGGTGATTCTAAAAAAGCGAAAAGTGTATATGCTGGTTATAAAGCATTACAAGCAGAAGACATTGCAGATATTATTCATTTTGTAGTTACAAGACCTTATCATGTAAATATCGAAGATTTAGTTGTGTACCCAACAGCACAAGCAAGTGCAACTATTATAAATAAACAGTAATATGAAAATAGCTTCAAAAATAATTATTGGTTGTATGTCTTGGGGAAATTGGGGCAAACAATTTTCTACTAAAGAACAGGTAGATATGATTCAGTTTTGCACAGAAAATGGCAATACTACATTTGATCACGCAGATATTTATGGAGATTATACAACAGAAACAAGTTTTGGAAAAGCATTTTTAGAAAGCGGAATTCAAAGAGAAGATATTCACATTATTTCTAAATGCGGAATACAATTAATTAATGAGAAAAGAAACAATACAATTAAACACTATAATTACTCTAAAGAATATATTCTTAATAGTGTAACAGCGTCTTTAAAGAATTTAAAGACAGATTATTTAGACACTTTTCTTTTACATAGGCCAAGTCCGTTAATGCAATCTGAAGAAATTGCAGAAGCTGTTTTAGAACTTAAAGCTAGTGGTAAGATTATTAATTTTGGGGTTTCTAATTTTACGTCATCACAAATAGATTTAATTACAGATAAAATTCCGGTTTCAGTAAATCAGATAGAGTTTTCATTAACAGCACATAAAGCAATGTCAAATGGTACTTTAGATAAAATGCAACAAAAAGGAATACAACCAATGAGTTGGAGTCCTTTAGGAAGTGTTTTTAGAGAAAATAGCGAGCAGTCTAAAAGAATAAAATTGGTTTTAAAAGAATTAACTAAAAAGTACGAAGTTTCTGAAGACGTACTTTTACTTGCTTTTATTTTAAAACACCCAGCAAAAGTATCGCCAGTAATTGGTACAACAAATAAACAACGAATTTTAAACGCAAATAAGGCTTTAAAAATTAATATAGAACTGCAAGATTGGTTTGAGTTGTTAGTTGCAAGTCAAGGACACGAAATGGCATAAAATGATAAACAAACGCCTTTTAATTAAAAACCTACTTTCTCATAACGATGAGAATAGTTTTTATGACAAAAAGCAAAAGTTATCTTTATCTTCTAAAGAAGGAAAAGCGAAGTTTTTAAAACATATTTGTGCACTTTCTAATTCTAACCCATTAAATAACTCTTACATTGTTATTGGTGTAGAAGACGAAGAAAATAAGATTATTGGAGTCGATTTTTTTGATGACAGTAAAATACAAAACCTAGTAAATGCGTATTTAACTAATCCGCCAAAAATTGAATACGAAAATGTTCGTTTTCCTAGTTTACCACGGCATAAAGTAATTGGTTTGGTAACTATTTATTCGAATAATAAAACTACTGCACTTTTTAAAAATGCGTGGAAGTATAGAAAAGACACTGTTTTTTATAGAAGAGGTAGTAACTCTATTCCTTTTTATGGAGACAATTTCGAGATTAGAAATACCAATAAGCAAATTGTTGCTGCCATAGAAAAAAATGCCAGTAATAATATTGAATTAACTTTAGATGGTGTTTTCGATTTTATAAAGAATCACAAAGAAGCCTATAACCCACAATACAAAGTTTTTAATGAACAATTTGTATTGTGTTGGGCAGGAAAACAAAAGAATGTTAATAATGAAATTTACTTTTCTAGAGTAGATATAGAATTGATAAATGAGCAAGTTCAACTCTTTTTTTCTGCTTTAGATGATGTACAAATTACGTATAATAGTACCTCTTTTATTGTAACAGAATTTATTTATCTAGGTTTTGAAAAGCAAGAAAAATACTATCCTTTAGAAAAGACCATTATTCATTTTAAAGAGAATGGAAAGCACGATATTTTAAAAGAATTTCTTTTTCAGCCACCTATTTTTAATGATGAAATAATGATTCATATTTACAATAGTTGCAATTTAATTGTTAGAAAAATTGAACAAAAACAGCAACTTTCTGTAACAGATTATAAAGATGTTTTGCGCTTACCTACCAATTATTTAATTTGTTATTTACACGGTTTTTTAGATGCTGAAGAATTTCTTAAAAAAGCAAAAGATTATATAAAAAACTTAGAAGATAAATCTACATACCTAAAATATAAAGAAACATTACGTATTATTCGAAAAGTAAAGTATGGTTAAAATGGGTTATTCTATAATTTCATAATCGATACTTAGCTTTCGCAAAGCTCTTAAAGCAGAACCAGTATTTTTATCCTCTATCTCAATATCTACAGCATCTCCTTCTAAAAGAATACTTGTAAGCTCGTTTGCTAAAGAATCGTTAATACCTAAAGAAACTTCTACAATACATTTGGCTATTGCTCTTTTATCTGGTCTTTGAGCATCACAAGACAATAAATTTAATTTCATAATTAAAATATTTATACATGCAATATACCATAGTTAAATCTAGATATAGCTTAAATTAATATTCATTTTAAGGATATAAATATTTTACACAAATTTTAATTTAGAAAAAGATTTATTAAGAATTGCTTTATCATCTACCTCTAGCCATTTATCTAAAATTGTTGCATACACTTCTCTAAAGTCAATTTCATATTTTAGATTTCCATTAGCATCTAAATCGGCTAAGTTTGGTAAATTATTATACAAACCTTGTTTCTTTAAATTTTTACCAATTAGAAAAACATTGTTTGCAGCACCATGATCTGTACCTTGAGATTCGTTTTGTTTTACACGTCTTCCAAATTCAGAAAAAGTAAGAATTAGTACATCATCAAAATTATTGTTCTTTTGTAAATCTTCAACAAAAACAGCCATACTTTCTGCGTATGTTTTTAATAATCTTGCTTGTGTATTTGGTTGGTTTGCATGCGTATCAAAACCTGTTAAACCAGCATAAAATACTTGGGTGTCTAAACCAGAATTTATAAACTGAGAAATGGTTTTTAGTTGTTTGCCAAATAAGTTCTTTGGGTAATTATTAGAAGCAGCTTTTACCTTCGTTTTTTCAAAAATATATTTTGCCGAAGATTCTGCATCAATCATTGTATTGTATAAATAACCTAAATTATGTTCGCTTAAATGTGCATCTGTGTTTGCATTTATTACATTTTTATAAAAAGGTTCTTTTAAAGAATTGTACAACGTTTTAGCATCTGTAACTGCCAAACCATTTTGCGTTTTTCCTTTTAATAATAAAGATAAAGATTCATCTACTTCAATTGCTTTTGTTGGTTTTCCTTTAGTAATATCTAAATATCTACCAACCCACCCATTTTGTAAAAACTGATTGCTATCACTTGCTGTTTGCCAAATATCGGTAGCTCTAAAATGTGATAAATTAGGGTTTGGATAACCAACGTTATTTATAATACTTACAAAACCTTTTTCGTATAAATTATGCAAAGGTTCTAGGCTTTTGTGTAAACCAACTTCATCAGAAATTTTTAAGATTTCGTTTTCTTTTAAAGCAATGTTTTTTCTTTGTTGATAATAGATATCATTTCTAAAAGGAACTACCGTATTTAAACCATCATTACCGCCTTTTAATTGAATAATTACAATCTTTTTGTTGCCAAAATTTTTTTTAGGAATTTGTTCAAAAACTTTTAAAAACTGCGGAACAAAAAACATACTAGAAGCAAAAGTGGTCTGTTTTAAAAAATCTCTACGTTTCATAGGTTTAATTTTAGGTTGTTATTAAGAAACTTTATTTTCTTTAGTTTAACAAAGTTGATATTCTGGTAGAGACATTAACTGTACACAAAAATCTTTTTTTGGTATGCTTAAATTTTCTAGTAATAATTTTTCTGTTCCAGGGTTTATTTGTGAAGTTAAAACAAATAAAATGAGTTCTTTATTTGAGTATTCTTTAAATTTCTCATCAAAAGAAACCCAATCTACAGTTGTTTTTATAAAAGCTTTCCTTTTTAACCTTTTAGATTTTAAATCTGTAACTATGGTTTCTTCGTCTCCGGTATCTGAATAGGTAATTTCTGCATTATTCAATAAAATAGAAGACAATCTTAAACGTCTAACTAATGTGTTGCTATCAATCCAATTTCTACCTGTTTTCCAACCGGCAACATTTGGCGGACGCATGAGTGTTTGCCCCAATAAATGTTGTACTAATAATACTTGTTTTGGTTTGTTAAAACGATAAGGAATAAGAGTGTGTATACCTGCTAGAAATTCTATGGGCGACTTTATTTTTGTTCCAATATTTTCAGTAGCATAAAACCAATCTGAAAGTAATACAAAGCGCATTAATTTCTCAATATTATACTCCTCAAAGAAAACAGTTGTCATTTCTTCTACATGATTTTTATTGATGTTTTCATTTACAAAATAACCATATATTTTTTCTGATAGATGTCTTGCACATTGTTTTTGTTCTAGAATTATATCTACAATATCGTCTCCATTAAAATTACCTTTTTTACCTAAAAAAGTTTTTTCATCTTCGTCATGATGTTTGGTACGCAGTACAAAATCTCCTTTAAAATTATGATTATAACCAGTAAAAGCTCTTGCAGATTCTTTAACGTCTGTTTCTGTATAATTTCCTTGTCCTAAAGTAAAAAGCTCCATTAATTCTCTTGCAAAGTTCTCATTAGGGCTTTTCTTTTTATTCTGTTTGTTGTTTAAATATGCTAACATTGCAGCTTCTCTAGATACTTTTTTTGTAAAATTAGCAAAGTTGCCAAAAGCATTAGCTCTTAACATGTTATTGTAGTTTTGAATGTAAAGAATATTTCTACTTTCGCAAACAAAATGATTTGCCCAAAAAAGAGTCATTTTTTCTCTAAAAACCTCTTTAGGATTTAGAACTCTATCTACCCAAGCAATAGAAAAATCATTTATTTTTTTTATGCTTTTCTTCTGTATTTCTTTTCGCTTTTCTTTGTTTTTTAAATCAGCAGGTTTTAGATCTTTAAAAAAAGAAATATCTACTTTTAAAGGAGTTATTTTTGTAGATGAATTAAATATTTCATTTACAATTGTACGTTTACTTTCTTTAGATAAGCGCTTTAGTTCTTTGGGAGAAACCCCAAAACCAATTCTATTAAATAGGTGTTGTATGTGTGCTGATTTCATATTGTTTAGACTTCAAAGTTTAAAAAGGGTTTAATTTGCACTCATTTGGGATAAAATTAGCATCTAAAACACTTACTTTTTTTGTAACTTACCTCAATAATCTAAAACCACTTTTTTTATGCCAAATTACACTTTAAACGTTAATGGAAAACAGGTTTCTGTTTCTGCAGATGAAGATACGCCTTTACTATGGGTTTTGCGAGATGAACTAGACCTAGTAGGCACAAAATTTGGTTGTGGTATTGCACAATGTGGAGCTTGTACTGTGCATATAGATGGTGTTGCTACCAGAAGTTGCCAAATGCAAGTTTCTATTTTAGATGCTGTAAAAATAACAACAATAGAAGGTCTTTCTAAAGACGGTAAACACCCAGTACAAGAGGCTTGGAAAGAAATAGATGTGCCGCAATGTGGGTATTGCCAAGCAGGACAAATTATGACTGCAACTGCTTTTCTGAATGAGAATAAAAACCCATCTGAAGAAGAAATTAGAGAAGCAATGCATGGTAATATTTGTAGATGTGCTTCTTATAATAGAATAGAAAAGGCTGTAAAACTTGCTTCAAAAAAAATGTTATAATCACTAAAATTAAGAAAAATGAAACTACACAAAAAAGATAATTTTAGTCGAAGAAACTTTTTAAAAACATCTGTTTTAGCAGGTGGAGGAATGTTAATTGGTTTTAATTTATTGACGGCCTGTAAGCCGGAAGCAAAAATGCCAGTAGATATTGCAAGTTTAAATTTTAATGATTTTAATGCCTTTATAAAAATTTCTGATGAAGGGTATGTAACCATTTTTTCACCAAACCCAGAAATAGGGCAAGGTGTAAAAACGTCTATGCCAATGATTATTGCAGAGGAATTAGATGTTGAATGGAAAAATGTAACTGTAGCGCAAGGAGTTTTAGATACTAAAAATTATAAAAGACAAGTTGCTGGTGGAAGTCAGTCTATACGTTTTGGTTGGGATGCTTTAAGGCAAACTGGGGCAACAGCAAAACAAATATTGGTTAATGCCGCTGCTGTAAAATGGAACGTAGATGCATCAACTTTAAAAGCATCAAAAGGAATTATTACAAATTCTAATGGAGAAAAATTAGGTTATGGAGATGTTGTAAAAGAAGCTGCTTTATTAGAAATTCCTGAAGATGTAATTTTAAAAGAAACAAAAGATTTTACAATTATTGGTCAAGAAATAGTAAATGTAGATATAGATAATATTATTACAGGTAAACCATTGTTTGGTCTAGATTATAAAGCAGAAGGAATGGTATTTGCATCTGTTTTAAGACCTCCTGTTTTTGGTCAAATTTTAGAAAGCTTCGATGCTTCTGCAGCTAAAAAGGTAAAGGGAGTAATAGATGTTGTTACTATTGGAGATAAAGTAAGAAAGTATGTTGAAGCTGGTAAGAATAACTGGACAGTTAAGTTATCTAAGACAGATAAAGTAGTTGTTATCGCAGAAAATACTTGGGCTGCAATTAAAGGTAAAAAAGCTTTATCTGCAAAATGGAAAACAGTTTCTAAAGCAGAAAGTACAGAAATGCATGATACTCTTTTAACTGGTGTTTTAGATAGTAAGAAGCAAAACGTTAGGCGAGAAGATGGTGATATAGATAAGGCTTTTGCTACTGCAGATAAAGTGATTGAAAAAACATATCACTCGCCATTTTTACCACATAATTGTATGGAACCTATGAACTTTTACGCAAATGTAACTGCAGAAAAAGTACATTTGGTTGGTCCTGTGCAAACACCAGAGTTTGCAGCTGTTGTTGTTGCAGATATGCTAGGATATGACTTAGATAAGGTTCATGTAGAAATGACAAGAATGGGCGGTGGCTTTGGTAGAAGATTGTATGGAGATTTTGTTTATGAAGCAGCAGAAATATCTGCCGTAATTAAGAAACCAGTAAAAGTTGTTTCTACAAGAGAAGATGATATGACAACGGGTGTTTATAGACCGTCAATAAAATATAGAATAAAAGCAGCTTTAAAAGACGGAAAAGTAACTGGGTATCTTTTAAAGGAAGCTACTGTTAATGGAAATATGTATGGTTTAATTCCTCATTTTTTCCCTGCAGGTTGTATTCCTAATTATAAAGTTGAAACAGGTAACTATAGCAGTAATATTACAACAGGTGCATGGAGAGCGCCTTATACTAATTTCTTAGCATTTGCAGAACAAAGTTTCTTTGACGAGTTGGCTTCAGAATTAAATGTAGATCCAATTCAATTACGTATAGATCTACTTCAGAATGTAAAAGGAACCACAGATAAAAGAATAGAATATTCTGGACAAAGAATGGAAGACACTATTTTATTGGTGAAAGAAAAAGCAAATTGGGGAAAAACAAAAGAAGGAGTTTACCAAGGTTTTTCTGCTTATTACAGTCATAATACACATGTTGCAGAGGTTGCAGAAATTGAGTTAAAAGATGGTTTTCCGGTAATTAAAAAAGTAATTGTTGCTGTAGACTGTGGTGTTGTTGTAAACCCAACAGGTGCAAGAAACCAAGTAGAAGGTGGTGTTTTAGATGGAATTGGGCACGCAATGTATTCAGATTTATCATTTAAAGACGGAAAGCCTTCTGACCAAAATTTCGATACATATAGATTAATTAGAATGAATGAAACACCAAAAGTGGAAGTTCATTTTCTAGAAAATAATAATTCGCCAACAGGTCTAGGAGAACCAGGTTTACCACCTGCAGGAGGCGCGGTTGCGAATGCTATTAAAGCTGCATTAGGTAAAAGAATGTATCGTCAGCCATTTGTAAAAGAATTAAAAAAGAGAATCATTCTTGGCTAATTTTGTAAAGTATATATAATAAAAAAAGCCGCTTTAAAGCGGCTTTTTTTATTATAAGTAACTGTAAAGCTTATTGCCCAACTTCTTGTTTTGCTTGTTCTACCATTTTTTCATTAGGTACAATTGCAACATTTACTCTTCTGTTTTTTGCTCTTCCTTCTGCAGTTGCATTGTCGTATTTTGGCTGTGTTTCTCCAAACCATTGTGTTGTAAACCTAGAGTTTTGTAACCCTTTGTTTACTAAATAATCTGTAACAGACAATGCTCTTTTTTGAGACAAAGTCATGTTATAGTCATCTCTACCAGAACTATCTGTATGCCCAACAACTAAAATATTTGTATCTGGAAACTCTGCAAAAACGCTAGCTAACTTATTTAAAGTAGCTTGAGATTTAGAATTTACGTTAGACTTACTGGTATCGAAATAAACACCACTATTTTCATCAAAAGTAACAACAATACCGTTGTCTAATCTTTCTACTTTTGCTCCAGGAATTTCTGTTTCAATTTTCTTAGCTTGGTCGTCCATCTTTTTACCGATTAAAACACCAGCTCCACCACCAACTACACCACCAATTAAAGCACCTAGTTTACTATTTTTACCACTACCAACATTGTTACCAATAATAGCACCTAGTAAAGCACCAGCAGTTGTACCAATTACAGCACCTTTTTGTTTGTTATTAGCGTTTTTTGTAGCTTCACAACTTGTAAAACTTACCATTAATGTTAATGCGATTGCAAAAACAGTTATTTTATTTAATACTCTTTTCATAATTATTATTGTTTTATAAAGTCCATATTAATAATAAACGGCGTTCCGTTTACCATTAAGTTTTGTTTCCATTTCATAGTAGATTCCGTTAGGTTAGACAATTCTACTCTAAAACCAATATTACTTTCGTTATTTTTTGGTTTTAATAAAAAGTCATAGTAACCAGAAGTTTCATCTATTTCTTGAATAACAAAAATAAAATCTCTTTCTCCTGTAATACAATTTGCTCCATCTACTGTATACACGCCAGAATTATTGTTAGGTACAAATTTCCAAGAGCTACCTTCTAAACATTCTTTTGTGGCGTCATTAAACATAGTTACATTATAATCTCCTGTTTTACTATATGTAATTTTATTTAAAACCCAATTTCCTTTAATTGTTTTCTCTTTAGTTCTTACACTCTTTGAAGCAGCACAAGAAAATATGGTTGCAACAAACATTAAAAGCATTATTTTTTTCATAAATTATCTATTTTATTCTACTGCAAAATAACAACTAAACTTACTAATAAGTTAACTCAAAAGGAAAATATTTGGATTCATTCAGAAAAAATTAACAATAAATATCTTGCGCTAATCTAAACGTATTTGCGTGTGCATTTACAATTATATTAATATCTGGTGAATAACCTCCACCCATAGAACACATCACAGGAATTTTTAAGTCGAAACACGTTTGTAAAACAAACCTATCTCTTTCTTTACAGCCTTCTACAGTAAGACCCAGTTTTCCTAACTTGTCACTCTTAAGAACATCTACGCCACATAAATAATAGATAAAATCTGGTTTCTCTAGATTAATTAGTTTTGGTAATGTTTCTTTTAAGATAGATAAATATTCCGCATCACCTGTATCGTTTTCTAAAGGAATATCTAAATCGCTTTTTTCTTTTATAAACGGATAATTACTTTTTCCGTGCATAGAGAATGTAAAAACAGTTTTGTCATTTTTAAAAATTTCTGCGGTTCCATTTCCTTGATGTACATCTAAATCTACAATTAGTATTTTTTCTACTAAACCTTTTTGTTGTAGATACTTCGCTGCAATTGCTTGGTCATTTAACATACAAAAAGCTTCGCCACGGTTAGAGAAAGCATGGTGTGTTCCGCCAGCAATATTCATTGCAATTCCATTTTTTATGGCAAATTCAGAAGCTTTCATTGTTCCGTCTGCAATAATCATTTCTCTTTCTATTAGAATTTCAGAAATAGGAAAACCAATTTTTCTTACAGCTTTTTGTGAAAGTGTAATGTTTAATAGATCGAAAAAATATTCAATATCATGAACAGTAAAAAAATGTTTACTATTAGGTATTGTTGATTTAAAGAAGTTTTCTGGCGTGCAAGTTCCTTCATGAATTAATTGTTGTGGTAAAAGGTCATATTTATCCATAGGAAATCGATGCCCTTTTGGTAATTCATATTTGTAAATAGGATGATATGCTATTTTTAACATGCACTTGATTTGTGATTTTTTAAAGGTAAAACTTATAAAAAATGGTTTGTATGCAAATTTAATTTTTTAAATATTAAATTTTTTGTTTGTGAAAAAAAACAATTAAATATTACTCAAAGTCATTAAAAAAAAAGTCGTTAAAATCAAATGAATGATTTTAACGACTTTAATAATGTGATTATAACAAGGTGTGTTAAGATTATAGGGGATTTCTTAACAAGTTGTGTTTCCAGTTAGCCAATTAAGTTAGGGGACGCTAACATATGGCTAATTTACAGTGTTTTAGAAACCTGTTATTTCTTTTTAGGTAATTAACAAAAAAGTGTCGATTAATGGAAAATTACTTTCGATTAACGGATATGTTTAAATTTTTTATGCTAAAAGATATCATTATTTTTAAATATTGCTTATTAATTTTTGATCAAAAAAAAAGTCGTTAAAATCAAATGAATGATTTTAACGACTTTTAATAATGTGATTATAACAAGGTGTGTTAAGATTATAGGGGATTTCTTAACAAGTTGTGTTTCCAGTTAGCCAATTAAGTTAGGGGAAGCTAACATATGGCTAATTTACAGTGTTTTAGAAACCTGTTATTTCTTTTTAGGTAATTAACAAAAAAGTGTCGATTAATGGAAAATTACTTTCGATTAACGGATATGTTTAATTTTTCATGCTAAAAGATATCATTATTTTTTAAATGTTGCTTATTAATTTTTGATCAAAAAAAAAGTCATTAAAATCAAATGAATGATTTTAACGACTTTTAATAATGTGATTATAACAAGGTGTGTTAAGATTATAGGGGATTTCTTAACAAGTTGTGTTTCCAGTTAGCCAATTAAGTTAGGGAACGCTATCATATGGCTAATTTACAGTGTTTTAGAAACCTGATGCTTCTTTTTAGGTAATTAACAAAAAAGTGTCGGTTAATGGAAAATTACTTTCGATTAACCGATATGTTTTAATTTTTTATGCAAAAAAAAGCCGCTACATAGCGGCTTTTAAATAATAAATATAAATTTTTCTAACTAACTGCTTGTCCGTTTTTAACTGCTTTTGTAGGTTCTACAAATGCTAATTTTCCATCAGTAGTATCTGTCATTAAAATCATTCCTTGGCTTTCTACACCTCTAATTTTTCTTGGAGCTAGGTTTATTAGAACAGAAACTTGTTGCCCTATAATATCTTCTGGCGAAAAGCTTTCTGCAATACCAGAAACAATAGTTCTTGTATCAATACCAACATCAACCTTTAATTTTAAAAGTTTTTTAGTTTTTGCTACTTTTTCTGCCTCTAAAATAGTACCAATTCTAATATCTAACTTGGTGAAGTCTTCAAACTCAATTGTTTCTTTTTGAGGCTCTAAAACTTTATTTTCTTGCTCATTCGCAAGTTTAGTTGCTTCTAATTTTTCAACCTGAGCTTCAATAGTATTATCTTCTATTTTAGAAAATAGTAATTCAGCTTTGTTTATTTGATGAGCAGCTGGTAGTAAAACATCCATTTCAGTAACATTATCCCATGATAGCGCATCATCAATATTTAAAATTCCTTTTAATTTGGTTGAAGTAAAAGGTAAAAATGGTTCAGAAACTACTGCCAAGGCTGCAGAAATTTGTAAAGCAACATACATAATTGTTTGCACACGTTCTGCATCTACTTTTATTACTTTCCAAGGTTCTTCGTCTGCTAAGTACTTGTTACCAAGTCTTGCTAAGTTCATTAATTCTTGGCTAGCTTCTCTAAAACGGTATCTTTCAACAGATTTACCAATAGTATTAGGAAACTCTTTTATTGCGGCTAAAACATCTTCATCTACTTCTGTAAAATCATTTGCAGCAGGCACAACACCTTCATAATATTTGTTAGTTAAAACAACAACTCTATTAATAAAGTTACCAAAAATAGCAACCAATTCGTTGTTGTTTTTTGCTTGAAAATCTTTCCAAGTAAAATCGTTGTCTTTACTTTCTGGCGCATTTGCAGTTAAAGTATAACGTAAAACATCTTGCTGATTTGGGAACTCTTCTAAATACTCATGCAACCAAACTGCCCAGTTTTTAGAAGTAGATAATTTATTTCCTTCTAAATTTAAAAATTCATTTGCAGGTACATTATCTGGTAAAATATAATCTCCGTGTGCTTTTAACATACTCGGAAAAATAATACAGTGAAAAACAATATTGTCTTTTCCTATAAAATGTACCAATTTGGTATCCTCTTTTTTCCAATAATCTTCCCAGTTTTTTCCTTCTCTTGCAGCCCATTCTTTTGTCGATGAAATGTACCCAATTGGCGCATCAAACCAAACATACAATACTTTTCCTTCTGCATCTTTTAAAGGAACCGGAATTCCCCAATCTAAATCTCTTGTTACTGCTCTTGGTCTTAAACCGTCTTCTACCCAACTTTTTACTTGTCCGTAAACATTAGGTTTCCAATCTTTTTTATGCCCTTCTAAAACCCATTCACGTAAAAAAGCTTCGTGTTTGTCTAAAGGTAAAAACCAGTGTTTTGTTTCTTTTACAGTTGGTACATTACCTGTAATTGCAGATTTAGGGTTAATTAAATCTGTTGCGTTATGCGATGTTCCACAGTTTTCACACTGATCTCCATAACTTTCTTCGAAACCACATTTAGGGCAAGTTCCTACTACAAACCTGTCTGCTAAAAACTGATTTGCTTCTTCATCGTACAATTGTGCTGAAACTTCTTCAATAAATTCGCCATCATTATACATTTTTGTAAAAAACTCAGATGCCGTTTCATGATGAATTTTAGACGATGTTCTCGAATAATTATCAAAAGAAATACCAAAATCTTCAAAAGATTTTTTAATAATTGTATGATATTTATCTATAATAACTTGTGGAGAAACACCTTCTTTTTTTGCTCTCATTGGTATAGCTGCACCATGTTCATCAGAACCAGAAATATAGGCAACGTCATTACCAGTTAAACGTAAATAACGCGCGTAAATATCTGCAGGAACGTAAACACCTGCCAAATGCCCAATATGAATTGGACCATTTGTATAAGGTAAAGCTGCTGTAATTGTATATCTTTTTGGAGCACTCATGTGTTCTATATATTATTTTGGACTAATTTTTGAAGTGCAAAAGTACAAAAAACCGAGTTTTAAAAGTCATTGAAAATAGATACATTTACCATATTAAGATTATTAGACAATTTGAAACAAGAAACCAACGCTATTTTGAAGAAAAAAACAATTTTTACATTTTTATTTTTGATGATTTTATCATTAACCAATGCGCAAGAAAAACGAATAACACCACCTTATTTACAAAAAGGAGATACAATAGCTATTGTTGCGCCTGCAGGAATTTTAAGAGGAAGAAAAGCAACTATTTTAAAAGCAAAAAAGTTTGCAGAAAATTGGGGGTTAAAAGTAGTTTTAGGAAAAAATATTTACAAGCAAAACAATCATTTTGCAGGAACAGATGCAGAACGTTGTCAAGATTTTCAAGATGCATTAGACAACCCTAATATTAAAGCTATTTGGTCTGCAAGAGGCGGTTATGGATCTGTAAGAATTTTAGATTTATTAAATTTTGATGTATTTAAAAAACATCCAAAATGGGTTATTGGATATTCTGATATTACTGCGTTTCACAACCATATTCATAATTTAGGTATAGAAACTATTCATGGTATGATGGCAACAAGTTTAGAAGAAAAGCCAGAAAAAATTATTGAAACAGTTGCTAGCTTTAAAAAAGCTTTGTTTGGGGAAGAATTAAGTTATAAAGTTACATCTTCAAAATACAATAGAACTAATTCTTTAAATATAATAGAAGGTGAAATAATAGGAGGTAACTTAGCTATTTTAAGTTCTATGTTAGGTTCTAGTAGCCAACTTTCTACAAATGGAAAAATTTTATTTATTGAAGAAATTGGTGAATACAAATATTCTATTGATAGAATGTTACAAAGTCTAAAAAGAGCTGGTTATTTTACAAAAGTAAATGCTGTAATTATTGGTAATATGTCTTCTGTAAAAAAGAATTCTACCAAATGGGGAAGTTCTATAGAGCAATTAATTTTAGATGTTGTACCAGAAGAAATTCCTGTTTTATTCGATTTTCCTGCAGGTCATGAAGCAGATAATAGAGCGTTGATTTTTGGTCGTAATGTGAGTTTGAATATTGGCGAAGCAGAATATTCTTTAAAATTTAAAGAATAATTAATGGTTTTACTACAAAGAAAGACTTCACAGGTTTTTAAAATCAGTGAAGTTTGAATAACTAATATTTTGTAAAATAACACATTGGTAGTTTTATTTAAAAAATAAGACTTCGTAAATAATTGAAAAATTACCAACTGAATACTGTAAACTAAAAAAAAATGGCAGAACATAATGAACTTGGTAAAAAAGGAGAGAAAATAGCTATTGAATATTTACTAAAAAACGATTATAAAATTCTAGAAACAAACTACCGTTATTTAAAAGCAGAGGTAGACATTATTGCTCAAAAAGAATCTGTTTTAGCAGTTGTAGAAGTAAAAACAAGAAGCACAGATTATTTTGGCAATCCGCAAGACTTTGTAAATCCGAAGAAAATAAAACTGTTACTTTCTGCAATCGATTATTATGTGGTTGATAAAGATTTAGATGTAGAAGTCCGTTTTGATATTATTGCTATTATTCATCAAAATAAAGAAACAAAAATAGAACACTTAGAAGATGCTTTTTTACATTTTTAAGGCATCTAGAACAGCTGTTCTTAAATCTTTAAATTCAGATTTTTTTGAACCACTATCTATGTAAGTAAAGTTTCCTTTTTTGTTAATTACAAAGTAAGAAGGGTAAACTTGTAATTTGTTAAAGTTTCTACTAACATCCATTGCAGAATATGCGATTTTAAAATTAAAAGGGTGTACTTCTAATAATTTATCTATAATTAGTTTTCTATCTAAAGCAGGTGCAATAAATAAAATATCCTTATTTTTTTCGAACTCTTTAACAAGCTTATTTAATTTAGGGATGTCTGTTAAACAAGGCATACAAGAAGTAAACCAAAACTTAAAAACAACAATTTTTCCTTTAGTTTCTTCATTTGTTAATTTACTACCATCTAACAGCCATAATTTAAAATTAGGTGCAGTTTCACCTATTTTAATTTCTTGCTGGCCAACAGAAGGAAGACTACTTAATAGAGTAAGTAATAAGAGTATTCTAAACATTATAATTTACTTAAAAAAGATTCTAAACCTTCTAATGTTAATGGTTTTGCAATAATTTTTTTATTAGAATCTAATACAAAATAAGTTGGTGTAGAACTAATATTATAAGTTCTTGAAACTTTATTCTCCCATTTATTTAAACCTAAAACATGATGCCAGTTAGGTAAAGTAATTTTCATGTTTTCCCAACCAAGAGCATCTCTCTCTAAAGAAAAAGCAACTGCTTTAATATCTTCTTTATCTTGTAAAAATTTATGCAATTTTGGTATTTCTTTTAAACAGTGAGAACAAGTTGTACTCCAGAAAATTAACACATAATTTTTAGCGTCTTTTAAAGTAGAAAGTTTTAAGGTTTTATCATTTTCTTTCCATGAAAAATCTGGTGCAATTCTACCAACTTCAGCAGCAAGTAGTGTTAGTTTTTCACTCTTAAAGCTATTACTTTGTAAAGATTTTGGTAACTTATCATAATAGTTTTTAAAAAGAAAATCTATTAATTCTAAATTCTTGCTTGCCTCAAACTGTTCAATTAAAAACGCTATTGCATCTTTCTTAAAAACAGGACTTTTAACTTTAGAAAACACAGTTTCTATAGATTTTTTATAAAGATCTTGTTGCTTCTCTGTATTTTCTGAGTAATTGATGTAGAAGACATAATCTGTAATTCTATCAATTAAAAACGAAGAGCTTAGTAATGTTTCGTTAGAGAAATCTAAATTATCGAAAAAAGTACTTGTCATGTTAGACATATACTCGTTCGCATTTGTTTTTATTTCTGATGGATTTACCCTTAAACTAGCCTTAATAAATGGCAGAACATACATGTCTTTTGCATTCTCTAAATATTTTTGTTGAATACTGTTTATCTTATTTAATGTAGTTTTATAGTTCTTCTTTAAATCTAATTGTGGGTTTCTAATAGCTGTAATCTGTAAAGAATCTAATTTTTGTTGTTGCTTAGATACTTCACTTAAATAATTTCTATATACGATGTTTTCTTTAGATTCAGAAAAAACTACTGTTTGTTCTGGGTAATCTGGGTGAAAAGCAAAACTTATATTTTCTTTATTGAATATAAAATCTACAAAACTAGCACCACTTGTTCTATAACTAACTCTATAAGAGCCAACTTTTGCGTTTGCTGGTAATTGAAAATTAAACGAACCAATTATTTGTTTATTACCATCAATTAAAAGAGTGTCTTTTTTAATAGTTGTATTTTTAATAAACTTCTGTTTTGGCCCTTCAATCTTATATAATATAACCCAATCTGTATCTAAATTATTGGTTAAAGTACCATTTAGATTAAATTGAGCTTGTGCAAAAGAAGTTATTAAAAATATAAGTGCGACTATTTTTTTCATTTTTTGTGTAAATTTTGTTCTTGCTTAACTATTTTCAAGAAGTGTACCAAAAATACTATTTCTACATCAAATTTGGTATATTGTAACTCATAAAAAAAATCTAATATGTATTTTTCTAATAAGGTTGTTTGGGTTACTGGTGCTTCTTCTGGTATAGGAAAAGCTTTGGCTATTGAGCTTTCTAAGCAGAATGCAAAAATTATTTTATCCTCTAGAAATAAAGAATCTTTAGAGTTGGTGAAAAATGAATGTAATAATTCGCAGAATATAAAAATTGTTCCGTTAGATTTAGAAAATTATTCTAATTTACAAGAGAAGGCAGATGTAGCTATTTTAGCTTTTGGTAAAATAGATGTTCTTATTAATAACGGCGGTATTAGCCAGCGTTCTTTAGTAGAGAAAACTCAAATTTCTGTAGACAAGCGTATTATGGATATTAATTATTTAGGAACCGTTGCGTTAACCAAAGCAATTTTACCTCACTTTATAGAAAATAAGAAAGGTCAGTTTGCGGTAACTACCAGTATTGTTGGTAAAATTGGCACTCCTTTGCGCTCTAGTTATGCAGCTAGTAAGCATGCGTTACATGGTTTTTTTGATAGCTTACGAGCAGAAAATTATCATAACAATATAGCGGTAACATTAATTTGTCCTGGTTTTATAAATACAAATGTTTCTAAAAATGCATTAACAGGTAATGGAACTCCACAAGGAAAAATGGATTTGGCTACTGGTAACGGAATGTCTTCAAAAGATTGCGCTAAACAAATGCTAAAAGCAATTGAAAAGAAAAAAGAAGAGGTTTATATTGCTGGTGCAAAAGAAAAATTAGGCGTGTATGTTAAACGATTCTTTCCTAAGTTATTTTCTATTTTAGTTAGAAAGATGCGTGTTACTTAATCTTCAAAATATTTTAAAGCATCAAAATAATTAATAATTGCTTCTTTCATTAATACAGTCTGTTCACCAGGTTTTAAATTTGGTAACTCTGTTATTACTTTATAATGTGGCCAGCTATCATCGTCATAAAAATCGAATTCATAATAACCATAAGGTTCTAACAATTTGCAAATAGCAATATGCATTAAATTTACTTTTTCATCTTTTTTAAAAGCGATGTTTCCTTTACCTAATTCCTGCACACCAATTAAATAGATAATTCCATCCATATTTAATTCATCTCCATCTGCAAATTGATTTGTTAGTTTTGTAACTAACAAATTCCATTTCTCCTTTAAATTAATAACTTTTTGCATAGAATTAGATTTTAAGATTGCAAAGATACAATGCACATTTTTAAATATTAAAAAAAAAGATGTAGGTTTGAAAAATTTATTTTTATGAATATTTTTGATATAATTATTGCAGCACTCTTAATATTTGGTTTTGTAAGAGGTGTAATGAAAGGTCTTTTTGTAGAGGTTGCCTCGTTGGTAGCATTAATAGGTGGTGTGTATGGAGCAATACATTTTTCTCATTTTATAGGCGACTTTTTAAAAGAATCCGTATCTTGGAAAGAAGAATATATTTCTTTGGCAGCATTTGCAGGTACTTTTATTGTAATTATAATTATAATTGCATTATTAGGTAAGATGCTAACCAAATTAGCAGATTTCGCATCATTAGGTATTATAAATAAAATATTAGGTGGTGTCTTTGGTGCTTTAAAAATAGGATTAATCTTAAGTGTAGTTTTTATCTTCTTCGGAAAAATGAACGACACAATTCCTTTTATTAAAAAGGAAACATTAGATGAGTCTATCTTATACGTGCCTGTGAAGAAAATTGCTCCAACAATTTTTCCTTCGATAATAAAAGATGAGAAACAGGAAAAACCCTAATATAAATTAACGATAGATAAACGTTAGTTTTGTAAATTGCAAATAAAAAAGCCCTCCAATGAAGAAAATTCATAAAATTATAGCACTATTTAGTATCGTATTATTAATGTCTTTTAACTCTAAAGATTGTACTATTCTAAAGAACAATACTTTTAAATACAAAGTTGGTACTAAAGATGTTTTAATAGTCTTTGGGTATGAAGAGTATATCGAGTATCATGAGAATAAGAAGTATTATATAAAATCTGACATTGAGTGGATTACAGATTGTGAATATGATCTAGTTATACAAGAGTCTACTTTACCAAACTTCCCATTTAAACCAGGTACTAGAATGCATATAAAAGTAGATCGAATAAAAGGTAAGAAAGTTTACTATACTGCTAGTTTAGGCGGAAGGTCTTGGGAATGGAAAATGACAAAAGTAATAATTAAAGTATAAAAAAAACCGAGACTAAAATCTCGGTTTTTTGTTTTAATCTAAATGGTAGATTTTCATTATATCTTCTAAATATTTTTCGAAATCTATTTTTAAATCTATTAGTTTTCCGCTATGAATATCAAAAACCCAACCATGTACTTTTAGACCACGATCTCTAAATGCTTTTTGAACAGCTGCTGTTTTAATTAAGTTTACACATTGTTCTTTTACATTTAATTCCACCAATCTCTCATATTTCTTTTCATCATCTTCGATTGCATTTAGCTCTTCGGAATGAATTCTGTAGACATCTCTTATGTTTCTTAACCAAGGGTTTAAAATACCAAGATCTGCAGATTGCATTGCTGCTTTTACACCACCACAACCATAATGACCACAAACTACAACATGATTCACTTTTAAATGTACAACGGCATATTCTAAAACAGACATTGCATTTAAATCTGTACCAGAAACCATGTTTGCAATGTTTCTATGTACAAAGACCTCGCCAGGTCCTAAACCCATTAAATCTTCTGCGGTTACTCTACTGTCTGAACAGCCAATGTATAATAACTCTGGGTTTTGACCTTTTCCTAACTCTTCGAAATAATTTTTATTAAAAGTTAGTTTTTCTTTTATCCAGTTTTCATTGTTCTCAAAGACGCTATTTATATCCATTATATGTGTTAGTTAATGTCTTTTATATTTTCTTTTATCCATTTTACACAAGTTTCAAAGTTTTTAAAGATGTGTGTTTCTGGTATGAATTCTGGAATGATATCAATTCTTTCCATCATATATTTTGGTTGTTTTAGTAGATTGATAAATAGAACTTCAATATTCTTTTTCTTTAAATCTTGTAACATGTCTTCCATAGCATACAACCCAGTTTGATCCATATATTGCATTCTACCTAAACGCATAATAACGGTTTTTGCAGAATCTGGAATTTGTTGTGAAAGAGCCTGAAACTCACTTGTAGAACCAAAAAATAATGGTCCTTTAATATGTTTAATAAATACTTCTTCTTTTAAATTCTCTGGAAAATTAAATTCATCTGCCCAAGATTCTTCTTTTAATGACTTTACATCTGATCTTTCTGCTGTTAAATCTCCAATTTTTTTCATGAACATTAAAGAGGCTATTACTAAGCCAATACCAACTGCATATACCAAGTTCCAAAAAGTAGATAGTAATAAAACTACAATCATAATTAAAACTTCAGAACTTAATTTAACAGGTCCTATTTTAATGTCTTTTGGTAAATGTGGTATTGCTTTTAATCCTTTATAATCCATTACACCAATACCAACTGTAATTAAAATACCAGCTAAAACACCAGCAGGAATTTTTGATGCAATAGGTCCTAAACCTATCATTATTACCAATAACATAATTCCGGCAATCATTCCAGATAGTTTTGTTTTTCCACCGGCATTTATATTAACAACGGTTCTAATAGTTGCACCAGCACCAGGAATACCACCAAATATTGCAGCAATACTATTTCCTATTCCTTGGCCAACCAATTCTTTATTTGGTTTGTGTTTTGTTTTGGTCATGTTGTCTGCTACAACACTTGTTAAAAGAGAATCTATTGCACCTAAAAGAGATAATGTTAATGCAGTAAAAATATACGGTGTAATACTAGAAAGACTAAAGCTTGTAAATATTTCCCATTTTGGTATTGGAATTCCTGAGGGAATTTCTTGTATTGTTCTATAATCTAAACCAAAACCAACAGCAACTCCAGACATTACAACTAATGCAACGAGTGTGCTAGGTATTTTGGTTGTAATTCGCTTAAAACCGTAGATTATAAGTATTGTTCCTAATGCTAATAATAGTTCTAACCAATTAATATGCTGTATAGCTCTAGGAAAAGCTTTTATAGCGCCTAATGCACCAGAAGTTTCTTTGGCAGCTAAAGTTTGAGATTCTTTATTTATATCTGCAATAGTAATTAATTTACCCCTTCTATTTGTTTCTGCAAAATTTTCTAAAACCAAAATTCCTTCTCCAGCTTCTTCTTTTAGAATATTCTCTAAGATAACTTCCTGTGCTTGTGCTTTAAATGTTGAAACGTATGCTATGTCTTCTTTTGGATAATAACCAACAGATGGTAATACTTGAGTTAGTAAAATAATTAACCCAATTGCAGTCATAAAACCAGAAACTACGGGATAAGGAATGTACCTAATATATTTTCCCAAACCAATAATACCTAAAATAATTTGAAACAATCCTGCTAAAAGAAAAACAGACAATATTGCTGGTAAAGCTTTTGTAATATCACCATCATTTGCAGCAACAATACCAGCAATAACCACCATACTTACAGCAGTCATTGGTGCTGTTGGACCAGATATTTGTGTGCTTGTACCACCAAAAAGAGCCGCAAAGAAACTAATAAAAATGGCACCGTATAAACCTGCACTTGGCCCTAAGCCAGAAGAAACCCCAAACGCTAACGCTAAAGGTAATGCAACTATACCAGCAGTAATACCGCCAAAAGCATCACCTTTTATATTTGAAAATAATTTTTTCATAAACGTTTATAAGAGTTTTATTAAGAGTATACAATTTAATGTTTATAAATTAAAAAAAGCCAATCCTTTTAAAGGATTGGCTTTTTTATTTACTTTATACTTTTTATTAATAGAAAGTTACAAAACCGTCATTAATATCATACATAGCACCAACAATTGTAATTTCTCCTGCGTCTTCCATTTCTTTTAAAACAGGACTATTATCACGGATATTATCAATTGTCATATGAACATTTTTATCTGAAACTTCATTTACAAAATCCATATTACTAGAGTTTCTTAAGCTCGCGTCTTTTGGTTCTATAACAGCATTAACAGCTGGTTTTATTTTACTAATTAAAGCAGTTAAGTTTCCTAACTTTGCATCATCACAAGCACCTTTTATAGCACCACAAGATGTGTGTCCTAACACAACAATTACTTTAGTTCCTGCTAATTTACAAGCAAACTCCATACTACCTAAAATATCTTCGTTTACAAAGTTACCAGCAATTCTAACGCTAAAAATGTCTCCAAGACCTTGATCGAAAACCAACTCTGCAGATACTCTAGAGTCGATACAGCTTAAAACAGTTGCAAAAGGGAACTGTCCTGTACTAGTATCGTTTACTTGTTCTAAAAGGTTTCTATTTGCTTTTAAATTATTTTGAAACCTTACATTTCCTTCTTTTAAAAAATCCAACGCTTTTTCAGGCGTCATTGTTGCTTGTGTTTCTTTTGTATGTGCTTTCATAATATTTTGTTTATGTTGTTAAAATAATTGAGCAATTAATATTATTAATTACATCATTAATATTTGTTTTAACTGAATTTGCATTGTTTTCTTTTCTATTAATAAATAGTAAATTAACATTGCTTTTTAATAAATAATTAGAAATATTTTTTATTGCGTCATCTCCTTTTTCAAAAATATATTCTATTGTTTTTTTATCTTTTGAAAGTAACTCATCTTTTAATTTGTTTTTACTTTCAGAAATTTGAAAAGATAATAAAGGCTTAGGAGTAGAGCTAATAATACTTTCTACAAACTTATTATCTGTATTATAATGATTAAATATACCTAAAGATAATTCTATATCTGGTTCAAAAGAATTTTTATCATCAGCAATTACAATTGGTCCTTTATGTTTTTTTAGGATAAATTGAGTGATATTATCACCAATAAAACGGAATCCCTTAGATTTTCTTTTTTCTATAACAATTATATCTGGTTGGTTTTTATCAATATAACTTTCTATTTCATTTTTTACATTTCCAATTGTAAAAGTGTGACTAATATTTACATTATAATCACTAGAAATAGGACTTATTAAATCTTTAATTTTTTTATCTGCAGTAAAATATTCTTTATTAATAGTTCGCATTGCAGATAACTGACTTTCTTTTTCGACTACATCTGTAGGCTTTTTTACATAAAGAAAGTGAATGTCTGCATTTACTATTTTAGCTAAACTAACACTGCTTTTTAATGTTTTAACTGTAGATTCATTTAAATCTGAAAGGACTAAAATTTTACTTTTCTTTTTTGTGTCCATCTCTTTAACTTAAACTTATGTTCGATTTTGGTCTATCATTAAAAAAGTGAATAAAACTAGACGGATTTTCTACGACACCACGTTTAGAAATTAGCTTAATATCTATATTTCTTTCTTTTGCCTTAAATAAGAAGTCTTCTAGAATTTCTATAATATCATTATCTAAATATCTAGTATTAATAAGGTTTAATTCTAAGAAAGTATCTCTAGGTAAGCTTTCTAATTCTTTTAAAATAGCACCTTTGTTAAAGAAAGTTACTTCTTCTGCCAATGTCATTTTAATTTTGTGTTTACCATTGCTTTTGTCTTCAATATGAAGAAAATGAGAGTTTTGGTAACTTTTTAATAAAATAACAACTATTCCTACAGCAAGTCCTAAAGCTATACCTACTAATAAATCTGTAAAAACAATACCAACAACTGTAACAATAAACGGTACAAATTGTTTCCATCCTAGTTTATACATCTGCTTAAATAATGCAGGTTTTGCTAATTTAAAACCAACAATTAATAATATTGCAGCTAATACAGATAATGGAATTTTATTTAAGAAAGTAGGAATTAGAATTACTGAAATTAATAAGAAGAAACCATGTAAAATTGCTGATAGTTTTGTTTTTCCCCCAGATTGTATATTTGCAGAACTTCTTACAATTACTTGTGTAATTGGCAAACCACCAATTAAACCAGAAATAATATTACCAGTTCCTTGTGCTAATAATTCTCTATTTGTTGGTGTAACATTCTTTCCTGGATCTATTTTATCTGAAGCTTCTACACATAAAAGGGTTTCTAAACTTGCAACTAATGCTATTGTAAATGCAGTTACCCAAACATCTGGGTTGCTTATGGCAGAAAAGTTAGGAAACTTAAATTGATTGAAAAAAGAGGTTGCATCTTCTGGTACAGGTACACTTACTAAGTGAGATTGAGAAATGGCTAATGCTTCATTAGATTTTGTTATTAGATAGAAAATAATTCCTAAAACAACAGCTACTAAAGGTCCTTGTATTACTGTAAAGAATTTAGCTTTTTTTGCTAATATAGTATCCCAAAGTAAAATAATAACCAATGCAATAACACCAATAAGCATAGAACCCATTGTAATATTATCTATAATATTAAATATTGCAGAAAATGTGTTTTCACCAGAAGTTTCTATAAAACTATCTGCTCCTTCTGGTTCTGAATCATAACCAAAAAAGTGTGGAATTTGTTTTAAAATAATAATTATTCCAATACCTGTTAACATTCCTTTAATTACAGATGAAGGAAAATAATACCCTATAATTCCTGCCTTTAGAATACCAAAAACTAATTGAATTATTCCACCCAATACTACAGCAACAAGAAAGTTTTCATAACCACCTAGTGCACTAATTGCTGTTAATACAATTGCTGCTAAACCTGCTGCAGGTCCACTAACACCAATTTTAGAACCGCTTAATCCTCCAACTACAATTCCTCCAATAATTCCGGAAATTACACCAGAAAATAATGGTGCTCCACTTGCTAATGCAATACCTAGACATAATGGTAATGCGACGAAAAATACTACAATACTTGCAGGTAAATCATTTTTAATGTGTTTAAACATACGTATATATTCTTACCCTATTCTTTTAGAGAATAGTGTTTGTTTTATTAAATTTTTTAAATTGATTTTTTTGTACTTCTAAAAACTATAGCACGAACTCTGGTGGCGGAGTTAAAATTTTGGGATGAAATGAAATGTAGTTTTTAGAAGTAAAACGTACATTTTCTCTTTTTTGAATTTTTGTAAAAAAGATAGTTAAATCTGAAGAAGTTGGTGGTATTTTTAGTTCTTTAAAACCTTCTTTTACACTACTTTCTTCTTCCTCTTCACTTAAATTTAAAAACAAAGAAATGTCTTGATTCTCATCTATTAACGCAATAATTGTAGGCGCAGAAATAAGCCCAACAAACAATATTGTAAAAAAAAGAGCAATTTTAACTTTCAAGTAAATTTTAGTTTTTGTAAAAATAGTAAAGCAAAACTTAATATTTGCTATATATAATTTAAATCTCGTTTAAGAGTTTTATTTCATCAGCAATAATCCAACCTAGTTTACCATCTATTAGTTTTATTTTTTTCCAATTATCTATGGCATCTAAAACAATTACTTTCGTGCCTTCGTGTATTGTAAAAACTTCATCAGAATTTAAAGTAGGTGCATTTCTTACAGCTGTTTTCTCTGCAAAAACAATTGCTTCTTTCTTGTTTTTTGTTTGATTGTATTGACTGTAAGTTATAAAAAGTGTGAAAATTAAAACGATAAAACTAATACTACTTGTTGTAAAATAAAACCTCTTTTTAATAGGAGTATGCGCAAAGTAGAAGAGTAAAAATAAAACGGAAGCTAAAAACGAAAATACTACAACAATTACTGCCCAAGTATCATAAGACAGTTTCTGAAAATAATTTTCATTAAACTGTGTGAAAAAAGTTTTAGGTATTTCTTCTATATTATCTAAAGCCAATCGTTTTGCGAAGACCAAGTTGTTTTTTACATCTGTATTTAAAGGATCTATTTTTAAAGCTTTTTCATAATAGTAAATAGTAGGTCCAACTTTATTTATCTTGTAATAAGCGTTTCCTAAATTTAAATATAGTTCTGGTGAAATAGCCTTTTCAGATTCAATTTTTTTATATTTTTCAATAGCTGCTTCAAAAGAACCATTTTTGTAAAGTTCGTTAGCAGTTGTAAACAGACTATCTACACTTTGTGCAGTTATGCTATTTGCAATCATTAAGAATAAAAATAAAACTTTCTTCATCTTATAACTGTTTATCTAATTGAACAATAACTTCTTTTGCACGCTCAAATTCTTCTTTCATTTGAGTTGCGGTATAAGGCGTGTAACGAGCAAAATCAGAACTTTTTAAAACTTCAATAAATTGATTGATTGTTGCTGTTTCAATCTTTTTATTTTCTAAAAGTTCAGTAATTTTTTCTTTACTAATGTCTGCTGTTTCTATACCTAATTTTGCTTTTAAATAATTGTGTAAAGCACGTTCTAAAGCTTCGTAAAAAGCTTCTTTTTTACCCAATTGTTTTTGTGCTTTAGAAAGATATTTTTTAGCTAATCGTTCTGCTTTTCTAGTTTTATTACCAGCAATATCATTACTTCTTTCTTCATTTCTTCTTGCTATAAAAATACCTATTGGAATAGCAATTAATGGTAATAAAAGTAAGATATAAAAAAGTGTAGACTTAAAGAAATCAACTTTTTTTGTAGTGATAAAATTTGTTTTTGTAGCAATATATCTAAAGTTTTTCCCGGTAGCAACAATCGGTTGTTTTCTAATAGTAGTTGTATCTACCACAACCAATTCTTTACCTTCTTGTACATCTACATATAAATCTTCTGTAGTAATGGTTTTGTACTTTTTTTCATTTGGGTTAAAGTATGAAAACGAAGTATTTGGTATTTTATATTTCCCTTTATACTGGGGTACAACAGTATAAGAATCTATTATAGAACCAGAAATACCACTCGCATTTGTACGAATATTTTCTTTTCTTTCTGGTTGGTACATTTCTAATTCTGCAGGAGTTTCTACAGTAGGCAATTCAAATAGATTTAAATTTCCGTTTCCAGAAACGTTTACATTTACTTGGCTTGTTTCATTTGCTTTTAAAATGTCTTTACTTAGAGAAACATTAAAATTAAAATCTCCAACAGCGCCTGTAAAGTTTGCCGGTTTACCTTCTAAAGGAAGACTTCTAGGATTAATTATTTTTTTTGTTGAGACAAATTCTCTTTTAATGTTTTTTGTAATTGCGTTTCCAAAAAAGTCTGATCTACCAGAAGGAACACCAATAACAATATCCATTTTCATAGAACCAATTGGTAGTTTTCCTGTTTTTGTAGGAACTAATAAAGCTTTTTGTAAAACAATATATCTATAATTTTCACCGTTGTATTTCCCTATTTTAACAGGAAACCCAGTTATTTTAATATTCTGATTCCAAAAGCCACTGTACTTTGGTGCTTCTGTAACACTCGTGTCGTAAACACTTACATTCTCACTAACATACAATCTATATTCTACATAAACACCTTCACCTACATAAGGTCTAGATTTAGAAATTTCTGCAACTAAATGAATGTTTTGTTGTGCAATATAATTTGGGTCATTTGGGTTTTTAGGTATTGCTACAGCATCTATAACAATTATTTTTACAGGATTAGATTTTATTGTTTTTCCACCAATTGTTACAGAGGCACTTCCAATAGAAAGTTCTCCTTTTCTTTTTGGTTGAATAATGTAAGTATAAGATTGTGTAAAACTTACTTTTCCGTTTATCCAAGATTGACTAACAGATTGACTTGGTCCACCAACAACTTTAAAGTTATTAAAATTTGGAGGCGTAAAATTATCTCCTCCTTGTTTATCAATAGAGAATTCTATTCTTAAACGTTGGTTTACACCCAATTTGTTTTTACTAACTTTTGTCTTTAAAGTAGCCTCTTGTGCCACGAAAGAAATGCTTAGTAAACAAATAAATATAGATATGTAAAATTTCAACTTCATCAACTTTTTCTAAAATGGTAAATCTACCAATCTTTTTCTTGTTTTACTTTTTTACCTTTTGCTTTTTTAGCATTCATTTTCTTTTGGGTTTTTTTCTCCTCATTATTTAAGTTTTCTAATAACTGTTTTATTTGTTGAGGTGTCATTTTTCCCTGTTGAGGTTTTGGCTTTTGTTGGTCTTTTTTATCATCTTTCTTAGGATCTTGTTTTTTATCTTTATCCTTGTCCTTATCGCCTTTACCGTCTTTGTCTTCGTCTTTTTTATCTTTGTCTTTTTGGTCTTTATTATCTTTATCCTTGTCTTTGTTTTTATCGTCTTTATCTTTATCCTTCTGGTCCTTATCTTTTTTGTCTTTATCCTTGTCTTTATTTTTGTCGTCTTTTTTATCTTGCTTTTCTTTGTCTAATAATTTTTGCGCTACGGCTAAATTATAACGAGTTTCATCGTCTGAAGGATTGTTTCTTAAAGAATTTTTATAGCCATCTACCGCACCTTGATAGTTTTTAGAATCCATCATAGCGTTTCCTAAATTATGAAATGCTTCTGCTTTTGTAGCTTTGTCTGTAGCCGTTTTTGCAGTTAACTCGTATTGCGGAATAGCTTCTTTAAAATTATTATTTTGATAGAAAGCGTTTCCTAAATTATAAGTTGCCTTGTCGTAATTAGAATTGTTTCCAAGTGCTTTTTGATATGCTACTGAAGCATCTGTAAATTGTTTGTTTTGATACAATTCATTTCCCTGACGTAACATTTTTCTAGCAGTTCTTTGTTGTGCTATGGTGTCTTTCTGTGCTGCTATTTCTTTAGAAGAAAAGAACACTAAGAAAATGATTAGTATGTTTTGTAAAATCTTCATGTTATCTCGAATTTCTTTAATAATTCTGTATCATTTTTCATAAAAAACAATGATTACAAAAGTAAGGCATTCAAAAAAGTATTTTGTTAAGAACTTGTTATTTTTATTAAATTAAGAATAGACAAGTCTATAGATTTGGCTATTTAAGCAATGTGTTGTGTATTTAAATACAATGAATCTGTTTGTTAAGAAGAAGTTGAAGCTTAAAACAAGAAATAGCTAGACTGTTTTTAGCCTAACTATTTCTTGTTTTAAGTGATGTCTAAGATATTTACTAACTTATTTATGCCGCTATTTCACGCGTTAACCATCCGCTTTTACCTGCAGTAGCAATTGAATATGGTGTAATCCAGAATAAGCCAAAAGTATATAAAATACTGTAAGAATATGCCCATAGTGCTTCCTTTAAATCATATCTTTTACTGTAAAATAATACAGGAAATGTGGACATTATTAGAATACTTAACAATGTTGAGCTAATAAATAAAACAGGATGAGTTATAACGAAATACATCATAAATAATAAAAACGGATATGACATTATCATTTTCATTGACTGTGTAACAAACAATAATCTCGATCCAAATTTACTACCTTCTTTAAAATTAGTAAATACATATTTGTACATCGCAATATTTTCACGAACATTACTTCGACCCCATCTAATAAACATTTTGTACAAGCCTGTATAATCTTCCGGTACATTTGTATATGCATAAGCATTTCTTTGAAATAGAACACTGTAACCTTGTTTTAAAATCATGTTTGTTAACGCTCTATCTTCTCCAATATCCGATGCTTTACCCATAAATTTTTGATCAATCCATTCTGGTAAGCAAGCAAAAACCGCTGTTGCTTTGTAAGCCGCTAATGCACCAGGAGTGCATAAAACAGAGTTTAAACTACTTTCTGCAGAGCGTTTAAATTCGAAACTCATTACAAAACTTACATTTAGCATTTTTGGTAATAAAGCTTTTTTGTTATTTAATACCTGAATATTACCTGCTACAGCGCCACATTTTTTATCTGTAATTAAAGGGCTTACCAAATTACGAAGTGTGTCTTTTTTAACAATAGAATCGCTATCTACAGTTACAAAAACAGCTCCAGTACCAATATTAAAACCACGGTATAACGCATGTCTTTTTCCCATGTTTTTGGGTTGTTGAATTATTGTTACTTGGTCTCCTAAAATTCTTTTAGCTTCTTGCATCCAGTACCAAGTATCATCTTTACTACCGTCATCTATAGATAGTATTTGTATTTTTTCTTTCGGATAATCGCTTTTAGCTAAACTTTCTAAAGTAGCCCAAACTTGTTTACCTTCATTATAAGCAGGTACTATAACGGTAACTGTAGGTAGTTCTTTATTACTTACAGATGCTATTGGTTTGTACTTAAAGTACAAGTATACATCATAAATAAAAGTCATCGAACCAAACACAAATAATGTAGCAGCTATTGTAAAAAAAAGAAAGCCAAAAGTTGTGTTTAACCTTTCGAAATTAAATTTAGAAAAATCGTCTTGTAATTTATAAACAGCATAAGCAGCACCAATCATTATAATAAATGAACTTATAAGAATTACAAGAGCTTTAAAGTTAATTGGGGTTTTCTTGTTTTCGCTACCATATTTATTATTCAATAATTTTAAATTAATAGTTGCTGTTTTCATCTTAAGTTTTATTTAGATTCTTTAGACAAACATTTATCAATTTATGTACCATTGAGGCCACTACCTGGTTTACTGGTTTTTATGATTTTTCACTTTAATTTTAGTGTATATTTTTTACACATAAAGTGGGTAATTATACACTTTATTATAAGTAAAATGAAGAAGGGAATTTTTATAAATAATAGTAATTAATTTTAAAAGTAATTCAGTTTTAGTAAAAAGTAAGAGTAGAGAGTTTTTAAGTCTAATTTTTAGACTTTTTTTTAAATACATAAGCCGATTAAAAAAATTAATCGGCTTATGTAGCATAATGTATTTCTTAATAAAATAATAGTTTTTGTTTATAAGAGCGATTTTTTTTTGAAATAAAGAATACTATTTTTTCTTTTCTTCGTTAAATAAATCTGCCTTTCTTAACCATTTTGTTTTCTTATCAAACAAGAAAATATCTATTACTAAAAACAATAAACCTAATGCCAAAAACCATTGAAATTGATCTTTATAATCTGCAAATTGTTTCGTTTCAAATTCGTTTTTTTCTGCGTTTGCAATAATTTCTGCCATAGCTTTTACAGGATCATCTGTAAAGTTACCATCAATATATTTTCCGTCTGCAGCATCTGCAATTCCTTGTAAAACTTCTGGTTTACGTTTGGTAATAACCGTTTCGCCTTTGTTGTCTTTCTTATAACCATTTAAAGCGCCATTTAACCTTAAGGGAATTGGACCACCTTTTTCTGTACCAACACCAACTGTGTATATTTTTACACCTTCGTTAGCAAGGTTTTGTGCAACTTGTTTTGTTTCTTCTTGATGATCTTCACCATCTGAAATAATAATTAAAAAACGGTTTGTTTGTTCATCATTATTATAATATGTTTTTGCTAGTTCTAAAGCGCCGTTTATATCTGTACCTTGACTAGAAACCATATCTGGGTTTGCGTTTTGCAAGAACATATTTGCGGCAGCATGATCTGTTGTTATAGGTAATAAAGGGTATGAATTACCTGCATAAATAATAATACCAACTCTATCTGAACCTAATTTATCTATAATTTTAGATATTATTTGTTTTGCTTTTTCTAATCTATTAGGTGCAATATCTTCTGCCAACATACTTTTAGAAACGTCTAAAGCAAAAACCACATCTACACCTTCTCTTTTTACAGTTTTTAACTTAGTTCCCATTTTAGGATTCGTTAAAGAAATTACTAGAAAAGAAATACTTAAAAGTAGAAATATTAATTTTAAAATTGTTTTAAAGGTAGATGAGTTTGGTGCTAATTTTTTTAATAATAAAGCATCAGAAAACTTACGTTGCGTTCTTTTTTTCCACCATAAGACCAACAAGAAAACAACAACCATTACTGGAATGATTATTAATAGGGAAAAATAAATTGGTTCTTCTATCTTATACATTCTTTTGAAATTAAATGATTCAAAAATTAAAAAATTAAAGGAAATACTTGTCTTTAATCTTTTAATTCTTCAATTTTTTAATATTATTAAATAAAACTTTTAAAAATTGTATTTCTTAATATGAATTCTAACACTAAAAAACCAAGTCCTAAAAAGACAAAAAACCTAAATTTCTCTTGATAATTATAATACTTAAATTCTTCTATTTTTGTTTTTTCAAGCTTGTCAATTTCGTCATAAATCTCTTTTAAAGATTCATTATCTGTAGCTCTAAAATATTTTCCTTCAGTTTCAAAAGCAATCTCCTCTAAAAGCTTTTCGTCTATTTCTACTTGTTGTTTTCTAAAGTTTAGTTTACCTGTTCTAGGATCTCTACTCCAAGGAAAGTCTGCCATTCCATTGGTTCCAATTCCTATGGTATATACTTTAATATTTAATTCTTTAGCCAACTCTGTTGCTGTTCTTGGGTCTATGTTACCAGAGTTATTTACACCATCTGTTAATAGAATAATAACTTTGCTTTTTGCTTTGCTTTCTTTAAGTCGGTTTACACTAGAACCTAAGCCCATTCCAATAGCTGTTCCACCTTCTAATTGGCCCCATTTTAATTCAGAAATAGTACGTTTTACAATTCCTTTATCGCTAGTAATTGGTGTTTGTGTAAAACTTTCACCAGCATAAACAACAATACCAATTCTATCATTTGGTCTTCTGTCTACAAAGTCTACAGCTACTTTTTTAAGTGCTTCTAATCTGTTTGGTTTTAAATCTCTAGCTAGCATACTTGCAGAAACATCTATAGCCATAACGATATCTATACCTTTATTTGTTTTTGTTTTTTTACTTACAGAAACATTTCTAGGTCTTGCCAAAGCAATTATAATTGCTGCCAATGCCAATAATCTTAAAAGATATAATATTGGTTTTAGTTTAGATAAAATTGAAGCTTCAACTTTAAAGCCTTTAATACTTGGCATAGTTAATACTGCAGCATCTTTTTTGCGCATAAAAAAATGCCATATTGCTAATAATGGTATTAAAAGTAGCAACCAGAAAAACTCAGGATTTAAAAATTCGAAATTACTCCAGTTCATCTTCTTTTTCTATTATTGGTTTAGGCTTTAAATTGCCTATAATAAATTCTGCATCTTTTCTATCGTCTTCTATTTCTATAGCCAATGGTTTCGATTTTGCAAACTTAACTAAATCTGCTTCTTGTAATAAATCTTTTAATTTATTAATAGTTTCTTTAGAGGTTTCTATAGTGTCTGTTTTTTTGAAGTTGTTAATCATTTCTAAAACTTCATCTGTAGTGTTTTCTAAAGCAGGTACTTTTAATTCGCGCTCTATGTAGCCACGAACAATTTCTGTTAATTCAGAATAATATTCTTTTACTTTATTGTTTTGCCACAATAATTTATCATCTAATTCATTAAGCCTTAGAATTGCTTCTTCATAAGGAGGTAAAGTTCTGTATGTTGGTGCTTCTTCCTCTTCTTTTCTTTTTCTGATAACAAACCAATAAATCCAAAAACCAATAATTGCTAAAACAGCTAAAGCAATGTAGATGTAAAGTTTAAAATCATCGAAAGTAAAAGGTTCTTTTTTAATTGATTTTATAGGAAATTTCTTCACTTTAGTAGTGTCTATAGCAACTGTAGCTATATTTACTAAAAGAGAATCTGTTAAGTAAGCTTGGTTTTTTACAAAAATCTGTTGTTGCGGAATGTAAAATGCACCACTATCAAAACCTGTTAGAATATACCTTCTAATTAAACTGTTTTTAATGGTATCTATTTTTGTAGAATCTATAATTTCTAATCCCTTTAACCTTATTTTAGGTATAATTACATTCTTAGTTTCATCAACAGAAATTTTTAATTGAAATTGTTCACCAATTCGAATATTTGTGGTGTCTATTTCTGCTTTTACCATTGGTTTTTGTGCAAAACTTATGGTAGAAATAAATAGTAGTATGTAAAATAGTTGTTTTTTCATCTTTAAAAGTAACTGCGTTACTATCTTCCTTTGTGTTTAAAATAACCTAATAATTTCTTTACGTAGTTTTCATCAACTCTTGTGTTAATGGCTCCTGCGCCACTTCTTTTAAACATGTTTGTATAATAATCTGTTAAGCGTAATGCATTTGCTTTGTAACTTGTTCTTACAGATTTAGATGCCGTGTTTATTAATTGAATATTGCCGGTTTCTGAATCTAACATAGGTACCATTCCTAAATTAGGAATTTCTTCATCGTGTTTATCATAGATTCTAATACCTGTTAAATCGTGTTTTTTAGCAGCAATTTTTAATGTCTTTTCATAATCATCATCCATAAAATCTGACAACATAAAAACAATTGCTCTTTTTTTCATCACACTAGACAAAAACTTTAAAGCCGCAGCAATATCTGTTTTTTTACTTTTTGGTTTAAATTCGATTAATTCTCTAATAATTCTTAGAACATGGCTTTTTCCTTTCTTAGGAGGAATAAAAAGTTCTATATCATCAGAAAATAAAATTAAACCAACCTTATCATTGTTCTGTGTTGCAGAAAATGCCAATGTAGCAGCAATTTCTGTAACGGTATCTTTTTTAAATTGTGTGGATGTACCAAATAATTCAGAACCAGAAACGTCAACTAAAAGCATCATTGTTAACTCACGTTCTTCTTCAAAAACTTTTATGTAAGGTTCGTTATAACGTGCAGTAACATTCCAGTCTATTGCCCTAACATCGTCGCCAAATTGGTATTGTCTTACTTCAGAAAAAGTCATACCACGTCCTTTAAAAGATGAATGGTATTCACCTCCAAAAATATCATTAGACAAACGCTTTGTCTTAATTTCTATTTTACGAACCTTTTTTAGTATTTCCTTTGTTTCCATTCTTTCAATTGTCAGTTAACATTTATCAATTTTCAGTTTAAAACCGATAATTGTCTATGGTACTTCAATTTCATTAATAATTGAGTTAATAATGTCTACAGACGTTACATTTTCTGCTTCTGCTTCATAGGTAATTCCTATTCTGTGACGTAAAACATCAAAAACAACAGCTCTAACATCTTCTGGTATTACGTAACCTCTTCGTTTTATAAAAGCATAACATTTTGCAGCTCTTGCAAGGTTAATACTTCCCCTTGGAGAGGCCCCAAAACTAATTAAATCTTTTAATTTTGTTAAGTTGTATTTTTCTGGATAACGAGTTGCAAAGATAATATCAAGAATGTATTTCTCAATTTTCTCATCCATATAAACTTCATTGGCAACTTGTCTTGCTCTAATTATTTGGTCTACAGAAACAACAGGGTTTACTTTTGCAAAGCCACCAGATAAATTCTGACGCATAATAGTTTGTTCGTCTTGTAATTTTGGATAATCGATTACAACCTTTAACATAAATCTATCTACCTGTGCTTCTGGTAAAGGATACGTTCCTTCTTGTTCAACAGGGTTTTGTGTAGCCATTACTAAGAAAGGTTCATCTAACTTAAAAGTAGTGTCTCCAATAGTAATTTGACGTTCCTGCATTGCTTCTAACAAAGCAGATTGCACTTTTGCAGGTGCTCTGTTAATCTCATCTGCTAACACAAAGTTTGCGAAAATTGGCCCTTTTTTAATCTCGAAATTGTTTTCCTTCATGTTATAAATCATGGTTCCAACAACATCTGCAGGTAATAAATCTGGTGTAAACTGTACTCTACTAAAACTAGCTTGTACTGCTTTAGACAATGTGTTAATTGCTAATGTTTTTGCCAAACCAGGAACACCTTCTAACAAGATATGTCCGTCTCCTATTAATCCTATTAACAAACTTTCTATCATTTGTTTTTGGCCAACAATTACTTTATTCATTTCTAAAGTAAGAATATCTATAAAGGCACTTTCTCTTTCGATTTTCTCGTTAATAGCTCTTACATCTACATCCATTATATATTGTATTAGGTGTTATTTTTTTTTATTGAAACAAAACTACAATTTTAACATATTTATTTTTGTTAAAAGTAGGTTAAAGATGATTTGTTATTTTTTACTACTTTTATAGAAATTATACACTATTAAATTTTACATGAATAAGTTGACAGATAAGTTTTTATGGAAGTCATTAAAAGAAGGAGACCTAAACGCATTCTCTGTTCTTTTTGAAACTTATTACCCAGAATTACATAGTTATGGTTTAAAAATATCTAAAGATACAGCGCTTACAGAAGATACTTTGCAAGATTTTTTTATGTATGTTTATGAACATCGAGAAAATTTAAGCGATTTAGACACAATTGCACCTTATCTTTTTACTTCTTATAAACGCTTTCTTTTTAAAGTGATGAAAAAGAATGAGAAAACAATTTATACAGATTTTTCTAATGAAAACTTTGCAGACATTCAGTTTACAGCAGAAGAGGTAATTACAAACCAAGAAACAGAAAGCTTTAAAAATAAAAATTTATCTAGTTTATTAAATAAATTACCAAATAGGCAAAAAGAAGCTGTTTATTTAAAATATTATAGTGGTTTAAAAGCTACAGAAATATCAGAAATAATGGGTATTAATTACCAAAGTGTCGTTAATACACTGCATAAAGCAATTAAGAGTTTAAAAGAAGAAATTTCTATTATAAAACTATTTAATTAGGCTTTAACATAATATTAAGAGTATAAAAAAGAAAAATAGCCTTATCTAAATAGATAGCAGATAATTAATAATGATTAAAAAACAATACAATACCATAAATGATTTTTTAGATGATGTTTCATTTAAAAATTGGGTACACCAAAATAACGGAACAGATGTTGGTTTTTGGGATTTTTGGATTGCAAATAATCCTGATAAACAAGAGCTGATACATAAAGCAAAAGACCTTGTTTTAGGGGTTTCTTTCGATAAGAAATTTGTTAGTAAACAAAAAGTTGCTTTCGAATGGGATAAATTAGAAGCTAAAATTAAGGCTAAAAAACCAGCACCAAAAAGAAAATTAAAATTTTTAAAACAATTTAGTGCGGCAGCATCTATACTTTTATTAATTTCTACAGGGTTTTATTTTATAAACTCTAACTCTAAAGTTACCCATAAAACAAATTATGGCGAAATTTTAAATATTAAACTACAAGATGGTAGTGATGTTACTTTAAACTCTAACTCGAGTTTGTCTTATTATAAAAATGAAAGCAGAAAAGTTTGGTTATCTGGTGAAGCATTTTTTCAAGTTGATAAAAAAGTAGCTACTAACGCAAAATTTTGGGTTTTAACAGATGATTTATCTGTAGAGGTTTATGGTACTTCTTTTAATGTAAATACTAAAAAGAAAAAAACAGATGTCTTTTTAGAAGAAGGAAATATTTGGTTGAAGCTTAAAAATGGTGCCGACAAAAAAATGATACCAGGTAATTATATTTCTTATTCTGCTGATAAAAACGAAATATTAGAAGATAAAAATATTTTTAATGCAACAATAAAAACTTCTTGGAAAAATGGTTCTTTACTATTTGAAAACCTATCTTTGGAAAAGGCGATGGAAAAAATAGAAGAATCTTATGGTTTTTCTATAGTTTTTGAAGATGATATAAGTAAAAACACTTTAATAACAGGTGCTGTTCCTATTACAAACATAGATATTTGTATAAAAGCCATTGAAAAATCTGTTGATGTAACTATTGTTAAAAAAGATAATAGTTTAATTATCAGTAAAAAATAAGTGTAACCTTAAAATAGTAAATGGTTAAAAAACTAGTATCCATAAAGTTTATATTACTTGTTTTTGTATCTTTTATTTTACAACCAACAACTGCACAAGAACAAAAAAAAGAGAGAATACCATTAGCTACTTTACTAGATAAAATTAGTAATGAGCATAAAATATTCTTTACTTATAATGCCAATTTACTTTCAGATAAAACAATACAAGAAGAAGGTTTTGTAAACTTATCTTTAGAGGAATCTATTTCTTTATTAGAAAAAATAACCCCTTTTCTTTTTGATGATTTAGGAAATAGCTACTATGTTATTTACGCTAAAAAAAAATACGACAAGAGGAAAATTCATTCTAAAGGAAACACAATTTTCTCAAGAAATAGTGTTGTTGACAGTGCGTTAAAAAAAGACAAAGTAATTATTAGAGGAATTGTTTTAAGCTCAGATAATACACCTCTAAGTGGTGCAACATTGCAAGAAGAATCTTCTTTAGGCGGTACAACTACAAATTTAGATGGTACTTTTCAGTTTGAAGTTAAAAATGAAAATAAGATTACCATTAGTTTTCTAGGACACAATTCTAAGACACTTCAACTCACATCAAATATATTTCATACAATTGTTTTATTATCTGGTCAGGAATTAGATGAAGTACAAGTTGTTGGTTCTAGAAATAAAAATAGAGTTGCAACCGATACGCCTGTTGCTATAGATTTTATAGATATCGAAAAAACAGCATCAAAAAGTAGTCAAGTAGAGGTAAATCAATTTTTACAATATGCAATACCTTCATTTAATGCTACAAAACAATCTGGTGCAGATGGTGCAGATCATATAGACCCTGCAACTATAAGAGGTTTAGGACCCGACCAAACATTAGTTTTAATAAACGGAAAAAGAAGACACCAAGCATCATTAATTAACTTATACGGCACAAGAGGAAGAGGTAATTCTGGTACAGATTTAAATGCGATTCCTATTTCTGCAATAAAAAGAATAGAACTATTAAGAGATGGCGCTTCTGCACAATATGGGTCAGATGCAATTGCGGGCGTTTTAAATATTGTTTTAAAAGATAGCGATAACGAATTAAATGTTACCTCTACTTTAGGTTTTTATAATGCAGATAGCGACCGTGTTTTTTCTAATAAAGCAGATGGTTTTACTTATAAATTAGGTTTAAATTACGGTACAAAAATAAATAAAGGAGGTTTTGTTAATTTTTCTGCGGAAGCTTTATCAACAGATAATACAATAAGACCAGCAACAATTGCACGAGAAAAATATGGGCAAGCGGCAGTAAAAAATGTAAGTCTTTTTTTAAATTCTGAAATTCCGCTTTATGGAAACACAAAATTGTACGCAAACGGTGGTTTTAATTTTAAAAATACAGAAGCATATGCGTTTACAAGAACGTTTAATAGCGAGAGAAATGTTTTAGATATTTATCCAACAGGTTTTAATCCTTTAATAACATCTAACATTATAGATAATTCGTTTTCAATAGGAATGTTAACACGTTTTAAAGAATGGAATATTGATATTAATAATACTATTGGACGAAATAATTTTCAATACTTTATTAAGAATACATTAAATGCTACGCTCGAAGAAAATTCGCCAATAGAGTTTGATGCAGGTGGGCATGAATTAATACAAAACACAACAGGTATCGATTTTTCTAAATATTTTTTAGCAAAGTCATATGGTTTTAATATTGCTTTAGGTTTAGAATATCGTTTAGATAAATATAAAATATTTGCTGGTGAAGAAGCTTCTTATGCTTCTTATGATGTTAACGGAAACTTGGTAGATTCTAGAACACCAATATCAGATTATAAAACATATAATGGAGAGATAAGACCAGGTGGCTCTCAAGGATTCCCTGGGTATTCTCCAGAAAATGAAGTAGATAGAAATAGATCTAATTTTAGTATTTATTTAGACACAGAAATAGATTTTTCTAAGAAATTTATGATTGGTTCTGCTTTACGTTTTGAGTATTATAGCGATTTTGGAAGCACATTAAATTATAAACTTGCCTCTAGGTATAAAGTTAACAAAAAAATTAATTTAAGAGGTTCTTTAAGTACAGGGTTTAGAGCGCCTTCTTTGGCTCAAATTTATTACAATTTAACATTCACAAATTTTATAGGAAACCAGCCAACAGAGTCACTTCTAATAGCTAATAATAGTCCTATTGCAAGACGGTTTAATATAGATAAGTTAAAAGAAGAAAAAGCAAGAAATTATAGTTTGGGGTTTACGGCAAAGTTAAGTCCTACTTTTAACGCAACAGTAGATGCTTATTATGTTTATATAAAAGATAGAATTATTTTAAGTGGTAATTTTGATGCTTCTAGTTTAGGAATAGGTTTAGATAATGTTCAGTTTTTTGCAAACGGAGTTAATACAAAAACTTCTGGTGTAGATTTAGTTTTAAACTGGAAAAAGAAATTAGGTAATAATAATTTATCTATTGATTTTTCTGGGAATATTAACAGTATGAGTATTACTAATATTAAAAATAAAACTTTAGATAAAGAAACATTTTTTGGAAAAAGAGAGCAGCAGTACTTGTTAGCTTCTGCCCCAAAAAGTAAATTTAATTTAGGTGTAAATTATGAGTTTAAGAAACTTAAAACATCATTAAATTTTACTAGATTTAGTAGCGTTAAGTTAATAGATTGGCAAATTAGTCAAGATATTTCAAATTATAATAATTCTGAAATAGAAAGGTTAGAAGCTGCTACAGATATTTATCAACCAAAAATAACTACAGATTTACATTTTAGTTATCAATTAAATAATATAGTTAACCTGCAGTTAGGCGCTAATAATTTGTTTAACATTTACCCAACTAAACAAGAAAGTTTTACAGATAGTGGTGGTTTATGGGATGCTACACAAATGGGAACAAATGGTTCTTTTTACTACACAAAATTGAATATAAAGCTATAGTTCTTAGTTACATTCTTACTTTTTTTTACTTTTTATTAAAAATAAATGATTTTTATAGGGTATGCTTTTTCTTTTTCTGCCTTATATAAGAAATCGGTTACTTCACTTTCGAAAGAAAGCAGTAACTAATTAGACACATTTATTAACTAATAACTTATTTATGAAACAAAAGTATTTATCAAAATTATTTACAATTGCTTTTATGTTTATGCTACCTCTAGGGTTAATGGCACAAACTATTAAAGGAAAAGTAACGGACAAGTCTGGAAGTGCGTTACCATATATGAATGTTCTAGTAAAAGGAACTTCTATAGGAACTACAACCAATGATTCTGGTGAGTTTAGCTTAAACGTTAAAAGTTTACCGGTAACTATAATGGTATCTTCTATAGGTTACAAGTCGAAACAAGTAAAAGTAACAAGTGCTTCTTTCTTAAATATTTCAATTGAAGAAGGAGATGAATCTTTAGGAGAAATTGTAATTACAGGATCAAGAACTCCTGCAAGAAGTAATACAAAAAGTCCTTTACCAATAGATATTGTATCTGCAAAAGATTTAGTTTCTACAGGTCAAACTACTTTTGATAAAGCTTTACAATACAAGATTCCATCTTTTAGTACGGTACAAACACCGGTTAATGATGCAACTTCTTTATTAGATCCGTATGAAATTAGAAACATGGGACCAAGTAGAACGTTAATTCTTATTAATGGTAAACGTAAAAATTTAAGTGCATTATTATACACACAAACTTCTCCAGGTAGAGGTGAGACTGGTTCAGATATTTCTGGAATTCCAATTGATGCAATTAAAGATATACAAGTATTAAGAGACGGTGCATCTGCACAATATGGTTCTGATGCAATTGCAGGTGTAATTAATATTATTTTAAAAGATAGCCCAGATGCTGGTTCTGCAACATTAAGAACAGGAATTACTGCAGAAGGAGATGGAGAAATGTTTGGTGTTTCTGTAAACAATGGTTCTTCTATTGGAGACGATAACGGTTTTATAAATTATACAGTAGATTTTTCTAAAACATTGGTATCTAACAGACCAGGAACAGTTGATGCTGCTGGTGAAGCTGCAGATTTTGGAGCAAATATTGCAGATGTTCAAGAATTTTTATCTAGAAACCCAGATGCTAATAACATAAATGGAGCACCTGAAACTGCTGCTGCAAAATTTTTAATTAACGGTGAATACAAATTAAGCGAAGAGTCTAAGATGTATTTTAACGGTGCTTTTATTAATAAAAAAGTAAATTCTTTTGCAAATTATAGAACTCCTTATTGGAGAACTCTTGGAGATAACCCATATTTAGCAGATTTTTTCCCTGGAGATCACCCAACAAATGCTGGTGGTTATGATGGTTATGTACCAACATTCGAAGGAGACTTAAATGATTATAATGCTACTATTGGTTTTAAATCTGTAATTAACGATTGGAATGTAGATGCTAGTTTTACAACTGGTGGAAACTCTCAAACTTATAAAGTAAGTGATTCTCATAATAGAAACGTTGTATATTCTCCATCTACTTGGGTAGATGCAAATAATAACGGAACTATAGATCAAGGTGAAGTTACAGAAGGTTCTCAATTATACAGAGAAAATTCTAAGAGATCTTTCGATCCAGGAGGAACAGGGTTTTATCATAATGTTGGAAATTTAGATATTTCTAAAATTCTTACAGATAACTTAAGTGTTGCTTTTGGTACAGAATTTAGATATGAAACTTTTGAAATTATTGAAGGAGAATTAGGTTCTTATGATGGTGGTGGTGCAGATTCATTTGCAGGAAATAGCCCAGAAAATTCAGGGAAATTTACACGTTACAATTTTGGTGGTTATGCATCTTTAAATTGGAACCCAACAGAAAACTTAACTTTAGACGGTACAATTAGAAGTGAGAATTATTCAGATTTTGGTAATGCTTTTGTTTGGAAAGCAAGTGGAGCTTATACATTTAATGACAAGTATACTTTAAGAAGTTCTGTTTCTACAGGATTTAGAGCACCAACATTACACCAAATTTATACACAAAAAGCACAATATAGTTTTGTTCCTGGTCAAGGAATTCAAGTAGGTGGTTTGGTAAATAATGTTTCTTCGCAAGCAGGTCTTTTAGGAATTGATAAATTAGATGCAGAAACTTCTACAAACTTTACATTAGGTTTAGGAGGTAAAGTAAATAGAAACTTAAGTTTTACTGTAGATTACTATAGTATTAATGTTGAAGATAGAGTTGTTTTAAGTACAGAGATTGGAGCTACAGCTGCAGGAAACACTGCTTTAGATCAAGTTTTAACAAACAACAATTTAAGTGATTTAAGTTTCTTTACAAATGCCATAGATACAAAAACTTCTGGTATTGATGTTGTTGTAGGTTATAATAGAATTGAAGTAGGAGAAGGTAAATTAGGTTTTAACTTATCTGGAAACTATGTAATAGAAAATGCAAGAGATGGAGACGTTAAGAATCCTCAAATTGTTGCAGATGCAGGACAATCTGTAGTTAACGAAACTCAAGAAGCTTTGTTTTTTACTTCTAGACCAAAAACTAAATGGATCTTAGGAACTACTTATGATATTGGTAAATTCGGATTTTCTTTGAATAATACTTACTTTGGTAAAACTAAATTTGCACAACAAGGATTACAAAATTTAGAAAGCCTTTTTGTAAATGCAGCAGATATTCCAGCAGGAGCAGTACAAGATGGTGGTTCAGATTTAAGAACAGAATTTACACCAAAAGTTGTTACAGATTTAGGTATTAACTTTAATGCTACTGAAAAGTTAACATTATCATTAAACGTTAACAACTTGTTTAATGTATTACCAGAGTGGAGTTTTACAAATGCAACTGCAACAGGTCAAGCAATTCTTGATGGTGCTGCTGTTACAAACTCTCCATCTAACTTAATTACTTTTAACCAACGTTATTCTCAAATGACTTATGATGGTTATCACTTTAGTCAATTAGGTACAATGTTTAATTTATCTTTAAATTACCAATTTTAAAGAATAATTATATTTGATTAATTAATTAAATATGCTACTCATTAGAGTAGCATATTTTTTTGTATTATTATACTATTTGTTCTTAAAAGATGTGCTTAGAAATATTAAGAAAAGGTTTAATTATCTGATTGTCTTATTATTGTGAGTTAGTCCTGTTTAAGCGATGCATAAAGGTATTTCTCATTTTTTTTTAATGAATATTAAAATAAAAAAAAACGATTTGTGTTAATATTCATTGCTCTTGTAAATTAAAACGTTAATTTTAGTTAAATAAAATTCAAAATAAATAATTATGAAACAAAAAAACACCCACAAACTTTTAATGTTTACTTTTTTGTTTTTGCTGCCCCTAGCTATGGTTGCTCAAACTATTAAAGGTAAGGTTACAGACACTTCAGGTGAAGTATTACCTTATATGAATATTTTAGTAAAAGGAACATCAAACGGAACCACAACAGATGATAATGGAGAGTTTAGCATTACAGTAAATAGTTTGCCAACTACTATTATTGTTTCTTCTATTGGTTTTGAAACAAAGACTGTAAATGTAACTTCTAAATCTTCATTAACAATTGTTGTTAATGAAGACAATGTATCTTTAGGAGAAATTGTTATTATTGGTTCTAGAAACCCAAATAGATCTGCTATAGATTCTCCTGTACCTATTGATATTGTAGATATAAAAGAATTAGTATCATCATCACCACAGGTTAATTTAAATCAAATTTTAAATTTTGTTGCACCTTCTTTTACATCGAATACACAAACAATTTCAGATGGTACAGATCATGTAGATCCTGCTTCATTAAGAGGTTTAGGTCCAGATCAAGTATTAGTTTTAATCAACGGAAAAAGAAGACATACTTCTTCTTTAATAAACGTTAACGGTACTTTTGGTAGAGGTTCTGTTGGTACAGATTTAAATGCAATACCAGCAGCAGCAATTAAAAGATTAGAAGTATTAAGAGACGGTGCAGCTGCACAATATGGTTCAGATGCTATTGCAGGTGTTATTAATATTGTTTTAAATGAAACCGTAAACGAGTTATCTTTAGCAGTAACTACCGGAGCTAATTTTAGTAAAAATGCAAATGCACAAACAGGTGGTGTTGATGGAGAGACTACAAATATTAGTGCAAGCTACGGATTGCCTTTAGGTGAAAATGGTGGTTTTATTACTTTTTCTGGAGATTTTGATGTTCGTGAAGCTTACAACAGAATGAAAGAATGGGAAGGAAATATTTTTAATGGATATAATGTTGTAGAGAGATTAGCAAACGCATCTAATTATGATACTACAAGGTTTTTGTCTTTAGCAAACGGATTAGATCCTGCATCTAACGAATACAGTACTATTTTAAATGACTTAAAAGGTTTTGCAAATACGGCAGGTTATACCACAACTGCTGGAGATAATTTATCTGATTTACAAACGCTTTTAGGAGTTGATGCAACTACATCTGAGTTAGCTGCAAGAAATTTAAATAGAACCGATTTTAATATGAGAGTTGGTCAATCTAAAGTTCGTGGAGGTAGATTTTTTGCCAACTTTAAATTACCTTTAGATGATAACGGTACAGAAATCTACTCTTTTGCGGGTTTAAGTTCTAGAGATGGTAATTCTGCAGGTTTTTATAGATTGCCTAACCAAAGTAGAACATATACACCAGCTTATAACAATGGTTTTTTACCAGAAATTAATTCAACAATTTCAGATAAATCGATAGCTGTTGGTATTAAAGGTAAAATTGGTGAATGGAGCGTAGATTTTTCAAACACATATGGTAGAAACGCATTCGATTATAGAATTGGTAATACATACAATGCTTCTCAAGGGCAAGCATCTCCAACAACTTTTGATGCTGGTGGATTTGCATTTTCACAGAATACTACGAATTTAGATTTATCTAAATTTTATGAAGATACATTTGAAGGATTTGGTGTTGCCTTTGGTGGGGAACATAGAATAGAAAACTATGAAATTATTTCTGGTGAAGAATCTTCTTACACACAATACCAAGCAGATGGACAAGCATTTAGTGGTGTAGCTGGTACTACTCCTTTAAAAGATTTTTTCGGAAATTCTAGACCAGGTGGTTCTCAAGTATTTCCTGGTTTTGGTCCTAAAAATGAGTTGGCAAGAGCACGTAGTAGTGTCGCAGCATACTTAGATTTAGATGCAAAGTTTTCAGAGGTATTCTCAACAACTTTTGCAACACGTTATGAAAATTATTCAGACTTTGGTTCTACTGTAAACTTTAAGTTAGCGTCAATTTATAAAGCATCTGATAATTTTAGAATTAGAGCTTCTTTTAATACTGGTTTTAGAGCACCTTCTTTACATCAATTAAACTATAACTCTACATCTACTATTTTTCAAGATGGTCTTCCTGTAGAGGTAGGTACGTTTGCAAATGATAGTAAAGCAGCACAATTATTAGGAATTCCTCAGTTAAAAGAAGAAACGTCTAATAGTTTTAGTGCTGGTTTTACAGCAAAGTTACCAGAATCTAATATTACTTTTACTGTAGATGGTTATAGCGTAAATATAAAAGATAGAGTAGTTTATACAGGTCAGTTTAAGCCAACTTTAGATACAAATGGTGTACCAATTGATGCAGCAAATTTAGAGCTTTCTAACTTATTGGTTCAAGCAAATGCTACAGCAGCTTCTTTCTTTGCAAATGCCATAGACACTAGATCTACAGGTGTAGATGTTGTAATTTCACACAAAGCAAATTTTGGAAAGAATACAAGATTAAAAACAGATTTATCAGGAACTTTTTCTCAAACAAGACAAGTAGGAGGAATTAATTCTTCGCAAATTTTGAAAGATGCAGGGCAAGAAAGTACTTATTTTCCAGAAGATAGTAGAATCTATTTAGAAGAGGCAGTACCAACTACTAAAGTGAACTTAACAAATAGCTTAACTTCAGGAAAGTTTAATGTTTTCTTTAGAAATGTTTACTTTGGTAAAGTGTCTGAGGCAACAAACTCGATTGCTAATCAACAAAATTTTAACTCTAAAGTGGTTACAGATTTGTCTCTTGGTTACAAAGCTACAGAAGATTTAACATTAACTATAGGTGCTAATAATTTATTAGATGTGTATCCAGACAGAGCTATTGAAGCAAACCGTAGTAGTGGTCGTTTCGACTGGTCTAGAAGATCTCAACAATTTGGTGTTAGTGGTCGTTTCTTATTTGCAAGAGTAAGTTTCAATTTAAAATAACCTAATTAACTAGAATAGAAAAAAGCGGCAAATTGCCGCTTTTTTTTTGTTATTATAATATCTAAAAATAAATCTATTTTTATTTATTTTCTAATAATTTAAATTTTTCTGCATAAACACCATAAGTGTAATATTGTATCCAATCGCCAAGATTAATATACAAGCTATTTTCTTGTAATTTTATTTCTAAAGGCAGGTGTCTATGTCCAAATACAAAATAATCATAATGTTTTTCTGTTAGTTTCTTTTTACAATATTGAACCAACCATTCATTTTCTTCCCCTAAAAATTTAGCATCTTCATCGCCAGAAATCATTTTATTTTTTACAGACATATATTGGCCTAATTTAACACCAATATCTGGGTGAAGCCATCTAAACATCCATTTAAATAAAGGAAAAGTAAACACTTTTTTCATGCGTTTATATCCTTTATCTCCTGGTCCTAAACCATCTCCATGACCAATTAAAAACTTTTTATTATTGATTAAAAACTCTTGTGGAGTATGATATACAGGAATATTTAATTCTTTTTCAAAATAATCATTCATCCATAAATCATGATTACCAACAAAGAAGTAAATAGGAGTTCCAGCATCTTTAATTTCTGCTAATTTTCCTAAAACTCTAACAAAACCTTTAGGAACAACTGTTTTATATTCAAACCAAAAATCAAATAAATCGCCCAAGATAAAAATAGCTTCAGCATCTTTTTTTATAGTATCTAACCATGCAACAAACTTTTGTTCTCTGGGAAAACTAGCTTCTGCAGTTGGTGCACCTAGGTGTTGATCTGAAGCAAAATATACTTTTTTATTTTCTGAAGTAGTTATTGTTATCATTGCTACAAAGAAAAGCTATTCGTTTGTACTTTCCAACTCCAAAACCTTTTGCAACATTTTATCATCTTTGTGCAGAATTCTATAAAAGCCAACATCACCAAAAAGTACATTTGAAATAGCGGCTTTTAAATATTTTTTAATGCTTTGTTTAGCTTTAAAAGAAGGTTTAATTCTATCTTTAATATCAGATAAATAAGTGTCAAAAATAAGGTCATCTTTGTCAAAATCTTCAATATAAGTGTCGATATTCCATTTTTCTAACTCTTTTCTGTTAGAATCTACATAATCAAAAGCAAAATTATTAATTGTATTAAAATAAAAATTAGACATGTAAGAAGTAGTATCTATAGCAACAAAAACATCTGGTATTATACCGCCACCACCATATACTATTTTTCCTTTAGGAGTTGTAAATTTTAAAGAATCTACAACTTTTATACTATCTCTACTTAACAATTCTCCGCTAGAAATTCTTTGTTGATAGTCTTTATAATAGTTTGTGTTTCCGTTACCAGAATAAGGTTTTTGAATAGATCTACCTGTTGGCGTATAATAGCGCGCAGTAGTTAAACGAACTGCAGAACCATCTCCTAAATCCATTTCTATTTGCACCAAACCTTTACCAAAAGAACGTCTTCCAATAATAGTTCCTTTGTCGTTATCTTGTAATGCACCTGCAACAATTTCTGAAGCAGAGGCAGAGTTTTCGTCAATTAAAACATACAAACCACCTTTTTCAAAATCTCCTTTAGAGGTTGCAAAAGACTCTTCTACTTTATCTTTATTGTTTTTTGTAAATACAATTAGTTTGTCGTCTTCTAAGAATTCATCAACAATACTATTCGCAATATCTATAAAACCACCTCCATTTCCACGAAGATCTAAAACCAAATCTGTCATGCCATCATCCATTAAATTATTTAATGAAGATTTAAACTCTGTATATGTATTTCTAGCAAAACGATCTAGTTTAATATAACCAATAGAATCATTAATCATATATGCTAAATCTACACTTTTAATATTCACTTTACCACGAGTAACTTCTACGTTAAAAAGAGAATCTGTACTTTTTCTATAAATTTGAAGGTCTATTTCTGTATTAGGTTTTCCTTTTAAAAATTTAGGAACATCTCCACTTATCATTTTTTTTCCAAAAAGTGTATCTTTATCAGCCATTAAAATGCGGTCTCCTGCTTTTATACCTGCCATTATACTTGGGCCACCTTTTATAGGTTGAATTACAGTAATTGTATCTAAAATTACTCTAAATTGAACGCCAATTCCTACAAAATTACCTTGCATATTTTCCTTTACAGCTTGTAAGTTTTCTTTAGGAATATATACAGAGTGAGGATCTAATTCACCTAACATTTGGGTAATTGCACCGTCTAATAAACTATCTGTACTAACTTTATCTACGTAGTCGTTTTCAATAAAATTAATTAGTTTTTTTATTTTATTTTCTTGGGATGAACTTTTAGAGAAAGACAATAAATTGCTTGAATTTCCGCCAAAAAACATTCCTATTAAAATTCCGAAAATTACTGCAATTGCTAGAAAAAGTGGAAGGTTATTCTTATTCATATGGTAAATGTATTGTTTTTACACCTGCTTTTTTTAAAAAATCGATTCCAGAAGTATCTCTATAAGAATTTGCATAGACAACTCTCTTTATTCCTGCTTGGTGAATTAATTTACTGCATTGTGTACAAGGTGATAATGTAATATATAAAGTTGCGTTTTTTGCAGATTGGGTAGAACTTGCTACTTTTAAAATAGCGTTTGCTTCGGCGTGTAAAACTTCCCATTTTGTAATACCTTCTTCATCTTCGCAACAATTCTCAAAACCAGTTGGTGTTCCGTTAAAACCATCTGAAATAATCATTCTGTCTTTTACAATTAAAGCACCTACTTGTTTACGCTTACAATGAGAAAGTTTCCCCCATTCTAAAGCCATTTTTAAATAAGCTTTGTCATATTTTAACTGTTTCTTTTCTGTCATAACTACGAAAGTAAAAAGTTTATTAGAATAAAGACGTTAATAATTAGTCAAAATTTAAATTTCTATCCATAACTAGGTAATTTTTATTTAAAAAGTATAATTACTTACGTATTCTTAAACTATAATTTTTTAAAAATAGGAATACACTATTACTAATTCTGATACCTATATTTTAAATTATAACAAAAATATAAGTATACATTTTTTTAAATTGATAATAATTGAATGATTAAGTAAATGATGTGATTACAAATACTTAAAAATAAGTAATAATACTTAGTTTTGTAATTTAAATACGTAATTATGCAAACAGTTATTGTAGTAGGAAATGGAATGGTTGGTTATAAATTTTGTGAAAAATTTGCAGCAACTTCAGAAAGTAAAAATTTTAAAGTCATTGTTTTTGGTGAAGAACCAAGACCTGCTTACGATAGAGTTCATTTGAGTGAGTTTTTCGAAAACCAAGATGCAAAAGCTTTAGAAATGGCACCTGCAGAATGGTATAAAGAAAACAATATCGACTTAATTGTAGATGAAAGAGTATCTGACATACAGAGAGAAACAAAAACAATTATTACAGCAAAAAATAGAGTTCTTAATTACGATTACTTAGTTTTAGCTACAGGTTCCTCTGCTTTTGTGCCTCCAATTAAAGGAGTAGAAAAAGAAGGCGTTTTTGTATACAGAACTATAGAAGACCTAGAAGGAATGTTGGCGTATGCTGCAAAACTTAAAAAGAAAAACCCAAATGCAAGAGCTGCCGTTTTAGGTGGAGGATTGTTAGGTTTAGAAGCAGGTAAAGCAGTTATGGATATGGGTCTAGAGCCTCATATTGTAGAGTTTGCGCCTAAATTAATGCCAAGACAATTAGATGCAAGGAGTAGTAAAGTGCTGCAATTAAAATTAGAATCTATAGGATTAAATATACATTTAAGTAAAGCAACCAATCAGATTTTAGGAGACGATTCTATTACAGGAATGGAGTTTGGCGAAGATGATGTTTTAGATGTAGAAATGTTAGTGGTTTCTGCCGGAATTAGACCAAGAGACGAACTTGGTAAAACTTCTGGTTTAGAAATGGGTGTTCGTGGCGGAATTGTAGTCAACAACAAAATGCAAACTTCCGACGAAAATATTTTTGCAATTGGAGAGGTTGCTTTGTACAACCAAATGATTTATGGTTTAGTTGCTCCTGGTTACGATATGGCTGGTGTAGCGGTAAATCAAATTATTGGAAATGTAGAAGAATTGATGCCTGCAGAAATTGATATGTCTACCAAATTAAAATTAATTGGTGTAGATGTAGCAAGTTTTGGAGAACCTTTTATGCCAGCATCTAAAGGACATTCTGTTATTTTCGAAAATAAAACTCAGCATTTATATAAAAGAATTAACGTAAGTCTTGATGGAAAATCTTTATTAGGAGGAATCTTAGTAGGGGATGCATCTGACTATAATATGTTGCATCAAGTATTTTTAAACGGAATGGCAATTCCAGAAGATGCTGCACAATTAATATTACCAGCAACAGAAGGCGGAGCTTTTGGTAGCGCATTAGATTTGCCAGACACAGCGCAAATTTGTTCTTGTGAAAATGTAACGAAAGGTCAGATTTGTGGCGCCATAAAAGATGGTTCTTGTGAGGATTTAGCCGGAGTTATATCATCAACAAAAGCAAGTACAAGTTGTGGTGGTTGTAAACCAATGGTTACAGATTTGGTAAACGAAACATTGAAATCACTTGGTAAAACGGTTAAAAATGTAATTTGTGAACATTTTGAATATAGCAGACAAGAATTATACGGAATTATAAAAGCTAAAAAACTGACTTCTTTTAATGAAGCGCTAGATACTTGTGGAACCGGACATGGTTGTGAAACGTGTAAACCATTAGTTTCTTCAATTTTTGCAAGTTTATATAATGACACGCCAAATAAAGAAGATGTTACCCAAGATACCAACGATAAATTTTTAGCAAACATACAACGTAACGGAACCTATTCTGTAGTGCCAAGAATTGCGGGTGGAGAAATTACACCAGAAGGTTTAATTGTTTTAGGTACAATTGGTGCTAAATATAATTTATATACCAAAATTACCGGTGGAGCGCGTATCGATTTCTTTGGTGCAGAATTAAACGATTTACCTGCTATTTGGAAAGAGTTAATTGCTGCTGGTTTTGAAAGTGGACATGCATACGGAAAATCTTTAAGAACTGTAAAAAGTTGTGTGGGTTCTACATGGTGTCGTTATGGTTTAGATGAAAGTATCACGTTTGCCATCGAATTAGAAAACAGATATAAAGGGTTGCGTTCTCCGCATAAAATTAAAGGTGGCGTTTCTGGTTGTATTAGAGAATGTGCAGAAGCAAGAGGTAAAGATTTTGGAATTATAGCTGTAGAAGGTGGTTGGAATTTGTATGTTGGTGGAAATGGTGGAGCAACACCAAGACATGCACAGTTATTAGCAGAAAAAATAGACAACGAAACGGTTGTAAAATATTTAGATAGATACTTAATTTATTACATACAAACTGCTGCTCCGTTGATGAGAACTGCTGCTTGGTTAGATAAATTAGAAGGAGGAATAGAGCAATTGAAAAAAGTGGTTGTCGAAGACAGTTTAAATATTGTTGAAGATTTAGAAAAAGAAATGCAATTCTTAGTAGATGCTTACGAATGTGAGTGGAAACAAGCAATTGAAAACGAAGAAACAGAAAAGCGTTTTCAGCATTTTGTAAATTCAGACGATAGAGATGATAACTTGGTATTTGTTCCTTTACGTGATCAAAAAATGCCAGAACTTTGGAAAAATTAATTTTACCAGTACAAAAATAACGTACAATTCTGTTATTTCGATGTAAGGAGAAATCATATAAAGTTGCCCAACATTATGTGTTCACTGTAATGCGACTTCTCTTAAAATCGAAGTGACAGAGCGTTTTAAAAGAACATTTTAAATCTCAATTATTTTCAATATTACTATTTAGTTGAACAGAAATAACAAATATAATTATGGACACATTACTTTTAAAATACAAAACAGTAAAAGAGGCAGATGTAAAAATTTGGTTTAAAGCTGCTCCGGTAAATGCATTTCCAAAAGATGGTGGCGCATGTGTAAAATATAAAGATTTACAAATTGCTGTTTTCAATTTTTCTAGATTAGATAAATGGTATGCTTGTCAGAATTTATCACCAGAAAAACAAGAAATGGTCTTATCAAGAGGTATGTTAGGCGATCATAAAGGGATTCCTAAAATTGCGTGTCCGCTACACAAGAAAACATTTTCATTAGAAACGGGTGAAAATTTAAATGCAGATTTAGCACCTATTGCTGTCTATCCTATTAAGATTGAGGCAGAAAATGTGTATATTGGCTTCTCAGAATAAAGAAAAAAGATGAAGCCAACAAGATTTGAAACTGCAATTGCTATTATTGATAAAAAAAATGCAGAAGATCCGAATATCTACGAAGTTTCTGGATTAGAGTATCCTAAAGAGTTATTATACTCGCAAAGGATGACGAGAAAGTTGCTTCAGTTTGATCCAAATGCCTCAAAAGCAGTTCAAATTTCGGCAAGAGCACAGCACATTTGCCGTTGGAAAATTGGTAGGAAAGAATACCCGATGAATAGAGTTGGATATTTAAAATGGCGTGAAGAGTTAAAAAAAATGCACGCAAATACTACCGGAGAAATTTTAGAGCAAGTTGGTTTTGATGAACAGTTTGTAGATAGAGTTCAGAAGATTATCCTAAAAAAACTAATTAAGAAAAACGAAGAAGCTCAAACTTTAGAAGACGTTATTTGTTTGGTTTTTTTAGATTATTATTTTGATGAATTTGCAGCAAAACATACCGACGAAAAAATTATTGATATCCTTAAAAAAACGTGGGTAAAAATGTCTGATAATGGACATGCAGCAGCGTTAAAAATTCCTTTTTCTGATAAAAGTTTAGCTTTAGTAAAACAAGCCATCTCATAATAAATGTAATTAATAATGACTAAAAAGGGCAATTCATTAGACCAAAGAACGTTTAATAAATTAAGCCGTTTATATATTGTGGCATTAAGTACTATTGCACTTTCTGTAATTATTAGTCAGATTTTAGTTCGCAATCATTTAGAAACTCAAAAAAGTGATTCTACGGTAATTAACATTGCTGGTAGACAAAGAATGTTAAGTCAGAAATTAACCAAAGAAATCGTTTCTCTTTTGGTTTCTTCGGATGAAAAAAATAGAATTCTCCTTAAAAATAAAATAACAGCCACACTTTATTTGTGGGAATTATCTCATACGTCACTTCAAAAAGGAAATGACAGTTTAGGGCTTCCTAAACAGAATAGTGATAAAATAAAAACTAAATTTATAGCAATCAACCCTGTTTTTGATACTATTCAAAAAGCATCAAAAGGAATTGTAGAAAAGTTAGGGAATGCTACTGTTTCTGTAGAAGAATTAACTGGAGATATTAAAAAAGTAACTAACAATGAAGGTTCTTTTTTGTTGATAATGGATGAAATTGTAAATCAATACGATTTAGAGGCTGATGAAAAAGTAGTTTGGTTACGAAAATTAGAACTTTCTTTAATGGGTTTAACATTATTGATTCTTTTAGGAGAATTAGTATTTATTTTTTGGCCGGCAGCAAAATCGGTAAAAGCAACATTATCAGATTTATTATTTGCAGAAAAGAAGGCTAAAAAAATGGCTTTTGATGCAGATGAGTTAAGTCTTTCTAAAGAAAAATCAATAAAAGAACTACGTGCTTTAAGTCATGCTATGGATGAAACTTTGTTGTTTGCAAGAGTTTCTCCAAGTGGAAATTTAATTCATATCGGAAATAAGTTTTCTCGTTTATTTAAGTTATCAAAATTTAAGAAAGAGGTATTGTTTTGGACTGTTCTATCGAGCAATGAAAACGAGCAATTACTAATTGAAGACTTAATTAATAGTCATAAAAAAACAGGTTGGCAAGGTGAAGTAAAAGCAACCATAAAAGGCGATATAGCAATTTGGTTAGAAATGTCGATTGTACCTTATAGACCAACAGAAGATAGATCTGAATTGTTAATTATTGCATCAGAAATTACAGATAGAAAAGTAGCTCAAATAGAAATAGAAAGACTTACAGAAGAAAGTTTTGAAGAGAAAATTAGTCAGCAAAAAATAATCTCTAGTAAGATTATTGAAAATCAAGAAAAAGAACAAAACAGAATCGCCAAAGACGTGCATGACGGAATTGGACAAATGCTAACCGGATTAAAATACAATCTAGAAAGCATCAATATGAATGATATTGAGAAAACAACTTTAAAAATAGAACACTTAAAAGAATTAACCACCAATATTATAAAAGGAGTTAGAACTGCTACGTTTAATTTAACTCCACCAGAATTATCAGATCACGGAATTGTGCCTGCAATTACCAAGTTAACGCATGAATTAGGAAGATTAACAGGAAAAGAAATTTTGTTTTATAATAAAACAGGTTTTAACGAGCGTTTAGATTCTTTAGTAGAAATAAATATTTACAGAATTGTACAAGAAGCTATTAATAACGCCATTAAATATGCAGACTCTTCACATATTTTAGTGTCACTTTCTCACAGTAAAAATATTTTAAGTATTGTTATTGATGATGATGGACAAGGTTTTGAACCATCCAAAGTAAAGAAAGTTAAAAATGGAGATGGTGGCATGGGCATGACTTTTATGAAAGAGCGTATTAAATATATAGAAGGGCGTTTATTTTTAAATTCTGAGTTAGGAAAAGGAACTAGGGTTACATTGAATATTCCTATTTAAAAGAAAAGGATCATACATTACCTTAATACTTGTCACTTCGAAGCATAGAGAAGTCGCATAACATTGATAACCAATCAATTTGTCACTTCGAAGTATTGAGAAGTCCCATAACAGTGATAACATAAACCCAATCAGCCTTATGAGATTTTTCCCAAAAGGTCGAAAAGACAAACTATACGTAAAAAAAACCACTCAACTTGTCACTTCGAAGTATTGAGAAGCCGCATAACAGTGATACCACAACAACACAAAGCAAGCCTTAGGTGATTTCTCCTATTGTCGAAAAGACAAACTATACGTAAAAAAAATCACTCAACTTGTCACTTCGAAGTATTGAGAAGTCGCATAACAGTGATACCACAACAACACAAACCAAGCCTTATGTGATTTCTTCTATCGTCGAAATGACAAACTGTACGTAAAAAAAATCACTCAATTTGTCACTTCGAAGTATTGAGAAGTCCCATAACAGTGATACCACAACAACACAAAGCAAGCCTTATGTGATTTCTCCTATCGTCGAAATGACAAACTATACGTAAAAAAAACCACTCAATTCGTCACTTCGAAGTATTGAGAAGTCTCATAACAGTGATACCACATCAACATAAAAAGCCTTATGAGATTTCTCCTATCGTCGAAATGACAAACTATACGTAAAAAAATCACTCAATTTTTCACTTCGAAGCATTGATAAGTCCCATAACAGTGATACCACAACAACACAAAGCAAGCCTTATGTGATTTCTCCTATCGTCGAAATGACAAACTATACGTAAAAAAAATCACTCAACTTATCACTTCGAAGTATTGAAAAGTCCCATAACAGTGATAACCAATCAATTTGTCATTTCGATATGAGCTTTTTTAAGCGATTGAGAAATCTCACAAGAAAATAAGAAGCTGTTTAGCAACTTTATGAGATTTCTCCTATCGTCGAAAAGACAAGCTAAGTGCATTATAAAACTCCTCACTAGATAAATACGTAGTTTTACTTAAAAACCTTATTTTTGTACGTATAAAATAGTTGCAATTATGATAAATGTAGTTTTAGCAGACGACCATGTTTTGGTAAGAGACGGAATAAAAGCACTTTTAGAAGATCAATCAGGAATTACTGTAATTGATGAAGCTTCTAACGGAAAAGAGGCTTTAGAAGTTATTGCTAAAAATAAACCTCATGTACTTATTGTAGATATTCGTATGCCAGAAATGAACGGAATTGAAGTAGTTGCAGAAATTACTAAAAATAAGATTGATGTTAAAACCTTAGTGCTTTCTATGCACGATTCTGAAGAATACGTAGTAAAATCGATACAAGCAGGTGCAGATGGTTATTTGTTAAAAGGAGCGAGTAAAGAAGAGTTTCTAAAGGCAGTAAATAATGTAGCTGCCGGCGATAAGTATTTTACAGGAGATGTTTCTACAATTATCATGAACAACTTTGTTAACGGAAATACTTCTAGAAAAGAAGAACAGAAAACAGTTGTAAAAGAGCTTCCGTTTAAATTAACTAAAAGAGAAAGACAAATACTTGCTTTAGTCTTAGAGTTAAAGAACAATAAAGATATTGCTGATGAATTAGCAATTAGCAAGCGTACGGCAGAAGTACATCGTTTTAACTTAATGAAGAAACTAGAAGCTAAAAACCTTCAAGAATTAACAAATAAGGCAAAAGAGTATCAATTGATATAGTTTTGTAAACAGAAATACCTCTGATAATCTTTACGTAATAATTAATACTTACTTTTTCGTTTGACTTTTCTTTAACTTATCAATTACAAATACACTGTATATCATAATTAATAATCCAAGAATCATAGCGGTATACTGTAAAGTTTTATAATCAGCTAACAATGTCATTCCAAGTGTTGAAAATACCATTCCTATTACAAATAGGTTTATTCCTTTATTTTTTTTCATTTTTATTTACGTTTATATTTAGTTGATTAGTAGTGTAATTTAACTATTTGTTACAGTTTATCTCTTACTTTTTAACTGAACAGAGTAAATTTAGACAATATAGTTTTCTCATAACAACTATTTTTCAACTACAATTTTATCATATTCTTAAAAACGCTATTACGTAATTATTAATCTATTAATAATTATAAAATACGTACTTTTTGATATTAAAATTAAGTATTTATACTTAGTTTTGTCTAACTAAAAATATGTATTATGATAAATTTAGCACAAAAAAAATCAACAAAATTAAGTCTATTCGATTTTAAGAATGTAGCAACTCGTACGTTTTGGATCACCTCAATATCATTCTTTCTATGTTTTTTTGCATGGTTTGGTATTGTACCTTTTATGCCAGATGTTGTAAAAGATTTAGGTTTAACACCAGACCAAAAATGGAACTCAATTATTTTAGCCGTTTCAGGAACTATTTTTGCACGTTTACTAATTGGTAAATTATGTGACAAATACGGACCAAGATTATGTTATACATGGTTGTTAATGTTAGGCGCAATTCCTGTAATTTTATGTGGTTTGGTACAAACACCAACTCAATTTTTAGTTTGTAGATTGTTTATTGGTTTTATTGGAGCATCCTTTGTAATAACACAAGTACATACTTCTTTAATGTTTGCACCTAATATTGTAGGAACTGCAAATGCAACTTCTGCAGGTTGGGGAAACTTAGGTGGTGGCGCAAATAGATTAGGAATGCCTTTAATAGCAGCAGCAGTTGTAGCTTTTGGTGTTGCAGATGGTGAGGCTTGGAGATATTCTATGGTAATTGCTGGTATTGTTTGTTTTTTAATGGGAATTGTATATTACTTTTTTACAACAGATACGCCAAAAGGAAATTTTAGCGAATTAAAGGCTTCTGGTGAAATGGTTGTTGCTAAGAAAGATCAAATAGGTTTTTTAGAAGTATTAAAAGATTATAGAGTTTGGATTCTTTTTGTAGTATATGCTGCAAGTTTCGGAATCGAATTAACAGTTTACGGAACCATGGATGATTACCTTCAAAATACCTTTCAATTAGAAAGAGTTACAGCAGGTAATATTGTATTGTCTTTTGCCTTGATGAATATTTTTGCAAGAACTTTAGGGGGTTTCTTTGGTGATAAATTTGGGAAATTAAAAGGACTTAGAGGACGTGTTTTATTCTTGTCATTTATCTTAACATTACAAGGAATTATGTTAATCTCTTTTTCTGGAGCAACAAGTTTAGTTTTAGGAGTTGTCTTATTAATTTTATTTAGTTTAAGTGTTCAAATGGCAGAAGGAGCTACATTTTCTGTAGTGCCGTTTATCAATAAAAAAGCAATTGGTTCTGTTTCTGGTATTGTTGGAGCAGGAGGAAATGTGGGTGCCTTTTTAGCAGCAATGTTATTAAAATCTAAATCTGCATTAGCAGAAAAAACAGCCATTTTAGATAATGAAGGTTTAGGTGAAGAGGTAATTAAAACAGCACAATCTATAGCTTCTTCAAGTGCAGTTTCTAGTGGTTATTTACTAATTGGTTTTGTGGTTGTAGTTACAGGTATTATTTCTTTAGCGATTAAGTTTTCTACAGAAGAGGAAGAAGAACAAGCACCAAAAGGTATAGAAGAACTAATTCCTGTAAGAATAAAAAGTTAAAAACATGAATCTCCTAATTTATATATTAGAGTAAAACGAATAACAAAATTGATTATTTATGTTGACTTTTTTTATTGATTCAAAAATTCAACTCCTCTTTTTTAGATGTATTCAGAATAATAAAATCAAACTTTGGTTAGTAAAATTTTAATGCCGTATTTAGTATAAAATCTTCGTCTAAATGATTAAAAATGAAATTAAAACAACGTGTTCTTACTGTGGAGTAGGTTGTGGAATTATCGTAAAAAAAGACATTAACAACAAGATTTTTGTTGAAGGTGATAAAGACCATCCTGTTAATAAAGGAATGTTATGTTCTAAGGGGATGAATCTTCATTACGTTGCCAATGATACTTCAGACAGAATTTTGTACCCAGAAATGCGATGGTCTCGTTCGCATCCGCGTGAGCGTGTATCTTGGGATACAGCTTTAGATAGAGCCGCTAATGTTTTTAAGTCAATTATAAAAAAACATGGTCCAGATTCAGTAGCTTTTTACGTTTCTGGTCAAAGTTTAACCGAAGAATATTACATAGCCAATAAGCTAACAAAAGGGTTTTTAGGAACCAATAATATAGATACCAACTCACGTTTATGCATGAGTTCTGCAGTGGTTGGTTATAAGAAAACATTCGGAGAAGATAGTGTGCCCATTTCGTACGATGATATAGAATTAGCAGATTGTTTTTTAATAACAGGTGCAAATCCTGCTTGGTGTCATCCAATTTTATTTAGACGAATAGAAAAACACAAAGAAGAAAATCCGAAGGTAAAAGTTATAGTAATTGATCCACGTAAAACAGATTCAGCAAAATTTGCAGATTTACATTTGCAATTAACACCAGGAACCGATGTTGTTTTGCACAATGCCATTGGTAGGTGTTTGTATAAAAGTGGTTTAATTGACGAAGATTTTATCAAAAAACATACGCAAGGTTTTGATGGTTATAAAGAAGTAATCTTTGGAACATCTTTAAAACAAGCATCTAAAATTTGTGGAGTTCCGGCAAAAGAAATTCAAAAAGCCGCAGAAATGATTGGTCTTGCAAAAGGATTTATCAGCATGTGGGCAATGGGTTTAAACCAAAGTGTAATTGGTACAGACAAAAACACCTCACTTATAAACTTATCTTTAATAACGGGGCAAGTTGGTAAACCAGGTGCTGGTCCATTTTCATTAACCGGTCAGCCAAATGCAATGGGCGGACGAGAAGTTGGTGGAATGGCAAACTTGTTAGCGGTTCATAAAGATTTAGGAAACGAAGAACACAGAAGAGAAGTTGCTCAGTTTTGGGGAGTAGATAAAATATCTGCAAAACCAGGCTTAACAGCAACAGAATTATTTGATGCTTTAGAAAGCGGAAAAGTAAAAGCTGTTTGGATTGCGAGTACAAATCCGTTGGTGAGTATGCCAAATTCTCATCAGATAGAAAAAGCCATGGCAAAATCTAAATTTGTGGTGGTGCAAGAAATTTCTCACAAAGCAGATACTTTAGCTTTTGCAGATTTGGTTTTACCAGCTGCTGCTTGGTTAGAGAAAGAGGGAACTATGACAAATTCTGAACGTAGAATTTCTTATTTACCAAAAGAAATAGAAGCACCAGGAGAAGCAAGACCAGATGTAGAAATTTTCTGTGATTTTGCACAAAGAATGGGCTTTAGAGGTTTCGATTTTAACGGAGCAGAAGAAATTTACGACGAATATGCGTCTATGACCAAAGGAACAAATATTGATGTATCTTTCTTAAATTATGATCGATTAAAAAACGAAGGTACTTTTCAGTGGCCCGTAAATGAATATAGAAGTAAAGGAACACCGCGACTTTTTGAAGATAGAAAGTTTTATACACCATCTCAAAAAGCAATTTTTAATACACCATCTACCATAGAAAATACATCAGTAAAAACAAATGATGAATTTCCTTTAATTTTAACCACGGGTCGTATTAGAGATCAATGGCACACGATGACGAAGACGGGGAAAGTGGCTAGATTAAAAACACATTATCCAAAACCAGTTTTAGAAATTAATCCGGTAGATGCTTTTTTAAACAAAATTAAAGAGGGTGATATTACCGAAATAAAAAGTGCTAACGGAGTTGTTAGAGTTCGAGCAAAAATTACAGACGATATTAAAGAAGGTGTTGTTTTCTTGCCAATGCATTGGGGTAAAGTGCTAAAAAGCAATTTAAATAGAGCCAATAATTTAACAAACACACATGTAGATCCGGTTTCTAAAGAACCCGATTTTAAGTTTACATCTGTTTCTGTATCAAAATATAAAAAACCGAAAGACAAAATTATAATTGCAGGTGCAGGAGCCGCAGCTTTTCGATTTTTACAAAATTATAGAGATTATAATGAGGTTGATGAAATTCATGTTTTTTCTATGGAAAAGAACCTGTTTTATAACCGTGTTTTATTACCAGAATATATTACAGAAGAACTTTCTTGGGAGCAATTACTGAAAATAAAAAATGCTGAATTAAAGAATTTAAATATTAAAATTCACCCAGAAACAATTATCAATAAAATTGATAAAGAAGCAAAAGTTGTTACAGATTCTAACGGAGAAACGCATTCTTTTGACAAGCTAATTTTAGCAACTGGTAGTAGACCTTTCATCCCGAAGGATGTACAAATAGATTTACCAGGTCGTTTTACCATGCGTAATAAAAGTGATGCAGATAGATTTAAGAACTATTTAGACAATACAGGTTTGCCGCCAGAAGAACAACATGTTGTAATTGTTGGTGGAGGTTTGTTAGGTTTAGAGTTGGCTGCTGCGATGAAGCATAAGAATGTAAAGATTACTATTATTCAGCGTGCATCTCGATTAATGGAACGTCAATTAGATAAAATTTCTAGTAAATTATTATCATTAAATGTACAAGAAAGAGGCATTCAAATTTATTTTGATAATGAGGTAAGTACTGTTTTTGATGATGAAGATACAGGTGAGTTAACCATCAACCTAAAATCTGGAAAATATATTACGGCAAACGCAATTGTGTATGCCATTGGTACCAGACCAAATATAGAAATTGCTAAAAATAACGGTGTTCTTTGCGGACGAGGTGTAAAGGTAAATCAGCATTTACAATCTTCTCATCCAGATATTTTTGCCATCGGAGAAATAGCTGAATTCAATAATAAATTATTCGGAATTACTTCTGCAGCAGAAGAGCAAGCAGGTATTTTAGCCAACTTTATTGCTGGAGATATAAGTGAAGCTTACAAAGGTTCTGTGTTGATGAATATTTTAAAATTCAGCGATTTAAACTTGTGTAGTATTGGTGAAATTAAAGTGCCAGAAAACGATCCGAGTTACGAGGAAATTATTTTTACAGATATTTCTAAAGGATATTATAAGAAGTGTATTGTAAAAGACGATTTATTAATTGGAGCTGTTTTAGTAGGTGATAAAAACGAATTTGCAGAGTTTAAAACTTTAATAGAAAGTAAGATTGAAATGTCTGACAAACGAGATACTTTGTTAAGAGGTGCTTCTAACGATACGCCAATGTTGGGTGAGTTGGTTTGTTCTTGTAGCCAAGTTGGATCGGGTAATATAGAAGAAGCAATTGCTGGTGGATGTTCTGATTTTACAGCATTATGTAATAAAACAGGTGCCGGTTTAGGATGTGGAAGTTGTAAAACGGAAGTAAGAGATATTTTGAATAACGCAAAAGTAACGGTATGAGCAAGCAATTAAATAGATTGATAGTTAGAGGTGGCGTTTTATCTCCAGGAGAACTAAAATATATATGCGAATCCGTAGAAAGTTTAGGTCAGAAAACAATTTCTTTTGGGTCTCGACAAGATATTTTATTACCAAAAAAAATAAATCAAGAAGAGTTGTCTCAATTTGATAAACTGCAGCTGGTAGAAGCAGATGATACGGGTACAGAAAATATTGTTTCGTCTTATGTTTGTGCAGATATTTTTCCGAGTACTTCTTGGTTAACAGGAGATCGATATTTGTATTTATTAGAACAGTTTCGATCAAAATCAAAATTAAAAATAAATTTAACAGATCCAAAACAACGTTTGGTTCCTTTGTTTACAGGGAACATCAATTTTATAGCTTCAGAACACGAAGATTATTGGTATTTGTATGTAAGACTTCCAGATTGGAAAAAGACACAAATGTATCCTGCTTTAATTTATAGTTGGGATTTAGATAAAATTGAAACAGCCATAGAAAACGTCCTTCAAGAAGAACCAGAAACCATAGAAATGATTTTTGATTTGGTAAGTGATGCCATTGACACTAATAATAGAACAGTAGATAAACCTTTAGAAGTGCCTTTTTATCCTTTTCCTTATTTTGAAGGAATGAACAAAATTGGTATGGATAAATATTGGTTGGGTTTGTATTGGAGAAACAATAAATATGATATTTCTTTCTTAAAAGAAATGTGCGAATTGTGCTCTGAAAATAAGATAGGAAAAATTTCTATTACACCTTGGAAATCTTTTGTGGTTAAAGGGATTCCGAAAGAATCTAAACTGGTTTGGGAGAAGTTTTTAGGCAAGCGAGGAATCAATGTTCGCCATTCTATGTTAGAGTTAAATTGGCACATTCCGGTAGCAAATAAAGATGCTTTAAATTTAAAGAAATACTTGGTTTCTAACTTCGATCAGAATGATATTAGTACGTATGGTTTAACCTTCGGAATTACAGATTATAGTAAAGCCGCTTATTATTTTACATCTATTGTTGTCGAAAAAAATAAACAACCAGAAATGATTGGTAATTTTCAGACAAGAGATACGTATAATCTTTTGTATGCCAAGAATTTCGATCCAAATACAAGACAATATATTATGCACGTACAAGACGTGGATAAAGTAGAATTACCTGGTTTGTTAATGGAGTTAAGTCAGTTGTATTTTGATCAATTAGGTAGTGAAAAAGAAGTAGAGAAAGAGGCTGAAGCTAAAAAGGAAACAACCGAATTAGAAGTATATCAATGTACAGATTGTTTAACCATTTATGATGAAGCTTTTGGAGATATTACTCAAAACATTCCTCCAAAAACATTCTTTAACGACTTATCAGAAAGTTATGAATGTCCTCTTTGTGAAGCTTCAAAAACTAGTTTTCATAAAATAGTACTCGTTAAATAATATCAATTTATACAACAGACAAAAGTTTAAAATAAAGATATTTTTCAACAGGATAATATGAGTTTTATCATAAAAAAGATGTTTTTGTCTTTTTATATTGCATGCTCAAATAAAAATTAAATTAGAACTTAAAATAGAATTAAAAATGAAAAAACAATACATAGTTTTAGCGTTATTGTTAGTGAGTTTCCAATTTGTAAACGCACAACTTACTTTAGACGGAGAGTTTAGACCACGTACAGAATACAGAAACGGATTTGGAAATTTAATTCCAGATGCAGCAGATGCAGGCTTCGGAATCTCTACAAGAGTAAGGTTAAATACAAGTTATATGACCGATAATTATTGGGTGTATGTTAGTTTACAAGACGTAATGGTTTGGGGAGAAAACAGACAGATTTTACCTAATGATCAAAACAACTCATTTGCTATTTTTCAGGCTTGGGCAGAAATTAAATTAGGAGAAAATACTTCAACTAAAATTGGTCGTCAAGTATTATCTTATGATGATCAAAGAATTTTAGGAGGTTTAGATTGGGCACAACAAGGTAGAAACCACGATGCCGCTTTAATAAAGTACAAAAAAGATAATTTTATGTTAGATTTTGCAGTAGCATTTAACCAAGATTATTCAAATCCAACAGGTTTTCAATCTGCAGGTACAGCATACAATACAACTGGTTATTTCTCATATAAAACAATGCAAATGTTATATATGAAACAAAAATGGAATAAATTATCTGGTAGCTTATTGTTGTTAAATAACGGCTTTCAAGAATTTGATGCTACAACAAATGAAGCAGACGGCGTAAGTAATTTACAAACTTTAGGAACGCATTTAGAATATAAAGACGGTAGTTTTGGTTTGTCTGCAAATGCATTTTTACAAACAGGTAAGCGTCAAGGTGGCGTTGATGTAAAAGGAGCGTATTTAGTTGGTTTAGATGCTAGTTATAAAGTAGCACCAAAAGTAGGTTTAGGTTTAGGTATAGAGGCTATTAGTGGTAATGATGGTGCTGCAGGAGAAACCGGAGCGTTCTTTCCGTTATATGGAACAAACCATAAATTTAACGGTTTTATGGACTATTTTTATGTTGGTAACCACGCCAATTCTATTGGTTTAGTAGATTTACATATAAGTGCTAATTTTACGTTAGATAATTCTTCTAGCTTAATGGTAAAAGCCCTTAATTTTAGAGGAGAGCAAGCCTTAGCAAACGGAGAAAAATCTCTAGGAACAGAAGTAGATTTAGTGTATAAGAAGAAATTTAAAGGATATTCTTTAGTACTTGGGTATTCGCAAATGTTTGCCAATGATGGTATGTATGAATTAAAAGGTGTAACGGAAGCAGCTGCAGCTAATAATCAGAATTGGGCTTGGGCAATGTTAGTAATTAAGCCTAAGTTTTTAAGTGGAAAATAATTAATTTTATTTTTTTGAACACGAAAAAGGAGATAGCTTTAAGCTATCTCCTTTTTTATTTACTTTTTTTAAAGTTTACCAGTATATTCTATTTAACATCATTTGAATTGCAAAACCAATAACAATTGATGAGCAAACCAAGATCCAATCTCTTCTAGTAACTCTAAAAAAGTTTTGAAGTATTGTACCTATAATTAAAATACCTAAAACAATAATTATTTGTGCAGCTTCAATACCTAAAGCGAATTCTAATAACGGAAAAAGTTTATCATCTTCTTTACCAATCATCATTTTAAAATAATTAGAAAACCCTAAACCGTGAATTAAACCAAAAAATAATGCAAAAACTAAATTTGTATTTTCTTTTCCTGTAGAAGATTTTTTGGCAGTAAATACATTAATTACTCCTGTAATAAAAATAGTTACAGGAATTAGAAACTCAATTAATTTCATGTTAACATTAAGAATTCCGTAAGCAGATAATGCTAGTGTTACAGAATGCCCAATTGTAAAAAGTGTAACAAGCCACAATACTTTTTTAAATTGATTAAAACTGAATACAACAGCTAAAACTATTAGAAATAAAATATGGTCGTAAGCATTAAAGTCTAATACATGGTATAGACCCATTTTAAAGTAAAGAATAAAATCGTTCATTATTATTTTTATTTTTAGAGGAATCTCAAAGATATTAAAAAGTTAAAAAAATCTGTTATTTTTCTGAAATGATTAATCGTGGTAAACCAAATTGGTTTACCAATTATATTTTTCTTTATATTTGTAAAAATCATTTGGTTTTAAAAGAATTACAAAAGGGTAATTAGTTTTTAAGAAGTAGGTCGAATTTAAATGGCTTGTTTTTTGATTATTATCTTAGAAGAATCAAAATTTAAATTTTAAACATGAAGAATATAGTTCTTATTTTTATTGCTTTAACAATTATTAAAACCAATGCTCAAGAAAAATTAGTTAATAATATTAAGGAGTATAATAACGCAATTAAATCTGCAAAAGCAGGAGACGTAATTGTATTAAAAAATGGTATTTGGAATGATGTAAAACTAAATGCATATGGAAATGGTACAGAAGAAAATCCTATAAATATAAAAGCAGAAACTCCTGGAGAAGTTCTTATTACAGGAAATTCTACTTTAAATATTTATGGAGAATATGTAATTGTAAGTGGTTTATGGTTTAAAAACGGACATTCTTCCTATAAATCTGTTGTACAATTTAAAAAAGATTCTAAAATGTTTGCTAATAACTGTCGTTTTACAAACTCAACAATTTCTTATTTTACGGTAGATGCAGGTATTAAAGATCATTGGGTAGATCTTTGGGGTAAAAATAACAGAGTAGATCATAATAATTTTACAGGAAAAACAAGTCCAGGAACAACATTAGTAGTTTGGTTAAAAGGAGAAGAACATATAGAAAATAACCACAGAATAGATAATAATTTATTTGGTCCTAGAGAAGAATTAGGTACAAATGGAGGTGAAACAATTAGAATAGGAACAAGTACTAATTCTAAAAAATCTTCTAAAACATTAGTAGAAAGAAATGTTTTTACAAGTTGTAATGGAGAGATAGAAATTATTTCTAATAAATCTGGAGACAATATTTATAGAGATAATTTATTTGTTGGTAGTAAAGGTGCTTTAACTTTAAGACACGGAGATAATGCCTTGGTAGAGAGAAATGTTTTTTTAGGAAACGGTGTTTCTAAAACAGGTGGAGTTAGAATTATAAATTCTGATCATATTATTAGAAATAATTTATTTATTGGTTTGCAAGGAGATGGTTACAGAGGACCAATTGTAGTTATGAATGGTGTACCAAATTCACCATTAAATAGATATGAACAGGTTAAAAACGTAGATATTCAGAATAATACCATTATAAATTCTGGTCCAATTTCTTTTGGAGAAGGAAAAGATGACGAGAAGACTTTAGCGCCAATAAATACTAATTTTTCAAATAATTTAATCTTCAACTCTAAAGTAGGTAAGAATATTTTATTTGTAGATAATGTAGTTGGAATTTCATTCAATAATAATTACATAGACTCACCAACAACAGAAGCTTTAAGTGGTTTTAATGAAACCAAAGTAGAATGGAAAGAAATTGGTTCTTTTCCTATTCCTACAGCAAATAATAGCGATTTGTTAACTGTTACTAAAAATGATAAAAGTTTTAAGAAAGACATTACAAATGCTGTAAGAGAACTATTTAATGCAGGTGCTTTTAATTTAGATGCAAAAAAACTACCAAAAGCTTTAAAGTTAAGGGCAGGACCAGGTTGGACACCTAAAATAATTGCTCCAATTTTAAAAATGGTAGAAATTACTGTTGAACCAGGTTTAGAAACACTAAGAAAAGCAATAGACAATGCTGCACCAGGTTCTGTCTTGAATTTAAAAACAGGTGAATATATTTTTGAAAAGAAAATTAAAATCGCTAAAAATATTATTATTAACGGAGACAAAGGTGGTGCTACAATAATAACAGCAAAAAACGATTTAGAAAAGCCAATAGATTACCTCTTCAGAATAAATGAGGGTGTTACTTTAAATATTAGTAATGTTATTTTAGACGGAGAAAATTCTAACCTAAAATATGCAATTGTTTCACCTGATAAGCAAGAAGGAGGTTTATATAATTTGTTTGCTGATAATATAACTTTTCAAAATTTTAAAAATAAAAGTGGAGGAAGTGTTTTTAAGGCTTACAATGGTACAAAAGCAGATACTTTAAGTTTTAAAAACTCTAGATTCGAAAATAATTATAGAGGTTTAAACTTATCTTATGATAAAGATTTAATGGGTAAAATTAATGCTAATACCATCATTTTAGAAAATTCTGTATTTAAAGATATTGAAGAAGCGGCTATAAATTACGTTAGAAAAATTCCTACTCCAGAAATTCCTGGAGGAAATTTAATTATTAAAAACTGTGTTTTTACTAAAGTCTATAATCAAGAAAAAGGGAAGCCAATTAGAACAGACGGAATTCATAGAGTAGAAATTACAAACTCTGTATTTGAAAATAGTTACAAGGTGAAAACACCGGTAGAATTACAAGGTAAAAATAATTTTATTTCTAATTGCTTAATCTTTAACAGCGGCTTTGTTAAGGTGAGTAAAAATGCTACAAAGACAGATTTAATTTATAAGAACCCAAAATGGGAAGATAAGTTGCTTTTTATTCCAAGTGAAAAATCAGAATTATTAAAAGAAAATAATAATGTTGGTTATATTGGTTTGAAACAATAAAAACGAGTTTAACAATGAGGAAATATGTTCTTTTTCTAACAGTTTTTATTTTAGTTAGACAGGTTGCTTGTAGTCAAACCGTTTTAAGTGCAGATGGTTCTGCAAATACATACAGTTTAATAAATGCTGTATTGGCAAACCCAAACAGAAATGTTGTTGAGGCTCCAGATTGTAATCATACTAGTTTTGGCAATCATATAACTCAAGATTTTGACGTCGATTTAAATAAGAATGTTTTCTTGTTTCATATTCATGTAGAACCAGATAATGATCGTTGTAAGAAAGATGATAGACAACGTAATGAAATAAAGACATACTCAGATTCTCCAGAAAATTTAAAAGCAACTATAGAAGAAACTGTAATTTACAAATGGAAGTTTAAAATTAGCGATACTTTTAAACCATCTTCTAGCTTTACGCATATTCATCAGATAAAAGCAGTTGGTGGTTTGTATGCTTCAATACCTATGATTTCTTTAACATTAAGAAAATCTAGCCCAGATAGATTAGAATTAAGGTATACGGCCACTAACAATCAAAATACCTTAAAAACTGCAAATTTAGATTTGTTTAGAGGAAATTGGGTTGAGGTAACAGAAATTATTAAGTTTGGTAATGTTGGCAGTTACTCTATAGAAATAAGTAACTTGTTAAACAAAGAACTATTATTTACCTACAAAAACAGTTCTTTAGATACTTGGCAAGATGGTGCAGAATTTGCTAGACCCAAATGGGGTATTTATAGAAGTTTAAATAATCTACAAGATTTACAGGATGAAATAGTAAGATTTGCCGATTTTAGTATAGAAGAAGTTACAAATTCTCTTTCTTTAGAAAAGTTAAAAGCAAAAGCAGAAAATATATTATTAGCACCTAACCCATCTTCTAAAGAAGTAACTTTTTTAAATGCAAACTCAAATAATTATGACGCTATAGATGTGTATGATTATTCTGGAATTAAAATAATAATAAATAAAAAGATAAATAATAAAAAATTAGATGTTTCTAGCTTTTCTAAAGGGCTCTATTTTATTGTTTTTAAGAAAGATACAATTACTACAAAAGTGCTAAAGTGTTATGTAAAGTAAACTATAAAATTTATGTTGTTTTAAGAATTTAGTTCTAAAACATCTCTTCTAATATATTAGAATTATCAATCTAAAATTTTCTAAGTTCGAATTAAGTACCTATATTTGGTAAACCAATTTGGTTTACCAGTTTAGTCTATGATATTAAAAAACACAGTTTTAGCCATATTTTTATTAGTTTTTCTATCTTTAAATTCTTGTTCTACTAAAGAAGATGTAGTAGAAATTATTGATGTACCAGATATAGAAACGGAAGAAGAAGTTGTTGTTCCTGTAAATTTTGCAGACATTAACTTTTCTAATTGGAAGGTTACTTTGCCTGTCGATGAAGATAATAGTGGTAGCCCAGATGAATATAAACCAAATGTTTTAGTAAACGGAGGCTACAGAAATATAGATGCAGTAAAACCATATATGTATGATGATACTTCGGATGCGTCAATTGTGTTTTACACATTTCCAAAAACATCTACAGCAAACAGTTCGTATTCTAGAACAGAATTAAGAGAATTAATTAAGCCAACAGATTCTAAAGTAAATTGGACTTTAGATACCGGAGGGACTTTAAAAGGTAAACTTAAAATATTAGAAATCTCTAAAGACAATTCTTCTTCTAGAGAATATCACAGAGTAATTGTTATGCAAATTCATGGTGTAATTTCTATTGCAGATATGAGCAAGTATGGTTTTTCGTCAAACAATGGGCCACCATTAATTAAAATGACTTGGATTGATGGCGACTTGTGGGTATATAAGAAATCTTTAAAAAATGAAAGTACTTCTGGTGATGATTTATTAGATGTTTCTAGCGATACTTGGACAGATGAAAAACACAATATGGGAACTGTTGGTTTTAATGAGTTTGAGTTTAGAATTACAGCTACAAAAGGAAAAATAGAATTACAATTAAACAATGAAACGCCTTATATTTATGAAGATCTAAGTTTAGATAAATGGCCTTTCGAAAATTATTACAAAGCAGGCAATTACTTAACAACAACAAATGCGGGTGCATTTTCTAAATTAAAATATTACTCTTTATCAGTATCACATTAAATTCAAAATTATTATGAATAAATTATTTTTAACTATCAGTTTATTTTTAACACTAATTTCTTGTAATGAAAAAGTTACAAACAGTATTTTAGTAAGTAACAATATAGAACTTAAAGAGGCTATCGAAAATGCAAAAGCAGGAGATGATATTGTATTAAAAGAAGGAATTTATAAAGACATAGAAATTAAATTTTATGGTGAAGGAACCAAAGAAAACCCAATAAGTTTAAGGGCAGAAACAGTAGGTAAAGTTTTTATTGAAGGAGTATCTAACTTAAGAATTGGTGGAAACTATTTAGAAGTAAGTGGTTTGTTTTTTAGAAACGGATATACACCAACTAAAGATGCAATAGCATTTAAAATTAATAATGATACAGTAGCAAATTATAGTAGCGTAACTAATTGTGTAATTCTAGATTACAACCAGTTACAAAGAGATAAAGACGATCTTTGGGTTCAGTTTTATGGTACACACAATAAATTAGCAAACTGTTATATTGCAGGAAAAACAAATGGTGGGCCAACGGTTAGAGTAGATTTAAAAGGAAACCAAAGTATTAGAAATTATCATCAAATTGTAAATAACCATTTTGGACCAAGACCTAGAAAAGGTGGTGCAAGAGGAGAAACTATTCAATTAGGTAGTAGTTTTACTTCTATGTCGCCAAGTAATACAACCATTGCAAATAACTTATTTGAAGAATGTAACGGTGAAGTTGAAATTATTTCTAGTAAAACAAATTTCAATTTAATTAAAAATAATGTCTTTTATAAAAGTGAAGGATCTGTTGTTACGCGTCATGGAAATTATGCCACAATTGATGGGAATTATTTTATTGGTGATGGAGAAAATAAACAATTTGGGGGCATTAGAATTGTAAATACAGGGCATACTATTATCAATAATTACTTCTACAATATTATTGGCGAAAACTTTAGAAGTCCGTTAGCAGTTATGAATGGTATACCTAAATCACCATTAAATAGATATAACCAAGTTACAGATGTTGTAGTTGCATATAACACATATGTAAACTGTAAATCTCCTTGGCAATTTGGTGTAGGTACAAATATTGCACAAGCTGCAGTGTTACCAAAATCGGAAATACGTTCTGCAAGAGCGCTAAGAACGGTAGTTGCAAATAATGTAATTTATAATAAAGAAGGAGATAAAAATCCTATTATAGAGCATGATAAAGCAGACGGTGTAAAATTTAAAGATAATATTATTAACAACCAAGGTGTGGATTATGCAGACTCTAAAAGAATAAAAGCTACAAGTTTCGAATTAACCAAAGTAGGAGAGCAGGTTTACTTACCTAAATTAAAAAGCGATTTAGATATTTATACTGGTTTTGGTTTTAATACCATAACAGAAGATCTTTTTGGTAATTCTAGAAAAAAGGCAAATTCTATTGGAGCAACAGTTCAAGGCGAATTTAAAGATCCATCAATTTTAGATAAAACTAAATATGGTGCAGATTGGTATTCTAATGTTGTAGAAGCTAAAGAAGCAAAAGTTTATGCGGTAAATAATTCTAGCGAATTAATAGCAAAACTTAAAGAAGCAGAAAATGGTGCAGTTTTAGAATTAAAAGAAGGAACTTATGCTATTTCAAAATCTTTAATAATTAATAAAACAATTACAATTCAATCTAAAGAAAGTGAAAAAGCTAAAATTACTTATAGTGGTTTAGATGATTCACCATTGTTTGAATTGAATCCTTATGGCCTTTTAAATATTAAAAATATAACGCTTTCTGGAAACGGCAAAAACCATGCTTTTGCAAACCTAAACAAAAACATGTCTAATCATTTTGGGTTAACTGTTTCTGGTTCTCAAATTAGTAATTTTAATTATGTATTAAAAGCTTACAAACAAACATTTGCAGAAGAGGTAACTTTTAAAAATTCTACAATTTCTAATTGTGAAAACGGAATAGAACTTTCTGAAGAAATAAACGATAGAGGAGATTATAATACAGAATATTTAACGGTAGATAATTGTACTTTTAATAATGTAAAACAAAACGTTATAGATTATTACAGAGGTGGTTATGATGAATCTACAATTGGTGGAAATCTTTTGGTCTCGAATAGCACATTTACAAACTCTGGCTCTAAAGAGAAAAATAAAATGTTATTAAATCATAGAGGAATTGTAAATGTAAATATTACAAACAATACTTTTAAAAATAACAAAGTTCAGTTTGTATCTATTTTATGGGGAGCAAAAAATAATACAGCGTCAAAAAATACTTTGGTTAATTCAGGGAAAATAAAAACTGAAGAGAATTTAGTAATGAAGTTAATGTATTAATTATTAAAAATAAAATTCAAAAAATGAATAAATCGATACTTATAATAGTTGCACTTTTTACTTTATTCTCTTGTAAAGATGCATCTAAAGAAAATACAAATTCAGCCACTAAAAAGGCAATAGAAACCAAATTTCCAAGTGCTATTATTCCGTTTATGGACAAATGGAAAATTCTTTTAGGAGATGGAACTTATGTAGATAGTTTAACTAACTACCAAAAAGATAATTTCTTTTATGTAGCAACTGAAGAAGAAACAAATTGGGTAGTTTATAAAACTCCTAATTCTGGTATTACTTCTAGAACATCTAGTAACACAAGAACAGAATTGGGTGAAAAAGCACATTGGATTCCAGAAACAGGAGGTAAATTAACAGGAACATTAAAAGTACAACATGTTTCTACTACAGGAAATGCAAATGTTGCGTCTTCTTATGCAGTTGTTGTTGGGCAAATTCATAGTGATGAAGGTCATGAGAATGAGCCTTTAAAAATCTTCTATAAAAAATTTCCTGGGCATACAAAAGGTTCGGTTTTTTGGAATTATGAAATTAATACAGAAGGAGATAATTCTGGTAGATGGGATTTTTCTACAGCAGTTTGGGGTTACGATTTTTCGGTTGTTGGTAAAGACGCAACTACTAATCCTGCAGAACCAAAAGACGGAATTGAGTTAGGAGAAACATTTAGCTATGAAGTAAACGTACACAAAGGTATTATGTATTTAACTTTTAAAAGCGACGGACATGACACTAAAACATTTACAAAAAGTTTGTTGAAATCAGATTTTGCAACAAAATCTAAAATTCCACAACAAGTTATAGATATGTATGCATCTAAAAGAGCTGTAAGTGTAGAAAGAGAAATTGCGTATGCTGGTGAGGTAAATTATTTTAAACAAGGTGCGTACAATCAAGCAAACGGAAAATCTACAAAATCTGAAATTTATGGTGGAGATATAACAAAACAATATGCAAATGGAAGTTATGCAGAAGTTTGGTTTAAAGAAGCAACTGTTGGTAAAAGTTCAGAACCAGAAAAAGAACTTTAGTATTTCTATTTCAACGTTTTATAATTAAATTAAAATTATTCTTTTATGAAATTCATAAATAAATTATCTCTCTTATTACTAGTTTTAACATTCTCTTGTAAAGGGAATATTCAAGAAAAAACAGCCAATTCTATTAGTGATTCCAATCAACATCCAAAATTAATTTTAACAAAAAATGGAGTAGAAAAAATTAGAGCTTCTTTGGGCTCTGTTCCAATTTTTGATAAAACTTTAGCTAAAGTTAAAGAAGAAATAGATGCAGAAATTGCCTTAGGAATCGATACGCCAATTCCAAAAGATTATTCTGGTGGTTATACACATGTACGTCATAAACGTAATATGGTTGTTTTGCAAAAGGCAGGAGTTTTATATCAGATTTTAGATGATGAAAAATACGCGAAATATGTAAAAGACATGTTAATGCAATATGAGGCAATGTATAAAACATTACCCATTCACCCTAAAACTAGATCATACGCAAGAGGTAAGTTGTTTTGGCAATGTTTAAACGATTCTAATTGGTTGGTTTATGTAAGTCAAGCGTATGATTGTATTTATAATTATTTATCTGAAGAAGAACGTACTAAGTTAGAAACTAATTTATTTAAACCATTTGCAGATTATATTTCTATTGGTAATCCGCAGTTTTACCAAAGAGTTCATAACCACAGTACCTGGGGAAATGCAGCTGTTGGTATGATTGGTTTGGTTATGGATGATCAAGAATTAATAGACAGAGCTTTATACGGAATTAAAGATTTAAAATTAAATTCTGAAGAAAAAGATGATGATGGAGGCTTTTTAAATAAAGATGGTAAAGCTGGTTTTTTAGCAAACATAGAAGAACCTTTTTCGCCAGATGGTTATTATAATGAAGGGCCATATTATCAACGTTATGCAATGTATCCTTTTTTAATTTTTGCTGAAGGATTACATAATGTAAAACCAGCATTAAAAATATTTGAATACAAAGAAGGTGTTTTGCTAAAATCTATTAATGCATTATTGAATTTATCTGATGCAAATGGAGATTTCTTCCCTTTAAACGATGGGCAAAAAGGAATGTCTTATTATACAAGTGCACTGGTAACAGCAGTAGATATTTCGTATCATTTTGGTGATAAAAACCCAGGTTTATTAAGTATTGCTAAAGACCAAGACCGTGTTTTATTAGATGATTCTGGTTTAGCAGTAGCGCTTGGTATAAAGGAAGGTAAAGCTAAGCCATTTGAAAAAAAATCTATTAATTTATCTGATGGACCAGATGGTACACAAGGTGGTGTTGGTATTTTAAGAAATGAAGATATAGAGCTTGTTTTTAAATATGCAGCACAAGGTTCTAGTCATGGTCATTATGATAAGTTGTCATATTCATTATATGAAAAAGGTGAAGAAGTAATTCAAGATTATGGTTTAGCTCGTTTTGTAAATATCGAACAAAAAGGTGGTGGAAATTATTTGAAGGAAAACAAAACTTGGGCAAAACAAACAATTGCTCATAATACTGTTACCCAAAATGAAACATCTCATTTTAATGCGAAGTATGAAATAGGAAGTCAGCATCATTCTGTTTTAAATTATTTTTCATCAGAAAGTAAAAACATTAAAGTTGTAAGTGCAAAAGAAACGAACGCATATCCAGGAACAACGATGTTACGTACTATGGCAATTATTAAAGGCGAAGATTTTGAAAAACCTTATGTTTTAGATATTATGAAAATAGTTTCTAATAAAGCGAATCAGTACGATTTTCCGTATTATTTCTTAGGGCAAGTATTAAATACAAATTTTGAGTATAAAATACCAACAACCTTAAAACCTTTAGGTTCTAAAAACGGATATCAACATTTATATCTAGAAGGTACAGCAAAAGTTTTAGAAGAGAATAGTAAATTATCTTGGTTAAATAAAGGTAAATTTTATACGTTAACATCTGTTACTAATAAAGCAGATGAATTACTTTTTACAAGAATTGGTGCTAATGACCCAGAATTTAATTTAAGAAGAGAAGCAGCGTTAATGGTTAGGAGAAAAAACACCAAAAACACAATTTTTGTTTCTAGTATAGAAGCACATGGTAGTTATAGTCCTGTTTCAGAGTCTGCCACAAATTCAAAAAGTAATATAAAAGAATTAAAAGTAGTTTTAGATACTGATGCTTATACTGCGGTTTCAGTACGTAATTTAAAAGGTGTTACTAAGTTGTTTATAACAGCAAATACAAATGCTTCTAAAGAAACAAAACATAAAATAAAAATTAACAATAAGAATTATGAGTGGTCTGGTTCTTATTATTTCAAATAAACTAATCATAAAATAAAATGGAAAAAATGAATAGATTCAGTGAAAAATATGTCATTGCAAAAGAATTAAAATGGGAAGAACTTGGTGGAGGAGTATCAAGAAAGTTTTTAGGTTACGATAATCAAATAATGATGGTGAGCGTAAAATTTGAGAAAGGGGCATTAGGTGCACCACATCAACATTTTCATACACAAGCTACATATTGCGTGTCTGGTAAATTTGAATTTGAAATAAATGGAGAAAAGCAAATTGTAGAAGCAGGAGATGGAGTATATATTGAACCTAATTTACTACATAGTGCAATTTGTTTAGAAGAAGGGCAGTTAATTGATACATTTAGCCCAGTAAGAGAAGATTTCTTAAGTGGAGGTGAAGTGTCTTACTTTGGAGACAAATCTTAAAATAAAAACTATTATTTATGTTAGTATCTTAAATTACCTTCATTTAATTTTATAATTTCTTTTTTTAATGTTTGTATAAACATAGCGTATGTACACAAAGATTAGAAAATTTAATAGCTGTCTTTAGTACTATTAAAGAGGGTTTTATGAAATAATTAACAAACTATTTTTTTATTTCAAAAAAAAACATATCTTTGGTTAACCAATTTGGTTTACCACTTTGGGAAACCAGATATGTTTTTTTAGAAATTAGGTAGAATTTTATAAATTTTAAGAATTAAATATAGCAGTATTTATTCTTAAAATTATTCTATTAGAAGTTTCTGAAATTTCTTATTTAAATTAAACACATTAATTCAAAACAATTAACTATGAACTTAAAAATTAAGTTAGTATTTATTGCAATGCTTCTCTTAAGTGTAACTAATTACGCACAGGAAATCGTTACAGTAAAAGGAAACGTTACATCCAAAACAGATGGTGAGCCAATTTTAGGTGCCAACATTATTGTCGTTGGAACAAAAACGGGAACAAGTACCGATTTTGATGGTAACTACCAAATTAAAGTAAAATCTGGTCAAGTACTAGAATTTTCTTATTTAGGGTTTACTTCTAAAAAAATTACAGTTACAAATCAAAAAACAATTAATGCAGCCTTAACAGAAGATGCTAGTACGTTAGATGAAATTGTAGTAGTTGGTTATGGTACTCAGAGAAAAAGTCATTTAACAGGGGCTATTTCTAAAGTTAAAAACGAAAAATTAGATCAAATTGCTGTTTCTAGAGTAGATGATGCTTTAGTAGGGCAAGTTTCTGGTGTAAATATTCAAGCTACAGAAGGAGAAGCTGGTTCAGCTCCTACTATTAGAATTAGAGGTACTGGTTCTATTACTGGTAATTCTGGTCCATTAGTTGTTGTAGATGGTATTGTTGTAGATTCAGACTTCTTAGGATCTATGGATATGAATGATGTTGAATCTTTTGAGGTTTTAAAGGATGCTGCATCTGGTGCAATCTATGGTTCTAGAGGAGGTAATGGAGTTATTATGATTACTACTAAAAGTGGTAAATCAGGAAAAACAAAATATTCTTATAGTACTTTTACTGGGTATAAAACTGCAAGAAAAAGTGATGCTTATAACAGTACGGTAGCACAAAGTGCACAAGATGAATTAAACTATACTTATGGTTTAACAGATAAAACAAAATACAAGCAATTAATTGGAGATCGTACAGATTGGCAAGATGTAATTTTTAATGGTGGTGCAATTACAAACCATGCGTTTAGTGTGCGTGGAGGTAATGAAAAACTTAAGTTTAGTGCTGCAATAAACTACTTACATGATGAAGGTGTTCTTTTAACTGATGATTTTAAGAAATACAGTTTTAATGGTAAATTAGAGTATAAGGTAAATGATAAATTTACTATTGGTGGTCGTTTCAATCCTTCATTTAATGAAAGAAGAAGATTTGATGGTTCTACTCATGATATTTTAAGACAACCCTCTTGGTTGCCAGTTTATTTAGATGCAGATAATATTAAATTTGTAAACAGATTTAGAGATGGTGGTAAATTTTCAGATGCTAAAATTGGAGACTATGCGCAACAACGTATGTTTGATGATTATGATTTAGTTGCAGGAGCACCAAGTGCAGGAAGTGGAACGGATATTAGTAATACTTCTAATACAAACCCAGCAGCAAAAATCTTAGAAAGAGATAGAAGAGATTTTAAATTGAAACTTTTTGGAAGTTTATATGCTAAATATAAAATTAATAAAGATTTAAACTTTAAAACGGCTGTTTCTGGAGATTATTCTAGAACAAGACAATCTAGATACCAAGGAGTATTGTCTAATAGAAACGGGGCAAGTGCATCTAGATTAGATAGTACTATGCAAAAATCATATCATATAGTTGTAGATAATATTTTATCATTTAGTAAAGATATCGACAAGCACACTATTGGTGCCATAGTTGGTATTACAGCAGAACAAACAAAACTAGAGTTTGAAAGTGTACAAGGTTCTGTTTTTACAGATGATTCTAGACAATATATTAATGCAGCAGCAAGTATAACAGATAGAAATCAGTATGAATATGAAAACACATTATTATCATTTTTTACAAGAGTAAATTATGTTTATGATGACAGGTTTTTAGCTTCAGCAAGTTTTAGAAGAGATGGTAGTTCTGTTTTTGGACCAAATAATAAATATGGAAATTTTGTAGCTTTATCAGGAGGTTGGAATGTTCATAATGAAGATTTTTTAAGTGATAGCGAAGTAATTAATAAATTAAAATTTAGAATTAGTTACGGTGTTACTGGTAATAATGATTTTAGAACAGGAAATCGTTTAGTAGATAACTATCCTTACTTAGCAATCTTAGATGATACTACAACAGGTGTTTCAGGTGGTAACTCAACTTTAGTTGTAAACCCTTTAAATATTGCAAACCCAGATTTAAAGTGGGAAAGACAAGTAGAATTTAACCCAGGTGTAGATTTTAGTTTATTTAATAATTTTCTTACAGGTTCTGTAGATTATTACTCTAGAACATCAGATCAATTATTATTATATAACCCAATATCTTCTACAACAGGTTTTACAAATGCACTTGTTAATTTAGGTGAAGTAGAAAATAGTGGTATAGAATTAGAATTAAGAACAAGAAACGTTAACAAAGAAAACTTTAAATGGTCTTCTACACTTATTGCTTCTAAAAACAAGAATCAGTTAAATGATTTTGCAGATTCTAATGGTCAAATTCAAAATGTAGATTCTAAAAGAGCATCAGAATGGATTAATTTAGAAGGAAACCCTATTTCATCATTTTATGGTTGGGTAGTAGAAAGAGATATTCCAAGAGAATTTCTTAGCAATCCTTTTCATCCAATTGGTGCAGAAGCACAAGATGTATATGTAAAAGATTTAAATGGAGATGGTTTAATTGATGATGATGATAAAACAATCTTAGGAAATCCTTATCCAGATTTAGTTTGGAGTTTCTCTAACGAATTTAAAGTAGGTGCTGTAGATTTTAGTTTTATGTTTCAAGGAAGCCATGGTGCAGAAATTAGAAACATGGGAGATCAGTATATCTTAAATCACTTTAACAGTGGTCAAGATTTTATCTCTACAACTCCAAATCAACAATTTATTAAGCAAAAAATATTTACAGATGATATTATTCAAGATGCATCTTATGTAGCATTAAGAAATGTAAATATTGGTTACACATTTAATAGTTCTGTTTTAGAAAAGATTAAAATGTCTAAAATGAGACTTTATGTTTCAGGACAAAATCTTATGTACTTAACAGCAAGTAACTATACTGGTTTTAACCCAGAGTCTGTAGATAATACAAGTGCAACTACATATGGTTACCAAAGAGCTGGTGCACCAGTATTTAGTACTGTAACTGTAGGTTTAAATGTAGAATTTTAAGAAACAATGAATTTAAAAATAGAAAATATTATGAAACAAATTAAATTTTTAATTGTACTTGTAGTAGCTGTATTTGTTTCTTCTTGTGAAGACACATTTTTAACACCAGACTTAACAACAGGTATTAGTTCAGATACTTATTTTACTACTGCAGAAGAAGTTGAAACTGCGGTTGTAAATATGTATGATGGTATACAAGGTTTTAACGCAGCAAAAGACACAGGTTCTAGTTTAAATCATGGAGTTCAAGTAGAATTTTATGTTACAGAAATGCGTAGCGATAATACAAGAACTAAAAGTCAAGAAGGAGAATCTGCTCAGTTTGAGTTTTATACAGTAGAATCTACAAATGGTATTGTAGCAGATTATTACAGAAGTTATTACAATGTAATTTATAGAGCTAACTTAGTTTTAGCTAATTTAGAAGCAGCAGGTGCGTCAAGCACTCAGTTTGAAGCAGAAGCAAAATTTGTTAGAGCTTATGCTTATTTTAACTTAGTACGTCTTTTTGGAGATATTCCATTAATAGATAAAGTAATTGCACCTTTAGATAAAGAAACTTCTTTTACAAGAGTTGCACAAAGTAACATTTACGAATTAATAGTTGCAGATTTACAAACAGCGGTAGCTAATTTAGATGATACATTTAAAGATAGAGCGTCTAAAGCTGGTGCAGAAGGACTTTTAGCTAAAGTGTTTTTAACATTAGGAAGACATAGTGAAGCACAAGTATTATTAGAATCTATAATGAACCCAGCAAGAGGTTTTGGTTTAGAAACAGATTTTAAAGATATATTTTATAATGAAGGAAACAAAGAAACAATTTTCTCTATAGGTTTTCTTGCAGGGTCAAATGATGATAGTCAAAATTTTTCTGCAGAATGGTTAAACGCAGTTGGTAGAACAAGTGGTGTAAACTATGTTACCGTAGAGGCTAAGGCTGCTTTAGATGCAATGGGAGGTAATAGAACAGCATTATCTTACAGAGAAGATTCTGCACAAGCAGGTCAATATCAAGTTGTAAAATACTTGCCTAATGGAGATGCGAATTTAGGAATACCAGTTACTTCTGCAGATCCAACTTCAGCAGGAAATGATTGGATTGTTTTAAGATACGCAGACGTTTTATTAATGCACGTAGAAGCAATTATGGCTGGTGCAGAAACTACTACAAGTACTGCAGCGTTGGCATCTTTTCAAGCAATTAGAGATAGAGCAGGCTTAACAACTGCTGTGGCTTCTATATCTAAACAAGAATTACTAGATGAAAGAAGAGTAGAATTAGCATTTGAAAACCATAGATTCTTCGATTTAACAAGAATGGGAGTAGCACAAGATGTTTTAAGTGATTTTTCAGCTAATTCTGGAGGGAGTTTTAGTTCTACAGATCTTTTATTACCAATTCCACAAATAGAAATTGGTTTAAGTAATGGTTTGTTAACTCAGAATGCTGGATATTAATTTGTTAACTTTTTTAAAAACAATATATTATGATTAATAAAAAATATAAATTAACAAACATAATGAGTGCTCTCATTATGTTTGTAGCAACAATAACATTCTTTTCATGTGAAGAAAATGTTTTGCCAGAAACAGGTTCTATAGCAGATAATACGCCGCCAAAAGCAGTATTTTCTTACACACAAGGTGTTGGTCCAGATGAAGAGTGGAAAGATTATACTTTTTCTAATCAATCAGAAAGCTCAACAACTTATGCTTGGTCTTTTGGAGATAATGGTTCTTCAACAGAAGTAGAGCCAATACATACTTATGCAGATGAAGGAACTTATACAGTTACTTTAATATCTAAAGATGGTTTAGGAGTTTCTAGTACAAGTACACAAGATATTACTGTTGTAAAACCTTTAGTTATTATCGCAATTACACCAGAATTATCTGGTGCAGATTTTGAAGATGTTGCAGGTGTTTGTGGTACAGGAGCAAGTAAAGATTGTTGGAGATTAAGTGGAAGTACAATTCACCAAACAACTAGTGACGGTGAAAATAGTAGAGGTGCAAAATTTCCTTCAGGAAGTACTAATAACAGAGTTACATATCAAGCTTTTTCTGTTTCACCTAATACTAAATATGTTTTAACAGCACGTTATGCGTTACAGGCAGATGGAGATGCTATTATAGCATCTGTTATAGATGGTCAGTTAGCAGATTTTAGCGAATTTGCTGGGGCAACTTTATTAGGTCAAGAATCTGGAATAGTAAATGAAGGTAAAGGTAATTTTAATACACTTACTGTAACTTTTGAAACAGGAGCAAATACAGAAATATCTATCTTATTTAATCATGATGGTAATTCTAAAGACTCTTACTTAGACAATGCAGCTGTAGTGCCAGAATAATAATAAATATTTACACACATTATTTAATTTCATCTAATAATGTGTGTAATTTTTATAGATTTTTTCAAGTATACTCTAAATGTTTATGTGAAAAAATATAGCTTTTTAATTTTTCAAAAACAGTCATTAACATTTGTAAATTAGAAGTGTCTCATTATATTTGGTAAAATAGTTAGTTTTGTAATATTAAACTGGTTAATCAGTAATGAACTAAAATTTAGAATATGAAGTTAGAAGTGCTTACTAAAAATGAAAATAAAAAGATTCAAAACTTAATAATTACCGGTATTAGAGACTTAATCAATTTTAAGAATTTAGAACCAGGAGATAAGTTGCCTTCTGAAAGAATGTTGTCAGAAAAATTTGATGTGAGTCGAAGTAATGTTAGACAAGCAATACAAAGATTAGAGTTTTATGGACTTTTAATATCTAGACCTCAAAGTGGAACTTTTGTTGCAAATATTGGTGTTATCGCTCTTAATGGAATGATAGAGGATATTCTAAGATTAGATGAAGCCGATTTTAAATCTCTTGTTGAAACAAGAATATTACTAGAACTAAAAACAGCAAGATTAGCTGCTTTAAGAAGAACAGATGAAGATTTAGAACAAATAAAAAACGCGTTAGAAGCTTATAAAAATAAAGTTATTAATGGCGAAGATGCTGTGCAAGAAGATTTATTATTTCATTTAGCAATTGCTAAAGCAAGTGGTAATAGTACTATGAATACTTTTATGTTAATTATTACTCCAGAGATTATTACAAATTTTGAAAAATACCATGTTTGTGATGCTGGTTTAGCTAAAGAAGGAATTAATGAACATGAAGCTATATATATGGCTATTTTAAATCAAAATCCTAAGCTAGCAAAAGAAAAAATGAAAATACACTTTAAAGCATTATATCAATATTGTTACAATATATAAAACGTAATACTGCTTTTATTATATTCTAAACAAAAATTATTTTACAAATAACACCTGTAGAATTAAGATTAATACCTGTAAATTAAATTAAATATATGAAAGTAAAAGGCTTACGTTGGTGGGTAATAACCCTAATATTTATAGCTACCGTTATAAATTATGTAGATAGAACTGCTTTTGCATTGCTTTGGCCAGAAATGGGTAAAGATTTAGGCATGGATAATTCAGATTATGCTATAATGCTAAATATTTTTATGGCGTGTTATGCTGCTGGTAAATTTCTGTCTGGTAAACTATATGATAAAATAGGTACTCGATTAGGTTTTACAGTTTCTATTATTGTTTGGTCTGTAGCATCTATTCTTCATGCATTTACCAAAGGTTTAGTTTCTTTATCTATAGTAAGAGGACTTTTAGGTGTTGGAGAAGCTGGTAATTGGCCAGGAGCAGTAAAAAGTAACGGAGAATGGTTTCCAATAAAAGAAAGAGCAATAGCACAAGGTATATTTAATTCAGGTGCATCGATAGGTAATGTAATAGCTCCTTTTATAATTGTATATCTCTATACTTTATTTGGTTGGAAAACTACCTATATAATTTTAGGTTCTGTTGGTGTATTATGGGTAATTCCATGGTTATTTTTAAACAAATCTACACCAGAAAAACATCCTTGGGTAACTCAAGAAGAAAGAAATTTAATTTTATCTGACAGAATAGATAAAGATGAGAATGTTTCAGAAGTAAATGCAAAGAGTTTATCTGTAGGTAAAATATTAAGTTACAAGCAGTCTTGGGGAGTTTTGTTATGTAGATTCTTTATGGAACCAATTTGGTGGTTTTTTGCAGGTTGGATGCCAATCTATTTAAACATCACTTTTGGTTTAAGTATAGAAGAAATTGCTGCTACAATGTGGATCTCTTATTTAATGGCTGCAGCAGGTAGTATAATTGGTGGTTGGTTTACTGGTTTATTAATGAGAACAAAATCTGTAGATGCCGCAAGGAAAATTACAATTACTGTTGGAGGTTTATTAGTTTTTATTGGTTTTGTTAGTATTGTTCAATTTGTAGGAGAAGATAATTTTATGACATTTATTTATCTAGCAGGTGTAATCCTTTTTGGTTTTCAATTTGCAATTGGTAATGTTCAAACAATTTCAAGTGATTTATTTAGAGGACCGTCTGTTGGTACCCTTGCAGGTTTAGCAGGTACAGTTGCAGCAGTTTCTCCTATAATAATGAACTGGTTTATTGGTAAAATAACAACAGAAGGTTCATATACCCCAGCATTTATAGCAATAACAATATCAGTTTTACTAGGTGTTTTATCAATTTTTGTACTTATTAGAAAGATAGAGCCAGTAAGAAAAACAATAGATCAATAGATAATAGATCAATAGATATAAAAAAACCTTTTAAAGGTTACCAAATTAAAATAATTATTACAGATAGGTATCGTTAAATAGGTTTATAGTAAATAATAGAAGTAAATAAAAATAAATAAGATGAGTAAAACAGAAGGAAAAGTAGCTGTAATTACAGGAGCTACAGGAGGAATTGGATTTGCAGTAGCAAAAAGATTAGGAAAGGATGGTTACACTGTAGTTTTAAATGGTATTGAAGATAAAGCCGGAGCAGAAAGAGTTAAAGAATTAGCTGCTGAAGGTATTACTGCTGAGTATTATGGTTTTGATGTAACAAAAGATGAAGAAGTAACAGCAAATATAACTAAGATTGGTGAAAAGTACGGGCATATTGATGTATTAGTAAATAATGCTGGTGGTTTAGGTGGTAGATCTAGATTTGAAGAAATGACAACTGAGTTTTATAGGTTTGTTATGGCTTTAAACCTTGATTCTGTATTTTTTGCTTCAAGAGCCGCTATACCTTTTCTTAAGAAAAGTGATAATCCATCAATAATAAACTATACTTCTAATGCTGCTTGGAATGCAGGTGGACCAGGTGCTGGTATCTATGGTACTTCTAAAGCAGGTGTTCATGCAATTACTAGAGCTTTAGCTAAAGATTTAGCTGAATATAGTATTAGAGTTAATGCAGTATCTCCTGGTACTATTGATACTCCTTTTCATGCACAAATTAAATCTACTAAGCCAGAAGTATTTGCTTCTTGGGCTAACAATATTATGTTAGGAAGATTAGGTCAACCAGAAGATGTAGCTGGTGTAGTTTCTTTCTTAGCTAGTAAAGATGCTGCTTTTATTACTGCAGAAACTATTCAAATTGGTGGTGGACAAGCATTAGGTATCTAAAAATATTTTTTATTTGAATTGAACGTTAACCTCTCTTAAATTTAATTTTTAGAGAGGTTTTCTTTTGCAGAAGATTCTCTAACAATTAATTCAGCATCTAAAATTTGCTTAGTTAATTCTTGAGTTATTATTTTCTTTTTAGTGTAATTTAAAAATGTTTCTGCTGCTAATTTTCCTATTTCTGCACTATGCTGATTTACGCTTGTAATACTTGGAGTAACCATGTCTGTAAATGGTTCGTTTCCAAAACCAACCAAAGCTATTTCATTAGGTATTTTTATATTATTTTCATTTAAAACTTGCAAGGCACCTAAAGCGGCATAATCTCCGGCAACGTAAACGGCATCTGGTCTATTCGTTAAATCTAATAATTGTTGCATTTTTTCTCTTCCATTCTCTATCGTTAGATTAGTCTCTATTAATAGTTCCTCATCTAAAGGTAAATCATGCTTTTTTAAAGCATCTATATATCCTCTAATTCTATTATTAAATATTCTAGTTCGTTTATAACCTCCTATATGAGCAATTCTTTTGCAACCTTGTGCTAGTAAATGCTCTACAATAATATGGCTACTGTTATAATCATCAATACCAATATAATCAACGTTTAAATCGTTTTCTCCTCTGTCAAATAAAATTAATGGAATACCTCTAGATTTTATTTTTTCATAATATTGTAAATCAGTAGTTTCATTTGCCATAGATGCAATAATGCCATCAACTTGTGTAAATAATAAAGTATCTATACTATCACATTCTTTTTTGTAAGACTCATTAGACTGTGTAATAATTATGTTGTATCCTTTTTCATTTAATACTTGTTCTATATTCTGAATAACAGAAGAAAAGAAATTACTATTTGTTCTAGGTACAATTACGCCAACTAAATTAGACTTACCACTTCTTAAGGCACTCGCTAAATGATTTGGTTGGTAATTTAAGTCTTCTGCGACTTGTTTAATCGCTTTTTTTGTTTTCTCACTAATTCTAGAGTCGTTATGAAGTGCTTTAGAAACAGCAGCAGCAGAAATATTTAGAACATTGGCAATATCTTTTATAGTAGTTTTCTTTTTTTTATTCAATTTTTTATATATTTGCTTAAACGTTTAAGCAAATATATAGCGATATTATTAATAATCAAAATAGACCAAACTATAATCTGTTTTGATTTTATTTTGAAAACATGGTTAAACGTTTAAGCAAATAACTATAATTTATTAAAATAACAATTAAAATGGGTAAAGTAGTAACTTTCGGAGAGATCATGTTAAGATTGGCTCCACAAGGATTTTTAAGATTTTCACAAGCAAATAGTTTTGATGTTGTTTATGGTGGTGGAGAATCTAACGTGGCTGTTTCATTAGCAAACTACGGTGTAGATGTAGATTTTGTAACACGTTTACCAAAAAATGATATCGGAGAATGTGCAATGATGGAAATGAGAAAACGTGGCGTAAACGTTGATAAAATTGTTTGGGGTGGAGACCGTTTAGGTATTTATTTCTTAGAAACAGGTGCTGTCTCTAGAGGATCTAAAGTTGTTTATGATAGAGCTCATTCTGCTATTGCAGAAATAGAATCTGGTATGATCGATTGGGATGCTGTTTTTGAAGGTGTAGAATGGTTTCATTGGACAGGTATTACACCAGCAATATCTCAAGGTTCTGCAGATGTATGTTTAGAAGCAGTTAAAGCTGCTAGTGCAAAAGGAATTACTATTTCTACAGATTTAAATTATAGAGCAAAACTTTGGAATTTCTGTGACGATGCACATAGAGAATCTATTATGACAGAATTAACATCATACTGTGATATTGTGTTAGGAAACGAAGAAGATGCAGAAATGCATTTTGGTATAAAGCCAGATGGTGCAGCGGTTCAAACTGCAGGACATGATGTAAAAGCAGAAGCTTTTTTATCAGTTTGTCAACAAATGACAGAGAAATTTCCAAGAGCTAAAAAAGTAATTACAACTTTAAGAGGTTCTATTTCTGCTTCTCACAATACTTGGGCAGGAGTTTTATATGACGGTAAAAAAATGTTACAAACACGTCAATACCAAATTACAGATATCGTAGATAGAGTAGGTGGTGGAGATTCATTTATGGGAGGTTTAATTTACGGATTATTAAAATACCCAGAAGATGACCAAAATGCATTAGACTTTGCAGTTGCAGCATCTTGTTTAAAACACACTATAAAAGGTGATGCAAATTTAGCAACAGTTGCAGAAGTTGAGAAATTAATGGGTGGTGATGCATCTGGTAGAGTAGCAAGATAAAATATATTTTTATTTATTCAATTTTTATATAGATGCGTTTATTTAAAAAAACGAATACATAATATTAACAAATAAACATTTTTATAATGGCACAATTTTCGAGAATAGAAGTAGCTCAAATAATGAAAGATACAGGAATGGTTCCTTTGTTTTTTCATAACGATATAGAGGTTAGTAAAAAAGTTTTAAAAGCATGTTACAATGGTGGTGCTCGTTTAATGGAGTTTACTGCAAGAGGAGATTTCGCTCATGAGGTTTTTGGTCAATTAACTAAATATGCTATTAAAGAATTACCAGGAATGGTAATGGGTGTTGGTTCTGTTACAGATGGTGCAGCTGCTTCTTTATATATGGCTTTAGGTGCAAACTTTATTGTAACCCCGGTTTTAAGAGAAGACATTGCAATTGCCTGTAATCGTAAAAAAGTATTGTGGTCTCCAGGATGTGGAACTTTAACAGAAATAGCTAGAGCAGAGGAATTAGGATGTGAAATCGTAAAATTATTCCCTGGTGATATTTATGGACCTCAATTTGTAAAAGGAATTAAAGGACCTCAACCTTGGACTAGTATTATGCCAACAGGTGGAGTTTCTCCAACAAGAGAAAATTTAGAAGGTTGGTTTAGTGCAGGTGTAACTTGTGTAGGTATGGGTTCTAAATTAATGGCAAAAGATGCTAATGGAAATTTTGACTATGCTAAAATTGAAAGTAACACAAAAGGAGCTTTAGATATTATTAAATCTCTTAGAAAATAATAGTATTTTTACTTTAAATATTAAAACCCTTCAATATTTAAATTGAAGGGTTTCTCTTTTTTATGAAAAATAATAAAGCCATTTTTTACATGATATTTAGCGTTATTGCATTTGCAGTAATGAATGCAGTTGTAAAATATCTAAATGCTTTTAATGTCTATCAAATTGTGTTTTTTAGATCTATTGGAACCTTAGTATTTACTGTTCCGTTAATTCTAAAATATAAAATACCAATTTTAGGAAACAACAAAAAATTACTTATACTTAGAGCAATTTTTGGTGTAATTTCTTTAACCTGTTTTTTTCAATCTTTAAATTATTTAGCTGTTGGTACAGCAGTTTCATTAAGATACACATCCCCTATTTTTGCAGCAATATTTGCCTTCATCTTCTTAAAAGAAAAAATTAAACCCATTCAATGGTTACTTTTTATTATTGCTTTTATTGGTGTTTTAATTATTAAAGGTTTTGGTGCAGATGTAAACAGTATTGGCTTGTTTTTTGTACTTCTATCTGCAGTTTCTTTAGGTTTAATATTTGTTGTAATTCGTAAGATTGGTAATACAGAAAACCCTATAGTAATAATAAATTACTTTATGATATTTGCTTTTGTTTTTGGTGGAATTATGTCTATAAATAATTGGATGAATCCTAATTTAACAGAATGGTTGTTATTATTAAGTTTAGGTGTTTTTGGTTATGTAGGTCAATTATATATGACAAAAGCATTTCAATCTCATGAAACTAATGTAATTGCACCTTTAAAGTACTTAGAAGTAATATTTATGATTATTATTGGAGCTACTTGGTTTGACGAAGTTTATAGCTTGTGGACTTTATTAGGTATATTTTTAATTTTGTTAGGGTTAGTTTATAATATCTACCTAAAAAGAAAGAGTAAATAATTTAAAAAGATTTATTAAATAAAAAATCCTCAACTGTAAAAGTTGAGGATTCTTATTTGTACTCAAGGTGGGAATCGAACCCACACTCCCGAAAGAACTGGATTTTGAATCCAGCGCGTCTACCAATTCCGCCACTTGAGCATTTTTTTAATAGGACTGCAAATGTATTAAATTATTTTATTTTAAAGTCTATAAATTAATTCGAAACTCAATAAATAATTTCTACTTTTGTTTACTCACAACAACACAACATAAATTATATCTAAATGCCTACAAATCAATTAGCACCAAAACTTTTTGCCTGCAGACAAAGCACCGTTTTGGCAGAAAAAATTGCAAAAGAATACAACACTACTTTAGGAAAAGTTAAAACTACTTATTTTAGTGACGGAGAATTTCAACCAGCATTTGAAGAATCTGTAAGAGGAAGACGTGTTTTTATTATAGGATCTACATTTCCAAATGCAGACAATTTAATGGAAATGTTGTTAATGTGTGATGCAGCAAAAAGAGCATCTGCAAGACACATAACAGCAGTTATGCCATATTTTGGTTGGGCAAGACAAGATAGAAAAGATCAACCTAGAGTTGCTATTGGAGCAAAATTAGTTGCAAAACTTTTAGAGTCTGCTGGAGCAACTAGAATCATGACGATGGATTTACATGCAGACCAAATTCAAGGTTTTTTCGAAAAACCAGTAGATCATTTATATGCATCAACTATTTTTATGCCTTACATTAATAGCTTAAAATTAGACAACTTAACAATTGCTTCGCCAGATATGGGTGGTTCTAAAAGAGCATATGCATATTCTAAACACTTACATTGTGATGTAGTTATTTGTTATAAGCAACGTAAACAAGCCAATGTAATTTCTCATATGGAGTTAATTGGAGATGTAGAAGGTAAAAATGTAATTCTTGTAGATGATATGATAGATACAGGAGGAACATTAGCACACGCAGCAAATTTAATGATGGAAAGAGGAGCGTTAAGTGTAAGAGCAATTTGTACACACCCAATACTTTCTGGAGGAGCTTATGAAAAAATAGAGAATTCTGGTTTAACAGAATTAATTGTTTCAGATACAATTCCTTTAAAACAAGCTACTTCTAAAATAAAAGTAGTATCTTGCGCGCCATTATTTGCTGATGTTATGCATAAAGTGCAAGACAATACTTCAATTAGTGGACAATTTTTAATGTAAATAAATAATACAAAAAAGTAATGAAATCAATTACAATTAAAGGATCAAAAAGAGAAAGCGTAGGTAAAGTAGCAACTAAAGCCTTACGTAATGCTGGTATGGTTCCTTGCGTTATATACGGAGGAGATAAGCCAGTGCATTTTTCAGCAGAAGAATTAGCATTTAAAAAGTTGGTGTATACTCCAAACGTTTATACTGCTACAATTAGTGTTGATGGAGTGGAAGTTAATACAATTTTAAAAGACATTCAATTTCACCCAGTAACAGATAGAATCATACATGCAGATTTTTATCAGTTATTCGAAGAAAAAGAAATTACAATGAACATTCCTGTACAATTAACAGGTACTTCTCCAGGGGTATTAAATGGTGGTTCTTTACGTTTTACAAATCGTAAATTAAAAGTAAAGGCATTACCAGCTAACTTACCAGACTTTATATCTGCAGATATTTCTAAGTTAAAAGTTGGTAGTAAATTAGTTGTTACTTCATTATCTAATGAAGCTTATACTTTTATGCACCCAGATAACACTGTTGTTGTTCAAGTAAGAGCATCTCGTAACTCTGTTGCAGAAGAAGAGGAAGAAGAAGCTACAGAAGCTGATGCACCAGCTGCAGAATAGTTTTTTGTAAAATAGAATTTATAAAAAGCGTTACTTTTAGTAACGCTTTTTTTATTTTTGTAAAATGAGGTTTAAAAATTTATTTTTTTAAATTATTAAAAATTAAGATTGAAACTAAAGAAGAATTGATGAAAAAGTTTTTAATTGTTGGTTTAGGTAATATTGGAGATAACTATACAGATACCCGTCATAACATTGGTTTTAAAATTCTTGATGAAGTTGCAGAAGAAAATAGTGCAAGTTTCGAGACTGAAAAATTAGGTGATGTTGCTTCCTTTAAATTAAAAGGAAAAACTTTTATCCTTTTAAAACCAAGTACATATATGAACCTAAGTGGTAAATCTGTAAAATATTGGATGGATAAAGAAAATATATCCATAGAAAATATATTAGTAGTTACAGATGATGTACATATAGATTTTGGTACAATACGTCTAAAGGCAAAAGGTTCTGCAGGTGGGCATAATGGACTAAAAGATATTCAAGAGAAGCTAAATACCCAAGAATACGCTCGTTTTAGATTTGGAGTGGGTGCTAATTACCCAAGAGGAAGGCAAGCAGATTTTGTTCTTGGTGAATGGAGTAAAGATGAAACTAGCGAGTTAATAGAACGTTTACCAGTTTCATCAAAAATTATTACCTCTTTTGGTATTGCAGGTTTAGCAAATACAATGAATGAATTTAATGGGAAATAATTACCTTTTAAAAGTAAATACTTAAACATTTTAAAAAATTAATTTTCGCTGGCAAACCATTCTGCAAAACTAGAATCTGTTTCTTGTAATTTTATAGAGTGTAATTTTATATTATTTGGTAATCTTGTTTTTATTTTTTCAGCAAAATCAATAACCATCATTTCACTTGTAGGTTGGTAATCTACCAATAAAACATCATGTCCTCTGTCCATTAATTCTTTTGCCAACTCAACATGAGGTGTATTTTTATTGAAAACTGTTGCATGATCAAAAATATCTACAATTTCTTCATTTACAATCTTTTTTAAGTCACCAAAATCAATCACCATTCCAAATTTTACATTTGTATTATCAGATATTGGTATTCCAGAAACTGTTACAGAAAGTTTGTAAGAATGCCCATGAACATTTTTACATTTTCCATCATAACCATATAAAGCATGACCTGTTTCAAAATTGAATTTTTTTGTGATTCTAATTGTGCTCATTTGTGTTTTATTGATATTTCTAATAATAAAGAAAAGTATTATTAGAAGTTACTTAGTATTGTTTTGGTTAAATATTAACGACGTTTGTTTCTGTATTTGTTGTAAAAGTATACAATAACCAATCCTATTGCTAATACTAAAAATAAATAATCTCCTCCCATTTTGTTTGTACTTTATTGTTATTTAATTAAAAAATTATCTAAAACGTCTGCAATTTTTCTATTATCAGACAATTGCGGAATTTTATTTTGTCCGCCAAATTTACCAATAGATTTCATATATTCATGAAAACCACCTTTTTTAACTTTTCTAATCACCAAAGGTCGTAATACTTTTCCTTCAATTAAATCTAAATAGTAAATATTTTGTTCTTGCATAGAAGCATCTACTTTTGTAGCAAATTCTTCTAAATTTTCTGGTTCATTAGTAAATTCTATAAACCATTCATGATAAGGTAGCCCATTAGTTGGGTCTACTTGTGGTGCAACAGTAAATTCACTAATATTTATTGGAGTTCCTTTTATAGCATCATTTAATGCCTTTTCCACTTCTTTACCAATAACATGTTCGCCAAATGCAGAAATAAAGTGTTTAATTCTTCCGGTAACTTTTATTCTATATGGTTTTGTTGATGTAAATTCTACAGTATCACCAATATTATATCCCCAAAGACCTGCAGTTGTGTTTAAAATAATAACATAATTAACACCAATTTTTACATCTTTTAAAGATATTCTTGTTGGGTTCTCTTCAAAAAAATCACTAGCAGGAATAAATTCATAGAAAATACCAGAATCTAATTGCAATAGCATTCCTTTTTCTGTTTGCGAATCTTGGTAGGCAATAAAACCTTCGGAAGCAGGGTATAGTTCTATATAATCTATTTTTTTACCTATTAAGCTTTCGAATTTATTTTTATAAGGTTCAAAATTTACACCTCCGTAAATAAAGAAGTTAAAATTTGGAAATAATTCTGAAACAGATTTACCTGTTTTTTCTATTAATTTTTCGAAATACATTTGTACCCAAGAAGGTATTCCGCTTATTACAGACATGTCTTCATTTACGGTTTCTTCTACAACTGCATTTACCTTAGTATCCCAATCTTCTATACAGTTAGTTTCCCAACTTGGTAATCTATTTTTTAATAAATAATTAGGTACATAATGCGCTGCAATACCACTTAAACGACCTAGTTTTACACCATTTTTGTCTTCTAAAACTGGGCTTCCTTGTAAGAAAATCATTTTTCCATCAACAAAACTTGCATCGTTTTTTTCAACAATATAAAACAACATGGCATTTCTTGCTGCTTTAATATGTGTTGGCATAGAATCTTTTGTTATTGGTATGTATTTTGCGCCCGAGGTTGTGCCAGAAGTTTTCGCAAAATAAAGTGGTTTTCCTGTCCAGAGAACATCAGATTCTCCTGCAACAATTCTATCTACATATTTCCTTAAGCCTTCGTAGTCAGATACTTTTACGTGTTTTTTAAAATCTTCATAAGTAGAGATATCTTCGAAATTATGGTCTTTTCCAAAAGCTGTTTTACTTCCTTTAGAAAGTAAATTTTTAAAAACTTTTTCTTGTGTTTTATGCGGATTGTTAGCCCATTTGTAGACTTTTTTAGTTGCAATTTTAGCAAACGGAATCGCAAAAAAAGATTTTATACTCATTATTTAAAGTCTATAAAGTTTGTTGGGTTTATGGCATAACCACCTTTCCAAAGTTCGAAATGTAAATGTGGTCCTGTAGTAAGTTCTCCTGTAGAACCAACACTAGCAATTACTTCGCCTGATTTTACAAAGTCTCCTTGTTCTTTTAGTAAATTACCGTTGTGCTTGTATACAGAAATAAAATCTTTATCATGTTTTAATATAATTACATAACCGGTTTCTGCACTCCAACCAGAAAAAATAACGGTTCCGTCTGCTGCTGCTTTAATTGGTGTGCCTGCTTTTGCAACAATATCTATAGCAAAATGTTTAGAATTTGCATCGAAAACTTGCGATACACTACCTTTTAAAGGCGCGAAAAACACAATCTTAACGTTACTTTTAGAATTATTTAAAATTGCGTAACGGGTTTCTTTATCTATCTTTTCTCTAAATAAAGAATCTTCTCTTGTAGCGTCTAGTTCGCTTTCATCTATAATAGATTGTCTAGCTTGTATTTCTAAAGAATCTATTTCTTCCGATGTTATTTCTCCTGTTAAAACAGGTCTTAATGCTTTTGTATAATTTTCTAGTATGGCTAATTTCTGTTTTAAAGAATCTGTTTCAAAGGTTAACTTAACAGCATCTGCTTTTAATTTAGAAGAAGAATAACCAGGAATGTATTCTTTAATTGGCGTAAATGCAATTAAAACAGTGGTTACTGCTATTAATATTATAGAGAAAACACCACCTAAAACAAATACATTTAATCGAGATAGTTTCAAAGAAAAACGTTCTTCAAACGTATTCTCATTTAAAACAACCAATCTGTATTTATCAGTTAGTTTTTGTTTTAGTTTACCTTTTTTTTTATCCTTTTTAGCCAAAATTATTGTTTGAATATTTACAAATATACAACGAATTTTAAGTGAAGTTATTTCTTATAAAAATTCATTTCATCTATATAACTCCAAACTTCTTTGGTTAACATAGGTTTAATGTTTTTACTTTCTTTAATTCCGTTTCTTATCATAGTAGAAGAAATCTGTACAATTGGTGCTGCTACCTTATGAATTTTAGGGTGTTTGTCAAATTGTGTCTCTATGTTTCCTTCAGAAATTCTTGGGTATACATAGATGTGATGATGTTCTAAAATGGTTTCAAAATTTTTCCATTTATGAAAACTCTTTAAGTTGTCTTCACCCATAATTAAGCAAAATTCTTTGTCTTTATAGGTGTCTGAAATGTGTGCTAATGTATAAACGGTGTAGTTTGGTTGCGGTAGTTTAAACTCAATATCAGATGGGTTTATCTTCGGATAATCTTCTGTAGCTCTGTAGACCAATTCTAATCGATGATGATTGTCTAGTAAAGAGCTTTTCTTTTTAAATGGGTTATGAGGTGTTACAACCATCCAGATTTCATCTAAATCTGAATTTTCTACCATATGATTGGCGATAATTAAGTGTCCAATATGAATTGGATTAAATGTACCAAAATATAAACCGATTTTACTCATATTCTTTTGTAGATAAGAGGGATAAGAGAGAGAATGAAAGATACTGTACTTTACTAACAGTATCTTTTATCTCTGTTCTTTTTTTGATTTTAATTCTAATTTAAACCTAAAAAATCACTCATTAAATCTTCTGCCTCTTTTAGAGCAACATCTAAATCGTAATTTTTAATAATTTTATCAAACTGAGGCGCAGTAGCTAATTCTACAGAAGCTTTTGCAATACGCATGTTTATTTTTTCTTCGCTTTCTGTTTTGCGCTTTTTTAAACGGATTTTTAATTCGTCTACACTTGGTGGTTTTACAAAAACAGACAATGTTTGTTCTGGAAATTTCTTTTTAATTCTTAAGCCTCCAACAACATCAATATCAAAAATAACGTGTTTTTTTAAACCCCAAATACGTTCTACTTCTGTTTTTAATGTTCCGTAGAAATTATCTCTGTAAACTTCTTCCCATTCTAAAAATTCATCGCCTTTAATTTTATTTTTAAAATCTTTTAAGTCGATAAAATAATAATCTTCACCATCTTTTTCGAAACCTCTTGGTTCTCTAGAGGTAGCAGAAATAGAAAATTCTAAATTAAATTTTTCTTGTTTTAATAAATGACGAACAATAGTAGTTTTTCCTGAGCCAGAAGGTGCTGAAAACACAAATAGTTTTCCTTTAAAATCTTTCATTTTTTAAAATTATGATGTTCCAAACTTCATTCTAAAAGACAGAAAGGAATGTCTAATAGGTGTTGTAGAAGTTTTTTATAATACGTTTAATATTTGTTCTTTAATTTGTTCTAACTCGTTTTTCATTTGAATTACGGCTTTCTGCATAGGTGCAAAATTAGCTTTAGAACCAGTTGTGTTAATTTCACGGCCCATTTCTTGAACAATAAAACCTAGTTTTTTACCATTAGAATCTTCTGAAGCCAATGTTTGTAAAAAGTAGTCTAAGTGATTAGCCAAACGAACTTTTTCTTCATTAATATCTAGTTTTTCTAGATAATAAATTAATTCTTGTTCAAAACGATTTTCATCGGTATCTACTTTTAGATCATCAATAGCCTTTTTTAAACGTGTTTTTACGTTTTCTATTCTATCGTTGTCTAATGCTTTTACTTCTTCTAAATAGTTGTTAATGTTGGTAATTCTTTCTTTAAAGTCTATTTCTAAAGAAGCAGCTTCATCAATTCTATATTGTACAATTTCTGTAATTGCAACATCAATATTTTCATTAATTAGATTCCATTCATTTTCATCTAATTCTTCTCTTTCTGTAGTTAAAGCATCTGGCATTCTTATAGCCATTTTTAACAATTCAATATCATCTTCAGAACCAATAGAAAGTGTGTTTCTTAATTGTTCTACATATTGTTTTACAACTTTTTTGTTTACTGTAGTAGAGGTTTCATCTGCAGTCATTTCTACATAAATAGAAAAATCTACTTTTCCTCTTACTAAAGAGCTGGCTAACTTTTTACGAACAGCTAATTCCTTTTCTTTGTAATAAGAAGGAATTCTTACGTTTAAATCTAAATTCTTACTGTTTAAAGATTTAATTTCTATAGTTACTTTTTTGGTTGGCAATTGTAAAACTGCTTTTCCATAACCAGTCATAGATTGAATCATAAAATCATCATTTTAAATGAGTTGCAAATATAGTTTTATTTGGTAGAATTTTCTACTTGTTTGGTTACTAAATAAACACCAAAAAAGATTAATAAAGTAGCACTAATCTTAACTAAATTTAAAGAATCGCTTCCAACAATTAATGCATAAATAGTTGCTATTACTGGTTGTAAATAAATAAAAACACTTACTGTTGTAGGTTTTAATTTTGATAAACCATATAAATTACAAAGATATGTAACGCAAGAAGTAAAAATTAATACAAAACCAATATTCCAATACATATTTGTGGGTATTTCTTGCCAAATAACTTCTGTTAGTTCGCTGTAACCAAATGGAAGTACAAAAAATAACCCAAAGAAATACAACCATTTTACAAACACAATAGGATTGTATTTTTTTATCAAATCTTTTGCCAAGACTAAGTACAAGCCATAAGATGCTGCATTTACAAAAACTAAAAAATTACCAAAATTACTATTGTTTGAATTTCCTTGAGAACTGCTACCGTAGGTTATTAGTAAAATGGCACCAATTAATCCAATAAATATTCCTAAAACTCTTTGTTTGCCAATTGCTTTTCTAATTAATAAGCTAGAAAAAAGCATAACCATAATAGGTGAAGTTACCATCATTACAGAAGCACTAATTGGTGTTGTTAAACTTAGTCCTTTAAAGAAAGTAAGCATGTTTAAACCAACTCCAAAAAAGGATGCTAATAGTATTTTTTTATAGTCAGACTTTTCTATTTTTTGTTGTTTAATGAATAATCCCAATAACCAAAATATAATTGTGCCTCCAATTACTCTTAAAGAAATAAAAGCATACGGTTTTAAGTATGTTGGCATAACATCTTTAGCTATGGTAAATGTTAAACCATAGATTAGAGTTGCTATAGAAACTGCAATTAGTGCTAATATTCTTTGATTCATTTTAAAAGAAATTCTAAAAATTAGGTCGCAAAGTTGATGATAAATTTTAAAATTGAGATAAAAAAAAAGCTTCAAATAAATATTGAAGCTCTTAATAGGTTTGGTTGGTTAATTTTTAGTTAGTCCACTAATGGTGGTATTCTTAAAACTTGACCAGGATATATTTTATCTGGATGTGATAACATTGGTTTGTTAGCCTCGAAAATTACAGGATATTTCATTGCATTACCGTAATATTCTTTAGCAATTTTACCTAAAGTATCTCCGCTTGCTACTGTATGAAATTGAGCCATTGCAGCTTCTTCAATAACTTCAATTTCTGCAACTGTTAAATTATCTTCTACAGATGCAATACCATTTGTGTTACCTACTACTAAAACAACTTTTTCTTTTGTAGCTAAATCTGCAGTTTCTCCCCAAACTTTTACAGCATCATCATCTACAGAAATAGATAAATCTTTAACCTCAAGTTCTAAAGCAGTAATTGCGCCTCTTAATTGATCTGATTTTTCTGCGTTTTCTTCTTCTGTTGTTTTTCCAATACCGAAAACTTTTGCTCCAGCATTTTTAATAAATGAAAATATTCCCATTTTTTTTATTTTTTTTTGATTAATAAAACTAATTTATGAATAGCAATATACAAATTTTAAGGAATTATGCTACATTTGTTTACTATATTCCACAAAATGAAAATACATAATATCTCAGAAAACAATTCAATTTTAAATAAATTTATAGCAGAAATTAGAGACGTTACGGTTCAAAAAGATTCTTTGCGTTTTCGAAGAAATATCGAAAGAATAGGGGAAATTTTAAGTTACGAACTAAGTAAAAAACTTTCTTATAAAGCTGTTGATGTTGCAACGCCTTTAGGTATAAAATCTATAGATAAAGTTACTAATGATATTGTGTTATGTTCAATTTTAAGAGCAGGTTTACCTTTACATCAAGGGCTTTTAAATTATTTTGATGATGCAGAAAATGCTTTTATATCAGCATATAGACATCACCCAAATAATGATGCGGAATTTGAGATTGTTGTAGAATATTTCGCAGCTCCATCTGTAGAAAATAAAACGTTATTATTAGCAGATCCTATGTTGGCAACTGGCCAATCTTTAGTTTCTGTATACGAGGCTATAAAAAAGCAAGGAATTCCAAAAGAAATTCATCTTGTAGTGGTTATTGCTTCAAAAGAAGGAATTAAATTTATTGAAGATAAGTTCCCAGAAAACACTCATTTATGGATTACTGCAATAGATGATAATTTAAACGACAAAGGCTATATTATACCAGGTTTAGGAGATGCTGGCGATTTAGCTTTTGGTAGTAAGTTATAGAAAGAAAGGAAAAGTAACTGCGGTTAATAAAAGAAGTATAAAAACTATATTTTTAATTAAAGTGTTATTTATCGTTTCTAAGCCGTTTGCAATAATTATGGCAGCAGGAAATAACATAAATAATAATTCTGTTCCGTTTTTCTTCGGAATAAATAACGCGAAGAATAAAGCAATTGTTAGGTTAATTATTAAAAGTATCCAACTTTTTTTAAACGAATTATTTACAGATAAAGCCTTTGGCGATTTTAAAAAGATAGCTACAATAGAAAGTACTATTATTAAGATTGTTGGCCAGTAAACACTGTTTTCTGAGTAAAAAACAAAACTATTAAACGTGTCAAAATAAAAAAGGTTGGTAAAAACATATAATTTATCAAACCAAAAGCAATACGTAGCATATATAAGTAACGGAGTTATAAAGCCAATTATTGGTGCAATTAAATTGTTAATTATTGGTTTTTGATGTGAGAAAATTGCAGCATATATTAAGATAGAAAACATGGCCGAAAAAGGCGCTATAATAAACAAAATACTTAACCAAAAACCGCTGTCAAATAATTTTTGTAAGATATGTTTTTGAGATTTTAAACTATATACTTTTCTTAAAAAAAGGATGTGTAAGAGTATTGTAATCAGTGTTTTGTAGTTATTTGTTGTTTGTAGAAAATAACTTAACACAATGGTAAAAACAAAGAATGCATAAGTGTTGTCGAACGTTAAATTATTCTTTGAAACAATAAAGTTAAAGAAGAAGAAAATAATTAGAAATATACCTAAATAGCTAGCAGATTTTACTAGTATAGCAAGTTCGAAGTTGTTGTTATAAATAAATAAAAAAGAGGAGAAAATAAACAAGCAAACGAATAGACTTAAAAGAATTATGAAATTGATTGGTTTAGATTTCCCTAAAAAATTGGCTAGCATCGTTTCTTTTGTTATTTTTGCAGCGTAAAGATAATTAAGTTATGATAGCAAGCAATATTTTTAGATGGATTGGTAGTTTATTTACAGATCTTTTATTCCTTCCTTTTAATTGGTTACGATTAACAGTAGCGAATGCAGATTTAGGATGGTGGATTTCAAACGCAGTAAACTGGTTTTTTCTATTAGTTCTTTTAGTTTTATTTGCATATTGGATGGGAGAATCTCGTCGTTTTATAAAAGAAGGAACAGAAGACAGAGCTTAATTTTATACTTTGGGAAGCAAAAACAAACTAAAACGTTTCAAAGAAAATGAAACGTTCGAAAATGTCATTCAGCCAACAAGAGAAGAGGTAGTAACTAATTTCTCTCACAAAGGTAAATGGCATTCTTTTTTTGGAAACGATAATCCTATAGTTGTAGAACTAGGTTGTGGTAAAGGTGAGTATACAATCGCTTTAGCAAGAAAAAATCCGAATAAAAACTACGTAGGAATAGATATTAAAGGTGCTCGTTTTTGGCGTGGTGCTAAAACTGCAATAGAAGAAAATTTACCAAATGTTGCTTTTGTTAGAACACAAATAGAGTTGGTAGATTTTATTTTTGCACAAAATGAAGTTTCCGAAATTTGGATTACTTTTCCAGATCCTCAAATTAAATACCAACGCACAAAACATAGAATGACAAATGCTTCTTTTATGAAGAAATATCATCATATTTTAAGTGAAGATGGTGTTATGAATTTAAAAACCGATAGCGAATTTATGCACGGTTATACTTTAGGTTTATTACATGGTGAAGGTCATGAGGTTTTATATGCAAACCATACAGTGTATAAAAACGAAGGTTCACCAAAAGAAGTAACAGAAACGCAAACTTTTTACGAAAACCAGTATTTAGAAGTAGGTAAACCTATTACTTATATTAAATTCAAATTAAAGTATTAGTACAGTTTTCTTTTTTAAAACTTGTTAGAAGACAATTTATAAGTCAGGTTTTTAGGCTGTAAATTGTTCTTTTTTAGTTATAATTAACGCCGCAACACATCTCGAATAAACTTCATATCTTCACTTCGTGAAAGATTCAGATAATTTTTTTGATAAAGTTTATAAAGTAACCCGTTTAATTCCTTACGGGAGAGTAACAACTTATGGTGCAATTGCAACTTATTTAGGTGCTGCAAAATCTGCAAGAATGGTTGGTTGGGCAATGAATAAAGCACATAATTTAGAAGATGTACCTGCACATAGAGTTGTAAATAGAAAAGGTTTACTTACAGGTAAGCACCATTTCGATGGCACAAACTTAATGCAACAATTGTTAGAAAACGAAGGTATTGTTGTTATAGATAATCAAATACAGAATTTAGAGAAAGTTTTATGGCTGCCTATAGATAAGCTATAGCTTCAAAAAAATAATAGAAATAAAAAAAACCTATCATTTAAAATGATAGGTTTTTTCTGGGGGTTAAATAGATATTATTGAAGTAAACCGTCTTCTTCAATTTTTTTTAATTTTCCTGTCCAAGAAGAATTATGTGAGTCAAGTAAATCAGATTTGTAGTAATATTTGTCTCCTCTTACTTTTGTTATTTTAGTGTTTAACATAGTTCCTTTTCTAAAAGGAATGTCTTTCTTATTAATTTCTACAATTGTAAGTGTATACTCGTCTGCAGATGTCCAATCTATTTTTGCTTTAATAAACTCATTATTAGGGTGGTTTTCAATGTAATAACCATCTTTAATAGAGATTGAAATGTCGTTAGAACCAAGTTTGTAAGTGTAGTTTCCATCTTTAAGGGCAATATTTGCAGAATCAAAATCTTCAGAATACTGCTCAGTAGCATTTTCTGGGACATGTACCATTGCGATGTTTTGGCTATAAAGATTAATTGTTGTTGCTAAAAGTAGCGTTGCGATGCCTAGGGCATTAATTCTATTTTTCATAAACGGGGGATTAAGTGTTTCTCAAATATACAAGAAATTTAATATGTTTTTTGTAAAAAATCGTAATTATGTTCAATTTTTTGTGATTATTTTTTGATTAATGTTAATTAATCTTCTTTTTCTTATACAAAACACAAAGAATAATTTAAAAATAACAAGTGCTTAACATTATTTAAAAATAAGTTAATAATCAGGCTTTATTTCTAGATAAAGAAACCATATATACAACCTTTATTTTTTAGTATGTAAGATGTATCTTTGCAATGAAGATTAAATAAAGATAAGACGTGAGTTTTAAGAAAGAAGATATATATAAGGCATTAGAAACTATTACTGCTCCTGGAGAAGGAAAAAGTTTGGTAGAAAACAAAAATATAACAAACGTAGTTGCTTTTGGTGATGAAGTTGAAGTAGATGTAACTATTAGTAACCCTACTTTACAGGCAAAAAAGAAAGTAGAAGCAGAAATTACAAAAGCAATTAAGAAAAACGTTGGTGAGCAAATAGCAGTTAAGGTAAACTTAACAGTAGAAAAACCTGCGGTTAAAGAAAACCCGAATCAAATTCGTGGAAAAGAAATACCTAATATTAAGAACATTATTGCAATCGCATCTGGTAAAGGTGGTGTTGGTAAATCTACCATAACAGCTAATACTGCAATATCTTTAGCAAAAATGGGCTTTAATGTTGGTGTTTTAGATGCAGACGTTTATGGGCCATCACAACATATAATGTTCGATGTAGAAAAGAAGAAACCACTTTCTGTAAATATAGAGGGGCGTTCGAAGATGAAACCTGTAGAAAATTACGGAGTTAAATTATTGTCTTTAGGTTTTTTCACAAATCCAGATCAAGCAGTAATTTGGCGTGGACCAATGGCTTCAAAAGCATTAAATCAACTAATTTTCGATGCAGATTGGGGAGAATTAGACTTTTTATTAATCGATTTACCTCCAGGAACAGGAGATGTACATTTATCTATTGTACAAGCTTTACCAATTAGTGGTGCTGTTGTTGTAAGTACACCACAGAATATTGCTCTAGCAGACGCTAAAAAAGGAGTTGCAATGTTTCAGCAAGAAAACATTAATGTACCTGTTTTAGGGATTATAGAAAACATGGCATATTTTACGCCAGAAGAATTACCAAACAATAAATACTATATCTTTGGGCAAGATGGCGCAAAAAATTTAGCAGAAGATATTAAAACAAAGTTCTTAGGAGAAATTCCTTTAGTACAAAGTATTCGAGAATCTGGTGATGTTGGGCATCCTGTAGCATTACAAAATGGTACTGTTTTAGAAAAATCTTTTAAAGAGATTACAAAAGAAATGGTAGCAGAACTATTAAAAAGAAACGCAAATTTACCACCAACAGAAGTTGTTAGAATAACAACAATGAGTGGTTGTAGCACAAAATAAACTAGATTTATGACAGCACAAGAAACATTAGACAATGTAGAAAAAGCGTTAGATGAAATTCGTCCGTTTTTAATAAGCGACGGTGGTAATATTAAACTTTTATCTGTAGAAGATTCTATTGTAAAAGTACAATTAGAAGGCGCTTGTAATGGTTGTTCTGTAAACCAAATGACCTTAAAAAACGGAGTAGAAGCAACTATTAAAAAATATGCACCACAGATAGAAGAAGTAATAAATGTGGCTTAACTAGGTAGAAACTAGTTTTTAAAACTGTATAAAAATATATTTTTGGGCGTTACCTAAAAGGTCGGGCTTTTCGCACTCGCTTTTTTTACTTAAAAAAGTAAAAAAGAGCCCAAACAAGTGCTTCAATCCCTAACGCAATCAATAGCATAATAAACCTCATAAGATAAACCTTATGAGGTTTATTCGTTTAAATATTTAATTACTTTATAGCTATTATTTAAAATGGAACATTTTATTTGTAGAAATTATTTGTTTTCCTTTTTGTATATTTGTAAAACAACGAAATCGATTGAAATGTTTGCAGATTTATTAGCACACTTAAAATTTTTAATGAAACGCAATCCAGAATGATTTCTGTAATTTCTGCTTACGTCAGAATTTCATTATTAAACCTTTACCTTTATTAAAAAAGAGTATCCAGGTTTTAATCATTTAGTTTTTTAATTTTTCAATCTTAAAATTATGCCTTTTTATCATAAATTAGGGACAATTCCACCCAAAAGACACACGCAATTTCGTAAAAAAGACGGTTCTTTATATTACGAACAACTCTTTGGTACTATTGGTTTCGACGGCATGTCTACCAATTCATATCACGAGCACAGACCAACAATGGTTAAAGAAATTCGTAAACAATACTCTGTAAAACCTAAAATTGCCAAAGCAAATAATATTCAATCTTACAGGTTTAGAGGATTTCAAGTTCCGCCAGAAAACGATTATTTAGAAAGTAGAAAAATCGTTTTAACAAATACAGATTGTAATATTATTTTATCAGCACCAAAACAATCTACAGAAGATTATTTTTATAAAAATACAGATGCAGATGAGGTTATTTTTATCCATAAAGGAACCGGGAAGTTAAGAACTCATCTAGGTAACATCAAATTTAAATACGGAGATTATTTAATAATTCCAAGAGGCGTTATTTATAAATTAGATTTCGATGATGAAAACAACAGACTTTTTATTGTAGAATCTTATTCGCCTGTTTACACACCAAAAAGATACAGAAATTACTTTGGTCAATTATTAGAACACTCACCGTTTTGTGAAAGAGATTTAAGAAGACCAGACGAATTAGAAACCCATAACGAATTAGGAGATTTCTTAATTAAAGTAAAAAAACAAGGCGAAATTATAGAAATGATTTACGCTTCACATCCTTTCGATGTAGTAGGTTACGACGGTTATAACTTTCCGTATGCATTTTCAATTCACGATTTCGAACCCATAACAGGTCGTATTCATCAGCCGCCGCCAGTACATCAAACCTTCGAAACAAGCGCATTTGTAATTTGCAGTTTTGTACCTCGTTTATATGACTATCACCCAAACTCAATTCCTGCGCCATACAATCATAGTAACATCGATTCAGACGAAGTTTTGTATTATGTAGATGGCGATTTTATGAGTAGAAACGACATCGATCAAGGTCATATTTCCTTGCATCCGGCCGGAATTCCACATGGTCCACACCCAGGAACTGTAGAAAAAAGTATCGGAAAAACTAAAACCGAAGAATTGGCAGTTATGGTAGACACTTTTAAGCCTTTAATGGTTACAGAAGAAGCCATGAAAATTGCCGATGAAGAATATTATAAATCTTGGTTGGAAGAAAATAAGCATTAGAAGCTATTTCGCGCTTTCCATTATATCTTTTTTTAAGAAAAATAAAAAAAGGATGCCATTTCAATCACGGCTAATTTTTTTGCTAGTAAATAGTATCATTAAAAGTACAATACAATTAATAAGTAAAGATCTCACGGGTTTTTAAAAACCTGTGAGATCTACAAAATATAAATCATCTAAAGATGTCAAAAAAAATAGAATCAGTAAACTACGGTTTAGAAAAAATATTTGAAGGAGCACAAGATTTCCTTCCATTACTTGGTACAGATTATGTAGAATTTTACGTTGGTAACGCAAAACAAGCAGCACATTTCTATAAAACAGCATTTGGTTTTCAATCGCACGCGTATCGCGGATTAGAAACAGGTTCTAAAGATTCTGTTTCTTATGTTTTAACACAAGACAAAATCAAAATAATGCTAACTACACCGTTAAATAGCAAATCGCCAATTAACGATCATATTGTAAAACATGGCGATGGTGTAAAAATTGTGGCACTTTGGGTAGAAGATGCACGAAAAGCATATGAAGAAACTACGACACGCGGAGCGAAATCTTACATGGAACCAACTGTAGAAACAGATGAACATGGAGAAGTTGTAAGAGCAGGAATTTACACCTACGGAGAAACAGTACATATGTTTGTAGAGCGTAAAAATTATAATGGCGCATTTTTACCAGGTTTTCAAAAATGGGAATCAGACTACAATCCACCAACTGCAGGTTTAAAATACATAGATCACATGGTTGGTAATGTAGGTTGGAATCAGATGGACGTTTGGGTAAAATGGTACGAAGATGTTATGGGCTTCGAAAACTTTTTATCTTTTGATGATAAACAAATTCATACAGAATATTCTGCATTAATGAGTAAGGTAATGTCTAACGGAAACGGTAGAATTAAGTTTCCAATAAACGAACCTGCAAAAGCAGCAAAACGTTCTCAAATAGAAGAATATTTAGATTTTTACGAAGGTGCAGGTGTGCAACATATTGCGGTTGCAACAGATGATATTATTAAAACGGTTTCTCAGTTAAAAGCAAACGGAGTAGAATTTTTATCTACACCACCAGATGAATATTATAGATCTGTACCTGGAAGATTAGAAGAATACAGTCATGAATTAAGAGAAGATATCGAAAAATTAAAAGGTTTGGGTATTATGATTGATGCGGACGAAGAAGGATATTTATTACAGATTTTTACAAAACCAATTGAAGATAGACCAACATTATTTTTTGAGATTATTCAAAGAATGGGTGCAAGAGGTTTTGGTGCAGGAAATTTTAAAGCCTTGTTTGAATCTATAGAAAGAGAGCAAGAAAAAAGAGGAACACTTTAGGGTGTTTTAAAGGTTTTTAAAACCTTATCATAGAAAAAAGAAGAACAAAGAGAAACTATTTTATCTTTGTTCTTTTTTTATACCATTAAATTAAATAATGAACAGAGACGAGATTCTAAAAGCTATTGAAGAAAAGTACGATAAATTAGGCGTTCCTGTAGACGCAATGTTAGAAGGCTTGTTATGGAGTACACCAATTACTTATTGGGATTATATTCAGACAGATGCACTTTTAGGTTTGCAAACACCAAGAACAACACAACCAGATGAGATGGTTTTTATCATGTACCATCAAGTAAACGAGTTGTTGTTTAAGATGATTTTGTGGGAGCTAGATCAAGTAGCAAAAACTACAGATGTTTCTGTAGAGAAATTTTCTATGCATTTAAATAGAGTTAGTAATTATTTCGATATGTTGTGTAATTCTTTTTCTGTTATGGCAGACGGTATGGAAAAAGAGCAATATTTAAAATTTAGAAATACATTAACACCAGCAAGTGGTTTTCAAAGTGCACAATACCGTAAAATTGAATTTGCCTCTACAGATCTTATTAATTTAATAGATGCTCGTTATAGAGATTCTATCGATAGGAGTTCATCTTTTAAAAATGCATACAATCATTTATATTGGCAAGCAGCAGGTAAAAATTATACTACAGGTCAGAAATCTACTTTATTAAACCTTTTTGAAGAAAAATATCTAGGCGAGTTTATCCATTTTATGGAAGATTACAATGATATCAATTTATCAAAAAAATTTAAACAACTACCAAAAGAAGTTCAGCAAAACGAAGACCTTGTAAAAGCAATGCGTCATTACGATTATACTGTAAATGTAAAATGGGTAATGGCACATTACAATGCAGCAGGTAAATATTTAGGCGGAAAAGAAAAGGATTTAGAGGCTACAGGAGGAAGTAGTTGGCGTAAGTACATGCATCCTAAATACCAGCGAAGAATTTTTTATCCTTATTTATGGAGCGAAGAAGAATTAAAGAACTGGGGAACGTTTTAAATTTTAAGTTATCATTAAAAAGTCATTTACAAATAGTTAGTAAATGACTTTTTTCTTTTTTGGAACGGTAATTGTCAATACTTTTTTATAAGTTTGAGAACTATGAAAAAATACATCCTAATAATATTTGCGTTCTTTTTGTCTTTAACCTCTTTTTCACAAGAAGAAAAAGTTGCTTTTAAAGGTGGAGAATGGTTGCGTTATAAAATGAGTTATAGTGGTTTTTTAAGAGCTGGTTCTGCTATTTTAGAAGTTGAAGAAACCGATTTAAATGGCAAAAAAGTATTTCATACAAAAGGTTCTGGTTGGACTTCTGGTATGATAAAATGGTTTTTTAAAGTAGATGATGTCTATGAAAGCTATTTTGATAAAGATGATATTAAACCTTACGTATTTAAAAGAAATATTGATGAAGGTGGTTATAAAAAAAACAGAGTAACTAATTTTAACTATAATTCTAATAGCGCGTATATTCAAGATTTTATAAGTCAGAAAGACACCACAGTTGCTTTTTCTAATGTACAAGATATGCTTTCTTCTTTTTACTATTTAAGAAATCAAGATGTAAAAAACATGAAAAAGGGAGATGAAATAGCAATTGATATGTTTATGGATTCGCAAGTCTATCCTTTTAAACTTCGTTTTTTAGGAAAAGAAGTTTTAAAAACAAAATTTGGTAAAGTAAATTCTTTAATATTTAGACCTTTAGTACAGTCTGGTAGAATTTTTAAGGCACAAGAAAGTGTAACTATTTGGATTACTGATGATGCAAATAAAATTCCAATTAAAATGAAGGCAGATTTAGCTGTAGGTTCTTTAAGAGCAGAATTAGAAGCTTATAAAGGTTTAGCTAATGACTTTAAAAAGAGTTAACTATATTTATAAGTCTATTAATAAAACTTTAACGAAACCGTTATAGGAACTTCCTTGTTTAGGTGTAAAAGAAATAAATTTTATTTGTACTTTTGGATGTTAAATTTAATCACTCCTGTTTTTGAAAAATATATTCTACCTCTTATTAATATTTGTTGCATTTTCTTCTTGTAAAACTGAAGAAAAAAAGAAAGATGCTAACGTTAAACCCAAATTAAAACCGAAACCAGTTTATAAATATGGTTATAAAGTAGCAGATTATAAGGTTGTTTTAGATACTATAAGAAGCGGAGAAAGTTTTGGTGCTATTTTAGATAGACACCATGTTAGTTATCCTAAAATAAACCAAATTGCAGGTTCTATAAAAGATGTTTTTGATGTTAGAAGAGTAAGAGCAGGTAAGCCTTACATGATATTATCTAGTAAAGATTCTCTAGAGCAAGCAAAAATTTTTATTTACAAGAATGATAAGATTAGAGCAACTGTAGTAGATTTTAAAGATTCTATTATTGAAGCTCACACCTATCTTCAACCAATAAAAAGAGTAGAAAGAATTGTAGAAGGAAAAATTTATTCGAATCTTTCTAATACAATGGATAGTTTACACTTATCTGCAAGTTTAACCTATTCTGTTGCAGATATATATGCGTGGACTTTAGATTTCTATAAACTTCAAAAAGGAGATTCTTTTAAACTAGTTTTTGAAGAGAAATTTATACAAGATTCTATTTTTGCTGGTTACGGTGAAGTAAAATCGGCTGTATTTAAACATAAAGATCAAGATTTGTATGCTTTTAGATTTGTTGCAGATTCAATAAAAGGAATTCCAGAGTATTACGATGAAAATGGTAATATGTTAAGAAGTCAGTTCTTAAAAAGTCCTATTAAATTTCAATACAGAATTTCTTCGAGATATAATTTAAAGCGAAGAATAGCGCACTATGGTTATAGAATAAAAGCACATAGAGGAACCGATTTTGCCGCGCCAAACGGTACCCCAATTATGTCTACAGCAAATGGAACCGTTGTGGATTCTAGAAGAAAACGCGGAAATGGTAATTATGTAGCAGTAAAGCATAACAGTACTTTTACTACAAAATATTTTCATATGAGTAAAAGAAAAGCTAAAGTTGGCGATTATGTGAAACAAGGAGATATTATTGGTTATGTTGGCTCTACGGGAAGTAGTTCTGGCAATCATGTATGTTATCGTTTCTGGAGAAACGGAAAAGAAGTAGATCCTTTTAAACAAAAATTACCAGCAGCAGAACCTTTAAACGAAAGTGTAAAACCAAGATTTTTAGACTTTATGTATCTTCTAAAAAATCAATTAGACAAAAATCAACCAGAAATAAAAGAACCTACAGTAATAGCTCAAAACTAATAAAATGGCTTTAAAAAACATCAATCCAACCAAAACTCAAGCTTGGGAAAAACTTACAAATCACTTTAATAATAATAAAGATATAAATATTAAAGATTTATGTAAAGACATTAATAGACAAGAAAATTTTTCTTTAGAGTTAGGCGATTTGTCTGTAGATTTTTCTAAAAACAGAGTTACAGAAGAAACTATTTCTTTATTAGTAGCGCTTGCAAAAGAAATTGAATTAAAAGACGCTATTGATAAACAATATGCAGGTGAAGTTATAAATGTTACAGAAGGTAGAGAGGTTTTACATACTGCTTTAAGAAGTAATTCTGAAGAACCAGTTCTTGTTGATGGTAAAAATATAAAACCACAAATACAAGCAGCTTTAAGAAAAATAAGAAGCTTTAGTAATAAGGTTATTTCTGGAAAATGGAAAGGATATACAGGTAAATCTATTACAGATGTTGTTAATATTGGTATTGGTGGGTCTGATCTAGGACCAGATATGGTTGTAGAATCTTTACAATATTATAAAAACCAATTAACTACACATTTTGTTTCTAATATAGACGGAGATCATGTTTCTGAAATAATGAAGAAGCTAAACCCAGAAACTACATTGTTTGTAATTGTATCTAAAACATTTACAACACAAGAAACAATTACAAATGCAGAGACGCTTAAGAATTGGTTTTTAAAGTCTGCTACAATTTTCGATATTCCAAAACATTTTGTGGCGGTTTCAACTAATTTAGAAGCAGTAGATAATTTTGGGGTAGACAAAGCAAACGTTTTTCCTATGTGGAATTGGGTTGGTGGTCGTTTTTCTCTTTGGTCTGCTGTTGGTTTATCTATTAGTTTGTCTGTAGGTTTTGATAATTATAGAGCCTTGTTAGATGGTGCAGAAGAAATGGATTTGCATTATAAGAATACAGAATTTGAAAATAATATTCCGGTAATTTTAGCTTTGCTAAGTATTTGGTATAATAATTTCTATGGTGCAGAAACAGAAGCTGTTTTACCTTATTCTCAATACCTTAAAAAATTACCAGACTATTTGCAGCAAGCTATTATGGAGAGTAATGGTAAAGGTATAGATAGAAACGGAGATAAAATAGACTACCAAACAGGAACTATTGTTTGGGGAAGCACAGGTACAAACATGCAACATGCATTTATGCAATTAGTACACCAAGGAACAAAGTTAATTCCTGCAGATTTTATTGGTTATAAAGAATCTTTATACGGTTTAACAGATCATCACAAGAAGTTAATGGCCAATTATTATGGTCAAATAGAAGCTTTGGCTTTTGGAAAAACAAAAGAAGAAGTTCATTTAGAGTTAAAGTTCTCTGGTGATGAAGATAAAATTGCAAAATTACTACCTTTTAAAGTTTTTGAAGGAAACAGACCAAGTAACTCAATTGTATTCGACAAACTTACACCGCGTTCTTTGGGTAAATTGATAGCTTTATATGAACATAAAATTTACACTCAAGGAATTTTATGGAACATCTATAGTTACGATCAATTTGGTGTAGAACTAGGAAAAGAATTGGCCAAAAAATTATTGAATAAGCAGTAAATTTAGCCTTTTAGGATTAATACTTTAATGAGTTAATAAGTTTTTTATGTTTTGTTAATAATTTTGTTAATATGTAAGTTGTTGGTGTAGAGATTTTAAGATTCTTTTAGTTTAATTTTAAGATTCTTAATATTTTGTTAAACCTTAACATTAAGTTAACTTTAGAACTCTGTAAAAGGAAGAATTTTGCAGAACATTTAATAACATAAAATTATACAATGAAAAATTTTAAAAACTTATTATTTGTAGCACTGTTTTTTGTAACAGCTACAGTATTAGGACAAACTAAAATTACTGGTACGATTGTCGATGAAACCAATCAACCTCTACCAGGTGCAAGTGTTCTTGTAAAAGGAACTACAAACGGAACATCAACAGATTTTAACGGTAAATTCTCTTTACAAGCAAAATCTAATTCTGGTGTTTTAGTTGTATCTTTTATAGGTTACAAACCAAATGAAGTTGCTTTTTCTTCTTCAAAAAAGAATTTAACAATTAAATTACAAGAAGACGCTGGTTCTCTAGATGAGATAGTAGTGGTTTCTAATTCTTTTGCAATTGATAGAAAAACGCCTGTTGCTGTTTCTACTGTTAAAGCTGCAGACATTGAACTTAAATTAGGAACACAAGAATTTCCTGAAATTTTAAAATCTACACCTGGTGTATATGCTACTAAGTCTGGTGGTGGTTACGGAGATGGTAGAATTAACTTACGTGGTTTTAATTCTGAAAACGTTGCTGTAATGATTAACGGAGTACCTGTTAATGATATGGAAAGTGGTAGAGTATTTTGGTCTAACTGGGCTGGTTTAGGAGATGTTACTTCTGCAATGCAAGTTCAAAGAGGTTTAGGTGCTTCTAAAGTTGCTGTGCCTTCTATTGGAGGAACAATAAATATTTTAACAAAAACTTCAGATGTAGAAGAAGGAGGAAACATAGGTTACTCTATTGCAAATGATGGTTATAGTAAATATGGTTTTACATATTCTACAGGATTAATGGATAACGGTGTTGCTGTTTCTGTATCTGCTTCTTCTACAGAAGGTAGAGGTTATGTAGATGGTACTGCTTTTAAAGGTTTTAACTATTTTGTTAATATCACAAAAGAATTTAATGATGCTCATAAATTATCTTTAACTGCTTTTGGTGCAAAGCAACAACACGGTCAAAGACAAAACAGACATTTAATTTCTACTTTTAGAGAAAGTGATAGAGGAAGAAAATTTAACTCAGATTGGGGTTATAAAAATGGTCAGGAAACAAATTCTGAAGACAATTTTTATCACAAGCCTCAAATATCTTTAAATCATTATTGGAATGTAAGTGATAAAACTTTCGTTTCTACAGCAGCATATGTTTCTTTTGGAACTGGTGGTGGTGGTGGCTATAGAGGAGTTAATAAATTTGGCTTCGATAACTCAGATTATAGAATTGGTAATTTAGGTACAATCAACTTTGATAAAATTGTTGATGAAAACATTGCTTTAGGAACAAATGGTTCTGAATCTATATTAAGAGCTTCTAGAAATGACCACGTTTGGTATGGTGTTTTATCTACTTTAAAAACAGACGTAACAGATGAGTTAACTTTTTTAACAGGTATAGATGTTAGAGGTTACAAAGGAATTCACTTTACAGAAGTTACAGATTTATTAGGAGGTCAATATTATTTAGATAACTCTAATAAAAATAACCCAAACAATCAAACGCAAGTTGGAGACAAAATAGCTTATGATAATGATGGTAAAGTTGGCTGGTTTGGTGGCTTTGCTCAGTTAGAGTATTCTAAAGATAACCTTAGTGGTTTTCTTTCTGCAAACGTTTCTAATACATCTTACCAAAGAGTAGATCGTTTTAACTATTTAGATTCAGATCCAGAACAAACTTCAGAAAAATTTAACTTTATTGGTTTTGGTACTAAAGGTGGTGTAAACTATAATTTAGATGATAATCATGGTATTTTTGCTAACTTAGGTTATTTTGAAAGAGCTCCTTATTTTAATGCTATTTTTACAAGTTTTGTAAGTAATACAGATACTAACGAAGACGCTCCTAATCAAAAAATTACAAGTTATGAACTTGGTTATACTTACAGAGCAGAAAAACTTACTGCAAATGTAAATATTTATAGAACTGAGTGGAGAGATAGAACAGAAACTGCTAGTTTTCAACAATTAGATGGTACAAACGCAACTGCTAATATCTTAGGAGTAAGTGCTATTCACCAAGGAGTTGAATTAGATTTTACTTATAGAGCTACAGATAAATTAAAAATTACTGGTATGGCTTCTTTAGGAGACTGGAGATGGGGTAGTAACGTAGAAAACGTTAAAATCTTTAACGATGCACAAGTAGAAGTTGCTGAGGTAGATTTATTTATAAAAGATTTACATGTTGGTGATGCTGCTCAAACTACGTTTGCTTTAGGTACAAGTTATAAATTAACGCCAGAAACTACTTTTACTATAGATGCAAATCACTTTGCAAACTTGTATTCAGATTTTGATCCAAGTGATAGAGGTACAGCTGGAGCACCAGATGCATGGAAAGTTCCTTCTTTTACATTATTTGATACTGCAATAAGACACAAATTTAAATTTGGAAGTTTTGATACTTCTATTATCGCAAGAGTTAATAATGTATTTGATACAGTTTATATTTCAGATGCTCAAGATAGAGGAACTTCATCAGCTGCTGAAGCACAAGTTTATTATGGTGCTGGAAGAACATTTAGTGTTGGAGCAAAAATTAATTTTTAAATATATATAAAAATGAAAAAAATATTTTATTTATTCGCAATTACAGCGTTCGTATTTACTTCATGTAATCCTTTAGAGGACGTAAATGAAGAAGTAGACGCACTTACAGCAAACGATGCTTTAGTAGACGATCTTGTACTTACTCTAACAGATGAAGATTATACAACTTTAGAGTTAAACTTTGGAAACTTTAGTTCTGAAGAAGATGCTAAAGAAATGTTACCTGGTTTTTTATCAGCAAAATATCCTCAATTAGGAGCTACATTTCTTGCAAATGGAGACGTTAATCAATCTTCTTCTGCATTAGTAACTTACAAGTTATTCAATAAGAAAAATGATGAAAAAAGCTTTGTAAATTATACAGTTTCAGCAGCAGATTACACTGCTCAGGGGTTAAGTTTTCCAAACTTTTCTAGTTTAAATCAAATTACTGCATTTTTAGATACTAAATATCCAAGTGCAGAAAATAGATTATTGGTAGATTTAACTTATGATTATTATAATGGTACAACAAGTACTTTAAATAATGGTTTTATTAACAATAGCGGTACTTGGGAAATGTCTATTGGTATTAGCGATGATGAGTATACTGCAATGGGAGAAGGTAGAGCTCAATTTTCATCTGAAGATGAAGCATTCGTAAAAATACCTTTATACTTAAAGAATAAGTTGTCTTTTGAGGCACCAGTTTCTGGAAGAATAGAAGGTGTTATGTACAAATTATATGATAGTAGTGCTAGAGTTGTAAAAAGCTATGTAGCGTTCTTTATTTATGACGGTGCAACTTGGACTAAATATAACAACGTAATTAACGAAACAATTAAGTTAGGTCACAACGGTGTTAATTGGGTACCAGATAACACTATTAAAGTTACTTTGTCAAATGCAGACTATACTTTAGTTGGTAACGGATTCTTTAATAACTTCGATTTAAGATCAGGTAAAGATGAAGAAACTGTTGAACAACGTTTAGCAAAAATTAATACAATTTTGAAAAACAACTACCCAAGTGCAGTTGTAGGTCAGAAATTTGCAGTTACTTATGCTTTTTATGATGGTTCTAATGGTAATGCAACATTAAATGTTGTTTTAGAAGGATCAGATTACGTTTTACAATAGTAACATATTTATAAAAAATAGAAAACCACCTCAATAGAGGTGGTTTTTTTATGCATAAAAATTAGTAACTTTGTAAGAACTAAAAAACCAACTATTATGATGAAAGATATACACTCTTATTGGGCGTACTTAGTACTAGCAATATTAGTATTTGCAGTAATAAATGCTATTATTGGGTTAACACAAAAAAAACAATTTGCAGACAAAGACCTAAGATTAGGTTTGTTTACTTTAATTGTAGCTCATATACAATTATTAATAGGTTTAGGATGGTACTTTATGTCGCCATGGTTTAAAGCATTAAAGGCAGATGCAGCAGCAGTTATGGCAGATAAGCCAACAAGATTATTAGCAGTAGAACACCCAATAATGATGATTTTAGCTATCGTTTTAATAACAATAGGTTGGTCTAAGCACAAAAAGAAACAAGAAGACGCTGCAAAATTTAAAACATTTGTAATTTTTTACGGATTAGCGTTGTTATTAATACTTTCTAGAATTCCTTGGAGTAACTGGTTTTAGTAGAATTAAGTTATATTCTATAAATGTAATACAGCAGTTTTACAAAATATACTTTAACTTTTAAAGAACACATACATTGAAGATTTTAAGTTATATAATATCACCAATTTTTATATTGGCATTTTTTTTGATATTAATCATATTTCATCCTTTACAATGGTTAAGTTTTAAATTATTTGGGCAAAATGCACATGGTAAAATGGTAGATGCCTTAAACTTTTGTTTGGTAAAATCTATGTTAATTCTAGGTGTTTCTGTGCGCCTAATAAATAAGCACAAAATACCAGAAGATGCATCTATTGTATTTGTATCTAATCATCAATCAACATTTGATGTTGCGCCTTTAGGTTGGTTTTTTAGAAAACATTACCCCAAATTTGTAGCCAAAGTAGAATTAGGTAAAGGAATACCAAGTGTTTCTTTTAATTTAAGGCATGGTGGTGCTGCATTAATAAATAGAAAAGACCCAAAGCAAGCAATTACTGCTTTAGTAGCCTTTTCTAAACGAATAAAAGAAAAAAAATGGGGAGCTATTATTTTTCCAGAAGGAACCAGAAGTAGAGACGGTGCACCTAGAAAGTTTGCTTCAAACGGATTAAAAGTAATAACTAAGTATAATAAAGAAGGTTATATTGTACCTTTAACAATTAATAATTCGTGGAAAGTTTTTAAATATGGCAAATTTCCTTTAGGTTTAGGAAGTCCAATTACAATTATAACCCACGAACCAATTAAAATTAATTCTTTACCTTTTGAAGAGTTATTAGAAAAAACAGAAAAAGTTATTAAAGAACATATAAAATAGAAAATTATGTCTATATATAATATCAGAAAAGAAGTAATGTTAACGCTAGAAAAAAGTATGGACCGTTTTATGGACAAGTACTTAATTCCTGCAGAAAAAATATGGCAACCAACAGATTTTCTTCCAAATTCTCAGAAAGATTCTTTTATTACAGAAGTAGAAGAAATTAGAGAATTGTCTAAAGAATTACATGACGATTTTTGGGTAGTTTTAGTAGGAGATACTATAACAGAAGAAGCTTTACCAACATATGAATCTTGGTTATTAGATTTAGATGGTGTTTCTCAAGACCCAGATAACTCTTGGGCAAAATGGGTAAGAACTTGGACGGCAGAAGAAAACAGACATGGAGACGTTTTAAATAAATACTTGTATTTATCTGGACGAGTAAATATGCGTGAAGTAGAAATTACGACACAGCATTTAATTTCAGACGGTTTTGATATTGGTACTTCAACAGACCCGTATAAAAACTTTGTGTATACAAGTTTTCAAGAATTAGCAACATATGTTTCCCATAACAATGTTGCAAAAATTGCACGTAAAAAAGGACATAAAGCTTTAGCTAAAATGTCTAAAATTATTGCAGGAGACGAAATGCGTCACCACCAAGCATACACAGAATTTGTTAGAGAAATCTTTAAAATAGATCCTAGTGAAATGATGTTGGCTTTTCAACATATGATGAAACACAAAATTGTAATGCCAGCATTACACTTAAGAGAATCTTATGCAGCAAAAGGAACCTTGTTTGACGATTTTTCTTCTGTAGCACAAAGAATTGGTGTATATACAGGTTTCGATTATGTAGACATTATTAAGAAATTAAATGAAGCTTGGGAAATAGATAAGATTACAAATCTTACACCAGAAGCAGAAAAAGCTAGAGATTATCTAATGAAGCTTCCAGACAGAATGTACAGAATTACAGAAAGAATTGTAGTACCAGACACAAAGTTTAACTTCAAATGGATGTTACCTGCTTAAATATTTTTCATTAAGAATATAAGAAGCTATTTCCTGCTTTTCGTTATATCTTTTTGTGAAAAACAAAAAGGATGTCACTTCAATCAGGGCTAGACTTGTTTGCCAGCTTAATTAAAAATAAGCGACAACTATAAATTTTAAAAACCTTTCGGTTCCTGTATTTCGGAATAGAAAGGTTTTTACTTTTTATTTAAATCTATTTCAAAAAGGCAAACAGGTGCTTTTTTATAATGCTCTGGTAAATTAGAAGTATCTTTTAAATGAAACAACCCTAAAAAATCAAATCCGGCTTTTTTGTAATGCTCAATTAGTTTGTTATTTTCACCTAATGTATCTAATCTAATAAATTGAATTCCGTTTTTAATAGCAAATTTTTTTGCCCAATTAACAATTTTATAGATATAATTATTTCCTCTAAAATTAGGGTTTGTTGCAATTCTATGAATGTAAACTGCTTTGTCTTTATTCTTATCTTCCCATATTTGTTCATCAGAAAAGGTAATTGCCCAAATACAAGCTACTTCATTATTTATTAAAAACTTAAACTGTCTTTTTTCTAAAATTTCATTTACAACCATATCTCTATTAAAATCTGGCCAAACAACTACCGTCTTCTTTTCTTTTTGATAATTAGATGCGGTTTTATATAAGTTAAAAACCTCTTCAATATCAGTAATTTTTACATTCTTAATCATAGTTTTCAATTTTAAAAGTATCCTTATCATTTAAGAAACCAAGTTTGTTTCTTATGTTTTCTAAATTGTCTTTAGACAAAATAGCAGATACAAAGCCAACTTCATTTAACTCTAGTTTAGACAGTTCTTCACCCAAATAATCAATAATTAAAGAATTACCAGAATAGTTATAATTATTAAAGTCTTTTCCTGTTCTATTTACACCAACAACATAACTCATGTTTTCTATAGAACGTGCTTTTAAAAGTGTATCCCAAGCTTTTATTCTGGTAACCGGCCAATTTGCCATAAATATTAAAAGATCGTAATTTTCGGTATTTCTAGCCCAAACAGGAAATCGTAAATCGTAACATATTAAAGGACAAATTTTCCATCCTTTATAAATTATTATTAATTTTTTAGAACCAGAACTATATACTTTGTCTTCGCCAGCTAAAGTAAAAGAATGCCTTTTGTTATAAGTTTCTATTGTGCCTTCTGGGTGTACAAAAACCAAACGATTATAAAATTTTTCATTATCAGAAATCACCAAACTTCCACAAATAGCAGTTTGTTTTTCTTTAGCTATTTTCTGCATCCAAGAAACAGAAAAACCATCCATTTTCTCTGCGTTTTTCTCAGGATTCATTGTAAAACCTGTTGCAAACATTTCTGGTAAAACAATAAGATCTACATCTTTATGTAAGCAATTAATTTGTTTTTCAAAAAAAGCAATGTTTTCTGCAGGATTTTCCCAAACTAAATTAGCCTGAATACCAACTATTTTCAATTCGTTTTTCATTAAAATTAATTTTAAAGATGTATCAACTATAAAAGTAAGTTTTTGTAATTTAGAAAACCAATTGAACACCAAAAAAAACTATGCAATCCTTTATTTCAGAAACTTTAGATGCCATTTTAAAAACGACTAAATCTTTTGAAGATGTGGTGTTTATAATGCCGTCTCAAAGAGCCAAAGTGTTTTTAAAACAAACTTTAAAAGATAAAATTTCTGTTGGTTTTTTGCCAGAAACGGTAAACATAGAGCAGTTTATACAGCAAGTTTCTGGTATAGAAAAAGCAGATAGCATTCAATTGTTGTTTCATTTTTATACAATTTATAAAAGTTTAGAAAAAGACCCAGATTCTTTCGATACTTTTTCTTCTTGGGCATTTACGGTGTTGCAAGATTTTAGCGAAATAGATCAACATTTAGTAAACACAAAAGAGATTTTTGTTTACATAAAAGATATAGAACGTTTAAGAAAATGGTCTGTAACAGGTACTTTCCAAGAAACCGAGTTTATGAAAGACCATTATGCTTTCTTAGAAAAATTAAATAATTTTTATCCACCTTTATATCAATTCTTATTAGAAAAAAAGATTGGTTACCAAGGTTTAATGTATAGAGAAGCGTGTAATAATATAGACGGTTACCTTGAAAAGAACAGTCATAAAAAGTTTATTTTTATTGGTTTTAATGCACTAAATAAAGCCGAAGAGTTTTTGTTTCAGAAAGTATTAGAAACTAACAATTCTGATATTTATTGGGATTTGGATGAAGCTTTTTTTAAATCGAATCATCAAGCAGGTACTTTTATTAGAAAGTATAAGAAGGAATGGAAATACTATGAGAAAAACCCATTAAAAACACTGAGTAATTATTTTTCTAAGCCAAAAAATATTGAAGTAATTGGTGCTTCTAAAAACACAACTCAGATAAAGTACGCAGGAGAGATTTTAGAAAAATTTAAAGACTTTAAGAATACAGCACTTATTTTAGCAGATGAAACATTACTGCCAATTACCCTAAATTCATTACCAAAAAATATTAATGCAATAAATATAACTATGGGATATCCTTTAAAAGATATTCCTACAACAAGCTTGTTGTTTTCTATTTTTCAATTGTTTGTTTCTCAAGAAAAATTACAGAAAACAATTGTAAATGAATTTTATCATAAAGATGTAGTTCGGTTTTTAAAACATCAATCTGTTTATAAATTACTATCAAAAGAAAAGAATACTTTGGTAGATGATTTTACAGAAGAGATAGGAAAGGAAAATCATATTTTTATAAGTAAAACACAAATAGAAAACATCTTAAAAGATACAGATGCAAAAGTAAAAAGTGCTATTGCTTCTATTTTTAGTTCTTACACGACTATTAACAATTTTTTAGATAGAATTTTAAACCTAATTAATCTTTTAAAAGAAGATGTAACAGATTTAGAAAAAGAGTATCTTTTTCGTTTTTATACCGCTTTTACACAGTTAAAAACGCTGCAAACAGAATATGAGTATTTTACAGATTTAAAAACACTTTCTTTATTTTTTAAACAATTAATTTCATCAGAAACTTTGTCTTTTCAAGGGCAAGCATTAAGAGGTTTGCAGTTAATGGGTATGCTAGAAACGCGTGTTTTAGATTTCGATAATATTATTTTAACATCTACAAACGAAGGTGTTTTACCTGCAAGTTCTCAGCAAAATACGTTTATTCCTTTCGATGTTAAATTAGCTTTTGGCTTACCAACATATAGAGAAAAAGACGCTATTTTTTCATATCACTTTTTTAGATTATTACAAAGAGCAAAAAACGTTTTTATACTTTATAATACAGAACATGATGTTTTTGGAAGCGGAGAAAAAAGTAGATTTGTTACTCAGTTAGAAATGATGCGAGGTGATATTGTTCAGAAAAATATATCGCCAAAAGTAATTTCTAATAAGAAAGAACTAAAAGAAATAAAAAAGAATGAAGCTACTGCTATTCGATTAAAAGAATTGGCAGAAAAAGGAATTTCACCTTCTGCTTTATCTAATTATTTACACAATCCTGTTTCGTTTTACAAACAAAAAATATTAAAGATTAAAGAGTTTGATGATGTTGAAGAAACAGTTGCTTTTAATACATTAGGTACTGTTGTTCATGAAGTTTTAGATGAATTATATACGCCATTTGTAAATGAGTTTTTATCGCTAGATATTATTTCTAAAATGGAAAAAGAAGCAAAAGATTTGGTTGTGAAACATTTCGAGCTTCAGTTTAAAAATGGAGATATATCTAAAGGAAAAAATCGTTTAATTTTTGAAGTTGCCAATAGGTTTGTTAGCAACTTTTTATCTAAAGAAAAAGAGTTGGTAAAAGATGAAAATAATAAACTAAAAATTATTGCAACAGAACAAAACTTATCTGCAGAAATAGAAATTGAAGGTCTCGACTTTCCTGTAAAATTACATGGGCAAGTAGATCGAGTAGATGAGTTAAATGGTGTTTTAAGAATTATAGATTATAAAACAGGTATGGTAACTGGTGCTAATTTAAGAGTGCCAGAATTTGCTACTTTACGAGATGAAAAGCATCTAAAAGCAATACAAGTTTTACTTTATGCCTATTTATTTACAAAGAGTAAAAACTATAGTTTTTCTCAACCTTTAGAAGCTGGTATTTATTCGTTTAAAAACTTAAATAGTGGCTTCTTACCAATAGATTTTGCACTACCAAGAAAAAAACCAGAAACAAATATTACACAAGAAAAATTAGACGAATTTATAGAAGAAATTAAAATCTATATACAAGAAATCTACAACTCAAAAATAGATTTTATTGAGCCTGCAGATTTAAGGTATTAAGATTTTCCTTTTAAAACTAATAAAGGTACGTTAGAATAAAATTCTTCTTTTAGAATAGTATTCTTTTCCCAAAGTTTTTTAAAGAAACCTCTTTTACGTGTAAAAACGCATAACATATCTGGGTTGTGTGTTTTTATGTGTTCTAAAACTCCTTGAAAAGTTGTTGGATTTTCTGTAACAGTTAATGTATTTTGAAAGTCTTTTAAGCTTTTATGTAGAATTAAATCTTCTTCTTTATACTTAGGTGTTTTAACTAGTAGTAAATTAACTTTAGACTTAAATTTCTCTACTATAAATTGTAAAGGTTTTACAGCTGTTTTACTTTTTACAATACCAGATTTAAAAGCCATTAAAACATTAGAAATAGGCTGAAATTTATAACCTTCTGGTACAGCTAAAATTGCTAAGTTTGCTTTTTTTACTAAACTTCCTGCAGTTCTTCCTAGAAAAAGACCTTCTTTAATAGAGTTACTTTTTGTACCTACAATAACTAAATCAATTCCTAATTCTTGGTCTATAGCTTTTACGCTATCTACAACGCCTCCTTTTGCAGAAATTAATTTAATTTCTACATTTTTAATGTCACAAGAACTTACCATAGTTCTAAGGTATAAACTAGTTTCACGTTCTATAATAGTATCAACGTTTTTCATAGTTCCTGCTTTACTTTGCGAACTATAAGCTCTAAAAACAAACACTTTTGCATTAATTTCTGAAGCAAAATCAATTGCATATTGCAATGTTCCTTTTGCATTTTCTGTAGATCCTATTGGTACTAAAATATGTTTCATAGTGGTAAGTTTTAACGATGCAAAGTTAGTTAATTTTAAGTGAATGATTTGTTATTACATTTTTTAGATATGTACCTTTGTAAAAAGAAGATTTTTTGAAAACAAATATTAGTTTTAAGAATATTAATAAATTAGCAATTCCTGCTTTAATAGCAGGTATTGCAGAACCTGTTTTGTCTATTACAGATACTGCAATTATAGGAAATATAGATACAAATGCAACAGAAAGTTTAGCAGCAGTTGGTATTGTTGGTGCCTTTATTTCTATGTTAGTTTGGGTTTTTGGGCAAATAAGAAGTGCTATTTCATCTATTGTTTCTCAATATGTTGGTGCTAATAAATTAGATGAAGTTAAAGAGTTGCCTGCGCAAGCTATTGCAATTGTGGTTTTAGGTAGTTTTTTGATTCTGGCAATTTCATATCCGTTTTCTAGACAAATTTTCGAATTTTATAATGCCTCAGGTCAGATTTTAGAATATTGTATTACATACTTTAATATCAGAATTTTTGGTTTCCCATTCGCTCTTTTTGTATTTGCTGTTTTTGGAACTTTTAGAGGTTTGCAAAATACCTATTACCCAATGATAATTGCTATAATTGGTGCCTCTTTAAATATTGTTTTAGATATTATTTTTGTCTACGGAATAGAAGATTATATTCCTGCAATGCATATAAGAGGAGCTGCTTACGCAAGTGTAATTTCGCAAATAACAATGGCAGTTATTTCGCTGTATTTATTATTGAAGAAAACAACAATATCCTTAAAATTAAGTCTTCCTTTTCATGCAGAAATTCCGAGGTTATTAAACATGATTTCTAATCTTTTTGTACGAACTATTGCTTTAAATTTGGCACTATACTTGGCAACTTCATACGCCACAGATTATGGGAAAGAATATATTGCAGCGTACACAATTAGCTTAAATATATGGTTTTTAGGTGCTTTTATGATAGATGGTTATTCTAGTGCAGGAAATATATTGTCTGGTAAGTTATTAGGAGCAAAAGATTATAAATCTCTAATAGAATTAAGTAATAAATTACTTAAATACGGCCTTGTAATGGGACTTATAATGGCTTTAATTGGTGTGTTTTTTTATGATTCTATTGGTAGAGTATTTACTAAAGAAGAATTAGTTTTAGAGCAATTTTATACTGTTTTTTGGATTGTTTTAATAACCCAACCTATAAATGCTGTTACTTTTATTTTTGATGGAATGTTTAAAGGAATGGGAGAAATGAAATATTTAAGAAACCTTTTAATTTTTGCAACAGGTCTTGTTTTTATTCCCACTTTATTAATTTTTGATTATTTCGATTATAAATTAATTGCAATTTGGGTTGCTTTTACACTGTGGATTATTGCTAGAGGTTTACCACTTGTATTTAAATTTAGAAGCAAATTTTTACCACTTGCAGCAAATAAATAAATGATAACTTTATAAATTCTTTGTTCGAATGCTTTTTAAGATTGAAGAAAAAATGCATCTAGAACTTTTAAGAATTAAACCTTATTTTTACTTAAAATTCAGTTTATGACCACAACAAGACAAAACGGAAGTTTATACACCAATATTCAAAATAACATTGCAACTATAGAATTTGGGCATCCAGCAAGCAATTCTTTTCCTAGCGAGTTATTAGAACGATTAAGAAAAGAGTTAGTGTCTGCAGGTAATAATGATGAAGTTTCTATAATTATTTTAAAATCTGAAGGAGAAAAAGCATTTTGTGCTGGTGCTTCTTTTGATGAATTGGTAGCAATATCTAACTTAGAACAAGGAAAACAATTTTTCTCTGGTTTTGCAAACGTAATTAATGCAATGCGAACCTGTGGGAAATTAATTATTGGTAGAATTCAAGGAAAAACTGTTGGTGGTGGTGTTGGTTTAGCCGCAGCTTGCGATTATGTTTTTGCATCAGAAAACGCTGCAATAAAATTATCTGAATTTACCATAGGAATAGGACCTTTTGTAATTGAACCAGCAGTAACTAGAAAAATAGGTGTTTCTGGTACAGCAGAATTAACTTTAGATGCAACAAGCTGGAAAAATGCATATTGGGCAAAGGAAAAAGGTTTGTACGCTAAGGTTTTCGAATCTATAAATGAGTTAGACAAAGAGATAGATTTAATGGCAACTAAGTTAGCTTCTTACAATACTACTGCTCTAAAAGAAATGAAAAAAGTACTTTGGAAAGGAACCGAAAGCTGGAATGATTTATTAGAAGAAAGAGCTGCAGTTTCTGGAGAATTAGTTTTATCAGAATTTACAAAAAAGGCATTATCAAAATTTAAAAAGTAAGACATTGAAAATCATTTCAACCAATATTGGAGAACGAAAAGAAATTGACTGGAAAGGAACTATAGTTACAACAGGTATTTTTAAATATTCAGTTGAAGAACCTATTTTCTTAGATTTAGAAGATGTTAAAGGTGATGTTATTTGTAATAGAATAGATCATGGTGGAGTTTTACAAGCGGTTTATGGTTATTCTTTTAAACATTACAAGTATTGGAAATCTGCGTATCCTCATTTAGATTTCGAAAAAGGAATTTTTGGAGAAAACTTAACAATTGATGATTTAGACGAAACAAAAATACATCAAGGAGATACTTTTAAAGTTGGTGAAACTATTTTAGAAGTTACAGTTCCAAGAAACCCTTGTATGAAATTAGGTGTTCGTTTTAATGATATGAAAATTGTAAAAAAATTCTGGAACACTACTTTCTGTGGTGTTTACTTTAAAGTTTTACAAACAGGTTTTGTAAAAACTAATGATGAATTTGTTCAAATTAAATCTTGCCCAGAAAACCCAACAATTGCAGATTTGTATGTTGCAGAAAGAGCTGTAAAAGGTATTTAATTAAGAAACTGTATCCTCTTTTTTATGTAAAAAACGAGTAAGTTTCATAGAAAGATCTAACAAAATAATTTTAGCATTACCATTTCTTTCTATATGATACATGGCATCATTTAGTTCTTTTTCTATGTCTAGAATGTTTGCAGAATGTACAAAAGGTGCAAACTTAGAAAGATCGAAACCCGTTTTAGTTTCCATAAAAACCAAATTATCACTTTTATAATTTAGCAATAGTGCTTGTCTAAAAAACTGTAAACAATATTCTAAAAATCGCTTTTGTGTTTCTCGTCCGGTTTTTGAAATAGTTTCAGACCATTCTATTAATTGTTGCACAACAGAAGCATTTCCTTTAGCTCTAAAAGCAGTTCTAATCCAAGCAATAAACCATTCTTCAAAAACTAGGTCAGAAGAATCATTGTTTAATAAATGTACCGCTTTATTATAATTTCCTTCTGCTTGATGTGCAATTTTAGCTGCTTCATTTTCAGAACAATTCTCTCTGTCAACTAAAGCTTTAGTAATATCGTTTTCACTTAAAACAGGAAAATGTAACGCTTGGCAACGAGATTTAATGGTATTAATAATCTGCTCTTCATTTTCTGTAATTAAAATAAAAACAGTTTTGTTTGGTGGCTCTTCAATTAATTTTAAAAGTTTATTTGCAGCAGCAATATTCATTTTTTCAGCCATCCAAATAATCATCACTTTAAAACCACCTTCGTAAGATTTTAATTGTAATTTTTTAACTACCGCTTCCGCTTCGTCAACACCAATATTACCTTGTTTGTTTTCTACACCAATAAATTGCAACCAATTAAATAGACTTCCGTACGATTGGTTTTTTACAAAATCGCGCCAATCTTCTAAAAATAAGTTGCTTACTGCGTGTTTTTTTACAGCATCATTTGTAGTTACAGGAAAAGCAAAATGTAAATCTGGGTGTTGTAATTTATCACACTTAATATTACAAGCATCAGCATTATCCGAAGAATTACATAGTAAAAATTGAGCGTAAGCAATTGCCATTGGCAAAGTACCACTACCTTCTTTACCTACAAATAATTGAGCATGAGGAATTCTACCATTTTCTGCAGAAACCTGCAAATGGTTTTTTATGTGTTCTTGACCTATAATTTGGTTGAAAAGCATTTACAAATATAAAATTTGTTCTTCAGAAATTCATCAATTTTAGAAAGCAATCTTTTAATTTATAAAATTGAGTTTACAATAAAGGGTAACTACGCAAACGTTAACTTAACTTTTCAGGTTCTAATTTCTATAAATCTAAAGAATTAGGTATTTTTGTTAAAAACAATCCATAATGAAAACATTAAAAGATTTTAATTTCGAAAATAAAAAAGCAATAATTCGCGTAGATTTTAACGTGCCTTTAAATGATAAATTTGAAGTAACAGATAATACTAGAATTCAAGCTGCAAAATCTACAATTATAGATATTTTAGAACAAGGAGGAAGCTGTGTTTTAATGTCTCATTTGGGTCGTCCAAAAGGTTTTCAAGAAGAATTTTCTTTAAAGCATATTGTAAAATCTGTTGTAGACGTTATTGGTTGCAACGTAAAGTTTGTAGAAGATTGTATTGGTAATAAAGTTGAAGACGCAGTAGCTAATTTAGAAGCTGGTGAGATTTTATTATTAGAGAACCTTCGTTATTATGAAGAGGAAACAAAAGGAGATGTTGCTTTTGCAGAAAAATTATCGAAGTTTGGTGATATTTATGTAAATGATGCTTTTGGTACTGCACATAGAGCGCATGCATCAACAACAATAATTGCTCAGTTTTTTGAAGGTAATAAATGCTTCGGAAACTTATTAGCAAGAGAAATAGAAAGTATAGATAAAGTATTAAATAATTCTGAAAAGCCAGTTTTAGCAATTTTAGGAGGTGCAAAAGTATCATCTAAAATTACGGTTATTGAAAACATTTTAGACAAAGTAGATCACTTAATTATTGGTGGTGGAATGAGTTTTACATTCATTAAAGCACAAGGTGGAAAAATTGGAAATTCTATTTGTGAAGACGATAAAATGGAATTAGCTTTAGATATTTTAAAGCAAGCAAAAGAAAAAGGTGTAGAAGTTCATATTCCTGTAGATGTTATTGCTGCAGATGATTTTTCTAACGATGCAAATACACAAATTTTAGATATTAATGAAATTCCTGATGGTTGGGAAGGTGTTGATGCTGGACCAAAATCTAGAGAAATTTTTGATGTTGTTGTTAATAAATGTAAAACAATTTTATGGAACGGACCTTTAGGGGTTTTCGAAATGGAATCTTTTGCTGGAGGAACAATTGCATTAGGTCATTCTATTGATAAAGCAACCAAAAACGGAGCGTTTTCTTTAGTTGGTGGTGGAGATTCTGTTGCTGCTGTTAAACAATTTGGTTTTGCAGACAAAGTAAGTTATGTTTCTACTGGTGGTGGAGCAATGTTAGAAATGTTAGAAGGTAAAACTTTACCAGGTATTGAAGCTATTTTAAAATAAGCTCTCATTTCTGAATTAAAATAAAATTTATAGAATAAGCGTGTAATTGAAAAATTGCACGCTTATTGTTTTATAGAAGAATAAATTCTAATTTTGTTGTTAGTTTTATAATCTTTATACGATTAAACTTATACACGAATAAATAGTAAAAAATGAAATATACAACCTTACCAAATACAGACATAAAAGTTAGTAAGATTTGTTTAGGAACCATGACTTGGGGAAAACAAAACACACAAGAAGAAGGTTTCGAACAAATGGATTATGCTTTAGAACAAGGTGTAAACTTTTTTGATACTGCAGAGTTATACTCAGTTCCTGCAACGCCAGAAACATATGGAAGTACAGAAACTATTATAGGAAATTGGTTTAAAAAAACAGGAAATAGAGATAAGGTTGTTCTAGGAAGTAAAATTGCAGGTTCTGGCCCTTATACTGCCCATATTAGAAAAAACGGATTTGCTAAACAAGCAATTATAGATGCTGTAGAAGGAAGTCTAAAAAGATTACAAACAGATTATATAGATTTATATCAGTTGCATTGGCCAGAAAGAGGTGTTAATTGTTTTGGTACAAGAGATTACCCTTATAAGACTTCAAATGAAGAAGCAGAAAACCATGTAGAGATTTTAGAAACTTTACAAAAGTTAATTAATGAAGGTAAAATTAGACAAATAGGTTTGTCTAACGAAACACCATGGGGAACCATGCAGTATTTACAAGCTGCAAAAGAAATGAATTTACAGAGAATGGTAACGATTCAGAATTCGTATTCTTTAGTGCATCGTGGTTATGAATATGGTATGTCTGAAGTTTCTTTAAGAGAAAATATAGGTTTATTAGCGTATTCACCTTTAGCACAAGGAGTTTTATCTGGTAAATATTTAAGAGGAAAAAAACCTGCAGATGCAAGAGGAATTCTGTTTCCTAACTATATTACAAGGTATGAAACAGATTTAGTAGAGCAAGCTGTTTTAGCTTATGAAGAGATTGCTTTAAAACACAGAATAAGTTTAAGTGAATTATCTTTAGCTTACATTAATCAATTACCATTTGTAACGAGTAATATTATTGGAGCAACTAAAATGAGTCAGTTAAAAGAAAATATTGGTAGTATTAATATTAATTTATCAGAAACTATTTTAAATGAAATTGAAGCGGTTCATAAATTAATACCAAATCCTGCACCTTAAAATTAGTAGGCAGGTTATTAGTCTTAAGTTTGGGATATAAAAAAATCCGATGAAATAATTTTCATCGGATTTTTTTTATGTCTTTATAATTCTTATATCTATTCTTCCATTAATTCAATAGAACTCGCTACAAAACGTTCGTTTTCTACAATACCAACAATTGTTGCTTTTCTAATTGCGTTGCAAAAGCCAATATTTTCATCGTGTGCATCACCAAAATCATCAATATTAAAACCATCTACAAAATAGGCTTTATCATCAAACCGAACAGCTAAACTACAGCCATTTTCAGAATCTAAATCTAACTGACATTGGCCACAAGAAATTTCTGCAACATGTTTTATTTCTTTTTTATTTCCGCAAGATGCGAATATCAACAAACTTAAAATTATTAATTTTTTCATTATTTCTAAAATTTAAAAAGTCCTCATTATTTTGTTAAAAATGAGGACTTTATTTATTTTTTATAATTTCACAATCTATTATTAACCTCCCCAAGAATCTCTTAGTCCAACAATTTTGTTAAAAACTAACTTATCTTCGGTAGCATCATCATCTACATTAAAATATCCCATACGCTGAAACTGAAAACGTTCTCCAATTTTAGCCGTTTGTAAACTTGGTTCTACAAAAGCAGTAATTACTTCTAAAGAATTAGGGTTTACAAACTCCATATAATCTTTATCTTTATGAGAATCTGGTGCTTCATCTAAAAACAATCGGTCATAAGCTCTCACTTCCGCTTTAACAGCATGTTTTACAGAAACCCAATGCAATGTACCTTTTACTTTACGTTTGCTTTCTTCGGTATCCATACCAGATTTTGTTAACGGATCGTATGTACAATGAATAACGGTAATTTCTCCATTCTCATCTTTTTCACAACTAGTTGCTGTAATAAAGTATGCGTTTTTTAAACGAACCTCTTTCCCTAATTTTAAACGATGAAATTTTTTGTTTGCCTCTTCTCTAAAATCTTCACGTTCTATATAAATTTCTTTTGAAAACGGAACTTCTCTTGTACCAAAACCATCTTCATAATCATTATAATTAGCCGTTAAAACTTCACCATCACCTTCAGGATAATTATCTATAATTACTTTAACAGGATCTAAAACACCCATAACTCTTTTGGCAGTTTTATTTAAATCCTCACGAATTTTAAACTCTAAAAGAGCTACATCAATTATATTTTCACGTTTAGAAACACCAACCGTTTCTACAAAACTTTTTATAGATTCTGGTGTGTAACCACGTCTTCTTAAACCAGAAATAGTAGGCATTCTTGGATCGTCCCAACCAGAAACAATTCCATTTTCAACCAAAGTTAACAATTTACGTTTACTCATAATTGTATAACTCAAATTCAAACGAGAAAACTCACGTTGCTTTGGTGGGTTTGGGTATTTCTCCTTGCTATACGTAACAACAGTATCTCTAAACCAATTATACAATTCTCTATGAGGTTTAAACTCAAGAGAACATAAAGAATGCGAAACTTGCTCTATATAATCACTCTCACCATGCGTCCAATCATACATTGGGTAAATGCACCAATCATCACCAGTTCTGTGGTGAGATTTATACATAATTCTATACATTAAAGGATCGCGTAGTAACATGTTTGGGTTCTCCATATCTATCTTTGCACGCAAAGTATGTTCACCTTCCTTAAATTTTCCATCTTTCATTCCTTGAAATAACTCCAAGTTTTCTTCTACAGAACGCGCTCTAAAAGGACTATTTGTACCAACCTGAGTTGGCGTACCTTTTTGCGCTCTCATTTCTTCTGAAGATTGAGAATCTACATATGCTTTTCCATCTTTTATCAACAAAACTGCCCAATCGAACAACTGCTGAAAATAGTCTGATGAATAACACTCATTTGCCCAAGAATAACCCAACCAAGAAATATCTTTCTTAATTGCATCTACATATTCTTGCTCTTCTTTTGCAGGGTTTGTATCATCAAAACGCAAATTTACAGGCGCATTGTAAGTCTCACCTAAACCGAAACTAATTCCAATTGCTTTTGTGTGACCAATATGCAAATACCCATTTGGTTCTGGCGGAAAACGAAAGCGTAAATTTTCTTTTGGCATTCCGTTTGCTAAATCCTCTTCGATAATATGCTCTAAAAAATTGAGCGATTTTTTCTCTTCAGACATTGTTTTATATGAAAAAGTTAAGAAACAAAATTACATAAAATACTTCATTGGCATTAAGTGTTTTGTAACAAAATTGTAAAATCTACAACTAATAAATAAACACCAATTATTATGAGCGATCAAATTAGAAATTATACCTGCCCAAAGTGCGATTCTAAAACCTATAAATTAGGTCAAATGCGAGCAACTGGCGGAACGTTATCTAAGATTTTTGATATCCAAAATCAGAAATTTACCAGTGTAACTTGCACACGTTGTACTTATACAGAATTCTACAAAACTAAAACAAGTGCAATTAGCAATGTTTTCGACTTTTTTACCAATTAATTTTTGGGCGTTACCTTTCAGGTCGCGCTTTTCGTTTTATCTTTTTTAAATAAAAAAGGATGCCACTACAATCGCTAACGCGTGCATTTTTGCTAATTAAAGTTTTCTAAAAGCTACATTAGTACTTGTTTTTTGTCGTAATTTTGTAAAATGAAGAAAGACGCAGAAAAAAAGCCAGATTTAGTTGTTTTTAATGAAGAAACACAAAAATATGATGCAGCTTTAAAACCCTACGGAACCTCTGCAAGTTCGCCAGTAATTAAACCAACAAATACTGCAACTTGGACGGCAGATGGAGTAAGACGTACAAATAAAATTCTCAAAGGAAAATTTGAAGAAGTAAGAAAAGAGTACGAATTATTGATGGAGAAATTCCAATACAATGACATGATTTATAATGCAAAATTTGGTTTCGAACCTATTATTGGTGAAACCTATCATTTGTACATAAACAGAAAAGAAGAATTATTTTTATCTATTATAGAACCCAGTGAATGGAGTTTAGAATATAAAGGGTCTTTTAGATTAAACTCAGATAAAATGTGGGAGAAAATTGAAAGCATTTCAAATAAAGAAGAATAAATGGGAATTATACAAGTAAACAATATTAAGTTATACGCATTTCACGGGTGCTTAGACGAAGAAGCTAAAATAGGTAGTGAATATAAAGTAGATATAGAAATAAAAGCCAGTTTAAGGAAATCTTCTAGAACAGATGAGTTGGCAGATACAGTAGATTACGTGCATTTAAATCATATTGTAAAAGAAGAAATGGCAATTCGTTCTAAATTATTAGAAGAGGTTGCACAACGTATTTTAAATCGTTTTTTTAAAGAAATAAGAAAGATTAAAAGTGCAAAAGTTTCAGTTGCTAAAATTAACCCACCAATTGGTGGAAACGTAGAAGAAGTGGTAATAATTCTAACAAAAAAGCGATAAAGTTAAAAAACACTTGCAAACCTTGTAAATTTGCTTAAATTTGCAAACCTTAAAATAGATTTATAATTTATTGTAAACTAGTTTTAATATTAAAAGGTGTCTTGGCCGAGTGGCTAGGCAATGGTTTGCAAAACCATGTACAGCGGTTCGAATCCGCTAGACACCTCAAAACCTCAATCTTTTAGATTGAGGTTTTTTTTGCTTTAAATTATTTAAAGTTCTCTTTTTTAAGTGTTTGGTGCAGTTGTCTTCATCGTAATTTGGTGTTTTTAATTTAAAGTTTAATTATAAAAGTTAGAAAAGGTCTTTAGCTGTTGTTTAAAATAGGAGTAAATATTAATTTTAATGCTTATATTTAACTAATCTAAAGTTGTGAATTATAATTAAATAGCTATTTTTTATTACCTCGTCTATGAAAAAGAAAAGGTGCTTCGTTAGATAAAATGATACAACCAATACTTTAATAGAATGTCGAATAAGAAGCCTACATATCAGGAATTGGAAAAACTGATAATTGAATTAAAATCTGAAAACAAACTAAAACAAAGTGAAAATCGTTTCAATCTGCTTTTAAAGGCATCTGAAGATATGATCACTATACATAAACCTAGTGGTGAATATCTTTACTATAATGGGCCAACATGCTATGCAATAACAGCAAAAGATATAGTTGGTAAAATGCCTAACGATCTTTTTGATAAGGAAGTTTCAGATATTCTTTTAAAAGCTTTTAAAAAAGTAGCAAAAACAGGTAACAGTGAAACTATAGAAGTTTTATTAGATTGGTTTGGTGAGAAAAAATGGTTTTCAGAATATATATATGCTATTAAAAACTCTGAAGAAGAAGTTGTAGAGCTTGTTAAGGTATGTAAAGATATACATAAACGTAAAATTGCAGAACAAGTAATTAAAGAACAAAATAAAGAGAAAGAGAATCGATTAGAAGAGTTAGAGTTTTCTAAACAACAGATTCAAAACTCATTAGAGTTGTTAGAGAAGAGTGAGTATTCTTTAAAAGAAGCAAGTCGAATGGCTAAAATTGGCTATTGGGAATATTATATTAAAAGTGACAGGATTGTTTGGTCGGATTATGTTTGTAAAATGTTCGGATTAGACCCAAACGAACAACTTCCATCACGAAAAGAAATTGTTAAACTTTATGATAAAGCTTCTCAAGAAAAAATAGAGCTAGCTAATTTAAACCTTACTTCTAAAGGTATTCCTTATGATATTGAAGTGAAATTTAATAATTTAAAAAAAGAAGAGGTTTGGGTTAGAAATGTAGTTCAACCAATTTACAATATACAAAATGAGATTATTGGAAGGAAAGGTGTTTTGCAGAATATTACAGATTCTAAAAATGGACAATTAGAATTAGAACTTTCTAAACAAAAGATTCAAAATTCTTTAGAACTTCTAGAGAAAAAAGAATTTACATTAAATGAGTCGAGTAGAATTGCTAAAATTGGCTATTGGGACTATAATATCGCAACAGATTCTTTTATATGGTCAGACTATGTTTATCAGATATTTGGTATCGATCTAAAAGATAAACTTCCATCTAGAAAAGAGATTGTACAATTTTATGATATTGAATCTCAAGAAAAGTTAGCTCAAGCAACTTTAAACCTTACGTTAAAAAAAATTCCATATGATATTGAACTTAAATTAACAAATTTAAAAAAGGAAGTAGTTTGGATTCGAAATGTTGTTCAGTTAATTTTTAATAAAGAAAATGAAATTATTGGTAGAAGAGGTGTTTTACACAATATTACAGATTCTAAAAAAGCACAATTAGAATTACAACTTTCTAAAGAAAAAATTCAAACTTCTTTAGATTTGTTGGAGAAAAGTGAGCATTCTAAAAACGAGGCTAGTAAGTTGGCTAAAATTGGGTATTTAGAAGATGATATCGCAACAGATACTTTTGTGTGGTCTGAGTATCTTTATCATATTTTTGGATTTGATAATAACCAACCAGTTCCATCTAGACAAGAAATTGCCGTTCTTTTTGATAAAGAGTCTCAGGATAAAATGGAGCAAGCGACTTTTAATCTCGATGTAAATGGAGTTCCTTTTGATGTCGAATTGAAAATGATTAATTTAAGAAAGGAAGAGGTTTGGATAAGAATTGTGGTTCAGCCAGTTTACAATAAACAAGGTAAAATTGTAAAAAGAAGAGGTGTTTTACAAGATATTACAGATTCTAAACTCGTTCAACACGAATTAGAAATATCTAAAGAAAAAATTCAAACTTCTTTAGAACTATTAGAAAAAAGAAATTACTCTATGAATGAGGCTAGTAAAATAGCTAAAATAGGGTATTGGGAGCACGATATGATACTTGGTGTTGTTGTTTGGTCAGAATATATACACCATATGTTTGGTTCAGATCCTATAAAAGGAACGCCAAAAGAAGAGCGTATTTTTAATACTTTTAATAAAGAATCTCAAGAAAAACTAACAAAAGCGACTTTAGGTCTCACTCTTAAGGGCATTCCTTATGATATAGAGCTAAAGCTTATTAATTTGAAAAAAGAAGAAATTTGGGTTCGAAATGTAGCGCAGCCTGTCTATAATGAGAAAAAAGAAATTGTTGGAAAAAGAGGTGTTATGCAGAATATTACTGCTTCTAAAAAAGCACAACATGAATTAGAATTTTCTAGACAAAAAATTCAAAGTTCATTAGATTTATTAGAAATAAGAGAGCATTCATTAAATGAAGCAAGTAAGGTTGCTAAGATAGCATACCAAGAATATGATATTGCAACAGGTAATTTTGTTTGGTCTAATTTTGTTAATGTAATACTAGGTTTAGATTTAAAAGATAAAATCCCACCACGAGAAGAAGTTTTAATGCTTCTTGATAAAGAATCTCAGAAAAAACTAAAAAAAGCTGCGGAAGATATCGATTTAAGAGGTATTTCTTGTGACGTTGAATTGAAACTGGTTAATTTTAAAAATGAAGAGGTTTGGTTACGTAATGTAGGTCAACCGGTATATAATCAAGAAAAAGAAATAGTAGGTAGAAGAGGTGTTTTACAAGATATTACAGAGTCTAAAAATGCTCAACTTCAATTAGAACTTTCTAAAGAAAAGATTTTAACTTCTCTAAATCTTTTAGAGAAAAGGAAATATTCTATGGACGAGTCAAGTAAAGTCGCTAAAATGGGATATCACGAGTATGATATTGCTACAGATACTTTTATTTGGTCTGAATATCTTTATTATATTTTTGGGTTAGATCCTAGTAAAAAAAATTTATCACGAACTGAAGTTTTGGGGTTCTTCGATGAGAAATCTAAAGAGAAGTTGATAAATGCTACTTTAGAACTCGACTTAAATGGGTTCCCTTATGATTTAGAACTTAAAATTATTAATAAAAGAAACAAAGAAATTTGGGTTAGAAATGTATCTCAACCTGTCTACAATAAGCAGAATGAAATTATAGGTAGAAGAGGTGTTACTTTAGATATTACAGAACAGAAACAAAAAGAAAAAGCATTAGATAGTGAAAAGAATAAGGTATCTGAACTGAATAAAGCTTTAAATCAAGCGCAGAAATTAAGTCATGTTGGTAGTTGGCAGTGGGATATTAAAACAGACAAGGCAGAATGGTCTGATGAAATGTATAATATTTACGGAGTTGCTAAAGGAAGCTTTTGTACTTCATCTAAGAATGTTATTAAAACGGTGTTACCCGAAGACGTGTATAAAATTGAAGAAGGCATTAACTCTTTAATAACAGGAAAAATGTTTGTTCCTTTTGAGTTTAGAATTAAAAGGCCTTCAGGTGAAATTAGACACTTATATATCGTGGCGCTTGAAGAAGATAATAATAAAAATATTTTTGGAGTAACTAAAGATATTACTGAACGAAAACAGATTGAAGAAAAAAATTTAATAATAACTAGAAGGTATAGAGAGTTATTTGATAATGCCACAGTTTCTATCTGGAATGGAGATTTAAGTCCTATCATAGAAAAAATAACTGAACTTAGAGAACTTAAGTTGCCTAATATTAAAATATATTTAGAAGAAAACCCAAAGGTATTAATTTCATTACTTCGAAAAATAAAAATAAATAATGTTAATAGTGTTACTTTAAAACTGTTTAAAGCAGAAAGTAAAAAAGAAATTTTAGATGATGTTTTAGGTACATTTGGTGAAGGAGCAGACACCGTATTTGCAAACTTTATAGAGTCTATATGGAATAATGAAAGAACATTTACATCTGAGGTAAATTATAAGACTTTAAAAGGAGATGAGTTTGCGGCGTTAATATCTATACCTATTCCTCAAACAGAAATAGAACAAAAAATAGTTCCTATTAGTATTCAAAGTATTCAAAGTTTAAAAGATGCAGAGTCATCAGAAAGAGATTCTTTAAATAAATTAAAGGAAGCACAAAAATTAACAAAAGTAGGAAGTTGGTTGTTTGATCCTATAAGCAAGTATTCAGAATGGTCAGAAGAGACCTATAGAATTTGGGGTTTTGATTTAAAAAAACCGCTACCAAATAATGATGTTATTTCCAGTAGAATTCATAAAGATGATAGGAAAAAATTTAATGAGGCTGTTTCTTTAATCTACAGTAAAGGAAGTTCATATGATATCGAATTTCGAATTTGTCTTCCTAATAATGTACAAAAAACAATAAGATCTATTTGTGTTCCTATATTTGATGATAATGGAGAGATTATTAGCCTAAAGGGAACTAACCAAGATATTACAGAGCAAAAACAAGCAAGGGTAGAAATTGAAAAAGCCCAAGAGATGTATCGCATACTAACGGACAATTCTAAGGAACTAATTTGTTTACATGAAATGAATAGTTCTTTTAAATACATTAGTCCTTCTATGAAAAACATATTGGGTTATGAACCATCAGAGCTTCTCGGTAAAAATGTTTTTGGTATCGTTCATAAAGATGATATTGATGCTTTAAAAAAGAAGATGGAGCAAAGAGTGTTTAGTGGGATGTATATAGATGCTTTTGCCTGCAGAGTTCTTCATAAAGAAGGGCATTTTATTTGGTTAGAATTTTTATCATCGCCAGTTTATAAAGGGCAAGAAATTAGCTATTTTATTTCATCTGCAAGAGATGTAACACAAGGTATTTTGGCAAAGCAAGAGATTCAAGAATATCAAATTTCTCTTCAGAAATTAACTACAGAAATAACCTTAATAGAAGAAAAGCAGAAAAAAGAAATTGCTACAAATATTCATGATCATTTGAGTCAATCTTTGGTTATTTCAAAAATGAAAATTAATGAATTGAAGAAAAATAAACAATTAAAAGGAATTGATGAGGATTTAAAATTTATTGAAACACATATTTCTGAAGCTTTAGAAAATAGTAGAAAGATTACTTATGAACTTTCACCTCCGGTATTATATCAATTAGGTATAATAGAAGCATTAAATTGGTTGTTTGAGAATATCTTAAATACTCATAAAATTGAATGTGTAATTAATAGTAATGTAAATAACATTAAGTTAGATGATGTAAAATCTATTTTACTTTATAGAAGTATACAAGAAGTTTTAACAAACGCAATTAAATATGCAAAAGCATCTTTAATAACTTTAGATCTCGATAAAAACAATCTTGGGTTAGATATTTTTATTACCGATAATGGTATTGGGTTTGATACTTCAATATTAAATAACCTTCATAGTCATTCTGGTTCTGGCTTTGGTTTGTTTACAGTTAAAGAGCGTATTCGAAATATACAAGGAGAATTTACTATAAAATCAAAATTAAATATAGGAACAACTGTTAAAATTTTTATACCTTTAGCTAAATGAGTTATTTAAAAGAAATTAAAATAGTATTAGTTGATGATCATAAGTTACTTCGAGATGGTTTAAGAAATATTATAGAACAAAAGCCTAATATGCATATAATAGGTGAAGCTTCAGATGGTAGAGAGGCAATAAAAATATGTTCTAAATTAGAACCAAATGTTATTGTTATGGATGTAGCTATGCCTGGTTTAAATGGTATCGAGGCAGCAAAACAAATACATAAAAATCAGCCAGATGTAAAAATAATAGGGCTTTCTATGCACTCTGGCAAGCAATTTATACAAAGCATGTTTACTGCAGGAGCTTGGGGTTATCTATTAAAAGATGGTGATTCAGATGAGTTAATTATAGCAATTTCTACGGTAATGCAAAACAAGAAATACCTCTCAAAAGATATCAATCAAGATTTTCTTACGGTGCTTAATGAGAATAAATCTTTAAAGAAGACGCAATTAAGTTCTAGAGAAAAAGAAGTCTTACAATTAATATCAGAAGGGAATTCTTCTAAAATAATAGGTGAATTATTGTTTTTAAGTCCGAAGACTGTTGATGTTCATCGAAACAATATAATGAAAAAGATAGATTTATTTACCATTCCAGAATTAACAAAATATGCTATTCAAATAGGCTTAACTTCGTTAGATGTATAGAATTTAGGTAGTTAGTGTTTAGATTGAATGATATAAGCATATTGCTTATGTTGTACTCGTTATAAAAGGTTTAAATTTGAGGGTCTCCCGGTAATTTTTAAATACTTACCTTATTTTGAAACCTAAATCAAATAATTTATTAATAGTAGAAGATAACTCTTTTATAAGAAAAAGTCTTTTTAATGCAACTAAAAACCTTAGAGGTGTAGGAGAGGTTTGTTCAACAAAGTCCTTATTAGAAGCAATTTCTTTTTTAACAACAACAAACTTTGAATTGATAATTCTTGATTTAAAATTACCAGACGGAAGCGGTCTTGAACTTTTAAAATTATTGAAAGAAAAACAAATTGCAGGAAAAGTTTTTGTTTTTTCTGTAAGCACAGAATTAAGAAAAACGTCTTTAAGGTATGGTGCGTTTGCTTTTTTTGATAAGGCTAAAGACTTCGACGGATTAATAGAAGCTATTAGCAAAGCGTAATAAAAGTTATTATAAAAAATAAAAGCTAAACTTAGTTATTTTAAGTTTAGCTTTTCTATTGAAAAAAAATTGGGGGAATATATTTTCAAAAGTAGTTTTTGTAGGTATCATGTTTAAATGATTAGTAATTTCTACACTACAAATATATTTAAGATTTTAAGGTTATACAATAGGGGGTTTCCTTAATTTTTCTAATTTATATTAAAAGTAGAATTTAGAGAGATAGTATTTAAAAAACAATAAAGAAACTTGAGGTGTATTTTATTCTTTTTTCCGAATTCTAAAAAAAAGATTACGAATTCTAATTCATTCACTCTTTAGAGTACTTAAAGTATTATTTTTGAGTTGTGTTAAAAACCACAGTTATGAAAAAGAAAAATCTACTTTTAACAATCTCAATTTTGCTATTAATTTTCTCTTGTAAGAAAGAAGAAATTAAAACAGATAATATTTACAAATTCAAAAAATATATTAGTTATACTACGTCTGGCGTGATTTCTGTAGCTAATAATATTGAAATAAATCTAGCCAAAGAAGTAGAAGGTTGGGAAGCCAATAAAGAAATTTCAACTGAAATTATTGTTATAAAACCACATGTAAATGGTACTATTAAAACGGTAAATAAACATGCATTTATTTTTATTCCGGATGAGGTTTTAGATGCAGATACAGAGTATAGTGTTTCTATAAAACTAAACAAAATTTATAAAGACACACCTCAAGGTTTTAAAGATTACACGTTTCAGTTTAAAACAATTACACCAAATTTTAATATTCAGACAAATAATTTACAATCGTATTCTAAAGAATTTCAATATGTAGAAGGTGTTGTAAAATCTGCAGATGTAATTTCTTTAGAAAACGCGAAAAAGCTATTAAATGCTTCTCAGAACGGAGAATCAAAAAATATAGTTTGGAATGAATCTTACGAGAAAGGAAAAATCTTCGAATTTAAGATTGATAGTATTCAACGTTTTGTAGAAGATTCTCAATTAGCAGTTTCTTGGAACGGGAAAGCTATAAATGCTGAATCTAAAGGAGAAAATGAAATTATTATTCCTGGTAAAAATAACTTTAAAGTCGTTCGCTTAAAAGTAAATAATAGTACTAAACAGTATATTTCTATCAACTTTTCTGATGTTCTTAAAAAGCAACAAAATTTCGATGGTTTGGTTACTATTCAGAATGAAAAGAAGCCGCGTTTTATTGTAAACGGGAACGAGTTACAAGTCTATGCTACAAATAAATTTGAAGGAAATATTTTAGTTTCTGTTTTCGAAGGAATTAAAAATTCTGATGATTTTAAACTTAAAAAACCATTTAAAGAAACCATTACTTTCGAGCAAAAGAAACCCGAAGTTAGAGCTATTAGTAGCGGGTCTATTTTACCAAATTCTAAAGATTTAAAATTCAACTTCGAAGCCATAAACGTAAAAGAAGTAGACGTTAGAATTATTAAAATTTACGAAGACAATGTGTTGCAATTTTTGCAAGAAAATAGCATGAACAGTAATAATGAATATCAAATAAAACGAGTTGGTAGACGTATCGCTAAGCAAACAATTACTTTAATTGATCATAAAAATAAAAACACACAAAAATGGAAAGCCTATAGTGTAGATTTATCTAAAATGTTTGAGGCTGAACCTGGTGCAATTTATAGAGTAGAGCTAAGTTATAATAAAAACCAGGTATTTTATACGTGTTCAGGAAATAAGGATTCCGACATAAATTTAGAAGGATTTTTAGATGAAAAATATGACGATTTAAGTGAAATTGAAGATGAGAATACAAGAGAAGAATTGTATTGGGATAATAAATTGTACGATTACAAAGACCGTAATTACAATTGGCAAGAAAGAGACAATCCTTGTTCAGATTCTTATTATTACTATAAAGATATTTCTCAGAATTTATTAGCATCTAACTTAGGAATCATTGCAAAAAAAGGAGTGAATAACTCTTATTTCTTTGCCATAACAAATATTTTAAATACAAAACCAGAAGCAGGAGCAACTATAAAATTATTTAATTTTCAGCAACAAGAAATTTTATCAACTAAAACAGATTCAGAAGGATTTGCAAATGTAGAAACAGATAAAAGTGCTGCTTTTGCAGTGGTTTCTAAAAATAATAATAAAGGGTATATTAGATTGTTCGACGGAAATTCTTTGTCTTTAAGTAAGTTTGATGTTGCAGGGAGTAAAACTCAAAAAGGGTTAAAAGGATATATCTATGGCGAACGCGGAGTTTGGCGCCCAGGAGATACTGTTCATTTAACTTTTATGCTAAATGATGCCGATAATAAGTTACCAAAAAACCACCCTGTAAAATTAGAAGTTACAGATCCAAGCGGAAAATTGGTGTATAAAAAAGTAACATTAGAAAACTTAAACAATTTCTACAAGTTTACTTTTTCAACTACTCAAGAAGCAAAAACAGGAAACTACAATGCTAAAATTTCTGTAGGAGGCGCAAAGTTTTACAAGTCTTTAAAAATAGAAACGGTTAAACCAAATCGTTTAAAAATTAAAATTGATTTCGATGATGAGGTTTTAGCAAGCAGTAAACCAATTAATGGAACTTTAGATGTAAAATGGTTACACGGTACTCCTGCAAAAAATTTAAAAATAGAAATTAAAGCAAAAGTTTCTTCGGCGAATTATGGTTTTAAAAATTACAAAGAATATGTTTTTACAGATCCATCAAGAGATTTTTCATCCGAAGAAATAAATATTTTTGAAGGGAAATTAGATGTAAACGGAACAGCAAAAATCAATAGTAAATTAAGTATTGGTAAAAATGCTCCAGGAATGTTAAATGTGCAGTTTTTAGTAAGAGCTTTTGAAAACGGAGGAGATTTTTCTATAGATGCTTTCACTAAAAAATATGCTCCTTTTACTTCTTTTGTTGGTTTAAAATCGCCAGAAGGAAGCAGATATGGTTCTTTTTTTACAGATGAAAATCAAACTTTTTCTGTGGTTTCGGTTGATGAAAACGGAAAACCAGTTGAAAGAGAAGAAATTGAGGTTGAAGTTTATCAAATTAAGTGGCGTTGGTGGTGGAGTTCTTCTGACGACAATTTATCTAGGTATACTTCTAGTACCTATAAAAAGCCTTATAAAACTTTAAAAATTAGCACGAATTCTAAAGGGAATGGAAGTTTCAATTTGAACATTCCAGAAAGAGATAGAGGTCGTTTTTTAATAAGAGTTATAGATAAAAAAAGTGGTCATGCAACCGGTAGAACCGCTTATTTCTATAAAAATTGGTGGCAAAATGCTACTTCTGGCGATAAAGAAGCTGCAAAAATGTTGGTGTTTTCTGCGGATAAAGAAAAATATAATGTTGGCGAAACTGCTAAAATCACTTTCCCTTCAGGAAGCAAAGGACGTGCGTTAATTAGTATAGAAAACGGAACAAAAGTGTTGGAAACTAAGTGGGTAGAAACACAAAAAGGAACCACTTCTGTAGAAATTCCTATCAACAAAAACATGGCGCCAAATGTGTTTGTAAATATTTCATTATTGCAACCACATCAAGTATCAGAAAACGACTTACCATTAAGATTGTTTGGTGTAATTCCGCTTTTGGTAGAAGATAAGAACACCAAATTAGAGCCAGAGATTTCTATGGCAGACGAACTGCAACCAGAAAAAGAATTTGTTGTAAAAGTTTCAGAAAAAAACAAGAAAGCCATGACATATACTTTGGCAGTTGTAGAAGAAGGTTTGTTAGATTTAACACGCTTTAAAACACCAAATGCATTTGATGTTTTCTATGCAAGAGAAGGTTTAGGGGTAAAAACATGGGATATTTTTGATGATGTAATTGGTGCGTATTCTGGTAGTATAGATCAGGTTTTTGCTATTGGAGGAGATGGAAGTGCGGCAAAAGGGAAAAGTAGAAAAGCAAACAGATTTAAGCCAGTTGTAAAGTTCTTAGGTCCGTTTTATCTTGAAAAAGGAAAAATAGCTTCACACAAAATTACGCTTCCAAATTATATTGGTTCAGTAAGAACAATGGTGGTTGCAGGTAATGTAAATAACGAGGCTTACGGAAATGTAGAAAAAGCTGTTCCTGTTAAAAAGCCATTAATGGTGTTGGCTACATTGCCAAGAAAATTATCACCAAAAGAAAAAGTTACGTTACCAATTACCATTTTTGTGATGGATAAAAAAGTGAAGAATGTAACGATTGAGGTAAAAACATCTAACGGAATTGCTGTTATTGGTAATAAAACTCAAAAGATCAATTTTGAAAAACCAGATGAAAAAATGGTGTATTTTGAATTGGATGTTCTAAAAGCAAATGGCATTAATACAGTTGAAATTATTGCATCCGGAAACGGAGAAAAAGCAACTTACAAAGTGGAGTTAGATGTTGTAAACCCAAACCCAATTACATCTAAAGTTATTGATGCAACTGTAGAAGGGAATCAAAGTCAAACTATTAATTTTGATACATTTGGAGTAGAAGGTTCTAATACAGCAATGTTGGAGATGTCTACCATTCCACAAATCAATTTTTCTGGTAGATTAGAATATTTAATTCGTTACCCGCATGGTTGCGTAGAGCAAACTACGTCTAGTGTTTTTCCTCAATTATTTTTAAATGATATTTTCGACTTAACGTCGGATAAAAAACGTCAGATTCAAAATAACATAGAAAACGGAATTAAAAGATTGGGTAATTTTCAGCAAGCAAATGGAGGTTTGAGTTATTGGATAGGTGAAAATTATGTAGATGATTGGGGAACAACCTATGCGGGTCATTTTATGTTAGAAGCAGCCAAAAAAGGCTTTGTTTTACCGTTAACTTTTAAGAGTAATTTTATAAGATATCAGAAAAATGCAGCAAGAAATTGGAGACCAAATTATAGAAATAATTACACCGATTTAGCACAAGCTTATCGTTTATATACGTTGGCTTTGGCTGGCAGTCCAGATTTGTCTGCAATGAACAGAATGCGCGAGTTTAAACAGATTTCTAACGACGCAAAATGGCGTTTGGCTGCAGCATATGCTTTGGCAGGACAAAAAGAAGCAAGTTTAGAAATTATGAGTACTGCGAACATCAACTTTACAACTTCTAAATATAATTATTATTCTTATGGCTCTGTAGATAGAAACCGAGCTATGGCTTTGGAAACGATGTTAATTACCAATCATAAAGATGTTAAAAGTGTAGCGAAATCTATTGCAAAAGAATTGTCTAGCAGTAGATGGATGAGTACACAATCTACTGCATATAGTTTGTTAGCAATAGGTAAGATGGTAGTTAGAAACGGCGGAAAAGCGATGCATTTAAACTATACGAATGATGGGAAAACAGTTGCTGTAAAAACGCAAAATTCTATGGTGCAAAGGACTATTAAAGTTAAAAACGGTGCGAACTCCATCAACATAAAAAATGAGGATAATAATATTGTTTTTGCAAGAATTATTAATTCTGGGCAATTGCCTTTGGGTGATGAAATAACAGAAAATAGAGGTTTAAGTGTCGCTTTTCAGTATAAAGATTTACAAGGAAAATCGATAGGCATTAAAACTTTAAAACAAGGTCAGGATTTTGTGGCGAAAATTACGGTAAGCAATCCTAAAAATGAAACGATAAATGATATTGCGTTAACACAAATTTTTCCATCGGGATGGGAAATTGTAAACACTCGTTTTACAGATTTTGGAACGACTACAAAAAGCGAAGCTCGTTATACAGATATTAGAGATGACAGAGTTAATTTTTATTTCGACTTAGAGCATCAATCTAACAAATCGGAAACAAAAACGTTTTCAGTTTTACTAAATGCAGCTTATTTAGGAGATTATTATTTACCAGGAATTCAAGTTGAAGCAATGTATGATAATGATTATTTAGTGAGGACAAAAGGACGTTGGATTGAGGTTGTAAAGTAATGCAATACTAAAAGAAAGAGTATCATTTCGAGGATAGGAGAAATCTCATAAGGAGAAGAACATAAAAATGAGATTTCTCAATCGCCTGAAAAAGGCTCATTTCGAAATGACATTCAAATACGTAAAACAAATTCTTATACATCAAAATTGAAAATAACAAACTACATAAAACGTCATAAAAAGAAAACAATACTTGTTGTTGTTCTGCTATTCTTTTATGCATTTTGTTTGCCTAATAAGTTATTTACAAAGCCAACATCAACCGTAATTACAAGTAGTAATAATGAGTTGTTGGGCGCATTAATTGCTAAAGATGGGCAATGGCGTTTTCCGTATAACAATACTGTTCCGCAGAAATTTAAAACCTGTTTAATTCAGTTTGAAGACGAATATTTTTATGAACATCCAGGATTTAATCCGATTTCTATTTTTAAAGCATTAAAACAAAATTTGCAAGCAGGAAGTGTAAAAAGAGGCGGAAGTACAATTACGCAACAAGTAATTCGATTAAGTAGAGATAATAGACCTAGAACGTATTTTGAAAAAGTAAAAGAATTAATTTTAGCAACACGTTTAGAATTTAGAGCATCTAAAGAAAAAATTATAACTTATTGGAGTTCTAATGCGCCTTTCGGTGGAAATGTAGTAGGTTTAGACGCTGCTTCTTGGCGTTATTTTAATAGAAAATCTACAGATTTATCTTGGGCAGAATCTGCAACTTTAGCCGTTTTACCCAATGCACCAAACTTAATTTATCCTGGGAGAAATCAACATAGATTATTGGTAAAAAGAAATCGTTTGCTAAAAAAACTGCTCGTAAAAAAAGTAATTGACTCATTAACTTATGGATTATCGGTTTTAGAAGAATTGCCACAAAAGCCATATACACTTCCACAAATCACATCTCATTTATTGCAGAAAATCAATAAAAAAAATAATGGAGAAGTTATAAAAACTACGATTAATAAAAGGTTGCAAATTCAAACAAATTTAATTGTTAATAATCATTATAAGCAATTGAAAAACAATGAGATATTTAATATTTCTGTTTTGGTTTTGGATGTAAAAAACAGAAAGGTTTTAACTTATGTTGGCAACTCTGAAACAACTAGAAAAAATCAAAAATATGTAGACGTTATTGACAAGCCTAGAAGTACAGGTAGTATTCTAAAACCCTTTTTATACGCAGCCATGTTAGATAGTGGAGATTTGCTGCCAAATATGTTAATTGCAGACGTACCCACAAATTTTGGAAGTTATCATCCAGAGAATTTTGATAAAAAATATGCTGGAGCAGTTTCTGCAAAATTAGCGTTGTCTAAATCTCTAAACGTGCCAACAGTAAGAATGTTACAAGGTTTTGGCTTGGAGAAATTTCATCATTATTTACAAAAATTAAAGTTAAAAGATTTAAAACAAAATCCTAATTATTACGGATTAACATTGGCTTTAGGTGGTGCAGAAAGTAATTTATGGGATTTGTGTAAAAGTTATGCTTCGATGGCATCAACGGTAAATCATTATTCAGAAAACTCTAGTAGGTATTTTAAAAATGAATTTTGCGAACCGACGTTTTATGCGGATAAAAAGGTTGACTTCGGAGATAAATCATCGGAAAAAACAATTTTTGATGCCGCTTCTATTTATTTAACTTTCGAGAGTTTAAAGGATGTAAATAGACCAAATGCAGATCAGAATTGGGAGTTTTTTGATTCGTCTAAAGAAATTGCTTGGAAAACAGGCACTAGTTTTGGTTTTAGAGATGCTTGGGCAATTGGAGCGACGAAAGATTATGTGGTTGGTGTTTGGGTTGGAAATGCAGATGGAGAAGGAAGACCAGGTTTGGTTGGTGTACAAGCTGCAGCACCTATTTTATTTGATGTTTTTGATAAGTTACCAAACTCGGAATGGTTTGAAAAGCCTTTTGATGAAATGACAGAAATTGAGATATGCGCTAAAAGTGGTTATAGGGCAACGAGAAATTGTGAAGAAAAGAAGTTAGAATTTATTCAGAATGCTGGTTTAAAGACGAAACCTTGTCCGTATCATGTTTTGGTAAATGTAGATGTATCAGAAAATTATCAGGTAAATACTTCTTGCGAGCGTTTAGAGAATATTAAACAGAAATCTTGGTTTGTGTTGCCGCCTTTAATGGAATATTATTACAAGGAAAAAAATCCGTTTTATAAACCATTACCAAAATTTAGAAATGATTGTTCGGGTGAAGAAAAAAATGCAATGAAATTTCTCTATCCAACAGAAAAAAGCACCATTTTTTTACCAAAGAATTTCGATGGGGAAAAAAATGAGCTTGTTTTAAAAATAGCGCATGCAAATAAAAATGCGGTATTGTATTGGTATGTTGATGATACGTATGTTGGTTCTACAAAAGAAGTACATGAATTTGGAGTAAATTTAAGTACGGGAAGTTATTTGATTTCTGCTACAGATAATTTTGGAAACGAAATTCATCAACAAATAATTATAAAAGAGTAATTCGTTTAAAGTTGTTTTCTTGCGAATGGCCTAAATGAAAGTGCTATTTGTCGAAAATAGATAATAGAAGCTGCCTTCTGATTGTATTTTTGTTGAACCAAACAATAAAACAATCTATTATGATTTTACAAATTTTACCACCAGAAGGAATTATAGTGTCAGAAAGTTTTTTCGATACTCAATTATTGTTTGTTATTTTAGGAATGGCAGCAGCAGTATTTGTTATAATTAAAGGAGCAAAATTGTTAAGTAAAATAAATATTTCTAAAACAGTTAAAAAACCAAGTTATACTTCTTAAGAATTAGATTTTTATTAACAGAAAATCACACTTTTTTCTTCATATTTGTAGGCTATAAAAAACATTTTTGTAGTTTATTGTTAAATAGATCATTAAATTATTATTTTTAAAGTAATTTTTAATGATTTTTTAATTTTTCGAAATGAAGGTTTATCCAATAGAAACAGGTAATTTTAAGTTAGACGGTGGTGCAATGTTTGGTGTTGTACCTAAAACTATTTGGCAAAAAACAAATCCTGCAGATTCAAATAATTTAATAGATATGAGCATGCGTTGTATGCTTATCGAAGACGGAGATCGTTTAATATTAATAGACACTGGTTTAGGGTCTAAACAATCAGACAAGTTTTTTGGTTATTATTACCTTTTTGGAGACTTTTCTTTAGAAAGTTCTCTTAAAAAACATGGTTTTCATAGAGATGATATTACAGATGTTTTTTTAACACATTTGCATTTTGATCATTGTGGAGGTGTTATTGAATGGAATTCTCAAAAAACAATGTTACAACCTGCTTTTAAAAATGCTAAATTTTGGTCTAATGATAATCATTGGAAATGGGCAACAGAACCAAATGCAAGAGAGAAAGCATCCTTTTTAAAAGAGAATATTAATCCTATAAAAGAAAGTGGCCAATTAAATTTTATTCACAGAAATTCTTTAGAACAAATAGGGTTTAATGTTTTGTTTATGGATGGTCATACAGAAAAACAGATGTTACCAAAATTAAATTATCAAGGTAAAACCATTGTTTTTATGGCAGATTTATTACCAACTGTTGGGCATATTCCTTTGCCTTATGTAATGGGTTATGACACAAGACCTTTGTTAACAATTAAAGAAAAAGCGGCTTTTTTAAATGAAGCAGCAGATAATAATTATTACCTGTTTCTAGAGCACGATGCTTTTAATGAGCTTTGTACTGTAGTACATACAGAAAAAGGAGTTCGATTAAAAAATACACATAAATTTACAGATATATTTAATTAAGAGAAGAGAAATGAACGTATTAAAACCAATTATTTATACAGCAGTTGCAGGGTTTTTATTAGCAAGTTGTAAAACATCAGTAAACACAATTCCTGTACCTAATGGTGCAGATAGTGTACTTAATATTCCTGCTAAAAAAGGAGTATTAACAGAAGATGAAATACATGTTTGGAGTCATATGGATTTACAAACAGATTCTATTCCTGGAATGAGTATTGCAAAAGCATATCAATTTTTAGAAGGTAAAAAAGGAACTACGGTTATTGTTGCAATTGCAGATTCTGGTATAGATGTAGAGCACGAAGATTTAAAAGATGTTGCTTGGGTAAACTTAAAAGAAGTTGCAGGTAATAATAAAGATGATGATAATAATGGGTATGTAGATGATATTCATGGGTGGAATTTCTTAGGAAACAAAGAAGGTAAAATTGTAAATGCAGATCAATTAGAAATTACCAGAATTGTTAAAAGAGGAATGGATAAGTTTGGTGATAAAAAAGCAATCGAAATTTCTAACGCTGATAAAAAAGAATTTGAACAATATTTAGATTTAAAAGAAAAGTTTGAAGCTAGAAGTAAAGCTAAAAAAATTGAGATTGAAAACTTAAAAAACACACAAGAAAGACTATTGCAAATAGAAAATAACTTTAAAGAAGTTAAGAAGTTTGCAGGAAAAGATGTTTTATCTGCAGCTCTTTTAAAAAGTTTAAAACCTTCAGATGCTGTAATGGCTGCTAAAATTGCAGACGTTAGCGGAATGTTAAGTAGAGGGATGACAGAGAAAGGTTTAGAAGAATATAAAACAGGTCTTACAGATTATTTAGCGTCTCAAGTAAAAGGAAAAAGTTACGACTTAGACTTTAACGAGCGCCAGTCTTTAGGAGATGATTTATATGATATTACAGATAAATTTTACGGTAACAATAATGTAATTGGTTCTAAAGATTTAGAAAGCCATGGTACACATGTTGCAGGTATTGTTGCTGCATCTAGAAATAACAATAAAGGTGTAAATGGTGTTGCCAATAACGTAAAAATTATGGCAGTAAGAGTTGTGCCAGATGGAGATGAGCATGATAAAGATATTGCATTAGGAATTCGTTATGCTGTAGATAATGGCGCTAAAGTTATTAATACAAGTTTTGGTAAATCATATTCGCCAAACAAAGAGTGGGTTTACGATGCGATTAAATATGCTGCAAAGATGGATGTATTAATTGTGAATGCAGCTGGTAACGATGGTAAAAATATTGATATTGTAAAGACATATCCTAACGATTCTAAAGATTTAGCAAATGAAATTTCTGATAACGTTTTAACAATTGGAGCAATGAGTTTGCATTATGATGAAAACTTACCTGCAACTTTTTCTAACTACGGAAAAATGAATGTTGATGTATTTGCACCTGGTGTAGATATTTATGCAACTTTTCCTAAAGATGAATACCAAGCTATTAGTGGTACTTCTATGGCAGCGCCTTCTACTGCAGGAGTTGCAGCTTTAGTACGTTCTTATTATCCACAATTATCTGCAAGTCAGGTAAAACATATTCTAATGAATTCTGGAATCAAAATTAATTTTGATGTTATTAAACCAGGAACAGAAGATGAAAAAGTACCTTTCTCAGATTTATCTGTTTCTGGAAGAGTTGTAAATGCTTACAACGCTTTAAAAATGGCTGATAGAATTGTAAACGGAAAAAAATAAAATCACATAAAAAACAGCGGTAATTTATCGCTGTTTTTTGTTTTTATAATCAAACTTAATTAATTTATAACATGAAAAAAAACCTACTTTTTGTTTTTGCAATTGCTTTGTTAACTTCTTGTACTCAAACTAAAGAAGTTGCTAATCAGCAGAAAAACGACGCCAAGTTTACTACTTATTGGCAACAGCACATAGATTATACTATGAATATTGATGTAGATGCAGAAAAACATCAATACAAAGGAACACAGAAGGCTGTGTATACCAATAATTCGCCAGATGAATTAAGTAAAGTATATTATCATTTGTATTTTAATGCTTTTCAACCAGGTTCTCAAATGGATGCTCGTTCTTTAAACATTAAAGATCCAGACAGAAGAGTTAGAGATAGAATTAGCAAATTAAATGCTGATGAAATTGGGTACATAAAAGTAAACTCTTTAAAACAAAATGGTGCAGCCGTTTCTTTTGAAACTGTGGGTACAATTTTAGAAGTTACCTTAAATAAACCAATAAAATCTGGTGAAAGTGTAACTTTAGATATGATTTTTGATGCACAAGTTCCTTTACAAATTAGAAGAACTGGTAGAGATAATAAAGAAGGCGTTGCGCTTTCGATGTCTCAATGGTACCCAAAAATGGCAGAATACGATTTCGAAGGTTGGCATACACCACCTTATATTGCTAGAGAGTTTCATGGTATTTGGGGTAATTTCGATGTTAAGATTTCAATAGATAAAGACTATGTTCTTGGTGGAACAGGTTATTTACAGAATCCTCAAGAAATTGGTTTTGGTTATGAAGATGCATCTAAAGCATTAAATGTACCTAATACAGATAAATTAACTTGGCACTTTAAAGCACCAAATGTGCACGATTTTATGTGGGCAGCAGATCCAGATTATAAACATGATGTTTTAAAAATGGCAAATGGTGTTGACTTGCACTTTTTATACAAGAAAGATTTAGAGGCAAAATATTTAAGTAATTGGAAAGAATTACAGCCAAAAACAGCAGAATTAATAACTTATTTTAGTAAACATGTTGGTCAATACCCATATAAACAATACTCTGTAATACAAGGTGGAGATGGTGGTATGGAATACGCAATGTCTACTTTAATTACAGGAAAAAGAAGTGCAGGAAGTCTTTTTGGAGTAACAGCACATGAGATGGCGCATACTTGGTTTCAGTTTTTATTAGCTTCTAATGAAAGTAAACATCCTTGGATGGATGAAGGTTTTACTTCTTATATTTCTAATAAAGCATCTTTCGAAATTTTAAAAAGAGGAGACAAGAACCCTAATGCAGGTCCTTATAGAGGTTATAATTATTTAGTAAAGAATAATCTTGAAGAATCTTTATCTACACACGCAGATAGATACAATACAAATGCAGCGTATAGTTCTGGTAGTTACGGTAAAGGAAGTATGTTTTTATCTCAATTAGAATATGTTATTGGAGCAGATAATGTTGCAAACGGACTTAAAAAATATTTTAGAGATTTTAGTTTTAAGCATCCAACACCAAATGATATAAAACGTTCTATGGAAAAAGTTTCTGGTATTCACTTAGATTGGTATTTAAATGAATGGACACAAACAATTCATACAATAGATTACGGTGTTAAGGCTGTTAACGGTAAAAGTATTACGTTAGAAAGAATTGGTCAAATGCCAATGCCAATGGATTTAGAGGTAGTTTATACAGATGGTTCTAAAGAGAATTTTAATATTCCTTTAAGAATGATGAGAGGAAACAAACCAACAACAGCAACAATTTTAAAAGATTGGGGTTGGGCAATGCCAACATATTCTTTTAGCGTTTCTAAAACGGTAAAATCTGTTACTATAGATAAGAGTAAGTTAATGGCAGATGTTAACGATGATAATAATGTTTTTGAAGTAGAGTAAAACATTAAAATAATAGATACAAAAAGACCTCATTTATGCAAATAAATGAGGTCTTTTTATTTTAGATAAACGTTTATTTTAATTTATAAATTCTTCTATTTTGTCATTAGGAATAAAGCCTTTTAGCATTAAAAAGATACCACAGATTATTAATATAATTCCCATAATTTTTTTTACTCTAAAAATTACTGGTGGTGTCATTTTATTTCTAAGTTGCTTTGCTAAAAATATTTTACCTAAATCTGTTATAAAATAACCTAACAAAACGGTTCCAAAATACCAAAAAATAGCATTCTGATTCATTTTTAAAGTAGGCCCAATTACCAAAACAGTTCCTAGCCAAAAAGCTAAAACACCAACGTTAATAAAGTTTAAAAAGAAACCTTTAAAGAAGAGTTTTAAGTAATTGTTTTTAATAGGCACCTCTACAATTTTTGCAGACTCTAAAGCATCTTTTTTATTTTCTTTCTCTAGATAAGTTATCAAGCCATAAATAATTAACACTAAACCTCCTAAAAAGAACAATCTAGGGTCGTCTTTTATTTTTTCTAGTAAAGATCTACTACCATAATAAGCAATTAAAATAAAGGTTAAGTCGCCAAGAATAACGCCTAAATCAAAAACAATTGCAGCTCTAGCACCTTTTAAGATGCTGGTTTGTATCAACATAAAAAAAACAGGCCCTATCATGAAAGCCATGAAAAAACCAATTAAAAAAGCGTTTTTAAAATCGTAAATATCCATTGTCTAAAATTAACATTTTTAATTGAAGTAAAAAAAAACGGATGAAGAAACCATCCGTTTTTTAATAAAGTATATTCTCATTTAAAATTTAAACATCATCAAAATCGATTACAATTTTTGATGTTGTAGGAAATGCTTGACAAGCTAAAACAAAACCCTCTTCAATTTCACTATCTGTTAAGATCGAGTTTTTAACCATTACAGCCTTTCCTTCGGTAACTTTACAAAGACAAGAGCTACAAACACCGCCTTGGCAAGAATAAGGTGCATCTAAATCGTTACGTAAACTTGCAGCTAAAAGATCATCTGTTTGCGACATTGTAAAAGTTGTTTCTTCATCATCTAAAAGAACAGTAATTTCTGTTTGTCCTTCTTTAACTTGCGCAGCTTTTTCTTTATCTACAGAAGCAGTAAATAACTCGAAATGAACGTTTTCTTTTGCTATTTTATTGTTTCCTAAAGTCTTAGAAACATCTTTAATCATTTCTTCTGGTCCGCATAAAAAAGCAGCATCAAAAGTAGTTTCCTTGTACATGTTCTTTACAAAGTAGTTGGTAACGTTACCGTCAATTCTACCACGTAAACCATTTTTTACGTTTTCTCTACTATAAATGTAGTGTAGTTTAAAACGATCTAAATACGTTGTTTTTAATTGCTCTAACTCATCAAAAAAGATAGTATCAGCAATAGATTTATTACCATAAACTAGCGTAAAGTTAGAAGTACTTTCTGTTTCTAATACCGTTTTAACCATCGATAAGATTGGTGTAATACCAGAACCAGCAGCAAAGCCAATGTAGTTTTTGTTTGCTTCAGTATTTAATAAAAAACGACCTTCTGGTACAGAAATTTCTATCTCATCACCAACTTTTAAGCTAGATGTTGCGTATGTAGAGAAGATTCCGTTTTCTACTTTTTTAATAGCAACTCTAATTTCGCCGCTATTAGGAGTAGAACAAATAGAATATGCTCTTCTAATTTCTTCGTTATTTATTTCTTTTTGAAGTGTAATGTATTGTCCTGCTTTAAATTTAAAATCTGCTTTTAAATTTTCAGGTATCTTAAATACAACAGAAACCGCATCTGCGGTTTCTTGTTTTATTTCTTGTATGTTTACTTTGTGAAATTCTGCCATAAATGTATTAAACTAAATTATTCTCAACTAAATATTCAGCTATTTGAACTGTATTTGTAGCTGCACCTTTTCTTAGGTTATCTGCAACAATCCACAAATTTAAGGTATTTTCTTGAGATTCATCCCTTCTAATTCTACCAACAAACACTTCATCTTTATTATGTGCATTAATTGGCATTGGGTAAATGTTATTTGCAAGGTCATCTTGTACAATAATACCAGGAGTATTAGAAAGTATTTCGCGTACCTCATTTACATCAAAATCATTATGAAACTGAACGTTTACAGCTTCAGAATGGCCACCAGCAGTAGGTATTCTAACAGCAGTAGCTGTTACAGAAAAAGAATCATCACGTAAAATTTTCTTAGGTTCTTTTACCAATTTCATTTCCTCTTTTGTGTATCCGTTTTCTAAAAAAACATCACAATGTGGCAATGCATTTCTACCAATTTTATAAGGATATGCCATTTCACCGTCAATACCAGCCTCTTCATTATCTAATTGTTGTACAGCTTTTACACCAGAACCAGAAACAGATTGATACGTAGAAATTACCAAACGTTTCATTTTATATTTTAAATGAAGCGGAGATAAAGCTGCTACTAATTGAATTGTAGAGCAGTTTGGGTTTGCAATAATTTTATCATCCTTGGTTAATACATCTCCGTTAATTTCTGGAACCACTAATTTCTTGGTAGGGTCCATTCTCCAAGCAGAAGAATTATCTATAACTGTTGTACCAACTTCAGCAAACTTAGGAGCCCATTCTAAAGAAGTCTCTCCGCCAGCAGAAAATAAAGCAATATCTGGCTTCATTTTAACAGCATCTTCTAAAGTTACAACGGTATAATCTTTTCCTTTATAAGCTAATTTTTTTCCAGCAGATCTTGCAGAAGCTACAGGAATTAATTCCGTTATTGGTAAATTACGCTCTTCTAAAACTTTCAACATTACTGTGCCCACCATTCCAGTTGCACCTACTACAGCTATTTTCATCGCCTAAAAATTTAATATTATAAATTGAACTACAAATATCTTAAAAATAATAATCATACAAATCACTTAAAACGTTATAAATCAACTAAAGTTTAAAAATGAAGCAACTATTTTTTAGATGTTTAAATTTTAACAAATTGATATAAAATTATTTTTTGAAGCTATTTCCAGCTTTCCGCACTCGCTTTTTTTGTCTAAAAAGCCAAAAAAGAGCTCAAACAAATGCTTCAATCTAGGCTAAACATGTTTGCTAGCTTCTATTAAAACTTAGCAAAACCTATGAAATGCATGATAAAAATCATAAAATCTGTTTCTAAAATTTGTAACTTTGCAACTAGAAAAAACTGAAACAAATTCAGTTTAAAACGTTAAACCTAATTAGTATAGCATGCAACTGTACAATAAGTTAAGCGCAATAGAACGCGCTGCATTAATAGACGAAGCTGGTAAAGACCGCTTAACAATTTCATTCTATCAATATTTTAAGATAGAAAACCCACAATTATTTAGAGACAAGTTATTTCTAGAATGGAATGCTTTAGATGTGCTTGGTAGAATTTATGTTTCTTACGAAGGTATAAATGCACAATTATCTGTGCCGTCAGAAAACTTTTACGCATTAAAAGATCAATTAGATAGTATCTCTTTTTTAAAAGATATTCGTTTAAATGTTGCCGTAGAACATGACAATAAATCATTCTTAAAGCTAAAAGTAAAAGTTAGAAACAAAATTGTAGCCGATGGTTTAAATGACGAAACGTTTGATGTAACTGCAAAAGGAGTTCATTTAAATGCCGCTGAATTTAATGCAATGTTAGCAAACCCAGATACGGTTTGTGTAGATATGCGTAACCATTACGAAAGTGAAATTGGTCATTTCGATGGTGCTGTAACACCAGATGTAGATACTTTTAGAGATTCTTTAGATATTATAGAAGAAGATTTAAAAGACAACAAAGAAGATAAGAATTTGTTAATGTATTGTACTGGCGGAATTCGTTGCGAAAAAGCCTCTGCATATTACAAACACAAAGGCTTTAAAAATGTTTTTCAGCTAGAAGGCGGTATTATAGAATACACACGTCAAGTAAAAGAAGAAGGTATCGAGAATAAATTTATTGGTAAGAACTTTGTGTTCGATCATAGAAGAGCAGAACGCATTACAGACCATGTAGTTTCTAATTGCCACCAATGTGGTAAAGCGTGTGATGAACATACAAATTGTGCAAACGAAGCATGTCATTTATTGTTTATTCAATGTGATGAATGTTCAGAAGCTATGGAAAACACGTGTTCTACAGATTGCCAAGAAATAATTCAACTGTCTTTTGAAGAGCAAAAAGAACTTAGAAGAGGAAAAGGAAATAGTAATAAAATCTTTAAAAAAGGACGAAGTGAAGTTTTAAAGTTTAAGAAGTAGAAATAAAAAGAACTTGTTTAAGTACTTTTTTATATATTTGTACAATGGAAACAGTAAACTATACAGATTTTCGCTCAAATCTAAAACATTGGTTTGACAAGGTTTTTAATGATGTAAGCGATATTGTTATTAAAAGAAAAGGAGGTAAAGATTTGGTTTTAATTTCTTTAGATGAGTATAATTCGTTAAAAGAAACAAGTTATTTACTTACAGGTAAAAACAGAGACGTATTATTAAATTCTATTAAAGAATTAGAAGCTGGTAATGGAAGTCAAAAAGAAATTATAGAATAAATGAAATTTATTTGGTCTACTTTTTCTTGGAACGATTATTTGTACTGGCAAAAAGTTGATAAAAAAGTAGTAAAACGAATTAATGAATTAATTAAAAGTGCTACTAGAACACCTTTTGAAGGAATTGGGAAACCAGAAGCATTAAAAGGAGATTTACAGAGCTATTGGTCTAGAAGAATAACTTCAGAACATAGGTTGGTTTATAAATATGAGAACGAACAATTATTTATTGCTGCTTGTCGTTATCATTATGGAAAATAAATCTTTACAAAAGGACAAAGTGAAGTTTTAGAGTTTAAGAAGTAATTAAATTCTAAAAGATATTTAAAAGCTCTCATTTTCTGAGAGCTTTTTTTTGTTAAATAATTAAAAACGATATTCCATTTTTAATAAAATAGATCTTGGTAATAATCTATATTCTGTAGAAGAACTTCCAAAATCGCTAATAGAAAAATTTCTAAATTTTTTGGTGTTAAATAAGTTTTTACCCGAAATACTAAGTGTTAGTTTGTCTTTTAAAATTTCATATCTGCTTTCTGCATCTAAAAAATAGTAGGTATTATCGTTTTCTAAATTGCCAAAAAAATAGCGTTCTGTTTGTACCTGAAAATCGAATTTTTCACTAAAAACAAAAGATAAATCTAAAAAACTAGTGTTATCTGTAAATGAATTTTCTATAGTAGTTTTTATAGTGTTTGTATTCCATTTAGAACCAAAATGATAATTAAATATGCCAGAAAAACCAGAGCGCATTTCAAAACCATAATTATAAGTTTTAGATTTTATTTCTCTTAAATTAGAGTTGTTAATAATGTTTTTAAAGTTGTTTTCAGAATAACCAAGCTCTAATTTTAAGTTAGAAGAAATAAAGTTAAAGTAATAATCTAAATTGGTATTTATACTTAAAAAAGAGTTGTCTTTTATTAGTATTTTTTCTGTTTGTGCATAATTCTGAGTGATAATAGAATTTGTAGAAAAGAAATTATGATTTTTATTATAGATAAGAAAAGTATTCGCAAAAAAGCGTTCGCTCCAATTACCTAATTGATAGTTAAAAATAAAATTAGAAGAATTTAATTGATTAAAGTTACCTGTACCTTTTGTAAAAGACCTAAAACCCGTCAATACAAAATTATCATACACGTCTAATATAGATGCATTTCTATAATTATAACTATAAGAAGTCATTAACTTGTTCTTATCATTTATTTTCCAATCGAAACCTATACTTGGGTTTATGTAAAAAGGAGTGTCTTCTTTTGTAATGGTTTTATCTGTAAAGCGATTGTATAGTTGATGAAAATCTAATTTACCAACTAAAGCAAAATCTTTAATTTTGTATCTGTATTTTGTTTTTAAATAACTATTATTTACTAAGTATGAAGTATTGTTTTGGTAATCAGTTGGTTTATTTAAAACAGTTTTATCTTCTAATAAAGAAAAAACGGTCTTTAAATTATCTTTTCTAAACTCGTTACCTAATTTTAGTTCTACTAAATTGTCATTCTCTTTTCTATCCAATAAATGCACGTTTATGCCTGCAAATGTCATTTTATTAGTACTTAATTGTTGCACATTGTCTGCATTTGTTGCATTTGGAAATAAATCTTGATACAAAAACCTATTTAAAGAATAATTTTGTGGTGTTTCTTCCTTTATAAATCGTCCACTTAATAAAAATACTTTTTTATCTTTAAATTTATTGGTGTAATTTATTTTTTGGTCAAAAAGTGTGTTGTTACTTTCTAAATTTTCTAGGGTAGATTTTCCGTTAAAAATTAAATTAGAATTGGCATTATAGTTACCACTATTATATTTTGTGGTACTTTCTAACATTTTGGTTTTAGAAATATTATAAATAACATCTACTTTACCAAAACCAATTATTTTTTTGTTTCTAAGGGTAAAATCTTCTGTATTTGTAAAATTGGTATTGTTTGCATTAAAAACCTCTGTACTATTTCTAAAAAAATCGGTTTCATCCCAATTAAAAAAGCCCAACGTTTTTATTTTTACTTTTTCTGTAGGATTAAAAATGGCATTTAAAGATAATAATTCTGCATTATTAAAATTAGTTCTACTTCTTTTAAAATTCAAACTTCCTGCAGATAAGTTTAATAAATTACCAACTTGCATATTGTCACCAATAACCCCTGCTTCATTTGTGCGAAAAGGTCTTATTAAGCTTTGTATATCGCCAGTGGCATTGTAGCCAATATTGTTCAAATTGGTTAAAAAATAGTATTTATTTTTTTTACCAAAGTTCATTAAATTTCCTTTTAATTCGTAGAAATTATCGTTACCCAAACCAATAGTGGTGTTTCCAAACCAAATACGTTTCGCTTTTTCATTCATTTTTAAATTTAGGGCAACTTTGTTACTTTCTTCTACACCTTTTAATAACCTGTTGTTAGAGTATTTTTTTAAAACCTCTACTTCTTCTATTGGATACGCAGGCATGTTTTTAGAAAGAATTTTGTAACCTTTTTCAAATAGATCATCGCCATCAATCATCAATTTTTCTATTTCTTGATTGCCCACTTTTATAGTTCCTTGGCTATCTATATTTAAACCTGGTATTTTTTTTAATAAATCCTCAACTGTTTGTTCTGTGCCGTTTACAAAAAATTTGGTTTTAAAAGTTATGGTGTCTTTTTTTATTTTGATTTCTTTTTCAGCTTCAATAATAATTTCGTCTAACTCAAAAGGTTTTTCTTTTAAAATAGCGTCTATTTTTATGTTTTTTTGGGTTGTAATTTCAAAAGAAACAGTTTTAGTTTTGTAGCCTAAAGAAGAAAAAGTGATGTTAAATTTTCCTTTTTTTATTGTAGAAAATTGATAAATGCCTTTTTCTGAGGCATACGTGTAATCTACAATATTATTTATGCTGTCTTTTAAAAGTACACTTGCAGAAAATAGGTTTTTTTTTGCGTCTTTAACAATGCCAGAAATTTTGGTTTGAGAAAAACATAGGTTTTGAAAAAATAAAAGTATTATTAGAAATTTTAATTCTTTGTTGTTTATTTCTCCCATTCGAAAATTATTTCTTTTCCTTGTCTATTAGAATTCACTTTAAAATTCGCTTTAGCACCTCTAGGTAATTTACTTTTAACTTTTTCTTGAAATTTTTTTCTATCACTTTGTTTATTGTATTTTTCATCAACAAATTCTTTTAAAGTAATTTCTTTATCATAAACTACTTTTTTAGTAATAGAATTAAATATTTCATTTTGTTGTTTAATTTCTTTAGCAATCCACCTATACTTAAAAGTTTCGTCATATGCTTCAAGTATTAAACCAGGAGTTCCAAACAACTTCCATGGACCAAAACGTAAAGGAATTTCTTTTGCATACCAAACAATGTAGTTTCTTCCTCTAAAATTTGTTGTTGCTTTAAGACATTCGTAATTTCCAATTAATTTTGTTTCAGAATATTTTATATTCCAATTAATTTGTGGTGCTGTTTCATTTACTTTAAAGATTATCTTATTAAAAACAATTGTTTCAATTGATGTAATTTTTTTTTCTATCAAATTTATATCTACTTTTCTTATTACTCCATTTGGCATGTAATTTATATTTATAGTAGTTGTATTAATTTCTTCGGTTGCTTCTTCATTTGTTTCATTATTAAGAAGTTTATATTCTGGCAACTCAATAAACTTAGATAGATTATTGTTAGTTATACCTAAGTAAGATTTTTTTACTCTAGGGCTTGAAGTATTATAGTATACATCATATTCAACATATATACTTTTATCTTGTGAAAAAGCTTGTAAACTGATAAATATTAAAAATAGAATTTTTTTCACTGGAATAAATTTAAAACAAACTTTTTTTTAAAAAAAAATAGAAAGTTTGTTATTGTATTTAATTTAGAATTTCATTAGCTATCTCATTTGAAACTTCAATGTTATATTCAACAGTTACTAATGTATTTCCTTCTTCATCATTTACATTGTGTATTATTTTACACCTTTAAATAAGTCAGAATTTTTAATAAAAATATCAGTAAAATTGTCAAATTTTACAAGCACTGTTTCATTTTCGATAGATTTTCTTTTTTCGTTGTTATTTGCAAAAGCAATGTTTGTAGTTAGCATTAAAACCAAGATAAATACTATTTTTTTTCATAGTATTAAGTTTTTAAATTTATTTTCTTTTAAATTAGATGTTTAATTTTTTATAACTTTACTAGTTATTTTTCTTCAATGTCAAAAGTTTTCTAATTTTATTTCTTTTGGACAATCGTCACAATCGGTTGTTAATTTAAAAGGCTTAGAACCTTTTGGTAATTTAGCATTTACTCTAGAAAAATATTCTTTATCTTTTATCTTAGTTTGTTTTAAGAATTCTTTAATGCTGATTGCCTTTTTTAATATTTTTTTATCTAAATTTATTTTACACTTATTTTTTTTATTAAAGGTAACCTTAGTTGCTATAATTTTAGTTATATTATTCGAGTCTGAAAGTTGTAAAATAAGACCAGGTAAATCTTTTGCTTTCCATGGTCCAAAAGGAACAGGTATTTCATTTGTAAACCAAGCAGTGAAGAAACTTCCCCGAAAGTTAACTGTTGCTTTTTGGCATTTAAAATTACCAATCATCTTTTTATCAGTTAATATTTTCCATTTCCATTTTTTTTTATCCTCTTCTATAATATCAACATCTGTATCAATATATTCGCTACTAAAAAAAAAGTAATTTATATTGTTATAAAAAAATATTTTTTCTTTACTTCTTTTTCCTAAAATAATTTTTGTAGTTTTCTTACCCTCTTCATATGCTACTTCTTGTTTATTTTTTGATTCATTATTGTCTATAAATACATTGTAGGACTCTTTTTCATTAAAGGTCATCTCATAAAAGAAGGTTGAATATTTTCCTTCTATTTTATAATATACCTTGCCACACTTTTTTTGGGCATAGATATTGAAAGTTAAAATATAAATAATTAAAAGTATAATTTTTTTCATAAGTAGTATTTAAATAATTATTGGGATATTTTTTGAATATCCCAATAATTTTATCTTTTTATCACTAGTTCAATACCAGCGAGTGTTCCTCCATCGCAAGTCCATTCTGTACAGCCTTTCAGTCTTCTTTCACCTGTACTTGTATTGACAGCATAGGTACACATTCTAGTGCATCTTTCAAAATCGTATTTAGCTTCCTTTTCTTTATTAGAGTTAGAAGTTGTAAAACTCATCATTCCAAAGGCTAAAGCGATTATAAATATTACTTTTTTCATTTTAATTATTTTTAAATTTATTATATAAACGTGCAGAACGTAATAATTACGTTCTAAAATTTCATACAAGAATATCTTCTTGTTAAGGTCTAATAAAAATTTAGAAAGAATGGGCGCAATTTTTTAAAACATTCTTCTTCTTTTTTTTTCTGCTAGCAATTTTTGGAGTGTAAAATGATCAGTTTTTTATCCAAAAACATTCAAATTTAAAAAAAAACAGAACTACACAATTAAATTTCTAACTATTAGGTATATAACTTTAAGTTCTGGGATTAAAATTGATTTTTTTTAGTGTTAAACTATTTAAGTGTTTTTTAAACTTATAGTTGGTTTTTCTATTTATATTTTTTTTTGCGAAAAGCATTGATTTTTGAAAAAATAAAAGTACAATTAGAAATTTAGTTTTGTGTGGTTTCTTTCTCCCATTCATAATTTTTTTCTATGCCAAGTCTCGTTGTTTTTGTAAGCTTTGTACTACTACCTCTTGGAGCATTTGAAATAAATCTTTGATTTGCTATTTTTATTTTTCTTTCAAACCCTTCAATAATACTTTTATAGCTTACAACTGTGGTTTTATATAAGCTATCAGAATATTTTATTTTTAAATCTGTTTGATAGGAACTTATTATTTTTGTTGCTTTCCAATTATAGTTAAAAATTTCACTATCATTAAAAACTTCTACAATAAGACCAGGTAAACCTTTAAATTTGAAAGGACCAAACCCTACAGGTATTTCTGGTGAAAAATATGCTGTAATTTTCGACCCTCTATATTCACTAGTTGCTTTGATACAAATTAAATCACTTATTTTTTTTGTTTCGTTATTAAAAATTTTCCATTTAATATCTGGCATACTATCCAATGCAACAATCGGTTTTTTGTTATTTGGAGGTATACTTATAAAATAGAGGTTAGGCGATTTTAATGAACTATAGTATTTCATAGCATTTATTTTAACTCTATTTTGTTTTATAATATATGTATCATTGCTTTGATTTTTTGAAATATTGTTTTCATTGTTAAAATCAATAAAACTTGTACTATACAGAGCATTATTTGAATCTGCTATTAAATATTCTTTATTAATTCTTGAGTTTTTTGATACTTGATATTCAACATATATTTTTTTTGAATTATTTTGGCATAAGAAAGATTGTAAAAAAGAAAATTGAATAATTATAAATAGTATTTTTTTCATGTATAATTTTTTAATAGTTGTTAAGAAATAGGAATAAATTTCTTAACAACTATTTTGGCTATTATAAAATTAGATTTTACTGATTCATTTCACCTTGCATGAACATAGCATGCACACGTGCGTGCATAGCTCCATATGCTCGACATTGTGATTCTGAATCTGCATCTCTAGTATGAGTATAAGATTGAGAATAACTTTCTCCTGTTACAGTATTTTGAAAATACAAAGTATAACTAAAAGTACAATTACCAAATTTATTTTCAAATACTATTTCAGCCTCTAAATTGTTTGTTAATCTAGAAACTAAAAAAAGATCAGAACTTATTGATATTTTCTCATATTCAATTACTATATCTGTTTCATTATTATTAGCAAAAACTAAACCACTCATTAGCATAAAAGCTAACATAAATATTACTTTTTTCATTTTAATTATTTTTAAATTTATTATATAAACGTGCAGAACGTAATTATTACGTTCTAAAATATCATACAAGAATATCTTCTTGTTAAGGTCTAATAAAAATTTAGAAAGAATGGGCGCAATTTTTTAAAACATTCTTCTTCTTTTTTCTGCTAGCAATTTTTGGAGTGTAAAATGATCAGTTTTTTATCCAAAAACATTCAAATTTAAAAAAAAAACAGAACTACACAATTAAATTTCTAACTATTAGGTATATAGCTTTAAGTTCTGGGATTAAAATTGATTTTTTTTAGTGTTAAACTATTTATTTTTTTTTTAAAACTTATAGTTGGTTTTTATATTTATATATTTTTACCAATTCTAATTTAAAGGCTACAAATTCTAAAGAGAACAAAAGTTAAACAAAGTTTCAAATTATCTTTGGTTATAATGAGAGACTAAAGTAGTTGTAATAACTTTCATTTAGCTATTTTTTCATTCTTCGAGAATGCGTATATTTACGAATTAGTGAAGATTAGATTGTTTTTTTCTATCGATCTGATAATCAAATTATGAACATAAAAATTTCTAGAATTTAAGTGGTTTTTTTGCGTTAATTTTTACTTTAACGCCTGTTAACTAAGGTCTAGAGATTATAAAATATAAATCACATGGCATGTGGAAGTTGTGGTACAACAGAAAATGGCGTACCAAAAGGTTGTAAGAGTAATGGTAATTGTGGGTCTGGAAGTTGCGGAAGTGGTAGTAATAAACTAGCAGTTTTCGATTGGTTGTCTAATATGACTTTACCTAGCGGACAAGAAAGATTCAATATTTTTGAAGTACGTTTTAAAAACGGAAGAAAACATTTTTATAAAAATCCAGATAATTTACCCATAACAATGGGAGATATTGTGGCAACAGAAGGTTCACCAGGACACGATATTGGTACCGTTTCTTTAGCGGGAGAATTGGTAAAAGTGCAAATGAAAAAGCGTAAAATTACTGAAGATCATGAAGATGTTAAGAAAATTTACAGAAAAGCAAGTCAAAGAGACATCGATATTTGGCAACAATCTAGAGGTAAGGAAGAAGAAACTCAAAAAAGGGGAAGAGAGATTTTAGGCCGTTTAGGTTTACAAATGAAGCTTTCTGATGTAGAATACCAAGGAGATGGTAATAAAGCCACTTTTTATTATACCGCTGAAACAAGAGTAGATTTTAGACAATTAATTAGAGATTTGGCAAGTGCATTTTCTATTCGCGTAGAAATGAAGCAGGTAGGAGCAAGACAAGAAGCGGCTCGTTTAGGAGGTGTTGGTTCTTGTGGTAGAGAATTATGTTGTTCTACTTGGTTAACAGATTTTAGAAAAGTAACTACTTCTGCAGCTCGTTATCAGCAATTATCTTTAAATCCGTTAAAGTTAGCAGGACAATGTGGTAAACTAAAATGCTGTTTAAATTTTGAATTAGATACCTATTTAGATGCTTTAAAATCGTTTCCTAAGCAAGATTTAGTTTTAAAAACAGAAAAAGGAGATGCTGTTTTTGTAAAGATGGATATTTTTAAAAACCATCTTTGGTATACGTATAAAGAAGAACGTTTTAAATGGTTTCGTTTAACATTAGAACAAGTTTTAGAAATAGTAGATCTTAATAAAAACAATGAGAAATCTTTATCTTTAGAAGAATATGAAGCAGATGTAGAGATTCCTGTAAAAGTAGATTTTGAAGATGCAGTTGGCCAAGATAGTTTAACACGTTTTGATGTGCCAAAAACTAGCAAACGTAGAAATAATAGAAACAAGAATAAGAAAAAACCTGTTGGCGCAGTTGCTAATAATACGCAGGCAAAACCAAACCCTAGAAGAAAACCTCAGGCAAAGCCTAATAATAAGACACCACAGGCAAAACCTCAAGAACAAAATAAGCCTCAGCAGCAGAAACCGCAAGCGCAAAATAAACCTAAGCCCAAACCAAGACCTAAACCAAGACCAAGGCCTAATGCAAATGCAAAACCAAACACAAATGCTAAGGCAGATGTAGTTGTAAAGCCAAATGTAAAAGCAAATGCGAATACAAATGAGCCAAAAGGTGAAGTGAAAAAGCCAAATAAACCTAGAAAAAACAATAATAAAAATCGTAATAACAACACTCCAAAAAATGGAAGCGATTCAGAAAAATAAAGTTTTAATCTTTTTATTGGTTTCAATTTTAATGTGTTCTTGTAATGATGTTTCAGAATTTAATCAATACAAAACATTAGAAAATAGTTTTTGGAACGTTAAAGAAAAAATAACTTTTAATTTTGAAGTAAAAGATACTATTTCACCTAAAAATTTGTTTCTAAATATTAGAAACAATAATGATTACGAATTTAGTAATCTTTATATTATTACAGAATTAAAATTCCCTAATAATAGTGTTGTTATAGATACTTTACAGTACGAAATGGCAGATGCTTCAGGTAAATTTTTAGGAAATGGTTTTTCTGCAATAAAAGAAAATAAATTATTTTATAAAGAGCGTAAAGTTTTTCCTTTTTCGGGAAACTATACACTTAATATAAGGCAAGCGATGAGAAAGAATGGTGAAATTAATGCAATTGAAAACCTAATTGGTATTCAAGAAGTTGGTTTTAGTATCGAAAAATTAAATTAAGATGACAAAGAAAGAAACAACAAGTTTTAAAAAATATTTAAAGTGGTTTTGGGGAATCGTTTTAGGAGGTTTTACCTTTATTTTATTACTTTTTTTATACACAGCATGGGATCCTTTTAATGCTTTACCTTCTTTTGAAGAATTAGAAAATCCGCAAACAAATTTAGCAACAGAAGTTATTTCTATTGACGGAAAAACGATTGGTAAATACGCTACAGAAAATAGGACACCAATTAATTTTAAAGAGTTACCAGATAATTTAGTAAATGCTCTGGTAGCTACAGAAGATGAACGTTTTTATGAACATTCTGGTATCGATTTTAAAGGTACAGCAAGAGCAATTTTAAAACCAGGAAGTGGTGGTGCAAGTACAATTACGCAACAATTAGCTAAAAACTTGTTTACAGGTAAAGCTTCTAGAAATATTGTTAAAAGAGTGCTTCAAAAAACAAAAGAGTGGGTTGTAGCTACTAAATTAGAGAGGCAATATACTAAAAATGAAATTATTGCGATGTATTTAAATAAATACGATTTTTTAAATCAAGCAGTAGGAATTCGTTCAGCAGCAAGAATATATTTTGGTAAAGAACCTAAAGAATTAGATATTGAAGAGTCTGCAATGTTAATTGGAATGTTGAAAAATTCATCTTATTTTAATCCTTTAAGAAGAGAAAAAAAGGTAAAACAAAGAAGAAATGTTGTGTTGTTACAAATGACACGTAGTAATTTTATAAACGAAGTAGAAAAAGATTCTTTACAAAATTTAGATTTAGGTCTAGACATTCATAAAGAAGACCATAATGAAGGTTACGCAACCTATTTTAGAGGTCATTTACAAAAAGTTATGCGCAAATGGGTGCAAGAACATCCAAAACCAAACGGAGAAGAATATAATATTTTCACAGATGGTCTTAAAATATATGTGACTTTAGATTCTAGAATGCAAAAATATGCAGAAGAAGCAATAGATGAACATATGTCTAACTTACAGAGTTTCTTTTTTAAAGAACAAGAAAAAAATAAAACAGCACCTTTTTATGATATTGATAAAGAGCAAGTTATTGGAATTATAAACAGAGCAAAGAAAAATTCTGAAAGATATAAGCGTTTAAAAATTGCTGGAAAATCATCAAAATATATAGAAGAAGTATTTAAGAAGAAGACAAAAATGAAAGTGTTTTCTTACAAAGGAGATTTAGACACAATTATGTCGCCAAACGATTCTATAAAATATTATAAATACTTTTTACGATCTGGTTTATTATCTATAGAGCCACAAACAGGACACATAAAAGCTTGGGTTGGTGGTGTAGATTATAAACATTTTAAATATGACGCTGTAGAGCAACAAAAAAGACAAGTAGGTTCTACTTTTAAGCCCTTTGTATATGCTACAGCAATTAACCAATTAAAATTATCTCCATGTGACCAGTTTCCTAATATTCCTTATACTATACCTAAAGGAAAGTACGGCATACCAAAAGCTTGGACACCAGACAATTCTAATTCTAAATATGGTGGCATGTTAACTTTAAAAGAAGGTTTAGCAGGTTCTGTAAATACAATGTCTGCAAGATTAATAGATATGGTTTCGCCAGAGAATGTAGTTCGTTTGGCTAAAGCTGCGGGTATTAAAACAGATATTCCAGCAAACCCTTCAATTGCTTTAGGAGCCGTAGAATTATCTTTATTAGAAATGGTAAGTGCATATTCTACCTTTGCAAATAGAGGTTTGCGAGTTAGCCCAATGATTATTACTAGAATTGAAGACAAAAACGGAACTGTTTTAGATGAGTTTACACCAGAAACACAAGAGGTTTTAAGTGAAGAATCTGCCTATGTAGTTTTAAATCTATTAGAAGGAGTTACACAATCTGGTTCTGGAGCAAGATTACGTTCTGGTTATACAACGTACCCAAAAATTGTAACAGGTTTTCCTTATAAGTTTACAAACGCTATTGCCGGTAAAACAGGTACTACACAAAACCAATCTGATGGTTGGTTTATGGGGATTGTACCTAATTTAGCAACAGGTGTTTGGACAGGTGGAGAAGAAAGATCTACTCATTTTCCAGGAATAGGTTACGGGCAAGGAGCAACAATGTCTTTACCTTCTTGGGCGCTATTTATGCAAAAATGTTATGCAGATAAAAGTTTAAAAATAAGTGATTCTAGATTTGATAAACCAACAAACTTATCAATAAACATTAATTGCGACGAGAAAAAAGAAGAGAAAGGTAAGGAAACAGTACCAGAAGAGGATACAGAATTTTAGTGCCTTTTATTTTAAGAGTAATTTTAGCAAGTAGAAAAGTTATAAAATCTAATTATTATGATTAATAAAAAAGTAAATAACGTACAAGAAGCTTTAGAAGGCGTAAAAAGTGAAATGACTTTTATGTTAGGTGGTTTCGGATTATGCGGAATTCCGGAAAACGCTATTTCTGAGTTGGTAAAATTAGATGTTAGAGATGTAACATGTATTTCTAATAATGCGGGTGTAGATGATTTTGGTTTGGGTTTATTACTTCAAAATAAGCAAATTAAAAAAATGATTTCTTCTTATGTTGGTGAAAATGATGAATTTGAAAGACAAATGCTGTCTGGAGAATTAGAAGTAGAATTAACACCACAAGGTACTTTAGCAGAAAAATGTAGAGCAGCACAAGCTGGTTTTCCTGCATTTTATACGCCTGCAGGTTATGGTACTGAAGTAGCAGAAGGAAAAGAAACTAGAGAATTTGATGGTAAAATGTATGTTTTAGAACCTGCGTTTAAAGCAGATTTTGCTTTTGTAAAAGCTTGGAAAGGAGATGCTGCAGGAAACTTAGTTTTTAAAGGAACCTCTAGAAATTTTAATCCTAATATGTGTGGTGCAGCAACAATTACTGTTGCAGAGGTAGAAGAAATGGTAGAAGTAGGTGAGTTAGACCCTAATAATATTCATATTCCAGGAATATTTGTACAAAGAATTTTTGAAGGAAAAGATTACGAAAAGAGAATAGAACAAAGAACAGTAAGACAAAGAAACTAATTATGGCTCTAGATAAAATAGGAATCGCTAAGCGAATTGCACAAGAAGTTCAAGATGGTTTTTACGTAAACTTAGGAATAGGAATTCCTACGTTGGTTGCAAACTATGTTAGAGACAATATAGAGGTTGAGTTTCAATCTGAAAACGGAGTTCTAGGAATGGGACCTTTTCCCTTTGATGGTGAAGAAGATGCAGATATTATAAATGCAGGTAAACAAACTATTACTACAATGCCAGGAGCAAGTTTTTTCGATTCTGCTATGAGTTTTTCTATGATTCGTGGTAAGCATGTAGATTTAACTATTCTTGGTGCTATGGAAGTTTCTGAAAATGGAGACATTGCTAACTGGAAAATTCCAGGGAAAATGGTTAAAGGAATGGGTGGTGCTATGGATTTAGTGGCGTCTGCAGAAAATATTATTGTAGCAATGATGCACACCAATAAACATGGTGAATCTAAAATACTAAAGAAATGTTCTTTGCCTTTAACAGGTGTTGGTTGTGTTACTAAAGTGGTTACTAATTTAGCTGTTTTAGAAGTTAAAAACAATCAGTTTCATTTGTTAGAAAGAGCTCCAGGTGTTTCTGTAGAAGAAATTCAGAAAGCTACAGAAGGAACTTTAGTTATTAATGGAGACATACCAGAAATGAACATTTAGATTGAAAAAAATAAAACCATTTCTCCCTTTTTTATTTCCGGTACTAATTATCCTTTTTGGTTTAATTATTTATAAGATTTTAGGATACGAACCAAATGTGTATACCATCGTTATAAATATTGGTAGTGCCTATGTTTTATCACCTAGATTAAAGAAGATTAAAAAACAAAGTGGTACAGAAGAACAATTTAGTTGGCTCTTTTATAAAAAGATAATTAAATAAAATGAAGGTATTTAAAAAGATGTATTGGTTAATCTATCCTGTTTTAATTGTTGTTTTTATGTTGATTTATGATCAATTATTTACAACAGATATCTTTATAATGAAAGCAATAATTTGTGCTGTTTTAGCCTTTATTCTATCACCTAGAAAAAAGATAACGCTAACTAAAAAAGGAAAAATAAAACAAATTGTTTGGTTATTTTTAAAAGAACCAATACTTATAAATAAATAAAATAAAAGAGTGTTTCTTTCCTTTGGAAAAAAATAACAAAGACCTTTTTATGAAAATAATATCTTACAACGTAAACGGAATTAGAGCAGCCTTAAAGAAAGGTTTTATAGAATGGTTAGAAGCTGCAAAGCCAGACGTAATTTGTATTCAAGAAACAAAAGCACATAAAGAACAATTAGATTTGTCTGAGTTTGAAAATGCAGGCTATAAATATCATTATTGGTTTTCTGCACAAAAAAAAGGGTATTCTTCTGTAGCTGTTCTTTGTAAAGAAGAACCAAAGCATGTAGCGTATGGTACCGGAATTGAAGCAATGGATTTTGAAGGTAGAAACCTTCGTGTAGATTTTGATAACGTTTCTGTGATGAGTATGTATTTACCTTCGGGAACTAATTCTGAAAGATTAGATTTTAAGTTTAAATATATGGATGAAATTCAAGAATATTTAACAAATTTAAAACAAGAAATTCCTAATTTAGTAATCTGTGGAGATTACAATATTTGCCATGAAGCAATAGATATTCACAACCCTAAAATGAAAGGTGTTTCTGGGTTTTTACCAGAAGAAAGAACTTGGATGGGAAATTTTATTAAAAGCGGATTTATAGATAGTTTCCGTTATTTAAACCAAGACAAGCAAGAATATTCTTGGTGGAGTTATAGAGCCAACTCTAGAGCCAATAATAAAGGTTGGCGTTTAGATTATGCAATGGTTTCCGAACCGTTAAAAGACAAAATTTCTAGAGCTTATATTTTACCAGAAGCAAAACATTCTGATCATTGCCCTATTGCTGTAGAATTGAACTTATAAAACAAAAAATGAAAAATTTTCTCTTATTATTACTCCTTACTACAAGTGTTTTTGCCCAAACACCAGAAGCTACAACACATAAAAAAATAACAAAAGCAGATTTATTTACCGACTATGATATTGTGTTGATTGATAGCTTATTGATGGATACAAAATACAAGTCTCCGTTATATGAAACATCAACTTATATTATAAAAGATATAGAAAAAAGAGATGTTTCTAGTGTAGAATTATCAACAGAACTTTTAAAAGAAAGATTACAGCTAGTTAATGCAAAAACACCTTTTAATATAGCATATAACCCTGCATTAGAAAAAGTAATAAAATCTTATTTAAAGTATAGAAAAAGGTATTACCCAGCTTTAATGGCTAAGGCAGAATATTATTTTCCTATGTTCGAGAAACATTTAGATCAATATGATATTCCTTTAGAGATGAAATATTTAGCAATTGTAGAATCTGCGCTAGATCCTACAGCTAAATCTAGAGTTGGTGCAACTGGTTTATGGCAATTTATGTATGCAACAGGAGTGCAATATAAATTAAAAGTAAGTTCATATGTAGATGAACGTCAAGATCCAGTAAGAGCAACCATTGCAGCGTGTAAATATTTATCTGATTTATATAATATTTTTGGAGATTGGGATTTGGCATTGGCAGCTTATAATTCTGGACCAGGAAATGTAGCAAAAGCAATAAAACGTTCTGGAGGTTATAGAAACTATTGGAATATTCGTCCGTTTTTGCCAAGTGAAACAGCTAGTTATGTACCAGCATTTTATGCAACAATGTATTTATTCGAATTTCAGAAAGAACACAATTTAATTGCAGATGCACCACAAATTCGCCATTTTGAAACAGATACAATTCATGTTAAAAAGACAATAAATTTCGAGCATGTAGCGGAAACTACAGGAATAAGTGCAGAGTTAATTCAGTTTTTAAACCCTTCTTACAAATTAGATATTATTCCTTTTGTAGAAGGAAAAAAATATGCAATTACTTTACCCAGAAAAAATTCTTTTAATTTTATAGAAAATGAAACAGCTATTTATGCCTTAGCAGATTTAGATGCTTCTAAAAGAGAAAAACCTTTGCCTAAATACTTCGAAATGGATAAACGTATTCGTTACAAAGTAAAAAATGGAGATTTTTTAGGTAAAATTGCTAGTAAATTTGGTGTAAGAGTTAGTGAGATTAAACGCTGGAATAGAATGAAAACGAGTCGATTAAAAATAGGACAACGTTTAAATATTTATCCTAAGAAAATGGCAATTCCTAAGTCTTCTTCAAAAGTTTCAACTGCAAAAAAGAATGAGAAATCTACCAAAAAAGGAGCCTTTGAAACTTACGTTGTGAAAAAGGGAGATTCTCTTTGGACGATTTCTAGAAAGTTTAAAAATGTTTCTATAGATGAAATTAAAAAGTGGAACAATATTTGGAGTGTTAAAAGTCTGAAACCAGGAATTAAACTTAAAATTTATAAAAGCTAATTATGAAAAAATTATTTTCAATCTGTATTGTGGCAATTTTACTAGCTTCTTGTACAGGAACAGACAAGTTTGTATTAAGAAATTCTCTAGGGAAAATTAACAAAGTAATGGTAGTTACTAATGCTAGTGATTGGAACGGAGATTTAGGAACAGAAATTAGAAACTCTTTTGGCGAAATTATGGTTGGTTTACCACAACCAGAACCAATTTTATCTGTTTCGCAAATTACACCTAATGGTTTTAATAGTATGATGAAGGTTTCTAGAAACATTCTAATTATTGGTGAAGGTAAGAAAGAAGATTTTTATGTTAAGCAGAATATTTATGCACAACCACAGACAGTAATTTATGTTTATGGTACTAATGATGCCAGTGTACTAAAAGTGTTTAATAAGCATAAAAAAGAAATTATGGCTGCTTTTATATCTTCAGATATATTAATGACGCAGAATATTTTCAAAAAAAAGAAGTTAGACGAATCTAAGTTTAAGACACTTAAAAATTTAGGAATTTCATTTATAGCACCAGAAAATTACAAAGAAGTAGATGATACTGGAGATTTCTTATGGTTAAGACAACATTTAAGAAGTGGAATCGCAAAAACTGGAAGTAATAATATCTTGGTGTATTCAGTTCCTTTAGAAGATGAAACTACTATTTCAGAAAATATTGTAGCGGTTAGAAATAGTATTGGAGAAAAATACATTCCTGGTACAGACCCAGAAACAATGCATATGATTACAGAGGAAGCCTATACTCCTTTTACTTCTGAAATAACTTTAGACGGTAAAAAAACATACGAAACTAGAGGTAAATGGGAAGTGAAAAATGATTTTATGGCAGGCCCATTTGTAAATTATTCTGTAGTTGATAAAAAGAACAATAGAATTGTAGTTTTTGAAGGTTTTACATATGCACCTTCTGTAAACAAGAGAGCATTTTTGTTTGAGTTAGAAGCTATCGCAAAATCGATGAAGATTAAATAAAGGGATTAACAATATAGAAAAAACGTTCAAAAGATTCTCTTTTGGACGTTTTTGCATTTAACATCAATAACTTATTACCTATATTTGAGAATAAACCCAAACAAACCTTTATTATGAAAAGTAATTTTATAGTGTTCTTTATTGCAGCGGTAGTACCTTTATTAGTTGGCTTTATTTGGTATGGACCTTTGTTGGGAAATGCGTGGATGAAGGAAATGAAGTTTACTAAAGAGTCTCTAGAAGGCCAAAATATGATTAAAGTATTTGTAGTAAGTTATATATTTAGTTTTTTAATAGCTTTCTTTTTACAGTTTATAGTGATTCATCAAAGCGGCGTTTTTTCAACACTTTTAGAATCTGGTGCAACAGAATTACAAGGCGATATTCTTACATATTTTGAAGATTTTATGACTAAGTATGGTAGTAATTATAGAACTTTTAAACATGGCGCTTTACACGGAGTTTTATCTGGTGTATTTTTTGTGTTACCAGTCTTAGCAATTATTGCAATGTTTGAAAAGAAAAGCGCAAAATATATTGCAATTAATGTTGGTTACTGGATAGTAACTTTAGCAATTATGGGTGGTATTATTTGCCAATGGTTATAAAAAAATAATTTTTAAACATAAAAAAAACCACGTTATAAACGTGGTTTTTTTTATGTTTAAAATAATTAATATCCTATTTTTTCTCGAACTCTTTTTAATACAGAATCTGCAGTAACTTTTGCCTTTTTAGCACCAATGCTAAGCGCTTCGTCAATTTCATGTTTGTTGTCCATAAAATGATTATAACGTTCTCTAACGGTAGCAAATTTTTCTAAAATTAGCTCATATAAAGCTTGTTTAGCGTGCCCATAACCATAATTTCCACCTTCGTAGTTTGCTCTCATTTCTAAAATTTGAGCATCAGAAGCTAATAATTTATACAAAGCAAAAACATTGTCTGTATCTGGGTTTTTAGGGTCTTCTAAAGCCAAACTATCGGTTTTAATTCCCATAATTTGTTTACGTAACTTTTTATCAGTAAGAAAAATATTAATAGTATTTTCTCTAGACTTACTCATTTTTTCACCATCAGTTCCAGGAACTAATTTTGTGTTTTCTTGTAAACCAGCTTTAGGAATCACTAAAGTTTCTCCAACAATATTGTTAAACCTACTAGCAACATCACGCGTCATTTCTAAATGCTGTAATTGGTCTTTTCCTACCGGAACAATTTCTGCATCATATAATAAAATGTCTGCAGCCATTAGCATTGGGTATGTAAATAAACCAGTATTTACATCTCCTAATCTGTCTGCTTTATCTTTAAAACCGTGTGCTAGAGTTAATCTTTGGTAAGGAAAGAAACAGTTTAAATACCAAGTTAATTCTGTAGTTTGCGGTACATCACTTTGTTTGTAAAAGATAGTTTTATTAATGTCTAAACCACAAGCAAGCCAAGTTGCAGCTGTACTATATGTATTTTCTCTCAAAACGCTTCCGTCTTTAATTTGAGTTAAAGAGTGCATATCTGCTATAAATAAATATGCTTCGTTTTTTGGGTTATTAGCCATTTCTATTGCTGGCATAATTGCACCTAATAAATTACCTAAATGTGGTGTTCCTGTACTTTGTACACCTGTTAAAATTCTTGACATTAATTTTTATTTTTACTGCTTTTATAAACACGATAATAAAATTCTATGAATCACAAAAATACAATTGAGTGCGATAAATTAATTTTATTCTAATACAAAAATAAGGTTTTGATTAGTAAAATCAATAAACAAAAAGAATATTAGTATTTTTGATTTATATGAAATTTTTAAAAATTCCTTTATTACTAATTTGGCGAGTTTGGTTTTACATTTTAATGTTTACTTCTCTCTTGTTACTTTTTCCTTTTTTATTGATTTTTTCGATTAAAGAAAGACATTATCATATATTTTGGAAGTTCGCAAGATTTCTCTCTAAAATATTAATTTACGGTATGGGTTTTCGAATAGATTTTAGTGAAGAAGAAAGTATAGAGCCTAATAAAAGTTATATGTTTTGTCCTAATCATGCATCTCTTTTAGATCCTTTTTTATTGATTGCAATTAGTAAAAATCCTATTGTATTTGTAGGTAAAAAAGAACTTGCTAAAATACCTGTATTTGGTTTTTTATATAAAAGAACTGTAATTATGGTAGATAGAAGCAGTTTAGAAAGTAGAAAAAGAGTTTTCGAAATGGCAAAAAAAAGGTTGCAAAATGGTGTAAGTATGGCTATTTTTCCTGAAGGATTGGTGCCAACTGAAGATGTAGTTTTATCTCCGTTTAAAAAAGGAGCATTTAGTTTGGCTATAGAATTTGAAATACCAATTGTACCACAAGTTTATTATGATTGTAAACGTTTTTTTTCTTGGGATGTTTTTAAGGGAAGACCTGGTGTCTTAAGGGTACAGCAATATAATTTTATAGAAACGAAAGGAATGTCTGTAGCGCAAGATTTAGATATTCTAAAGGATAAAACATTTAATCTTCTTTATAATGATTTAGAAAAGGATTCTAAATACATGAAAGACACAACTAGAACAAAATGAGCGAAAAATTGAATCATGCATATTCTAATACAGAAGAGAAATTAAATATTTGGTCTCATGCTTTTGGTTTGGTATTAAGTATAATTGCTTTTCCTTTTTTAATTATAAAGTCTTTAAATTTCGATGGTTTTTGGAAACCTACAAGCTTTATAATTTACGGCTTAAGTTTAATTGTATTGTATGCAGCGTCAACTTTTTATCATGCAGCAACAGAACCTAAAAGAAGAAGAAAATTAAATATTTTTGATCATGCTGCTATTTATGTATTAATTGCAGGTAGTTACACGCCTTTTTGTTTAGTAGGTTTAGACTCTAGTCTAGGTAATTATATGGCAGTTTTTGTTTGGGTTTTTGCGCTTATTGGTATTGTTTTAAAATTGTTTTTTACAGGAAGATTCGATAAAATTTCCACAGCAATGTATCTTTTAATGGGTTGGCAAGTTGTCTTTTTTATTAGTCCGTTAATAGAAAGTTTATCTTCTTTTAGTTTAAACTTTTTATTTATTGGAGGTGTATTTTATAGTATTGGTGCTGTTTTATATATGATTAGAAAGTTACCTTACAATCATGCAATATTTCACCTATTTGTACTTTTAGGGAGTTTTAGCCATTTTTTAGCAATATATTATATGTAAAGTTATTTTATGAGCCCTATTTAAGGCTTTTATCTTAAAATAAGAGTTCATATTTAAAACCCTTTAACTCTTATGACAAAGAGGTTGTAAATCTTTATATTTAATATAGATTAAAGCCAGTTTTTAAAAGGGTTTTTACTAATACTAGAATTATAATATTTTAGATCTCCTGTAACTTCTTTAGCTAACCAATTTGGTTTTTCGAATTTTTCATCTTCAGAATTCAATTCAACTTCAGCAACAATTAAACCCAAGTTATCTCCTAGAAATTCATCTACCTCAAAAGTGTGCTTTCCTTTCTTTACTAAATATCTGTATTTTTCAATTAAACTAGGTTCACATAATTGCATTAATTCTTTAGCTTCAGAAACAGGTATTTCTTTTTCCCATTCAAACCTAGTTGTACCTTCTGTGTTCGATTTTCCTTTAATGGTTATAAAAGCATTGTCATTAGCTATTCTAATTCTAACAGTTCTATTTTTATCGGAATTTAGATACCCTTGTTTCAAGTATTTCTTATCGAAGCTTTCGGTTTTAAAGTCTAAGTTTTTTACTAAAAATTTTCTCTCTATTTCTATGGCCATAAAATCCTTTTCAATTTTGTACTAATGTAGTATGTTTTCGCGTTATTGTAACAATAAATAAATATCTTTGATTCATAAAATATTTAAATGAAAAAAATCTTTTCTCTTATTATATTAATTTCTTCTATCACAATGTTTTCTCAAACAGATTACAGTGAATCTTGGGAAGATTTTTACTCGTATAATAATGTAAAAGATTTTACAAAGGTAGATTCTGTAATTTATGCATTAACAGATAATGCTGTTTTTACATATGACCTTACAAGTGGCGAAATTAATAAACTTTCTTCTGTACAAGGTTTGTCTGGTGAACCAACAACAGCTATTCATTATAATAAAGAATTTAAAAGATTAGTTATTGGTTATGAAAATGGTTTGGTAGAAGTTGTAGATAATGATGGTAGCATAACTATTTCATCAGACATTATTAATTTTAATCAATCAGGAGAAAAAAGCATCAATCACATATCAGAATTTAATAACAAATTATATTTATCTACACCTTTCGCTGTAGTTGTTTATGATATTGAAAAACTAGAATTTGGTGATACTTATTTTATTGGAGATAATTCTGCATCCATTAAAATAAATGAAACAATTATAACTAATAATATTATATATGCTGCAACAGAAGTTGGTATTTTTAAAGCAGATATTACAAGTGATTTGTTAATAGATTTTAATAATTGGAAACAATTATTTACAGGTAGAAATTTTAAAGCAATTACTTTTTTAAATAATTTATATGTTATTGAAAATACTAAATTATTTGCTTTTGATGGAACTAACTTAACAGAAATTCGAAGCTTTTCTGAGGAAGTAAAAGGGATAAAAGCATCTACATCTCATTTAAGTATTTCGCTTAATAAAACAGCTATTGTTCTTAATACTACAATGAATCTAGTTGGGCAGTTTACAAATAACGCGTCTTTTGATTATTCTTTAAATAACGCTTTTTTTGAAAATAATAGGGCTTTTTTAGCAACTAAAGAATTTGGAATACTAGCAGCAACAATTACGCAACCTGCTACTTATTTAGAAATACACCCAGAAGGTCCTTTGTCTAATGAAGTCTTTTCAATTGCTGCAAATAATAGTAATTTATGGATTGTTTATGGTGGTTATAATGACATTTTTGGGCCTTTAAACATTAGAAACGGCTTCAGTAATTTTAATGGAGAAGAATGGTTAAATACAAGTTTTAACTCAAATTTACCAAATGATTTAGTAGATGTTTCTATAGATCCTAACAATAATAATAGGGTTTTTATTAGTGCTTTGGGTGTTTCGAATAATGTAAATACAATGCCAACAGGTGGTTTGTTAGAAATAGAGAATAACGTTCTTGTTAAGACTTATAATCATTTAAATAGTTCTTTTAAACCTATTGCAGTTTCTTTACCTTCTATTAATATTAGGGTTAGTGGTTCTGTTTTCGATTCTAACGGAAATCTTTGGGCTACAAATTATGAAACAGAAGAAGAGTTAGTAAAAATGTCTCCTAGTGGCCAATGGACAAGTGTCGATTTAAGAAGTATACAGTCGGATGCAAAACCAGGTTTAACAGATATTGTTGTCGATAGAAATAATAGTGTTTGGATAGGTTCTAGAGCAAATGGAGTTTATGCTTATAATGAAAACGGAAATAGAAAAAAAGCATTAGTAGCAACACCAAACTTGGGTAATTTACCAGACTCTAATGTAAGAACCATCGCCGTAGATAAAAGTAACAGAATTTGGTTAGGTACAAAATCTGGCTTAGTAGTATATAATAATGCATCTGGTATTTTTGAAGAAACAGTTTCTAACGCAGAACCTATTATTATATTAGATGACGGTATTGCTAAGAAATTAGCAGGAGACCAAACAATTAATAGTGTTGTTGTAGACGGTGCAGATAATAAATGGATAGGAACAGATAGCGGAGGAGTTTTATATACAAACCCGAGTGGACAAAAAACAATTGCTAATTTTAGCAAACAAAACTCACCTTTACCATCCAATAGAATTTTAAAAATTAGAGTAGATAATTCTACCGGTAAAGTTTATTTTGCTACAGATAAAGGTATTGTTGCTTATAATAGTAAAGTTGCTCCTTTTGGTGATGTTTTAGGCGAAGTCTACGCATACCCAAATCCGGCTCTTAAAAATCATGAAACTGTTACTATAGATGGCAGAAATGGTACGCATTTACCCAAAGGCACAAATGTGAAAATTATAGATGTTGCTGGTAATTTAGTTTATGAAACAAATGTTGTAGAAGGGCAAGAACTACAAGGCGGTAAAGTAGTTTGGAACAAGAAGAATTTAGCTGGTAATAGAGTAGCATCTGGTGTTTACATAGTTTTACTTTCTAATGATGATGCATCTGAAACTTCTGTAACCAAAATTGCTATTGTTAATTAAATGGCTGTTATAACTACCAAAGCAATTGTACTAAGCAGCTTAAAGTACAGTGATACTAGTTTAATTGTAAAATGTTATACGGCAGAAGAGGGCATAAAATCTTATATTATCAAAGGAATTTTAAAAGCCAAAAAAGGCGGAATTAAAGTAGCTTATTTTCAACCTTTAACCCAATTAACTTTAGTAGCAAATCATAGATCTAAGAGTTCTCTTCATACGCTAAAAGAAGTTCAAATTTTAAATCCATACAAAACAATTTATAGAGATATTGTAAAACAATCTGTAGTTTTATTTCTTTCTGAAGTTTTGTCTAATAGTATACAAGAAGAAGAAAAAAATGAAGATTTTTATAATTATTTAGAGGCGAGTTTAACGTGGTTAGACGTTCATGATAAAATAGCTAACTTTCATTTACTCTTTTTGTTGAACACATCTCGCTTTTTAGGTTTTTATCCAGATACAACAGAAAAAGCAGTTTTTGGTTTCGATTTGTTAAACGGAAGTTTCACAGAATCAAGAACTAATAAAGATATTATTTCTGGTAACGAATTTTATCAATTTAAAAAGCTGTTAGGCATAAATTTTGATGCTATAGAAGATGTGTCTTTTAGTAAAAATGAAAGACAATTAGTGTTGCAAACTATAATAAGATATTTTGAATTACATTTGGACGGTTTTAGGAAACCGAAATCGTTACAAATTTTAGAAGCAGTTTTTAATTGATGAAGAATTTAATTTTTACAATCGTTTTTTTTATTAGTGGTTTTACCTTCTCTCAACAAGTTAAGGTTTTAGACCAGCAAACAGGTAAAGTTGTTAAAAATGTAAGTGTTTTTAATGATAAACAAACTATTAATATTACGACAGATAATAATGGCTTTGCAGATATTTCAGAGTTTAAAAATAGTGAGTTTGTTGTATTCTCGCATCTTTCGTATGCAGTTTTAAGAGTACGAAAATCTGTAATAAAAGCTAAGAATTATGTGCTTTATTTAACAAAAGAATCAGAACAATTAGACGAAGTTGTTATTTCTTTATTTAAAACAGAAGAAAAAAGTAACAGAATTGCAGAACAAATTGCTGTTTTAAATGCAAGAGATATTCAGAAAGTTTCTGCACAAACATCTGCAGATTTATTAGCAACAATTCCTGGTATAAAAGTGCAGAAATCTCAATTTGGTGGTGGAAGTCCTGTAATTAGAGGAATGGAATCTAACCGAGTTTTACTGGTTGTAGATGGTGTTCGAATGAATAATGCTATTTATAGAAAAGGACATTTACAAAGTTCTATTACGGTAACACCAAATATGCTAGATAAAACAGAAGTTGTTTTTGGACCTTCTTCTGTAGTTTATGGCTCAGATGCATTGGGTGGTGTAATTCATTATTACACAAAAACACCTAAACTATCCGAAGAAAATGAAGTTAAAAGTCAGTTGTTTTCTAGGTTTTCAACAGTAAATAATGAAATTACTACAAGTGTATCTGCAGAAGTTAGAAGAAAAAAATGGGCTTCTTTAACAAGTGTTTCTTATAGCGATTTTGGCGATTTAAAAGCAGGTAAAAACCGTTCGCATGGTTTCGAAGACTGGGGAAAAGTGTTTTTCTATTCAGAAAATATGAATGGAAACTATAAAGAGAACCCTACAGTAAACTCAGACCCTAACTTGCAAAGAAATACGGGTTATAATCAAACAGATGTTTTACAAAAGTTCTTTATACCATTGTCTAAAAATACAGATTTAAAGGTGAATCTTCAGTATTCTACATCATCTGATATACCAAGGTTTGATAGACTAGCAGAATTAAAAAATGATGAGCTAAAGTTTGCAGAATGGTATTACGGTCCGCAACAAAGGTTTTTAGCTTCTACTCAGTTATTAATAAACCCTAATAAAAGTTGGTTAGAGAATGGAGTTATAACGGCAGCATATCAAAATTTAAAAGAAAGCAGAATTCAGCGTAAATTTGGTAGTTTAGATAGGTCTTATAGAGAAGAAGGTGTAGCTGTTTTTAGTTTAAATGGAGATTTTTCTGTAGCATTAACAGAAGATAAAAAAAGAACACTTTCTTACGGTTTTGAATTTGCTTATAACGATGTAACTTCTAATTCTTACGGTAAAGAATTAAATATTGTAAACGGAGAAATAGCTGGTTTTTCTAATGATTTTTTAGTACAATCTCGTTATCCAGATGGTGGTAGTAATTATTTAAGTTCTGCATTTTACATAGATTACAGACAAGATATTAATAAAAAATCTACTTTAAATTCTGGTATTCGTTTTACAAATACAAACTTAAATGCAACTTGGTTAGATCAAACATTTATTCAGTTAGCAGAAACAGATATTCAAGCAAATCATTCTGCAGTAACAGCAACTTTAGGGTACGTTTATAAACCAAATAAAAACTGGCAAATAAATAGCGTGGTTTCTTCTGGTTTTAGATCTCCAAACATAGATGATGTTGGTAGAGTTAGAGAAAAAGCTGGTAATGTTACTGTACCAAATATTAATGTTACACCAGAGTTTGCTTATAATGCAGAAATTGGAATTCAGAAATATTTTAATGATAAGAAATTTCGTTTTGGGGCAAACGTGTACTATACTTTATTAGATAATTATATTCAAAGAGATTTTGTTTATAATTCAGATGGAAGTGTGAAGCAAGTGGAGTTTGATGGTGAGTTAGGAAACGCAGTTTCAAACCAGAATAAGAAAACAGCTTACATAACAGGATTTACAGCCAATTATTTAGGTAAAATTTCTGATGCTTGGAAAACGTCTGGTTTTATAACTTATACTAAAGGTAGTACTTACGATACAAATGAGCCAATGTCTTCTATTCCGCCTTTATTTGGTCAGTTTGAAGTTAATTATAAAGCAGATAAGTTAGAATTAGGAGCTGCTATTCGATTTAATGCAAAGAAAGATATAGAAGATTTTAATATTACAGAAGGAATCGATAACCACGATTTAACACCAATTGTAGACGCAAATGCTACAGAAGATGTAGCAATTTATTATGGTACACCAAGTTGGGTTACTTTAGGGTTAAATGGTAGGTATGTTGTAAATACTAACTTTTCTTTACAGGCAAGGTTAGATAATTTATTAGACCAACATTATATAGAATTTGCATCTGGTGTTGCATCTCCAGGAAGAAATTTATCTCTTTCTGTAATGGCTATTTTTTAACTTTTTTCTTTTTACCTTCTTCAGTAAAATTATCTGTTAATGCTTTTTCTGTTTTTACAATACTTACAATTATCGATAGAAAAACAAAAGCCATTGGTTGCCATGTTAATTCTGCATTTAAAAAAGTTGCAAAAGCTAAACCTGCAAGAAAAGAGATACCTGCATAGATTAGCAAACTTCTGTTAAAAATATTGTTAGCAAAGTCCCAAATTTGTTGATTTTGCATTGCTTTAGGTGTCTTATAACCATAAATACTATTTATTTTTTTTGGTGGAAATTTCCAAAAAATAATACTAATTAAAAACAATAAACCGTTTGTTGTAAAGACATATAATAAAGCGTCACTCATAATATTTTTCTATTTTTTAAATCTAATACTGTTTATTTTTTCATTGGTCTTAACAAACCTTCTTGCGCAACAGATGCAATTAATTCTCCTTTTCTTGTAAAAATATTTCCCTTAGACAAACCTCTAGCGCCAAAAGCATTAGGCGATTCAACAGAATATAACATCCAATCATTAAAATCGAAATCTCTAAAAAACCACATAGAATGATCTAAACTTGCGGTTTGTGTATTTCCAAAATTGTAATTACTTGCATTTGGGTTAAATGCCGGATTTAATATATTATAATCAGAAATATAAGTAAGAATTTCTTGTTTTGTTCTAAAATCTAATTCTTGTTTTTCTCCTTTTAAGCGAAACCAAACTTGTTCTTTTGGTGGTAAATCTTCTGGTTGTAAAGGGTTAGGAATTCTTACTGGTTTAAATTCTATAGGTCTTTCTATGCTTAAGAAATATTTCATCGATTTTGGTAAAAAATCACCAAATTTATTCAATATATCATCCCAACTTATTAGTTCTTCTGGTTGTTTTATTGTGGAGTCAAATATTGCTTGATGCTCAAAACCATCTTCTTTTTGATGAAATGAAGCTGCTAGAATAAATATCGTTTTATCATTTTGGCTTGCAGTAACTCTTCGAGTAGAAAAACTACCACCATTTCTTACTTCTGCAACATGGTAGTTAATAGGAATTTCTAAATCTCCTGCTTCTAAAAAATAGGAATGCAAAGAATGTAGAATACGTTCTTTTGGTATTGTTTTGTAAGCAGCATTAACGGCTTGTGCTAATACTTGGCCACCAAAAACATGTGGACTTCCAATAGTTACACTGTTTCCGCTAAAAGCGTGATTACCTAAGTCTTCTAAATTTAAAAGTGAAATTAATTCTTTAGTGTTTTTCATGCTTAGTTTCTACAGTTTTAAAAGGAAATTTTTGTTGAAATGGAGTGGGTTGAACTCTTTGCAAAAATAACTTTAAAATTTTGTTTTTAATAGTTTTTTGATGACGAAGATACATGGTTAGGTCTTGAGGAACTGCACCAACAGAACTTTTTATTTCGCTAGCAGTTCTACCAAAATTTAAAATTTTTAGTCTTTTATTGATAGCAATTTCTATATAATCGTATAGCATTCTTTGGTAAATAGCATGTTCTCTATTTAGTAAATAATCGATACCTACAAAATGCGCATCTAAAGAATTCTGATTTATAATACCAGAGATAAAGCCTACAATTTTATCTTCCAACCAATAAGATTTTAGAATGTAATTTTCTCCAAATTTTTCTTTTAAATCTTTATATGTATCCAAATTAAAACTTCCTAAATTAAAACCTGCATTCGATGCAACTTTTTCATATAAAGAAGTCATTTTTGGTAATTGTTCTTCTATGTTTATTAACGTAATTTCCTCTATGCGAATATGTGCGCTTTGCTTAAATGCTTTTTTAGCCTTTACTCTAAACTTCGTTTTCATTGAAGCTAAATAATCATCAAAATTTTGCCAATCTGTATGAAGTTCTAGTTTCATGTTTGGCTCTACAGAAAATGGATGATAACTAAAATACTTTAATTCATTAGAAATAAACAAAGACTCTTTGGCAAAGTCTTTAAGTAAGAATGCGTCTATTTGTTTTTTTAATTTTTTATCAGAATTTACAAAATGATTAATACTTTTTGCTAACTCTTTTATGATTGCTTTTTTGTCTTGATTTTCCTTTATAAAAACACCGTGTTCTCCACTAACAAACGTGTTTCCACAGATTAATAGTTTTAATGGTTTTTTATCTGGAAACACATGTAGCTTTCTACCAATATTTTTTAAAAGTTCGAAATCGTTTTTAATTGAATTCAATTCGAAATCGATAATTTTTATACTTGCAAAAGCCGTAGGTTCGTTTTTATCATCAACCAAAATAATATAAGAAAATGTTATTTCTGGATGATTTTTTTCTAACGATTTTAAAAAATTTGGATTAAAATAACTATTTCTGGTACAACCTAAAGCTTCCCAAATTTTGGGAGAAATTTCATCTATAGAAGAGAAAAATAATGCAGTATTTGTGTTTGTACAACAAATCAAATTAATTCATATAGTGTTTTAAGTTTTCTGGTCCTTCTAAAATGGTTCTTTTAATTTGCAAAGTTCCGTTTTCTAAAGTAATAATATGCCATTTTATAAGGCAAATTTCATTATTTTCTATTTCGATACCTGTAATAGATCTTGGGTGTACACAGCTTCCATCATTAAAAAACGGAATTTCATTTTTATCAGGAAAACGAGGCCTGTGTGTATGACCAGTAATCATCATTTGATTATTGTTTTCTTGAATCCAATTTTCTAATTTCTGTTCTACCTTAATACGTTCTTTAAAATTTTGAGCAGGACTTGTTGGATCAGAAAAACCTAAGATTTGTAAAGGTTTCCAAAGTACTTTTACAAGAAAACTACTAAATCGCCAGAAAACATAATTAAACCAATCTGCTTGATGGCCGTGTAGAAGAAAAATTTTCTTTCCAGAATTTTCGTCTTCTAAAACAATTGCTTCAGAAAAAGAAGCGCCAATTAGCAGTTCTTTTTTAGTACTTGTTACAGTGTCGTAATAATAATGCAAGTTCTTACGAATTGCTGCTGGGTTTTTGTATTTCATGTCGTGATTTCCCCAAACGAAATGCAATCGATTATTGTCATGAAATTTTTTAAGCCATAAATAAATGTGTTTGTTGGCTTTAAATATATTTGTAAAGTTTCTGTTTTCCCATAACTCATCACCATCACCCAACTCAATATACGTAAAATTATTGTTGTAATAATGTTCTAAAGCATGCTTAAACATGTTTCGGTTGTGCGCAAAATCATCTGCAAAACCATTGTCTCCTCTATGAGAATCACTAAAAAGCACAAATTTAGAATCTGCATTAAAGCAAATTCTTTTCGCATTTTTAAAAGCACGAGAAATTCTAAAATTAGAAGACATTTTTATTCTTTTTTGAAGATATAAAGATGCTAAAAAAAAGTGGTTTTATAAATTTTACTTTAACGGTGGTTTTTTAGAAAAACTGTAATTGCTGTTCATTCTTGTTAAAAAAAAATTAATGAAGTAAAAAATAATAAACCAATTGAATAATATAGTTTTCTGTTTTTATTATTTAGAAAATAAATTATAACGTTTCTTTAACATTTTACTTTTAAACCTAACTGTTTACTTTTTGTCTAAAAACTATCTTTGTACAAACTATTAATACCTTTTTTTTATTCTAAAAAAGGTAAACCATATTATTATGAGAAAAATTATTCTAGCTGTTCTAGGAATTTTAAGTATTGTAGGTGCTATTCTTTTAGGAAATTATCTTATTGATAATAACCAGAGACCAAAGCCAAAATTTAAAAAACAAATAAAAACTGTTTTTGTAGAGAATGTAGAAAATAAAGATATTCCTATTATTTTATCTGCAAGTGGAAACTTAACTGCTAAGAATAAAATAGAAATATTTTCTGAAGTACAAGGAATTTTAAAAACTTCTAATAAACTTTTTAAAGCAGGTACAAATTACAATAGAGGTGAAACATTATTAAGTATTAATAGTGATGAGTTTTACGCAAGCTTGCAATCTCAGAAAAGTAATTTAAACAATTTAATTACATCTATTTTACCAGATTTACGTTTAGATTACCCTGTAGAATTTACAAAATGGGAAAGTTATATTAAAGGTTTTGATATGAATAAATCTACACCTAAACTACCTGTATTTTCTTCGGATAAAGAAAAATATTTTATTTCTGGAAGAGGAATTTTAACTGCATATTATAACGTTAAAAATTTAGAAGTTCGTTTTTCTAAGTATCATATAAGAGCTCCTTTTTCGGGTATTTTAACTGAAGCTTTAGTTAGTCCTGGTTCTCTTGTTAGAGTAGGGCAGAAGTTAGGTGAATTTATAAATCCTAGCGTTTATGAAATGGAAGTTTCTATAAATTCTGAATTTGCAGATTTATTAAAAGTAGGTAATGCTGTTGCGTTAACAAACTTAGAGAAAACTAAAAATTATACAGGTAAAGTAGTTCGTGTAAACGGTAAAGTAGACCAAGTTACACAAACTATAAAAGCTTTTATAGATGTTAAACATAAAGATTTAAAAGAAGGTATGTTTTTAGAAGCAAACTTAATAGCAAAATCTGAATCTGAAGCAATAGAAATTCCAAGAAAATTATTGATAGAAAATTCGGCTGTTTATACAGTTAAAAACGATAGTGTTTTAAGTTTGGTTACTATTAAACCTGTTTATTTTGGAACAGATAATATTATAATAAAAGGACTTAAAAATAACGATAAAATTTTAACGCAAAATTTACCAGGAGCTTTTGATGGTATGATTGTAAAAATCAACAAAAAGAAATAAGCTATGAGAAAAATCATTACTTATTTTATAAAATACCCAGTTGCCGTTAACGTAATAATTATTGCATTTATTATTTTTGGTGCTGTTGGTGCTTTCAGTATGAAATCATCTTTTTTTCCTTTGGTAGATTCAGAATTAATAAATATTTCTTTAGCATACCCAGGTGCTTCACCTGCAGAAATGGAAGAGGGAGTTGTGTTAAAAATTGAAGACAATTTAAAAGGAATTGTTGGTGTAGAAAGAGTTACTTCTGTTTCTAGAGAAAACTCTGCAACAGTTAGTATAGAGGTAGAAAAAGGAAAAAATATAGACGTTGTTTTATCGGATGTAAAAAATGCAGTAGATAGAGTACCTTCCTTTCCTTCTGGTATGGAACCCGCAGTAATTGCAAAAGTAGAAAGCATAAGACCAACAATTAGTTTTACAGTTAGTGGAGACAATGTTTCTTTAAAGTCTTTAAAACAGTATGCAAGAAATGTAGAAAATGATATTAGAGGAATCGATGGAATTTCACAAGTTGCAATTTCTGGTTTTCCAGACGAAGAAATAGAAATTGCTGTAAGAGAAAACAATTTACGCTCTTACAATATGTCGTTTACCGAAGTTGCAAACGCTGTTAGAAACTCTAATATTTTAATAACAGGTGGTAATATTAAAACCTCTGAAGAAGACTATTTAATTAGGGCAAGTAACAGATCTTATTACGGTGTAGAACTTCAAAATTTAATTGTTAGAACAGAAACAAACGGAAATATTATTCGTTTAAAAGATATTGCAGAAGTAAAAGACACTTGGTCTGAAACACCAGATAAGTTATATTATAACGGTAATTTAGCTATTAATGTAACAGTAAGTAATACAAATAATGAAGATTTACTTTCTTCTGCAGATAAAATTAAAGAATACATTAACAAATACAATCAAGAAAACCAAAACGTACAATTAAATATTTCTAGTGATGCTTCTATTTCTTTAAATGGAAGAACTTGGTTATTAATAGAAAATGGCGTTGTTGGTATTCTTTTAGTGTTATTCTTTTTAGCATTATTTTTAAACCTACGATTAGCAATTTGGGTAGCTTTTGGTTTGCCAGTTGCATTTTTTGGGATGTTTATTTTTGCAGCACAATTTGATGTAACCATTAATGTATTATCTCTTTTTGGAATGATTATCGTTATTGGTATTTTGGTAGATGATGGTATTGTTATTGGAGAAAATATTTATCACCATTATTACGATTTAGGGAAATCTAAAATTAATGCAGCAATAGACGGTACAATGGAAGTAATTCCGCCAATTGTTTCTGCTATCTTAACTACAATTATTGCCTTTTCTACATTCTTCTTTGTAGACGGTAGAATAGGAAGTTTCTTTGGTGAAGTTTCTACAATTGTATTATTAACTTTAATTGTTTCTTTAATAGAAGCATTAATTATTTTACCAGCACATATTGCCCACTCTAAAGCTTTAGATAGAAAAAGATTAGAGGAAGGAGTCGAAAAAAAGAAAAATGTATTTGATGCTTTTTTTACGAAAGTAAACACTTTAGCAGATAATTTATTAATGAAGTTTAGAGACACTTTTTACATGCCGTTTCTAAAATTCTGTTTACAAAATAAAATATTTGCTTTTTCTATACCAGTTGCATTAGTAATATTTAGCATGTTAGCTATGAATGCAGGTATTGTTAAACAATCTTTTTTTCCTAGAGTTGCTAGTGACAGAGTGCAGATTACGCTAAAAATGCCACAAGGAACTAATGAGCAAATAACAGATTCTATTATTTCGTCTATAGAAGAAAAAGTTTGGTTAACAAATAAAGAATATACAGAAAAGCAAACAGGTAATATTGCTATTGTAGAAAATGTAATTAAAAGAATTGGTCCTGGTAGCGCAAATGCAACACTTACGGTAAATCTATTGCCTGGGGAAGCAAGAGAATTCTCATCACCAGAAATAACAAATTCTATTAGCGATAAAGTTGGGAAAATTTACGGTGTAGAAAGCTTAATTTTTGGTTCTGGAGGTAATTTTGGTGGAAGCCCAGTTGCAGTTTCTCTTTTAGGAAATAATATTAGCGAACTAAAAGCTGCGAAGCAAGAGTTGAAACAAGTTTTAGAGAACAACCCACTTTTAAAAGATATTTCAGACAATGACCCTGCAGGAATTAAAGAAGTAAAAATTACGTTAAAAGACAATGCTTATTTATTAGGGTTGAATTTGCAAGCTATTATGGCGCAAATTAGATATGGTTTTTTCGGTTTTCAAGCGCAACGTTTTCAAAGAGGACAAGATGAAATTAAAGTTTGGGTACGTTATGATAGAAAAGACAGGTCTTCTATAAAAAACTTAGACGACATGCGTATTATTACGCCATCTGGTACAAGAGTTGCATTTTCTGAAATTGCAAACTATACAATAGAAAGAGGAGATATTGCAATTAATCACTTAAAAGGGAAAAGAGAAATTCAGGTTTCTGCAGATTTAAAAGATCTTGAAACAAGTGCCACAGAAATTTTAGATGATATTAAGGCGAGAGTTATGCCAGAAATTATATCTAAATATCCAACAGTTGCTCCACTATATGAAGGCCAAAATAGAGAAGCAAAGAAAACAACAGATTCTGTAGGTCTTGTAGGACCTATTATTTTATTATTAATCTACATTGTAATTGCATTCACATTCCGTTCTTATAGCCAACCAATATTGTTAATTATTATGATACCTTTTAGTATGATAGGTGTTGTTTGGGGGCATTTCTTTCATGATTTTTCAATAGGAATTTTATCCTTTTTAGGAATTATAGCTCTGGTGGGTATTATGGTAAACGATGGTTTGGTTTTAATAGGTAAGTTTAATAATTATCTAAAAGAAGGTATGAAGTTTGACGATGCACTTGTTGCCGCTGGTCAATCTCGTTTTAGAGCAATATTTTTAACCTCCTTAACTACTGTTGCAGGTTTAGCGCCATTATTATTAGAGAAAAGTAGACAAGCGCAATTTTTAATTCCAATGGCAATTTCTATTTCTTACGGAATTGCAATTGCAACCGTTTTAACACTGGTAATGTTGCCTTTATTACTATCTGTTTCTAACTCGATAAAAGTATGGGTAAAGTGGTTAAAAACAGGAGAAGAAGTTACAAAAGAAGAGGTGGAAAGAGCAATAATAGAATCTAAATTTGACGAAAATGAAGATCATTAGAAATACAATATTAGCAGTCGTTCTTTTATCGACTTTACAAGGAATTTCACAAGAAATTTTAACAAAGAAGGAAGCGTTAGAGGTTACATTAGAAAATAACTTCGGAATTAAAATAGCGAATAACAATTTAGCCATTGCAAAAAATAATACGAGTATTTACAATACAGGCTTTTTGCCAACAGCTGCTATTTCTTCTGGTGCAAATTATCGAAGAGACAACCAAGAAATTACACGTCAAGACGGTACTTCTACGAGTATAAGTGGTGCAGTTACTAAATCTTATAATGCTTCATTAGGTTTAAATTATGTAATTTTTGATGGTTTAGGAAGAAAATATAATTATCAACAATTAAAAGAAACGTATAATTTAACAGAATTACAAGCAAAAGAAACTATAGAAAACACCTATTTACAATTGTTTACTACCTATTTTCAAATAGCAAGATTGTCTGAAAATAAGGATAATTTAAATGAAGCATTGTCAATATCTAAACAAAGATTGCAGCGTGCAAAATATCAATATGAATATGGGCAATCTACCAGATTAGAGCTATTAAATGCAGAGGTAGATGTAAATAATGATAGTATTACATTAATAAATGCAAATCAGCAATTAAGCAATGTAAAACGTGGCTTAAATATTATTTTAGGCGTAGAAAAACCTGTTGATTATGTGGTAGAAACAGAAGTAGAATTTATTAAAATAATGAATTTTAATGAGCTTCAGAAAAAAACAATTGCTAATAATTCAATTTTAAAGCAAAACGAAAAAAATATTGCTATTAGTGAGTTTAACATCAAAATAAACAAGGCAAATTATTTACCGTCTTTAGGTTTAAATACTTCTTATGGTTGGAATAAAAGTGAAAACCCTGCAACGTCATTTTTAGCAGGTTCAACTTCTAACGGTTTAAATGCAGGTTTAAGTTTATCATGGAATTTGTTTGACGGTGGAAGTACAAAAACTGCTGTAGCGAATGCGAAAATTGCAGTAGAAAATCAACAAATATTATTAGAGCAACAAAGAGTAACCATAGATAATAACCTTAAAACTACTTGGGAGAATTATAAAAACCAATTATTTATTTTAAGAGCGCAAGAAAAAAATGTGCTAACTACTCAAAATAACTTCGATAGAACTACAGAACGCTACAAGTTAGGGCAAGTTACTTCTATTGAGTTTAGGCAAGCTCAAATTAATTTTATTAATTCTAAAACAGCTTATAATAACGCTAAATTTGATGCTAAATTAATTGAATTACAACTGCTACAATTAAGTGGAGATATTTTAAATATAAAGTTTTAAGAAACTGACTTTTATCATAATTTATAAAAAGCATAAGTTTTAATTTTGTTGTATAAATTAAATAATTATGAGTTTTTTAAATACACCACTTGTTTCTTGGGTTAACGGTACAATTATGATTGGTATTTTCGCGCTAGTTGTTGTTGGCTTAGTTGTAGCCGTATATTTATTAATGAGCACAGATAAAAAAGCAAAATAAAAAAATACATTTTTCATAAAATAAAACCTGAGTTTTACTCGGGTTTTTGTTGTTGCAATAAGTTTTAATTTAAGAAATCATTTGATTACTTTTATAGGTGTAAAAAAAAGTAATAATGACAAATGAATTAGATGTTAATTTTGGTTACCTTTTTGAAGAAGATTTAATAAAAGAAATAACTAAAGTAGGTATTCCTAAAACTTTTTCTGCAGAAACTACAATTATAGAAAAAGGAGATTATATAAAATCGATGCCATTATTACTGTCTGGTGCTATTAAAATACTTCGAGAAGACGAAAAAGGCGAAGAGTTAGTATTATACTATTTAGAAAAAGGAGACACTTGTGCTATGACTTTGTCTTGTTGTATGGGACAAACAAAAAGTAAAATTAGAGCCGTTGCAGAAACAGATGTAAGTCTAATTATGTTGCCTAAAGAGAAAATGACCGAATGGTTAAGCACCTTTAAAAGTTGGCAATCTTTTATTTTACAAAGTTACCATAATAGAGTAGATGAACTTTTAGAAGCAGTAGATACTATTGCTTTTTTAAAGATGGATGAGCGTCTTTTTAAGTACTTAAGAGATAAAGCAATGGTAAACCAGAATGATGTTTTAAATGTTACTCACAAACAAATTTCAGAAGATTTACATACCTCTAGAGTGGTAATTTCGAGATTGCTTAAGAAATTAGAAAACGAAAATAAAATACAACTTTATAGAAACAGTATTAAAGTATTAGAACTGTAACATATGTAACCTAGAAAAGGCTATTATAATGTTAGTTTTGTCGCAATATTAGAAATAATAATTATGAATTTTACAGAAATAATTAATCAAGATAAACCCGTTTTAGTAGATTTTTTTGCTGAATGGTGCGGACCATGTAAAACAATGAGTCCTATTTTAAAAGAAGTAAAAGATACTTTGGGAGATAAAATTTCTATTGTTAAGATAGATGTTGATAAGAACCAATCTTTAGCCGCAAAATACCAAGTAAGAGGTGTACCAACCTTAATTTTATATAAACTTGGTAAACAAGTTTGGCGACAATCTGGTGCTGTACAAAAAAACCAATTAATTACAACAATAAATAGTTTTAGTAAATAGCTAAAATTATTTTATGATAGAATAATCATTTTTGTGATGTTAGTAATAAATGTTACATTAAAATAGTGAACTCTATCGTATTTTTATAGTCTAAAACAAGAATATGGAAGACATGATCTTTTACGATAGGTTGCAATTTGCATTTACTATCACTTTTCATTATATATTTCCGCAATTAACAATGGGGCTTTCATTAATGATTGTCTTTTTTAAATGGAAATATTTAAGAAATAATGATGAAAAATATAACAATGCGGCTAAATTTTTTATGAAAATTTTTGCGGTAAATTTTACAATGGGTGTTGTAACAGGAATTCCAATGGAATTTCAATTTGGTACCAATTGGGCAAAATTTTCTGAATTAACTGGTGGAATTATCGGTCAGACTCTGGCAATGGAAGGTATGTTCTCTTTCTTTTTAGAATCGTCTTTTTTAGCGCTCTTTATTTTTGGTGAAAAACTAATGGGGCAAAAGCTCCATTTTTTAACAGGCTTTTTAGTCTTTTTAGGTTCTTGGGCAAGTGGTTGGTTTATTTTAGCCACCAATGCTTGGATGCAACATCCGGTAGGTTATGAAATTTTAGAAAACGGTAAATTTGTATTAGAAAACTTTTCTGACTTATTTACAAATCCTTGGTTATTGCCTGCTTTTTTACATAATCAAATGGCATCTGTGGTAACTTCTTCTTTTGTGGTTGCAAGTATTGGTGCATTTTATATTCTAAGAAAAAAACAAGTAGAATACGGAAAACTATTCTTAAAAACAGGTGTAATATTCGGATTGGTTTCTAGTTTATTAGTCGCTTTTCCTACAGGAGATTGGAACGCTAAAAACGTAGCAAAATATCAGCCAGCATCTTTTGCTGCAATGGAAGGTATTTTTGAAACTGAAGAAGCAGGAGCCGAAATTGTTTTAGTTGGGCAACCAAATATGGTAGAAAAAAAATTAGATAATAAGATTGCAGTACCTAATATATTAAGCTTTTTAACCCACCAAGATTGGAACAAACAAATTCCAGGAATGGATCAATTTAAAGAAGAAGAATTACCAGACAATGTGCCTGCGCTTTATTATTCTTATCATATTATGGTTGGTTTAGGTACCATATTTATAGGAGTTACGGTATTATCCCTTTTCTTTTTATGGCGCAAAAAACTGTATACTTTTAAACCTTTACTTTGGTTTATTATGTTTTTGGTTCCGTTTCCATACATCGCTAATCTTACCGGTTGGTATACCGCAGAATTAGGTAGACAACCCTATTTGGTCTATGGTTTATTAAAAACGAGTGCAGGAGTTTCACCTACAGTTTCATCTGGTAATACTTTATTTACTTTATTAGGCTTTGTTGCTTTATATATGTTATTAGGACTGTTATTTTTAGTTCTAGTAGGTAAAACGATTAATGAAGGACCTAAACTTCAAAAACATTAACTATGGAAATTTTTTGGTACATTATAATAGCAATAGTTTTAGCGGTATTTTTTATTTTAGATGGGTATGATTTTGGTACAGGAATCGTTCATTTATTTTTTGCTAAAAAGGAAAAAGACAAAGAAGTAATTGCAAAATCTGCAGGTTTATTTTGGGACTCTAATGAAGTTTGGTTAGTTGCCGCAGGCGGTATGCTTTTTATGGCATTTCCTACCTTTTATGCTTCTGTTTTTAGTGGTTTTTATTTGCCTTTAATTATCGTTTTGTGGTTAATTATTTTTAGAGCAATTGGATTAGAATTTAGAAGTCAATTTAATTTTCAAATGTGGAAAGATATTTGGGATAAATCATTTGGTATTTCTAGTTTATTATTAGCCTTGTTTTTTGGCATTGCTTTAGGAAACATAGTTAGAGGTGTAAATTTAGGTGGCGTAGAAAAAGGAGTTTCTGTTTACGAAGGGCATTATTTTTTCTTGCCTCTGTGGAATAGTAGTTTTAGTCCGTTAACAGAACATCCAGGAGTTATCGATTGGTTTACAATTGTTATAGGTTTAATTTCTGTAGTTACTTTAACAATTCATGGTGCCAATTGGGTAATATTAAAAACGAATTCATCAATAAACGAAAAATTGAAAGGTGTTATTTTTAAGTTGAATATTGTGTTAGGAATACTAACTATATTTTCTTTATTTGTTTGGCAAATAGTGAATCCTAATTCGTTAGATAATTTTATTGAAAAACCTTATTTATTGGTGTTTCCTCTTATTTATTTAATAGGATTAATTGGCTTGTTTTTTATCAAAAGAATAAAGAAAGATAGCTACGGATTTATTTTGTCTACTTTATTAATATTAGGTGGAATTACATCATCTCTAGCGTCATTATTCCCTATGTTATTACCTTCTGTTAATGACGTTAATGAGCCTTTAACAATTTATAATACATCCTCTTCAGAATACGGATTGTCTGTTGCTTTAACTTGGGGTATTATTGGGTTTATTCTACTTTTTGTGTACATGATTATTCAAAAAAGATTAATGGCTGGTAAGGTTGATAAAATGGATTACGGACATTAATTAACAGCTATTATTATTATTATGACAGAAACTCTTATTTCTTTAATTAGTATTTTATTAGGAATAATAGGAGCAATTTTAATGGGTTTTACATTTAAGAAATATTCTTTTGGTCTTGTTGGAAACACAATTTCTGGTGTTTTTGGAAGTATTTTTTTTATTAAATTTTTTGGAAGATTAGGTTTTAGTCCAACATTTATTGTAGAAAATAGCACCTTCAATGTTTCATTACTTATTCTAAATTGTATAGTTTCTTTTTTCGGAGGAGTTTTAGGTTTACTTCTCATAAAAATTATAGATTTTAAAATGAATAAAAAAGCAGCAAATTAGCTGCTTTTTTGCTTCATATTTTTTAGAATTTTTTCTATTTTCATGTAACATAGGTTACACTTAGCTATTTTTCCTACACTTACTTTTGTATCAGTAAATTAAATGATACATGAAAAATACCATATTTATATTTTCTTTATTTATAGGAACCTTTCTCTTACAAGGGCAAGAAATGAAACTAATATCTAAAGCAGAAGTTTTAGCAAAAGTATCAGAAAAAAATACAACGATTAAGATTTCTGAAGAAGAGTTTAATGCTTCAAAAGCAGATTATAGACAAACAAATTCGGTGTTTTTACCAAACATTACAGCGAGTCATACTGGTATTTCTACAACAAATCCTTTAATGGCTTTTGGTTCTAAATTAAATCAAGAAATATTAACAGCAAATGATTTTAATCCAGCTTTATTAAACGATCCAACAACGACAAGAAATTTTGCAACAAAAATAGAAATTCAGCAACCATTAATTAATTTGGATGGCTTTTATCAACGAAAAGCAGCGAAGTCTAAAATGGAGGCAATGTCTTTAAAAACAGCCCGTACACAAGATTATTTGGTGTTTGAAGTAGAAAAAGCATATATGCAATTACAATTAGCATATCAAGGAGTTTCAGTTTTAGAAAAAGCATTAGAAGCTGCAAATGCAAATAAAAAAATGGCTGATAATAGTTACAACCAAGGTTTTTTACAGCGAGCTGATGTTTTAAATGTAGAAATACGAGTAACAGAAGTTAAAAATCAGTTGCAGACTGCAAAAAGTAATGTGCAAAACGCTTCTAATTATTTGTCTTTTTTAATGAATGATGAAAGCTATGTTGTTTATAAACCAACAGAAAGTTTAAAGGTTTCTAATTTAACTGTTGATAATAAATCAGTTTCAGAAAACAGAGCAGATATTAAAGCAATGCACTTAGCATCTAAAGGATATGAAGCAATGAATAAAGCGGATAAAATGGCTTTTTTACCACGTTTAAATGCTTTTGGAAGTTATGAAATGTACGACAACAAACTTTTTCAAGGAAGTGCAAACGGATATTTAATTGGCGCACAATTAAGTTGGGATTTGTTCCAGGGTTCTAAACGTTTTGGAAAAGCACAAAAAAGTAAAGCGGAATTCGAGAAATCTAAGTTAGAATACAATCAATATGTGTCTAAAAGTAATTTAGAATTAAATAAAGTAAAGCGTCAATTAGTCGATGCAAAGAACAGATTAGATTTAACAGATTTAGCAGTGCAACAATCTAAAGAATCTTTAAGAATTAGAAAAAATAGATTTAAAGAAGGTTTGGAAAAAACGTCAGATTTATTAATAGCTGAAACTCAATTCGCTCAAAAGCAATTAGAATACTATCAAACTATTTATCAATATAATTTTACACAAACGTATTTAGAATTTTTAACTAAAGAATAGAAAGAGTTGGCAGTAATCAGTCGCAGTTTTCAGTAAAAAATAAATCCAATAGAAATGAAAAAATATATCAACAGAATTACACTAATTGCTTTATCATTATTTATAGTGAGTTGTGGTAGTGAAGAGAAAAAGGTAGCAGTAGATAATTCGCCTGCAATTAAAATTACTGTTAGCAAAGTTGCTATAAATAGTGATAGTCAGTTTTTATCTGTAAGTGGAAAAATACAAGCATCTAATAGTGCAGATTTAAGCACCAGAATGATGGGATATGTTAAAAAAGTACACGTTAATGTTGGCGATAAGGTTAGAAAAGGTCAGTTGTTGGTTTCTATTAATAATGCCGATTTACAAGCTAAGAAAGGGCAAGTAAATGCAGGTATTACAAAAGCGAAGACTGCTTTGAATAATGCAGAAAAAAATTACAAACGTTTTAAAAATTTATTTGCGAGTACAAGTGTTACTCAAAAAGAAATGGATGATATGACTGCCAATTACGAAATGGCAAAAGCGGGTTTAGAATCTGCGAATCAAATGAAAAACGAAATTAATGCACAATTTGCATATTCTAATATTACGGCTCCTTTTAGTGGTGTAATTACCAGTAAAAATATAGAAAGTGGAGATATGGCAAACCCAGGAATGCCATTAATTAGTATAGAAACGCCTAAAGTATTTGAAGTAATTGCAATGGTTCCTGAAACTGAAATTTCTCAAATTAAGAAAGGAACAACTGTAAATGTTTTAGTGAAATCTATGAATAAAACGTTGAAAGGAAAAGTTAGCGAAGTAAGTACTTCTGCTAAAAATACTGGAGGACAATATTTAGTAAAAATAAATTTAGATAAAACGGATGTTCCTGTTTTATCTGGAATGTTTTCTACAGTTCAGTTTCCTGTAGAAAGAAAAGTGAAATCAGAATTGGTTTTAATTCCTACAGAAGCAATTGTAAAAAACGGACAATTATCTGGAGTTTATACAGTAAGTGAAAGTAATACAGCAATGTTGCGTTGGTTGCGTTTAGGTAGAACGTATGGAAATAGTGTAGAGGTTTTATCGGGCTTAAATGCAGATGAATCTTACATCGTTTCTGCGGAAGGGAAGTTGTTTAATGGGGCTAAAGTTAGTGTTCAGTAGGCAGTATTCAGTCATCAGTAGGCAGTTGCAGTATACAGTAACGAGTACTCCTTCATGGTTTTAAAAACTTTGTAGGTATAAATAAAATAACAAATTTAGTTAAGAATAAGAATTGTCGCGTTAAGGTTAGAAGTGGAAATCCTTTTTTTGCTGCCATATATGGCAAAAAAAGATTGTAACGGATAGCCTGTTAAAACGCCCAAAATATAAGAAAATATGAAAGAAGGTTTAGCTGGAAAAATTGCAAAAGTCTTTATTGGATCGAAACTGACCGTGTTGCTAATGATCGTTTTTATGGTGGTTGGTGTGTACGCTTCGTTTTTAATTCCGAGGGAAGAAGAACCGCAAATTGATGTGCCAATGGCCGATATTTTTGTGGGTTATCCTGGGGCAAGTCCTACAGAAGTAGAAACGAGAGTTGTAAAACCTTTAGAGAAATTAATTTCTAATATTAAAGGTGTAGAGTATGTGTATTCTACTTCTATGAACGAAAAAGCAATGGTTATTGTGCAGTTTTACGTGGGCGAAGATATTGAGCGTTCTTTTGTGAAATTATACAATGAGATTAACAAACATATGGATCAAATGCCTGCAGGCGTTACGTTTCCGTTGGTTAAAACGCGTGCAATTGATGATGTGCCAATGTTAGGGTTAACATTGTGGAGTGAAAGCTACAGTGATTATCAATTAAGGCAAATGGCACAAGAATTAGAAACGGAAATTAAGAAGATAAATGATGTTTCTATTACGCATAAAATTGGTGGAAGAAATCGTCAATTAAGAGTTGTTTTAGATAAAGATAAATTGGCATCGAGTGGATTGGATTTCTTATCGGTTTCTGAAATGATAAAAGCCAATAATACACAATTAGCTTCTGGTAGTTTTGATAAAAATGATACAGAATTTTTAGTAAATACGGGTAAATTTTTAGCGTCTGTAACAGACGTAGAAAATTTGGTAGTTGGTGTACAACAGAACAGACCTATTTATTTAAAACAAATTGCAAGTATAGTTGATGGACCAGAAATTCCTCAGAATTATGTGTCTTTAGGTTTTGGGCAAGCAAGTGAAAAGGCTTCTGAATACAAATCCGAATATCCTGCAGTGACTATTTCTGTCGCTAAAAGAAAAGGGGCAGATGCAATGAAAATATCAGAATTAATTTTAGATAAAGTAGCGCATTTACGTACAACTTTAATTCCTGATGATGTACACGTAGAAGTTACCAGAAATTATGGAGAAACAGCTTCTCATAAAGTATCTGAATTGTTGTGGCACCTTATTGGGTCTATCTTTGCAGTTACTTTAGTGGTAATGTTAGCAATGGGTTGGCGTGGTGGATTGGTGGTGTTTTTATCTGTGCCAATTACGTTTGCTTTAACATTGTTGAGTTATTATATGTTAGATTATACATTAAACAGAATTACACTTTTTGCTTTGGTTTTTGTAACTGGTATTGTGGTGGATGATTCTATTATTATAGCAGAAAATATGCACAGGCATTTCAAAATGAAACGCTTGCCTTTTAAACAAGCCGCTTTGTATGCAATTAATGAAGTTGGGAACCCAACAATTTTAGCAACGTTTACTGTTATTGCTTCTGTTTTACCAATGGCTTTTGTGTCTGGTTTAATGGGGCCTTATATGGCGCCAATGCCAATTGGAGCTTCTATTGCAATGATTTTATCATTATTTGTAGCGTTAACAATTACCCCTTATTTAGGATATATTTTCTTAAGAGAAAAAGATAAAAAAGGAAGCGTAGAGAAAGTTGAAAAACCTTTAGAGGAAACTTTTATTTATAGAATTTATGACAAATTTGAAAGACCTTTAATAGAAAATAAAACAAAAAGATGGTTGTTTTTAGGCGGAACATTCTTTGTGTTAATGGCAACAATGGTGTTGTTTTTTACCAATTCTGTAGCTGTAAAAATGTTGCCTTTTGATAACAAAAATGAGTTTCAAGTGGTAATTGATATGCCAGAAGGCACAACTTTAGAAAGAACAGGAGTTGTAACGCAAGAAATTGCTCAGTATTTATCTACAAGACCAGAAGTTGTGAATTATCAAAACTATATTGGGACTTCTGCTCCAATTACTTTTAACGGTTTGGTGCGTCATTACGATTTACGTGGTGGATCTAATATGGCAGATATTCAAGTGAATTTGGTTGATAAAGATAAACGAGATATTCAGAGCCACGGAATTGCAAAATTATTACGTCCAGAAATGCAACGTATTGCTGCAAAATATAATGCAAATGTAAAGTTAGTAGAGGTGCCACCAGGACCTCCAGTTTTATCTACCATTGTTGCTGAGGTGTATGGTCCAGATTATGAACAACAAATTGAAATAGCAAACAGTGTTAAAACTATTTTAAAAAACACCGATGATGTTGTTGATATCGATTGGATGGTTGAAGCAGATCAAACGGAATATCAATTTGAAATAAATAAAGAAAAAGCAATGTTGTATGGCGTTGCTCCTCAGCAAATTGCGTATACAATGAATATGGCCTTGTCTAACAGAGCAATTACAACTTTGTATGATGAAAATGCTGTAAATCAAGTTGGTTTGGTATTGACTTTAGATGAAAAAGAAAAATCTACTATTTCTGATATTTCTCAATTAAAAGTAAAATCGAAACAAGGAAATATGGTTCCTATTGCAGATTTGGTTGAAATAAAAGAAACAATTGCAGAAAAAAGTATTTTCAGAAAAAACCAAAAACGTGTTGTGTATGTGATGGCAGATATGGCTGGAGTATTAGAAAGTCCTGCATATGCAATTTTAGGAATGGAAGAGAAATTGAATGAAATAAAACTTCCTGAAGGTTATAAGTTAAACGAAATGTATTTGGGTCAGCCAGAATTTGAAGATGATTATACCGTGAAATGGGATGGAGAATGGCAAATTACATTAGAAGTTTTTAGAGATTTAGGAATCGCTTTTTTAGGAGCAATTATCTTAATTTATATTTTAATTGTTGGATGGTTTCAGAACTTTAAAGCACCCATTGTAATGATGGTAGCAATTCCATTATCATTAATAGGAATTGTTTTAGGTCACTGGATTATGGGTGCCTTTTTTACAGCAACTTCATTTATCGGAATGATTGCGCTGGCGGGAATTATGGTACGGAACTCGGTTTTATTAATCGATTTTATCAACTTAAGAACAGATGAAGGAATTCCTTTAAAACAAGCTTGTATCGAGGCAGGAGCAGTAAGAACAACGCCAATTTTATTAACTGCAGGAACGGTTGTTATTGGAGCGTTTGTTATTTTGTTTGACCCTATTTTTCAAGGACTAGCAATATCATTAATGGGAGGAACCATTGTTTCTACCGTATTAACTTTATTGGTGGTGCCATTGGTGTATTATATGATAGAGAAGAAAAATTATAAATAATTAAATAGATAAATAATGTTAAATAAATATTTTAGAGTAATTGTAGGTGTTATGGTGCTATTAACTGTTTTTCTTACGTATTACGTAAGTGTAAATTGGTTGTGGTTTGGAGTTTTTATTGGTGTAAATATGATTCAATCTGCATTTACTAAATGGTGTTTGTTAGAGTCTATTTTAATAAAATTAGGTGTTAAAAAATGAGCATAAAAAAAGGTGATAAATTATTTTATCACCTTTTTTTTTTAAAATATTAACCTCTATATCTTCCTCTTCTTCCTGGTTCAAACTTTTTACCTGCACTACCTAAACTGTTAAACTTCCAAGTAAATGATAGCATTGCGTATTGGTTTAAAACCGTACTAGAAGAATCTTCTACATAATCTTCTGTGGCAATTCTTCTTGCATTTGTGTTTTGGTTTAAAATATCATAAACTTTTATACTAATTGCACCTTGGTCTTTTAAGATAGAATAACGTAGAGAAGTATTCCAAAACCAAGCACTTTTTTGAAATCCGTCTGCAATATTAGAGTTGTAGTTATAATTAACATCATTTCTCCATTCTAACTTCTTAGGTAAGAATGTAGCTGTTTGAATAGTTACATTATGTGTTATAAAGTTTCTGTCATCAAAACTATCAATATCATAGGTGTTATTGTTAAATGAAATAGAGTATTCTGGTCTAATTTGTAAAATTTTATCCCAATTAAAATCGAAACCTAATCTAGGAGAAATAGTAGCTGTTTTACTAGAATACTTAGTACCATTATTAAAGTTGATGTTTTTATTATAGTTACCAAAAACACTGAATTCACTTTTTAAACTTCCAAAATCTTCCCATTTTTTTGTAGCACTATAACTACCACCAGCTCTAAAGCTATAAAAACCATCTACGTTTGCATACGTTGTTTCTCTAATTAAAGTATTAGGGTCTATAAATGTATTAGCTACAACTCTATCATTTGTGTAAGATAAGTTTGCGAATGACCAAAAACCAGTTCTTTGTTGCCAGTTAAAGTTAGATGCACCAAAACGAATGTTATGTGTTTTAGAAGGCGTTAAAGTTGGGTTACCTGTTACAATATTTAAAGGATTAGATTCGTCTCTAAAAGGTTGTAATTGAGATAAATTTGGTGTTCCGTTTCTAAAATTATATCTAAACCTATAGCTGCTAGTTCTACTTTTTCTAAAACGAACGCCAAAACCATATTCTAAATTATTAAAATCTCTAACAAGGTTAGTTTCTGGTCTTAGGTAATCTAAATTTTCTAAGGTTCTACTAACATGGGCAATTTCTGCAGAAGCAGACCATTTACTATTTCTAAATTCTAGTTCTGCACTTGGTCTCTTCGTTTTATTTAAATATTCAAAATCTGTACTTAATAAACTACTAAAATCTGTATAATCATTAGTAGTTTGATTAAAATCGAATGTACTACGTTTTGTTTTTGTCTTTATGTTTCCGTATTCATAAGCAACATCTAAAAAGAGTTTGTTAGCCAATATTGGAAGTCTATATGTAAATTCACTTCCAAATTGTTTTCTATCAGAACTTCCATCTGAATATTGGTCTCTTATAATTTGATTTGGATTTGTACCATAAATATTTGTTTCAGACTTTACAAAATCATCTGTTTCACTTTTATTTACATTTGCAGTAATTTCTGCTCTAATAAAAGCACCTTTACTTCCAAATTTTTTAGAGAAGTTTATCTCATTATCAAAACTTTCTCTATCAGATTCTGCAATAGAATTTGTTTTAGAATCGTTTGTTAAAATTTTGTCATTATTTAAACTTTCAGAAATACTGTTGTAGTTATTTGTATTTATATTTTTATTAAAATCAGATTCTATATCTATTCTAAAAGTACTATCTACTTCAATTTCAAAATCTATACTAGCATCATGACTATCACTCTCGTTTAAAGAAGTGCTTTTAGAATTTCTAAAAAAACTATCACCATTAGATAAAAAAGTTTCTCTATTACTAGAAGAAGTATTGTCAGATTCACTGTTTTTGTAAAAGTAATCTCCAGAAACTTCGAATATTTTTTTAAATACATTAATGTAGTTTAATCCGTAATTATTAGAAGTAACAATACCTTGTCCACCTCCAAAACTTCTATTATTTCCGCCAAATTGTAATCTTTGGTTTCCAAAACTAAAACCAGGTGAGTTTATATTATTTCCACCAGCAAGAATACCAATTCTTTCACTTTGTTGAAAACGAGTTGCCAAACCTGCATATTCATACCTACCATCTGTACCTATACCAGCAGCTACTTTACCAAAATACCCTTTGTTATTTTCTTTTCTTATTGTAAGATTAATAGTTTTGTTTTCACCATCAGAATCTTCACCAGAAAAAGCCTGAGCATTTGTCTTAGTATCTGTAATCTGAATTTTTTCTATAATTTCTTTGGTTAAATTTCTTGTTGTTATAGTAGGGTCATTACCAAAAAAGGGTTTGCCATTTACTAAAATCTTGTTAACCTCTTTACCGTTTACTGTAATTTTACCTTCGGCATCTACTTCTACACCAGGTAATTTTTTAAGTAAATCTTCTACATTTGCGTCTGCTTTGGTTTTAAAAGATTTTACATTAAATTCTACTGTATCTTTTTTTATTGTAATAGGTGCAGAAGACCTAATTACTATAGCGTCTAATGTATTTGCAGACTTTAAAAATAAAGTACCAACATTTTGGCTTTTTACATCTATAGTTTTAGCATAAGGTTTAAAACCAATAAAAGATACAATTAGTTTCATTTTAGAATCTGCAGTACTTGCATCAATTTTAAAGTTTCCTTTTGCATCTGTAATTGTATAAGCTACAATACTGCTATCTTTTAATCTTTCTATATGTACAGTTGCAGATTCTAGTAATTCTTTATCATCTGCAGACATTATATTTCCTGTAATTTGAAAATCTTTAGTTTGAGAATAAATAATGGAAGTTAGAAATAAACTAAATAAGAGTAAAAATTTTTTCATTTGATTTGGTTCAAGTTGATGGTAAAATATTAGGTCAATTTTATTGCAAATATTTAACTAATTATGTTATGTCTTCAGTTTTTAACAGAACTTTAATACTACTAGAGGTAAGTTCACTTTTTTTTAGATTCTTTTTTAAGAATTTCAGAAAATAATAAAATGTATTTTTGTTTAGAATTTAAACTTTTAAAGAGATGGATTTATCTGGAAATGCTTGGGATAATAGATATTTAAATAACGATATTGGTTGGGATTTAGGAGAGGTTTCGCCACCTTTAAAGGCATATTTTGATCAATTAGAAGATAAAGAAATTAAAATTCTTATACCTGGAGGAGGAAATTCTTATGAGGCAGTTTATCTTTTTAAAAACGGATTTAAAAATGTGTTTGTAGTAGATTTATCTAAAACTGCAATTGATAATATTAAAAAGAGAATTTCTAATTTTCCTGAAAATCAGTTAATTGTAGGTGATTTTTTTGATATTGATGCTTCTTTCGATTTAATTATAGAACAAACATTTTTTTGTGCAATAAAACCTAGTTTAAGAGAAGATTACGTTCTTAAAATGAATGGCTTATTAAAGCCAAATGGTAAGTTGGTTGGTTTATTATTTAATGTTCCTTTAAATAATGATAAACCTCCTTTTGGTGGAAATAAAGAAGCGTATAATTTATCTTTTAAACCTTATTTTAAAATAGAAAAAATGGATTCTTGTTACAATTCTTACAAGAATAGACAAGGAAGAGAGTTGTTTATTAAGTTGCTGAAAAAATAAAAAGGCTGATAAAATAGACCAACCTTTTTATAAAATTTATAATGTATTTTACATAGCGTATTGTAAACCTACAGTAATTGTTTCTTTTAGTTCTAATTGAATTCCGTTTGGCTTTTGATATAAAGGAAATGCGTATTCGAAACCTAAACGTACATCTTTTAATTTACCTTTTGGAGCATATAAATTAAATCCAAAACCACTGTTTGCATAAGTTCCACCAGAATTTGTAGTATCTGCTGTTGTTACCATCATTGGTGTTAGGTTAGCATCTTCTCCTCTAATTTCATTAACAATAATTCCTTCTATTCTTGCAGATAAACTAAGCCAATCTGTAGCTTTTATAGCTAGCCAATTGTTTAAATTATAGCTGTTTCCAAAGGCATAATTATTAGAGTTCTTACCAAAACGAAAAGTTCCTTTTAATTGACTTCCCCAAGAAAAAGTTTCTTTTTGACCTAAATATGTAAAACCTAAATTAGTATCAAAAGTTCCGCTACCAATTTGCATTGGGTAAGGTAATTGTATTTCATTAGGAGAACTCATAGGAGTTTCATCTGTTTCAGAAATACTTCCTGTTGGCAATGAAAACGTTAAATTACCATGAAAAGAATGTTGGTTTTTATTTAAAAACTTATAAATTAGGCCTAATTTTAAATCTCCAAAACCAGAAGAAGCAGTAGAAAAAGGTGAAGTAGTATTCATCATTCTCATCTGCAAATCCATATCATTTTTAATAACATTTGCCATTGCTAATAACGTAATTTTGTTACTTGGTGCATACATTAAACCAAACATGTGCATTTGCATAGGCATTTTTAAAGGAGTAACCATATAACCCGCACTATGTGCTTCATCATTTGAAATGGTATTAGAACCATTTAATAAACCGCTCATATTCATGTTCATAAAACGGTAAGAGAACATAAAGCCACCTTTAGAATGATAATGATCTGCCATTAAAGAAATTGGTGCGTGACCATCTGGTCTATTCCCTTTCCAATTATTATTTTCTGAAGTTTCTTGTGCTTTTGTTTGTTGATTTAGGAGTATAATAAACCCTAAAATTATAATTTTTATTGATTTCATTATTTGTTATATTATTTAAATAATTTGTAAGTAAAAACATCAGAATTTATTTCTGAGATAAGATTTTAATAATAAAAAATTTAAATAACTGGTGGATGAAATACGTTATATGAATACAAGTAAGAATATTCGTTTTTATAACTAGTATGATTTATAAGTTTTATATCATCATAATTTTTAGAATCTAAACTTAGCAACTTCACAAATCCTATTGGGTATTCTTCCATATGAATTCTTAAAGATTGATAATCTTCATCTTCTTGTTGTTGTAATCTATTCATTAGATGGCAAGTACCCTTGCAACTTAATTCTGGCTTGTCTTTATTAATACAAAGTACTTTAGAAATATAGTCGTAATTAATTGCATATTCTACAAATGGTGCAATAGGTTTTAACATAGCAACCAAGTAGAGTAAAACAAATAATATGGTAGTAAACCTTCTAAACAAAAGATGTTTTCTTTATTTTTAACAAAAGTAAGATTGTTCATTAAAAAAAAGAAACATTTTTTTAACTTTATTATTTTTATTTATTCTAAATAAACGTTTATCTTTGCCGTGTTATAATTAAAGATATGATTGTTTTTTATACTCAAAATAAGCCTACAATTCCTTTATTACAAAACGCTGTATGCGATAATGTATGTTCTTCTAATTGCATAAAACCAAAAGGAAAGTGTTGTAATAAGTACAAGAAAAAAGGCATCAATTGTAAAAGATGCCCAAATATTTTATTACAGAAAGCTTCTTAAATTTAGTTTATAATTATTTAAAAGCACTTAAACCTGTAACGTCTAAACCGGTTATTAAAAGGTGAATGTCGTGTGTGCCCTCGTAAGTAATTACACTTTCTAAATTCATCATATGGCGCATGATAGAATATTCGCCAGAAATACCCATTCCGCCTAACATTTGTCTTGCTTCTCTGGCAATTTTTAAAGCCATATCTACATTATTACGTTTTGCCATAGAGATTTGAGCAGAAGTTGCCTTTCCTTCATTTTTTAAAGTACCCAATCTCCAAGCCAATAATTGCGCTTTAGTTATTTCTGTAATCATTTCTGCTAACTTTTTTTGCTGAAGTTGAAATTGACCAATAGGTTTACCAAACTGTTCTCGTTCTTTAGAATACCTTAAAGCAGTGTCGTAACAATCCATTGCAGCACCAATTGCACCCCAAGCGATGCCATATCTTGCAGAATCTAAACACCCTAAAGGTGCACCAAGACCAGATTTGTTTGGCAGTAAATTTTCTTTGGGAACTTTAACATTATCAAAAATTAATTCTCCTGTAGCAGAAGCGCGAAGAGACCATTTATTTTTTGTTTCTGGTGTAGAAAAACCTTCCATTCCTCTTTCTACAATTAAACCATGAATTCTACCGTTTTCATCTTTAGCCCAAACAACAGCAACTTGTGCAAAAGGTGCATTAGAAATCCACATTTTTGCGCCATTTAAAAGATAATGATCTCCCATATCTTTAAAGTTAGTTTCCATACCAGAAGGATTAGAACCATGATTAGGCTCTGTTAACCCGAAACACCCCATCCATTCTCCAGAAGCTAGTTTAGGTAAGTATTTTTTACGCTGAGTTTCGTTTCCGTAGGTAAAAATAGGATACATTACTAAAGAAGATTGCACAGAAGCAGTAGAACGAACGCCAGAATCTCCACGTTCTATTTCTTGCATAATTAATCCGTAGGAAATTTGATCTAGACCTGCGCCACCATATTCTTCTGGAATATAAGGGCCAAAAGCACCAATTTCTGCTAAACCCGCTATAATTTGAGTAGGAAATTCTGCCTTTTGAGCATATTCTTCTATAATAGGAGAAACGTCTCGTTTTACCCAATCTCTTGCAGCAGTTCTAACTAACTTATGTTCTTCGGATAATAAATCGTCTATGTTGTAATAATCTGGCGCTTGAAATAAATCTGGTTTCATATTGCTAAAGTGTAATTTTAATATTTATTAAAAATACAGAACTTTTTTAAAGTTAGCGATTAGAAATTGTTAAAAAGTAGTTGTTTTCTATTAAGTTTGTAACGATGAAAAATACGTTAGGAAAACAAGAACGTTTAAAGAGTAAGAAACTAATAGAAAAGCTCTATTCTGAAGGTGATTCTGTAAAAGCATTTCCTTTGAGAATGATATATGTACAAACACCACATACATCAGATTTTCCTTGTCAAGTTGGTGTTTCTGTAGCTAAAAGAAACTATAAGTTAGCTGTAGATAGAAACAGATTAAAACGTTTATTAAGAGAAACGTATCGTTTACAAAAGCAAATTGTATACAATAATCTAGACGAACCCTATGTTTTTATGATTTCGTATATTGGTAGAGAAGAAATGAAGTACGAAGAATTGTTCTTAAAAATGGAGAAATTACTAACGTTGTTTATAAGTAAAGTAAAAAATACAGCAGATGAAAATATTCAATCTTAAAAAGAAAACCGTTGTTTTATTATTGGTAGGAACAATTTTTTTAACCTACTCTTTTAAATCTAAGTTTTTTGAAGTTGCAAAACAAATAGAGATATACAATACATTGTTTAAAGAACTAAATATGTATTATGTAGATGAAATTAATCCTGCAGAATTTACAAACAAAGCAATAAAAAATACACTTAAAGACTTAGACCCGTATACCAATTTTTATAATGAACAAGATGTAGAGACTGCTAGAATAAGACGAGCAGGAGAATATGGTGGAATAGGAGTTGCAGTTTATTACACAAAACAAGGAATAGAAATAAGCGAAGTTTATAAAGGCTTTTCTGGAGATAAAGCAGGTTTAAAAGCTGGAGATATTATTATTTCTGTAGACAAACAATCTATAAAAAATATGGAAGGAGAACAGCTTTCTATGTTTTTAAAAGGAACACCAAATAGTACTTTTACTGTAGCTGTAGAAAGACAAGGAAAAATTATTACAAAAGAAATTACTAGAGATAAAGTTATTGTAAATCCTGTGCCATTTGCAGAAATGATAGATGATGAAACAGGTTATATTACTTTAACTCGCTTCAATGAAAAAGCATCTTCGGAAGTTAAAAAGGCGTATAGAAAGTTAAAAAAACAAGGAATGACGAAGTTGATTTTTGATCTTCGTTATAATCCTGGAGGTTCTCTATTAGAATCTATTAGAATATCTAATTTCTTCTTGCCAAAAGGTAAAAAGATAGTAAGTACAAAAGCAAAAATTAAAAAGTGGAGTAACACCTACAATACTAAAAATGAACCTCTAGATTTAGAGATTCCTATTGTGGTTTTGGTAAACGAACGCTCTGCATCTGCATCTGAGATTGTAAGTGGTTCTTTGCAAGATTATGATAGAGCTGTAATTATGGGGAAACGTTCTTTTGGAAAAGGCTTGGTACAGCGTTACAGAGAATTAATGTATGGGACACAGTTAAAATTAACTATTTCTAAATATTACACGCCAAGTGGAAGATGTATTCAAGAATTAGATTACGAAAACAGAGACCCTAAAACGGGAATAGTTCCTAAGTTTTCTGCTAAAGGTATTAACGCATTTAAAACCGCAAACGGAAGAACAGTTTATGATGGTGGAGGTGTTATGCCCGATGTTGAAATAAAAACATCTAAAAGAAACGAGACTACAGAAGAGTTAATAAAAACGAAAGCTATTTTTAATTTTGCAACCCGTTATTATTATGAGAATCCTACTTTAGATAGTTTAGACGCTTTTACTTTTAAAAATTTAGATTTTAATAAATTTACGTCTTACTTAAAGGTTGATACGACTTTTGTAACGGCACAAGAATCTTTATTTAAAAAAGCATTTTTAGCATCAAAAGAGAATGATATTTCAAAAGAATACAAGCTTATAAAAGAAAAGTTAGCAGAAGATAAAATTTTAGAAATATCAAAAAATAAAGACATTGTTTCAGAATTAATAAAAGCAGAAATTTTAGAAAGATTTTTTTATAAAGAAGGTGTTTATAAGTACAATTTAAAGAATGATAAAACTATTTCTGAAGCTGTAGTTTTATTGAAAAATGAAGATAATTACAATAAAATTTTATCAGGTAAATAGTTTTATATTTGTATACAAAATTAGAATATGTCAGAAATTAAAAAAATAGCGAGAACAAGAGCGCAAGAATCTACAAACGCAATAGAGAAATTATATATTTCTATGCGTCATTTATTTAGTAGAGGTTTTTATAAACCAATGGGAATTTCAGGAGAAACCTTAAGGAAATCGTTACTATCTTTAAGACCAGAGATTTATGGTTCTATAGCAGAGGAAAGAATAGAATTAAGTGGTTTAACTTATGTTATAGAAAGACTTCCGGAAGGAATTGAAGAATGCCAGTATATTAATTTAACGGCAGATGAAGGGTATAAAAACTCTCACTTTAACTCTATTATTCCTCCAAAAAGAAGAAGAAACTGTTATAGAATAGATAAAGATCAAATGAATATTGAGATTACCAGAGGAAGGTCTGAAATCTATGATATTCTAACGCATTTAACTTTCTTGTTTATAGAATCTCATAAGATTCAAGAAAGAGTTACATTAAATGATGGTGAAGATTTTACAAGAGAATGGAAACATTTAGAAGATATTATACTTTATCAAAAAGAAATTACAGAAGAAGAAAGAGAAGTAACAATTGTTCATTTAGGTAATATTTTAGGTAGAACTTTCGATGAAGTTTTAGGTATACATAATACTTTTTCTACAGAAGCAAACCCAGATAGATTTTTTCAATTAATTTATTGGTTAGGTAAGCTTGCAATAAATGAAGTTATAGACAACAAAAAAAGAACAATAACATTTAGTTCTGTTTTAGTTGAAGAAATAGGACACCATATTTATGGTGAAATTTGGGCAAATGATATTAAAAAGGTTTTAAAAGATAATGAACTTTTAGAAAGACCAGTACATATTATAAGTGCAAATATGCACAGTGTACTAAATTCTATTTATGCTAAGAATGCGGTACCAAAAGAAACTAAAGATTTAAAAGGTTTTGAATTGTATCAACTTTTAAGTAATTCTGATAGCAAGCCATTACAGAAAAAAGTAAAAGATTTTGCATCTTCAAACGGTCTTATTTATATAAAAGATACTTCTGGTACCAATATTAATGTACAAATTATAGATACGGCTAAAATAAATTTTGATATTTTATCTTTTTCTAAAAAAGAGAAGCTAGAAGAAAACCCTGTAATTATTGTAATGGATTATGCTTTTGGAGAACAAGCGTATGAAACTATGGATGAATTATTGAAACCATACACTTGTAAAAAGAATATAAAAACTCATTTAGACGTTAAATCTGTTTCTATAATGGGTAAAGCTGGTATTTTAGAAGGAGGAAAAGGAGATATTATGATTCCTTCTGCTCATATTTTTGAAGGAACAGCAGATAACTATCCGTTTAAAAATGAATTAGCAAAAGAAGATTTAGAAGGTTTTGGTATCGAAGTTTTCGATGGTTCTATGATTTCTGTTTTAGGAACCTCTTTACAAAACAAAGACTTGTTAAAGTTTTTTCATGATTCTACTTGGAATGTTATAGGCTTAGAAATGGAAGGAGCTCATTATCAAAAAGCAATACAATCTGCATCTAGAATTAGAGGAAATATTTCTGAAGATGTACAAGTAAGATATGCATACTATGCATCAGATAATCCTTTAGAAACAGGAGCAACATTAGCTTCTGGTGGTTTAGGAATGACTGGTGTAACACCTACTTATGCGATTACTCAAAAAATATTAGAACAAATTTTTAACAGTTAAACTGTTTATCAATAAAATAAAAGAATGTCAACAACCAACAGACCAACCAACAACAATAATAGTAACGAAGAAGAAGTAGATTTAGGTTCTTTATTTGTAATCATAGGAAAAGGATTTACTAAGTTCTTTAATTTTATTGGTAGTATTTTTAAAGGAATATTTCATGTTATCATATCTATCTTAATTTTCTTAAAAGAAAATACAATAAAGATTGGAATTGCCGCTATTGTTGGTTTAATTGTAGGTGTTTTTGTTGAGGTAAGAAAAACAGATACTTTTGAGTCTGAATTACTTTTAGAACCAAATTTTAAAAGTGCTAGACAATTATATGAGAACATAAATTATTACAATAACCTTGTTAAGCAAAAAGATACAGCGGGTTTAGTAAAAACGTTTAAGTTAGACAAACAATACGCTGCAAGTCTTAAAGAATTTGAAATAGAACCAATTAAGACAGAAAATGATATTATTAATTCTTACAATGATTTTATTTTATCTGTAGATACAACAACAGTAAAGAGTTATACTTTTTTAGAATTTAAAGCAGCTTTTACAAGCTATGATTATAAAATTCATAAAGTAACAGTTACAGCAAAGAAGAATAATATTTTCGATAAATTAGATGATGTAATCATTTCTTCTGTTGTTAGTAATAAATATTTTAATAAGCTAAAGGGATTAACAAATAGAGACTTAAATAGAACAGATTCTTTATACCGCCAAAACTTAACTCATATAGATTCTTTAAGAAAGGTTTATATGCAAGTAATGGTTGAAGAAGCAAAGAAACAAACAACCGGTACAAATATAGATTTAGGCGGTGAAAAAGGAACTACAAAAGAGTTAGAGTTATTTGAAGCGAATAGAAAAATAAATAATGATTTAAGAAATATAGCATCACAAAAGGCTACAAAATATGATGTTATTAATGTTATTTCTAACTTTCAGCCAATAGGAACTAAAATAAAAGGAGTAACTAAAAATTATGCCTTTTTATTAGGTGCTTTAGGAGCAAGTTTTATGATTGTATTTTTACTGTTACTTAAATTAAACAAGTACTTAGGAAATTATAAAAAATAAGTAATGCAAACAATTCTTATAACAGGAGGAGCAGGATTTATTGGGTCAAATTTTATACCTTACTTTTTAGAAAACAACACAGATTTACAGGTTGTAAATTTAGATATTTTAACTTATGCAGGTGATGTTTCTAATTTAAAAGAGATTAATGATAACGCGAGATATACTTTTGTTGAAGGAGATATTTGCGATAGAAACTTGGTAGAGAATTTATTTAAGAAGCATAACTTTTCTGGAGTAATTCATTTTGCAGCAGAATCTCATGTAGATAATTCAATTAAAAATCCGGATGCATTTGTAAGAACAAACGTTTTTGGAACCTTTAATTTATTAGATGTTGCTAGAAATTATTGGATGGACGCTCCGAATATTTATAAAAAAAGTTATCAAAATTGTAGATTTCATCATATTTCTACAGATGAGGTATATGGTACTTTAGGTAAAACAGGTTTGTTTACAGAAGAGACTTCGTATGCACCAAATAGCCCTTATAGTGCTTCAAAAGCATCATCAGACTTTATGGTAAGAAGTTATTTTCATACTTACGGAATGAATGTTGTTACAACGAATTGTTCTAATAACTACGGGCCAAAACAACATGATGAAAAATTAATACCTACAATAATTAGAAAAGCAATTTCTGGAGAAAATATTCCTATTTATGGAGATGGAAAAAATATTAGAGATTGGTTATATGTTTTAGATCATTGTAAAGGTATAGAGCTCGTTTATAAGAAAGGAACAACAGGAGAGACTTACAATGTTGGAGGTAAAAATGAACGAGATAATTTGTACATAGCAAATGTTATTTGCGAAATTTTAGACGAAGAGAAACCTAAAGGGAAATCTTATAAAGAACAAATTAGTTTTGTAAAAGATAGACCAGGTCATGATTTTAGATATGCTATTGATGCTTCTAAAATTGAAACAAAATTAGGGTGGAATGCCAAAGAAAATTTTGAAACTGGTATCAAGAAAACTATTCAATGGTATCTAGAAAAATATAATTAAATATGAAAGGAATTGTATTAGCAGGAGGATCTGGAACAAGATTGCATCCACTTACATTAGCTGTTAGTAAACAATTAATGCCGGTGTATGATAAACCTATGATTTATTATCCTATTTCTGTATTAATCCTTTCAGGAATAAATGAAATCTTAATTATCTCTACACCGCAAGATTTACCATTGTTTAAAAGATTATTAGGTGATGGAAAAAAATATGGATGTGATTTTCAATATGCAGTTCAAGAAGAACCTAATGGATTGGCAGAAGCATTTATTATTGGAGAGAAATTTATAAAAAACGATAGTGTAGCTTTAATTTTAGGGGATAACATTTTTTATGGTTCTGGTCTACCAAGACTATTAAAAGAAAATAATAATCCTGATGGAGGAATTGTATATGCTTATCATGTAAATGATCCAGAACGCTATGGGGTTGTAGAGTTCGATGATGATAAGAAGGTGTTGTCTATTGAAGAGAAACCTTTAAAACCGAAATCTAATTATGCAGTTCCTGGAATTTATTTTTACGACAATTCTGTTATAGAAATTGCAAAAAACATGAAACCAAGTAAAAGAGGAGAGCTTGAGATAACAGATATCAATAAAACCTATTTAGAAAAAGGAAAACTAAAAGTAACTATTTTAGACAGAGGAACTGCTTGGTTAGACACTGGTACTTTTAACTCTTTAATGCAAGCTTCTCAATTTGTACAAGTAATAGAAGAAAGACAAGGTTTAAAAATAGGTTCTATAGAAGAAGCTGCTTTTAGAGCTGGTTTTATTACCAAACAAGAAATGTATGAATTAGCAAAACCACTTTTAAAAAGCGGTTATGGGAATAATTTATTAGAAATAAAATGATAGTTAAAGAGACAGGATTAAAAGATTGTTTTGTAATAGAACCACTTTTTTTTAAAGATAATAGAGGGTGTTTTTTATTAGAATATAATAAAAAAGAGTTTCAAGAAAAAACAGGTTTTACTGGAGATTTTGTTTTAGGAAATCAGTCTACATCGCAATACGGAGTTGTAAGAGGTTTGCATTTACAAAGAGGCGAGTTTGCACAAGCAAAATTAGTAAGAGTTGTAAAGGGAAGAATTTTAGACGTAGCGGTTGATGCTAGAAAAGATTCTGAAACTTTTGGTAAAGTGTTTTCGGTAGAATTGTCTGCAGAGAATAATAAGCAATTATTTGTACCTAGAGGGTTTTTACATGGTTTTTCTGTTTTAGAAGATGATACCATTGTTTCTTATAAATGTGATAATTATTATAATTTTGAATCTGAAGATGGTGTGCTTTATAATGATGAGGATTTAAATATTGATTGGAAGATTCCGAATAAAGACATTATACTTTCTGAAAAAGATATTAAATTGAAGAGTTTTTTAATATTTATGAAAACAAATGATATTTAACTCCCTAATTAATAAGGTTAAAGAAATAAAACAAAATGTAAGTTTCATAAAGTATTTTAACAATACTTTGTGGCTTTTTATTAGTAAAATTTTAGGTTTTTTTTCTGCTATTTTTGTAAGTGCTTGGGTTGCTAGGTATTTAGAACCGGAAACTTATGGTCTTTTAGCATATAGTAATAGTATAGTAGCTTTGTTTTTACCAATTGCAATGATTGGCTTAAATGATATTATTGTAAAAGAATTGGTAAGTGCTAACAATAAAGCAGAAATAAGTAAAATATTAGGAACCGCTTTCTTAACTAAGCTACTTTTTGGTATAATTTCATTTATTATTTTACTGCTTTTTGTTTTTTTAAATAAAGATTTTTCTGAAATAAGGCTTCTAATTTTAATATTTTCTTCTTTCCTAATACTTCAAAGTTTAGAGGTTTTCGATTTTTATTTTCAAAGTCAAGTTAAGTCTAAGTTTGTTGTTTATTCTAGAATTATTGCGGTTTCATTATCAAGTATATTAAAGATTGTGTTAATAAAATTGAATGCACCAGTTCATTATTTTGCAATCGTCATTATTTTAGAATTCTTAGTTACGCATTTATGCACGTTTCTATATTTTAATAAAAGTAAAATTTCTATTTCTTTTTTTAATTTTGATAAGAGTTATGTTTTAAGTCTTCTTAAAAAAAGTTGGCCTCTTTTTTTAAGTGGGATGATGTATATTGTTTATGTGAAAATAGATCAAATAATGGTCAAAGAAATCTTAGGAGCAAAAGCTGCTGGTTTATATGCCGTATCTATTAGCTTAAGTGAGGTTTGGTATTTTATTCCAAATATAATTGCGGCTTCTTTTTTTCCGGCAATTTTATTTTATAAATCTAAAGATCAAAAGACTTATTACAAAAGGATTACCAACCTTTATAGTTTACTATTTTGGTTAGCAGTTTTTATATCGCTCTTTATTACTTTTTTTGGAGAATGGATTATAGAGAATTTGTATGGAGATAGCTACTTAGAATCTTATGGAATATTAAGTATTTATATTTGGTCTAATATATTTTTCTTTTTTACAACTATTAGTTCTAAATGGCTTGTTGCAGAAGGTTTTTATTTACATTCATTTTATAGAAATATTATAGGAGCAATTTTAAATGTTATTTTGAACATTGTTTTAATAAATAAATTTGGACTTGTAGGTGCTGCAATTTCTACTTTAGTTTCTTATGCTTTTGTAGGTTTATTTTATGATTTGTTGTTTAAAGAATTAAGGGTAAATTTTAAATTAAAATTAAAGTCTATTTTCTTTATAAATTAATAACTTGCTTCCAGTTTACGTTTGTAGTAAATTTATAAATTATCAGTATAATAATGGTAAATAAAATTTTATATATTCATCATGCAGGTGAGTTAGGTGGTGCACCTAAAAGTTTGTCAATTTTGCTTAGTGGCTTAGATAAGGATATATATAAGCCTTATGTTTTTATGCTGATTAATGGTCCTGCAAAAGATTTATTTAAAAAAGTAAACGCAGAAGTTATTGTAAGTAATAGAAGGTTGTTTGCATTTCATGGTACTACGGTGTCTGGTATGAATTTTAGATTATTTGTAAAGAATTATTTATATATTATACCCAATATTTTTGCAGCATATAAAATAATAAAAAAAGTAAAGCCAAGTATTTTGCATTTAAATACAAGTTGTTTATTTGTTTATGCTTTTGTGGCAAAAGTGTTTTTTAAAAAGGTAAAGGTAGTTTCTCATGTAAGAGAGCCAATATTAAATAACTTCTTCGGGAAAATATTAAGTTATTATAATATCAAATTTGTAGATTTTTTTATTCCAATTAATAATTATGAATCAGAACCTTTTAAAGGTGAAAAACTAGAAGTTATAAAAAACTCTATAGATAAAAATATTTATACATTTAATAACTTAATAAGAGAGAGTGAAAGAAAAAAAATAGGACTACAAAAAACAGATTTTATAATAGGCTTTTTTGCTAGATTTAATTTTGAAAACGGAATAGAAGATTTACTTTCAATTGCTTTAAAATTAAAAGAAATAGATAATAATATTAAAATATTAATTTATGGTTTTGAATCAGAAATTGTAAATGAAGAAATAATAAAGATAGCCAAACAAATGCCAGATAATGTAATAGTTAAAGGAATGGTTAAAGATGTGCAAAATAAGATGCAAATGATAGACTTATTATTAAGTCCTTTTAAAACTCCTCACTTTTCTAGGTCTGTTATAGAAGCACAATCACTATCTATTCCGGTATTAGTTTCAGATGTAAAATCTCAAAATACATTGTTAATAAATAATGAAACGGGTTACACTTATAAATCAGGATATGTTGACGAAGCTGTAAATAAAATAATAACTCTTAAGAATAATGAAGAGTTATTTACATTTATGAAGAAAAGCGCCAGAGATTTTGCCGTGAATAACTTTTGTCATATTAATAACAATAAAAAAGTTTATGCTATTTATAATAATTTATTAAAGTAAACAAAAAGTGTTATGTATAAGTTTTTCTTGTTTTTTTATTTTATAAAATCTAAAGTTATTAATTATCTAAAATTTAGAATTTTTGATATAAAATTTGGTAAAAACTGTAAAGTAAATGGCTCCTTATTTTTAAAAGGAAAAGGATCGACAGAAATTGGCAATAATGTTATTATTAACTCTAGTTATATTAAAAACCCCATTGGAGGACAAACGTTTACAAGTATTGTTGTTGCAGATAAAGGAAAACTAAAAATAGGAAACAATGTTGGGATGTCTAACTGTGCAATATTTTGTAGTCAACAGATTGTTATTAAAGATTTTGTTTTGATAGGAGGTAACTGTAAGATTTATGATACGGATTTTCATTCTATTTATTTAGATGATAGAATACAAGTACCCGAAATAGGTGTTAAAAATGCAAAGGTGTTAATTAAAGAAGGTGCTTTTATTGGTGCCAGTTCTATTATTTTAAAAGGAGTTGAAATAGGGAAGAAAGCTGTTGTTGCAGCAGGAAGTGTTGTGTCAAAAAACATACCTGATAATGAGGTTTGGGGAGGTAACCCTGCTAAATTTATAAAAAAAATAGAAAATTAAAAATATGTTGTTTAGTATTGTTACTGTAACATTTAATAGTGGAGAAACATTAAAAAGAACAATAAATTCTTTGTTGTCTCAAACTATATCTAATTTTGAGTTTATCATTGTTGATGGAAAATCATCTGATAATACTGTAGATATTATTAAATCTTTCGAACAAGGGTTTGCGGAGAAAGATATTAGATTCACATGGATTTCTGAAAAAGACACAGGTATTTATGATGCTTTTAATAAAGGAGTAAAATTAGCTAAAGGAAATTGGATTTCTTTTTTAGGGTCTGATGACTTTTATACAGAAAATGCATTAGATCTTTATGCAGAACAAATAAAAAACCAATCAAAAGAGTTAGATTTTATTCATTCTGTAGTAAAAGTTGAAGGTAAGAAAGTTATAAAGGATAAATGGGAATGGAAACATTTTAGAAAAGGAATGAATATTGCTCATGTTGGTGCTTTTCACAGTAAAAATTATTTTAAAAAATACGGACTTTATAATACCAATTATAAAATTGCTGGAGATTATGAATTATTATTAAGGGCTAAACAGCATTTAAAAACGCATTGGTTTAATGAAGTAACAGCTATAATGGCAGATGGAGGCATAAGTAATAGCCAAGTAAAAAATGTTTATTTAGAAACCACAAAAGCAAAAATAGAATCGGGCAAAATAAATTACTTTGTATCTAAATTATATTATTTTAAGTGGATGTTTAAATATAGAGTAAAAACAATATTAAATGCGATTATTAGATAAATATATAATTTTTAGTAGTGTTTTTGCTTTGTTTACAGAAGCATGTTATTTTCATTTTGTAATAGATGTAAAACTCTATTACGTTATTTTAATATGTAATTTTTTATTATTAGCCAAAACTAAAAAGATTACAATTCATAAAAACTTAATTATTATACTTGGCTTTTTTACTATTCATGGTGTTGTGAGTTATTTATTGCTACTTAATCCTATACAATCGTTAATAGCTCAATTATTAGGTATTTCTTTAAGTAGTATTTATTATCAAAACTTAATAAAATATTTTAGTGTAAAAAAACTTTTTGAAGCATATTTAGATTTCTCTTTTTATATAGCAATTATAGCGATACCAATGTTTTATTTAAATATAAACGTTTTTTCGGTAGGTAGATTAAATGGTATTCTAGCAGAACCAGCACATTATGCAGCTATAATGTTGCCTGCAATTTATTCTTTTCTTAGAAAAAAAAAATATGTAAGATTATTGGTAGTACTATTAACCGTAATTTTATCAAAATCATCTATAGGTTTTATTGGTTTAGCTTTAATTATTATAATTCCATTAGTTAAAGTTAAAGTCTTTTTAAAGTACTCTTGGATTGTAATTTTATTATTAAGTTTTAGTATTTATTATTTAAGTACAGTTTGGGATAAGCCAACAGATCGTAGTGGAGTTAGTTCTCTTGTAATTAGGCTTAAAGAGACAGAAAAATCTTTAGGATCCATTTTTTCAGGTAAGTTTGAAAAGAATACAAATTTAAGTTCTTATGCTTTTTTAAGTAATGCCTTTATTACAAAAGAAATTCTTCTAAATAAGCCTTTAGGCACTGGGTTAGGGAGCTATAGACATGAATATGATAAATATTATTCTAAAATGAAACCACCTGCTTATCTAATTAGGATGAACCTTTCTAAAATAAACAAAACAGACGCAAACTCTTTGTTTTTTAGAATGGTGAGCGATTTTGGAATATTTGCTTTTCTTCTAATAGCTTATTTTATATACAGAAGCTTTAAATTATTTAAAAATGAAAAAAGAATAGCACAACAAAGTATATTTTTCTATTTAACCCTAAAATTAATTAGAGAGGGACATTATTTTCCTCCTGAGTTTTACTTTTTTTTACTAATTTTCTTAAAAAATTCTGATGAAGATATTACATGTAGTTGAAGATTATTCGATTGAAAGTGGAGGGTTAAGGACTGTTATAAAAAACTTGAACTTTTATTTAAATAAAGGTAGTTTTTCTTCCTATATATTATCTTCTAAGAAAGAAAAAGAAGATAATATTTTTTTAGTTAAAACTAATAAACCTTGGTTGTATTCTAGGGAGTGGAAAGCAAAAATTATTTCTTTAAATGATGAATATAAATTCGATTTAATTCATATTCATGGTGTTTGGACTTATCCTCAGTATATCTCTGCTAAATTTTGTGTAGAAAATGAAATCCCCTTTATAGTAAGCGCTCATGGTATGTATGAGCCATGGTTATGGGAAAAAGGAACCGTAAAAAAGAAACTTTATTTTAATATTCTTACAAAGAAATTGTTTAAAAAAGCAAGTTTTATACATGCGATAACCCCTTCAGAAAAAGATAATTTAGCATTGCTTTTTAATAAAAAGGATGTTGTAGAAATACCAAATTTAATTACCAAAACTTCATTTACACTTAATACATTAACGGGTAGTAATGATAAATATATACTTTATTTAGGAAGGTTAGATGAAAAAAAAGGCATTGATATTTTATTAAAAAGCTTTTCAAAAATAAAAAATAAAAATTATACAATAAAAATTGCAGGTCAAATTAACAACTATAAAAAAGAACTAAATCTTTTAATAGATAAATTGGGTATAAGTAAAAGGGTAACGTTTTTAGGTTTAGTTTCTGGTAATAAAAAAATAGAATTAATTAGAAATGCATTTGTCCTCGTAGCACCTTCTCATTCAGAAGTTATTGGTATGGTAAATTTAGAAGGAGCTATATTAAAAACACCAGTAATTACTACGCATCAAACTGGGTTAAGCCCTCTTTGGAATGAGAATGGAGGTAAATTAATAAATCCAATTGAGATCGAGTTGGAAAATGCTTTAAATGAAGTTTTAAGTTGGTCTGATTTTGAAAGAGACGAGAATGGAGAAAAACTGCATAATTTTGTAATTGAAAATTATTCATGGGCCAAAAGATTTAAAGATTGGAATCATTTATACAATAGTTCTATTAATAAAAATAAATAATGCAAAAACATCTAGAGAATTTTACTAAAATAGCTTTTATTTCTTTGGCAACATTACCATTGTTAAAAGTTAATTTTAATTCAATGTTAATAATTTTATGCGCATTACTTACTATTTACTTCTTAGTAAAAACAAAAAAAAAGATTTTTTTTCCTCTAAAGTACTTATTGTTAATATTGCCTTTTTTGATGTATTTCTGTTATGAAATTATTTCTGGGAGTTTTAATGTTTCTAGAATTTTAATACAATTACCTTTTCTAATTTTTCCTCTTTTATTTATATTTAAACCAGATTTTATTAATTATAAAATAAAAGAATTATCCTTTTTTGTTTTTCAATGTTCTGTAGTTTTTCAAAGTATAATTTATCTGTTTATTTTTTTAAAAAGTAACTCATTAGTAACGTTGTTTAATATAAGTCCAGAAAATATTCCTTTTTTTAGACAATATGTAATGAGTAATTATTTTTTTGAAATTCACCCAACTTATTTCAGTGCCTTTTTATTAGTTAGTATTACCCTCTCTTTTTTTAACTTTAAAAAGTTTATGATATTTAATTTTTTAAATATTATTATATCCATTTTTTTTCTATTTTTATTCAGTTCAAGAGTTATAATTCTTTTATTATTTTTTACAATAATATCCTTTATCCTTTATATTCTAATTAACGAAAAAGGGAAAATTAAATATGTATTTGTTTTTGGTAGTTTATTGATTTTAACTTTCTTTTTAATTTTTGGTAGTGAAATTATAAAGAAACGATTAAATGAAACTATTACAGAAATTAATAAACCAGTAGAAGGCAATTATCATAATTCTACAAACGTTAGAATGGCAATTTATAAATGTGACTATTTGTTAATAAAAAATATTCCTTTTTTTGGTTTTGGTAATAATATTCAAAATGAATTAAATCGATGCTACAAAGAAAATAACAACAGTAATTTTTATAAAATAAGTACCTATAACTCACATAATTATTATTTTAATCTAATTTTATATGGTGGGTGGTTTTTTCTTGTACTTTTTTTATTTTACTTGTGTACTCTTTTTAAACATCTAAGATATTCTGCCTTAGGAATATTTATTTTTATTCAATTTTTATCTATAAATATTACCGAAAATTATTTATCAAGACATTATGGTATAGTATTATTTTGTTACTTTACGTCATTATTTATTTTTTTTAAAAAAGAGAAGTTTAATGCAGCAACTAAATACATTTAAATTACCCCAAAACTTTAGAGGCAGAAATGCTTTTGTAGTACAATTATGGTGGCTTGTTCAAAGTATTTTATTTAGTAATTCGCCACAGTTTATGTATGGGTTTAGACGTTTTTTATTACGTTTATTTGGTGCAAAAATTGGTGAAGATGTAATTATTAGACCAACTGTTAGAATTACATATCCATGGAAAGTTTCTATTGGGGATTATTCTTGGATTGGAGACGATGTAGTTTTATATTCTTTAGGAGAAATAGAAATTGGGAATAATGTAGTTGTATCGCAAAAATCTTATATATGTGCTGCTTCTCATGATTATCTAAAGTCAAATTTCCCTATTTTTGCTCAAAAGGTTACTATTAAAGATGAATGTTGGTTAGCAACAGATGTTTTTGTAGCACCAGGAATTACAATACACAGAGGTACTGTTGTAGGTTCTAGAAGTAGTGTTTATAAAGATTTACCAGAAAATAAAGTTTGTATGGGTAATCCTGCAAAAATAATTAGAGAAAGAAAAATTGAATAAGAAAGAAAATATTTTAATAATCTCTCCTTTTTTTTATCCTGAACCAATTTCTACAGGAAAGTTTAATACTAATTTTGTAACTAGTTTAGTCGAAAAGGGGCACGCAGTAACTGTTTTATGCTTCCATCCATTTTACCCAGATTGGAAAGTGAAAGAAAGTAACCATCAACTAAAAGGTGTTGAAATTATAAGAGGAGGAAAACATTTATTTTTCACAAAAAAAACAATTTTTAGAAGATTAATTTTAGAATTTAGTTTTGCTTTTTTTGTGTTAAGAAAACTATATAAAAATCAAAAAAATAAAGATTTAATAATACCAATATTTCCACCAAGTTTTGCTTTTTATTTTATACTGCCCTTTCTTAGTAAAAGGATACGAAAAGTAGGAATGGTACATGATTTACAAGAAATTTATTCGGAAGGGAAAACAGGTTTTCTAAATAATTTTATTAAATTTTTTATTCATAAAATTGAAAAAAAATGTTATCAGAATTGTAATAAACTACTATTTTTATCTCATGAAATGAAAAATGAGGCTAAAAAATTATATAATTTAGCTGAAGATAAATTAGAAGTTCAATACCCTTTTATAACATTAAAAGATCATATTACTAGCGACTTAGATTCAATATTCGATAAAGAGAAAATTAATGTTGTTTATTCTGGTGCTTTAGGAGAAAAGCAGAATCCTATGGAGCTTTTTAGCTTTTTTACAGAAGCATCTAAAAAAATAGAAAATACGATGTTTTATATTTTTTCTGAAGGAGAAACTATTAAGAAACTAAAAAAGTTAAATAACAACAAGAAAATTATTTTTCATAATTTAGTAAATAAGGAGAATTTAGAAGAATTATATAGTAAGAGTTCTATTCAAATAATTCCTCAAAAAGAAAATACATCAAAGGGTTCCTTACCATCAAAGTTACCTAATTTATTGGCTTCGGGTTGTAAAGTTTTAGTAATAACTGATCCTAAAAGCGAAATTGAAGAATTCTTTACAAGTAATAATTTAAGCTTAGTTGCTACAAAATGGAATAATAATTTATTGGTAGAAAAGTTGAAATTTTTAATAGATAAGAATGTAGACATAGAACATCAACAAATTGTAGCCAAAAAAAAGTTTACAATTGATGAAATGATTCTTAAAGTTTTTCGTTAAAATTATATATTTGTTCTTAATTAACTCAACCCAACCTTAGTTTGAAGAAAAGATACTCAGACCTAATAAAACCATTACAAGTTTTATTAGATATTTTTATTATTAACCTTATAGTTTATATTGTCTATGACACGGCGTATTTAAACGTATACTTCTTATCTTACATTACTATTTTTTGGGTATTAGCATCTCATTTTTCTGGATTCTATAAAGTATACCGCTATACTAGTTTATTAAAGGTTTTTGTGCTTTTGTTAAAGCAATTTCTAGGTTTTATCCTTGGGTATTTTGCTTATTTTGGTGTGTTTAAAGAAGGCGAAGTTGTTCATAATCAATTTCTAATTTTATTATCTATTGTAATAACTATTACTTTTTTTAAGTTTTTATGGCTATTTTTATTAAAAGAATATAGATCACTTGGTAATAACTCTAGAACAACAATTGTTGTAGGTTTCGATGATTCATCAAAAAACATTATAAAACTTTTTAAAAGTAAATCTAATTTAGGTTATAATTATTTAGGATTCTTTTCAGATAAAAAAACCAAGAATAAAGAATTTTTAGGAAAAGTAGAGGCTGTTTTTAATTATGTAGCTCATAATGATGTAGATGAAATTTATTGTTCTTTGTCATCCTTAGATAAAGAGGAAATAAAACAAATAAATAAATTTGCAATAAATAAAGATATCGTCTTAAAATTAATTCCTAACACTACAGAACTTTTTAGTAAAAACCAAAGTGTAGAGTATTATGATGATGCATTAATGGTTCTTAATGTAAATAAACTTCCTTTTGAGTTTACAGAGAATTTCTACATTAAAAGAGTTTTCGATATTTTCTTTTCAATTTTTGTTTGTATAACCATTCTTTCTTGGTTAATGCCCGTTTTATGGATTTTAGTTAAATTAGAGTCGAAGGGGCCGTTAGTATTTAAACAGGGTAGAGAAGGTATTAACGGTAAAGAATTTGTTTGTTATAAGTTTAGATCTATGAAGGTGAATGAACAGTCAGATAAAGTGCATGCTACAAAAAATGATGTTAGAGTTACTAAAATAGGCGCGTTTTTAAGAAAAACAAGTGTAGATGAGTTGCCACAGTTTATTAATGTACTTTTTGGAGATATGAGTGTTGTTGGTCCAAGACCACATTTAGAGAGCCTTTCATTAGAATATCAAAAAGATGTAGACGATTATTTAAAAAGACATATTGTAAAACCTGGTATTACAGGTTTGGCTCAAATTAGTGGTTATAGAGGAGAAGTAAAAAGGAGTTCTGATATTAAAAACAGAGTGCGTTTAGATATTTTTTACATAGAAAATTGGTCGTTTCTTTTAGATGTTAAAATTATAATACAAACTGTTTTAAATATTTTTAAAGGTGAAGAAAAAGCATATTAATGAATGTGAAATTCAAAATAACAGCCACTATTGTTCTTTACAATGAAAATGTTTCTGTTCTTAGAAAAACAATTCAATCTTTTTTAGAAATACCTTTCTCAAAAAAACTGTTTCTTATTGATAATAGTTTAACAAATAGGTTAGAAGAAGAGTTTAATCATCCAGAAATAGTATATGTTTTTGTGGGCAAAAATATTGGTTTTGGAAGTGCACATAACTTTGTCTTACCAGAGCTTCATTCTCAGTTTCACTTAGTTTTAAATCCAGATGTTATTTTTTCTTCGGATGTTATACCTAGTTTAATAAAAGTTTTAAATAAAGAACCAGAAGTGTCTTTTATAACACCAAAGGTGCTTTACCCTAATAAAGATGTGCAATACGTATGTAGAAAGCATCCAACTTTTTTTAATTTAATAAAAAGAAAGTTAAATTTTTCTAGTCGTAAAATAAAAAATAACGAGTATCAAAACCAAGATTTAGAAAAACCCTTTCATCCAGAATTTATTCATGGGTGTTTTATGTTTTTTAAAACTGCCGATTTTAAGCAATTACAAGGTTTCGATGAGCGTTATTTCCTTTACATGGAAGATGCAGATTTATGTAGAAAAATTGATGGTATTGGAAAAAAGAAACTCTATTACCCAAAGGTTAATATCTTACATCAGCATCAAAAAGGATCATCAAAAAGTATAAAATTATTTTTATATCATCTTTCATCAGCATTTAAATATTTTTTTAAATGGGGGTTTTAACTTACTATTTTTTTACCAATTAAGATTTGCCATAAAATGTCTTTCCAACGAAAGCAAGAATCCAAAGAATTTAAAATATATTTGCAATAACAACAACAACACAACAAACAATGAATGTACTTATTTTAGGTTCTGGAGGTAGAGAACACTCTTTTGCAATTAAATTATTAGAAAGTAAAAAAATTAATAAACTTTTTGTTGCGCCAGGTAATGCTGGTACAGACAAATTGGCAACTAATATAGATCTTAATTTAACAGATTTCGAAGCAATTAAAAATACTGTTTTAGAAAACAACATTAAAATGGTTGTTGTTGGTCCGGAAGTACCTTTGGTAGCCGGAGTACACGATTTCTTTTTGGCAGACGAACAGTTGAAAGATATTCCAGTAATTGGTCCTAAAAAAGACGGAGCATTGTTAGAAGGATCTAAAGATTTCTCTAAACAATTTATGCAAAAACATGGCGTTCCAACAGCAAGATATCAATCTTTTACGAAAGATAATTTACAAGAAGGTTTTACTTTCTTAGAAACCTTAGCACCACCTTTTGTATTAAAAGCAGACGGTTTAGCAGCAGGAAAAGGAGTATTAATTTTAAACTCTTTAGAAGAAGCAAAAACCGAATTAGAAGATATGGTTTCTAACAAAAAATTCGGAGAAGCATCTACAACCGTTGTTATCGAAGAATTTTTAAAAGGAATAGAATTGTCTGTTTTTGTTTTAACAGACGGAAAAAGTTATAAAATTTTACCATCGGCAAAAGATTATAAGAGAATTGGTGAAGGAGATGCAGGATTAAATACTGGCGGAATGGGCGCAATATCTCCTGTACCATTCGCAGATAAAGCTTTTTTAGATAAAGTAGAAGAATTGGTTGTAAAACCAACAATTGCAGGTTTACAAAAAGACGGAATAGATTATAGAGGTTTTATCTTTATTGGTTTAATGAATGATAACGGAAACCCTTCTGTGGTTGAGTATAATGTAAGAATGGGAGATCCTGAAACAGAAGTTGTTTTACCAAGAATTGAGTCAGATTTATTTGATTTGTTTGAAGGAGTTGCAAATCAGAATTTACATGAAAAATCTTTTTCTGTAACAGAGAAAACAGCAACAACAGTAATGTTAGTTTCTGGTGGTTACCCAGAAGCTTATGAAAAAAATAAAGAAATTACAGGTTTCGATTCTGTAGATGAATCTATAGTTTTTCATGCAGGTACTACTATTAAAGACAATAAAGTAGTTACAAGTGGTGGTAGAGTTATGTCTGTAACTTCACTTGGCGATACAATAGAAGAGGCTTTAGAAAAAAGTTATAGAAGTATTCATAAAATTAATTTCGATAAGATGAATTACAGAAAAGATATTGGTTTCGATTTAATATAATGAAGAAAAAAATAATTGTTGCACCTTTAAATTGGGGGCTAGGTCATGCCTCGCGTTGTGTACCAATTATTAATGCTTTAATTAAAGATAATTTTACACCAATAATTGCCTCTGACGGTAGTTCTTTAGAGTTCCTAAAACAAGAGTTTCCTTATTTAGAGACTTTACATTTGCCTTCTTACAACATTAAATATGGTAAGAATTTAAAGAAGAATTTATTTCTACAATTGCCTACAATTTTAAGAGCAATAAAAGAAGAAAGAAAAATTATAGAACTTTTTATAACCAAGAATAGTACTGTTTCTGGTATTATTTCAGACAATAGGTTTGGTGTAAGAAGTTCTATTATTCCTTCAATATACATTACGCATCAAATAAATATTTTATCTGGACTTACTACTTTTTTTACAAGTAGAATTCACCAAAACATTATAAAAAAGTTTGATGAATGTTGGATTCCAGATAACTCAAATTCTGAGTTTTCAGGAAAATTATCTACATCTAGTCGTAAATTAAATCAAAAATTTATTGGAGCTTTAAGTAGGTTTAAAAGAGAAGAATTAGAGCAAAGTATAGCTGTTTTAATTATTCTTTCTGGTCCAGAACCCAATAGAACCTTTTTGGAAGAAAAGTTGATTTCAGCGTTTAAAAATGATAAAAGGAATGTTGTTTTTGTTTTAGGTAAGATAGAAGCTGTTCAAAAAAGTTGGGTAATTAATAATTGTACGTTTTATAATTTTCTTTTATCCGAAGAACTAGAACATAAAATAAATTCATCTAAAGTTATCTTATGTAGGTCTGGTTATTCATCAATTTTAGATTTGGCAGTCTTAGGTAAAAAAGTATTTTTTATTCCTACTAAAAATCAACCAGAACAAGAATATTTAGCCAATTATTTAGAGGATACTAAATTGGCTCCTTTTTCTGAAGTAGCAAATTTTACATCAGAAAAACTAAAAGAAGTTAAGTTTTATAAAGGTTTACAAGTAGCTAAGGTAGAATTTGATGTTGCTTTATTTAGCCTTTTCCATAGTAAAAGAAAACTCTGATCCTTCGCCATAAGTACTTTTTAGTAAAACGGTTTGGTTATGTGCTTCAACAATATGTTTAACAATAGATAAGCCCAAGCCAGAGCCACCTTGTTCTCTAGATCTACTTTGGTCTACTCTGTAAAAACGTTCAAATAAACGAGATAGGTGTTGTTGTCTAATACCTTCTCCATTATCTATTACTCTAATTACAAATTTATTATTATTGTAGCTGTCTGCAGCAACAATAGTTGTTCCGTTTGGTTTACCGTATTTAATAGAGTTTACAACAAGGTTAATTAGAACTTGTTCTGTCTTTTCGATATCACCAATAACAAAAATGGGAAAGTCGTAAATTCTATCAAATTTTAAAATAATATTTCTTTTTTTCGCCTTCATTTCAAACAAATCGAAAACAGTTTGTATGATTTCTAAAATATTAAAAACCTCCATATTTAGTTTTAAACCATCTGTTTCTAATTTGGCAATCATATCTAAATCTTTGGTTACAGCAACCAATCTTTCTACACCTTTATTAGCACGTTCTAAGTATTTTAAACGAATATTCTTGTCGTCCATTGCACCTTCTAGAAGTGTAAGAATATAGCCTTGTACCGTAAAAAGTGGCGTTTTTAATTCGTGTGCAACATTTCCTAAAAAATCTCTTCTAAAAGAATCTCTTTCTGTTAAACTTTTTATTTCTAAACGCTTTCCTTCTACATATTTTTGCATGCGTTTAGAGAGTTTATCTATATCTGTAGTTACAGATTCTTTTCTTAAATCTTTAATATCTAAAATTGAAACATCTTCGTATATTTTTTTTATTCTCCTATAAATAAAATGTTCTGCTCTATATTGGGTAATAAAGAAAGAAATAGTAAACAAAGTTATAATAGAAATTATTATGCTAGTAATACCTAGGTTATTAGCAATAAAAAAGTATGCTACAGTAGCTATTACAACAGATAATAAAGTTAAATATGCTGCAGACCAAAGTGCATAAGAATATGTTTTTTTAATTTTCATTAATGCAAGTTTATTTATCTGCGTCTAATAAAACAAACTTATAACCAACACCTTTTACTGTTTTAAAATGATCGTCACCAATTTTTTCTCTTAATTTTCTAATATGAACATCTATTGTTCTACCACCAACAACAACTTCATTTCCCCAAACAGTATCTAAAATTACTTCTCTTTTAAATACTTTTCCTGGTTTAGATGTTAATAAAGAAAAAAGTTCGAATTCTTTTCTTGGTAAAGAGATTCTGGTTCCTGCTTTATAAACAACATACTCTTCTCTATCAATAACAATATCTCCAATTTTAAAAGTTTCTTCACTTTCTTGTTCAGACTTTAATCTTCTAAGTAAAGATTTTACTTTACTTACTAAAACTTTTGGCTTAATTGGTTTGGTTATATAATCATCTGCACCAGCTTCAAAACCAGCAACCTGAGAGTAATCTTCGCCTCTTGCTGTTAAAAATGATATTATTACGTTTTCTAAAGAGGTTATTTTTCTAATTTTTTCACAAGCTTCAATACCATCCATTTCTGGCATCATAATGTCTAGTAAAATTAAATGTGGAATATTTTTTTTAGCAGATTTAATAGCTTCTTGACCATTAGTTGCTGTAAAAATTTGGTAACCTTCACTTCTAAGATTGTAACCAACAATTTCTATAATGTCTGGTTCATCATCAACCAATAGAATTTTAATATCGCTTTTATTCATAGTTTCATAAGAATGTAGGTATCAAAAATAGCAATTATTATATTACTACAACTGTTCTTAACAATCATTTAATTTTTAGAAGAGCAGAGATAACGTTTACTTAACGGTAGAATCTCTTCAGAAATTTAAAGTCTGATAAACAGATTGTTAATGATTACGTAACAAAAGGTTTTTTAAAAAATGCTATCTTTGATATTCAACTAATAAATATATACACATGAAAAAAAATTACATTTTTACTTTATTTTTATCTTTAATTACTGCATTGTCTTTTGGGCAAGGTGCTGAGACATTTACTAACTCGACAGCAACAAATTCTTATTCGGACGGAAGTTTTGTTGGTGAGAACGGTGTTACTTGGACTTATGTAGCTTCTAGACAGGCAGATGGTAATTTTAATAGCACAGAAATTACTACAATGAATTTACCTGCACTTTTACTAAGAAGATCTTCTGATGATAGCAAGATAACTTCTAGTACTGTTTCTGGTGGTATAGCAGATTTTTCTTTAAAGCTATTTAAAGGATTTACTGGAGGAGGTGATAGACAGGTTGAACTTTTTGTAAACGGAGTTTCTAAAGGAGTTTCTACTATTTTCGATGATTTTACCGAGCATGTTTTTAATGTAAATGGAATAAACATAGCAGGTGATGTTATTATTGAAGTTAAAAACACAACAGGTAAGCAAATTATTATTGATGACTTAACTTGGACTGCTTATGATGCTACTGCTTCTGTAAAAGATAACGCTATAGAAGGTTTTGCAACATACCCAAACCCTATAACAAATAATGAGTTTACTGTTTCTTCGTTGTCTAATGCAGCAAAAAGTATAACTATATTTAATTTACTAGGTAAAAAAGTTTTATCAAAAAACTTTTCTGGAACAAAATCTACAATAGATGTTTCTACAATAAATGCAGGAATCTACATTTTAAAAGTTACTGAAGAAGGTAAGACTTCTACCAAGAAATTAGTAATTAGATAAGTTTTGTAAATAAATTATAGAAAGCCTCGAATTTTTTCGGGGCTTTTTTTTTGATTATCTTTAGACTAGAAAAAGAAAAAGATGAATATAAAAACAAAACTAAATAATATATTGTTTTTAGATATTGAAACTGTACCTCAAGAAGAAAATTGGGATAGTCTATCTATAGAAATACAAGAATTATATAAGAAAAAAACGGCCTACCAACGTAAAGATGAATTTACTACAGAAGAGTTTTATGAACGCGCAGGTATTTGGGCAGAATTTGGTAAAATTATATGTATTTCTGTTGGTTACTTTATAGATAATGAAGGAGTGAATCAGTTTAGAGTAACCTCTTTTTTTGGTGATGATGAAGCAAAGCTTTTAAACGAATTTAAACTTTTACTAACAAGTCATTTTTCTAAGTCTGCACATGTTTTGTGTGCACATAATGGTAAAGAATTCGATTTTCCGTTTATTGCTCGAAGAATGATTGTGCATCAAATAGAATTACCTAATAAGTTAAATTTGTTTGGTAAAAAACCATGGGAAGTTCCGCATTTAGATACCTTAGAACTATGGAAGTTTGGTGATTATAAACATTATACTTCTTTAAAATTGTTAACGGCTATTTTAGGAATTCCTTCGCCCAAAGATGATATTGATGGAAGTGAAGTTGCACAAGTGTATTATAAAGAAAAAAATATTAAAAGAATTGTAGATTATTGTGAGAAAGACACCATTGCTGTTGCCCAAGTTTTTCTTAGATTTAATAATCAAGAATTATTAAAAGACACAGATATTGTAAGTGTATAATTTTGTTTGATCGAGCTAGATTTTATAGCTCGATCAAACATTTTTTTTAAAAAAAAATAGTTAGTTTTCTAATTTCATAGAAAGCTCAAACCAACGTTCTTCTTTCTTTTCTAGGTTTTCAATTGTTTCTTGTAACTCTTCAGATTTTTTTGCAATATCTTCAGGTGCAATTTCTACATTTAAAAACTCTTGTTCTATACTAGCTTTTCTTTTTTGAAGTCTTTCTATATCGCCTTCTAAAGCACCAAATTCTCTTTTTTCATCGAAACTTAAAGTGTTTTTAGTTGCTTTTTTTTCTTGCTTTTTTTCTTCTTTTTTTACAGTAGGTTTTGCTGCAATTTCTTTTGGTGCAGAACCATCATAAGCTCTAAAGTCTGAATAATTTCCTGGAAAATTCTCTACAACACCTTCGCCTCTAAAGACAAAAAGTGCGTCTACAATTTTATCCATAAAATACCTGTCATGCGAAACAACTAATAAGTTTCCTGGGTAATCTAATAAGAAATTTTCTAAGACATTTAAAGTAACAACATCTAAATCATTTGTAGGTTCATCTAGAATTAAAAAGTTAGGATTCTGAATTAAGACAGCACACAAATACAAACGTTTTTGTTCACCTCCAGAAAGTTTTTCAACAAAATCATATTGTTTTTTCTTATCGAATAAGAAGCGTTCTAATAATTGAGAAGCAGATATTTTTCTTCCTTTAGAAAGTGGAATAAATTCTCCAAATTCTTTTACAACCTCAATAACTTTTTGTCCTTCTTTTATGGTAATTCCTGCTTGCGTGTAATATCCGTATTTTACGGTTTCACCTAAAACAACTTTTCCACCATCTAATTCTGTTGTTTCTGTTATAACATTTAAAAAAGAAGATTTTCCTGTTCCGTTTTTACCAATAATTCCAATTCTTTCGCCTCGTTTAAAAATATAATCGAAACCATCTAAAATCTTCTTATCACCGTAAGATTTATATACTTTATGAAGTTCTAGAATTTTACTTCCTAAACGTTCCATATTAATTTCTAATTGAACTTGATGATCTTTTCTACGTTGGTGTGCGTTTTCTTTAATTTGATAAAAATCATCTGTTCTAGACTTCGATTTTGTAGTTCTAGCTTTTGGCTGCTTACGCATCCATTCTAATTCTTTTTTAAATAAACTTTTAGCTTTACCTAAATTGGTTGCCTCTAAAGCTAAACGCTCTTCTTTATTTTGTAAATAGTAAGAATAATTTCCTTTGTATTTATATATTTTACCTTCATCTAATTCTAAAATCTCATTACAAACACGTTCTAAAAAGTAACGATCATGCGTTACCATAAATAGTGTTATTTTTTCTTTTGCGAAAAAAGCTTCTAACCATTCGATCATTTCTAAATCTAAATGATTTGTTGGCTCATCTAAAATTAATAAATCTGGTTTATTAATAAGAACTATTGCTAAAGACAGCCGTTTTCTTTGTCCACCAGAAAGTGCGCCAACCTTTAAGGTTAAATCTTCTAATTTTAATTTCGATAAAATTTGTCTGTATTGTGTTTCAAAATCCCAAGCATTATGTTGGTCCATTAAATCGAATGCAGCTTGGTAAGCGTCACCATCATCAAGGTTTTTTAATGCTTTTTCATATTGATTTACAATAGAAAGTACTTTATTATCAGTAGCGAAAATAGTTTCCTCAATAGTTAAATCAGGATTTATGTCATCTTTTTGAGCCAAATAAGCCATAGAAATACCTTTTCTACTTACAACTTGACCAGAGTCTGGAACATCTAAGCCAGCAATAATGTTTAGTATAGATGTTTTACCACTACCGTTTTTTGCAACGAAAGCTACTTTTTGATCTTTGTTAATACCGAAAGAAATGTCTTCAAACAAAATTTTCTCTCCGTAAGATTTCGAGATGTTTTCTACTGATAAATAATTCACTATGTGTATTTTTTTACAAAGAAACAAAAAACCCAAGCAAAGGCTTGGGTTTTTGAATCATTTAATTTTTAGGGGGTGCATTAGGGTGCTAATTAAATAATTTTGATGTTGTAAATATATAGTTAAACAAAGCACTTGTCAATCCCTGAAAACAGTATGTTTTTCGTGTCCCTGAATTCAGGGTTACCTATCCCTGAATTCAGGGATAGATGACTTAATAGATTGAGTAATACTTAAGGTTTAACTTTACTTTTTTACAAACTTTTTTAATAAAGTTTCCTCTCCATCGTTAATTTGAAGGATATAAACTCCTGTTTTTAATTCACTTACTTTAATAGTGTTTGTTGTTAATTTTCCTGTTTTAATTGTTTGCCCTAAAACATTTAGAATTTTGTAACTGTTGGCTCCATTTGTAACTAATTCGATATTTAAAGCATCTTTTGCAGGGTTAGGATATACATTAAATGCATTAAGCTTCGTTCCTAATTGAAAAGTATTCAAATTATTTACAGTTGTAGCAGCAGCGTTTGTTAAGGTAACATTGTCTATTGCAATATCTGCTTGCCAGGTAGAACCTGTAATTCTATTAAAACGTAATTTAATATTACTGTTTAAATAGCTAGATAAATCGATACTTGCTAACAACCATTGGTTTCCTTTGTTTCCTGTTTGATTCCAAATATTTGTCCAGTTTGCTCCATCATCTGTACTAATATCTACTGCAATAGAACCCATATTTGTTGCGCCAAACATATGGTAGTTAAAGTTAAATGAAGCCGCATTTAAATTGGTTAGATTAAAACAAGGAGACGTTAATATTGCTTGTTTTGTTGGGTAACCAGTATTGTTTCCAGAGGCTTCTACAAAAATATAAGAACTGCCTTGGTTTGCAGAAGATGGTCCTGTTCCGTTAGAAGGTGTGCCATTTGTTTTAACAGACCAGTTTATATCATCTGATGAAGATTGAGACCAATTCCCTATATTTCCTTCAAAACCTTCAGAATATGGAAAAGTATTAATTCCGTTAGAACAGCCACTAGTAATAACTTCGTTTACATTTACCGTTCTAGATATTTGTGAGGCTTTATTTCCAGCAACATCACTTACATTGTAATTTAGAGTATAAGTTCCAGCAATATTTGTATTAACAGTTCCTGTTTTAATAATTGAACTAGTTAAATTACCGTCTGCGTTATCTGAAGCGGTTGCACCTAAATCATTATAACTATCATTAACATTTATATCTACAATTGTTGCTCCGTTTAAACTAATAATTGGCGCAGTTGTGTCTAGTGGTGTGTTTTCTATGTTTATAACATAATCTTCAACTTCACCATATGTAAAGCTTTGGCAAGCTGTAGGTATTGCATTATAGCTCATAGAAACTCGCATTCTCGTAGAAGTTTCTTGTGTATTTGTAGGTATTGTAAAGGTTGAAGAAACGGTAGTGTTTTGGCTAGGAGTTATTGAAGCAATTTGCTCGCCAGCATCCGTAAAATCTCCATCTTTGTTAAAATCTATCCACGCAGCGTACCCTTCATTATAATTTGTACCTGTCCATGTTGGTGTAATTGTTATTGTATACGAATTTCCTTTTGTTAATGTTGTAGATATTCCTGTAAAATCTGAATAAAACTGAGCTCCAGAGTTATTATTTATACTTCCTAGTGTTACATTGCTTATAAATTCATCATTTGTATTAGAGCTTTGTGAAGAGCAATAATCAATTGCAGTTGTATTTGTAGTTACAGTTAAAGTATTACTTACGTTAGATGTATTTCCGACTTGATCTTTTGCTCTTATAGAAAAAGAATATACAGAGTTGGGTGTTAGGTTATTTACCGTAAAAGAATTGTCTACTGTATTACCTATAACTGTATTGTTGTTTAAGATATCATAAGAAGTTACTGCTATATTATCTGTTGAAGCTGTCCATGTTAAACTAACACTTGTATCTGTGTTCGATGTTGAAGTTAGTGAGTTTGGTGTGCTAGGTGCTTCTGTGTCTTGAGCATTAGATGAAGTAAATTTACCAGTAAAGACTCCTCTACCATAAGTAGATGCTATAATTTTATTGTTATTATCGTCACCATTTACAGCCCAGTAATCTAAAGAAGTTACACTAACGTCACTCATTCCATTGTAAGATTGAGTCCAAGTTGGGTTTGCGTTATTAAAATTTGTTGTTGCCCAAACTCCTAATTGGGTTGCAATAATAGCTTCGTTTCTAGTTAATGGGTTTTGTAAGAAATCTCTTACCGGAATATTTGGTAAGTTTCCTTCTTTACTAGTCCAAGAAGTTCCTCCATTAGAAGTTGCCCAAACACTTATTACACCATAATTATGCATGGTAACAAAAATATCATTTGCAGTTGCTCCAAATCTAATTGTAGAAACAGCACCTACAAAAGGAGTTGTAACAGTGCTCCAAGTTGCAGTAGTATTAGTGACACCAGTTAAACGAATTAAACCTCCGTTTTCTAAACCAACATACCAAGTATTGTTTACAAATGGTGAGGCTCTAAAAGCTGTAGGTTTTGCAGTTAAAGCAGCGTTTGTTAAAGTTCCGTTACTATTAGCAGCAACGTTAAAACTTTTAATTGCAAGGTTAGCACCTGCAGAACCATTTGTTAATAATCTATTTGCATTACTATCATAATCCATAGGGTTTACAAAGTCTCCGGTTGTTTGATCGTTTGATAAAGTGGTTGCGCCTCCTTGTCTTCTTCCTAGTCCATTCCAAGGTAAATTAAATCTATAAATTACATTATTTGTAAAAGTAGCTGTCATGTATTGACCGTCTTTATCAACAAAAGTGTAAAAACCATCACCATCAGAAAGTTCTTCAGAACCATTAATGCCTGCAATAGCATTTCTAAAAGCTTGTGAACCGTTATCTTGGGCTCCAGCTGTAAAAATTCCAGCTGTATCTCCGTTTCCATTTGGTCCAATTCCTGCTTTTACATATTGTGTAACATTGTAATTGTTATTTCTTACTGAAATTGCATTTGATGAATTTGATGCACCAGATAAACTAGAAGCATAAAAAATACCACCATCATTACCAAAAACAGCTTGATTTGTGTTTCCTGGTCTAAAGGTCATTGCATGTTGATCTGCATGCACAAAAGGAGTGTTTAATGTGTTTAACCCAGGGTTGTTAGACCATTTAGAAATTTGTGTCCATCCAGAAGCACTGTTAGTAGATCTAAATAAATCAATACCACCAACATATAAAATATTATCATTAGTAGGATTTACTTCAATCATTAAATCGTAAAAAGCTTGTCCACGAGTAAAATCTGCAGCGCTAATTCCGTTGTCTGCGTCATTTGGTAATGCTTTTGTAGTAACGGTAGCAAAACCATTTGTAGTTCCATAAACATGAACTGGGGCAGCGGCAGTTGTTCCTTGTGTTAAGGCGTACATTTTGTTTGCATTTGTAGAAGAAACAGCCAATTCTACTCTGTTAGATTCTGTTAAAGGAGAAGCAGTAGCTTCTGTCCAAGTTGCTCCGTTTGAAGAACTAAAAACACGTCCGCCAGCATCACCTAAAGGAGAACCAATAGTTCCCATCCAAATTTTATTATCGGCAGCAACTTCAAAATCATTTGGAGTGTAGTAATACGTAGTTCCACTAAAATCATATGTTAAATTTGTAGATTCTATACGAGACCAATTTGTTCCACCGTCTGCAGAACGATAAATACCAGAAGATTGTAAACCTAACCAGTTTCTAGGATTTCCAGAATCGCCATAAACAGAAGCTCCAACTGCAACAAATAACTCTGTATTTGTTCCGTTATCCCAAGCTAAAACATCATTTACATAATAAACACCTTTTAAAAATAAATTAGAAGCGTTAAAGTCGAAAGAATCTGGTCCAGAAGCAGGAATTATCAATGCATTCCAACTATTTCCACCATCTGTTGTAACATAAACTCCGTTACCAACAACATCACCAGCCGTATACTGTTCTCCTGTACCAACATACCATCTGTTAGAATTTCTTGGATCTACAGAGATTGAAGTTACTGCTAAATTTCCAGGAACATTTTGCACTCTGCTCCATTGAGAATTAGCATTTGTTATATTTGTGTTTTTCCATAATCCACCAGAAACACCACCAGCAAAAACTGTATTTGCGTTTGCGTCATTAGGATCAAATAACATAACTCTAGTTCTACCACCTACATCATTAGGTCCTCTTTCTTCCCATGCGTTTGTTGCGTTTCCTGGGTTTTTTCTTGCAAGTCTTTTCGTTTTAAGTTCTTCTCTTAATTTTGTTAAGCTTCCATCATCTAACTTTCCGGTAGATGGGTTAATTGTTAACTCCCACATTTGTTCAAAATACCTATTTGGTGGAAGGCCGTTTAGTTTTCTTTTTTTCTTATCCCATTTTAAGGTTTCCTTGTAAGGACTATTTTTTACGAAGCTTTCTAGTTTTTTTCTTTGTGATAAGAGCGTGTCTTTTTTATTTTCTGAATTTAATTTTTTGTTTAAAATGAGTGTAACTGATAAAATAGCAATTCCACTAACTAATAGGGGTTTAAGGTATTTTTTTTTCATGTAAATATTGTTTTAATAATATAGGGTTATATAAAATATTTATAAATTATTAATAATATTGATTTTTATTAGTTAATTAATCATAAATTATTAATAATAGTTTATCAAAAATACTAAAATATTAAATTTAATGCAATCCCTGAAAACAGTGTTTATTTAGTATCCCTGAATTCAGTAGTGTTTGTCCCTGAATTCAGGGATGCTGTTTTTTTTGATTTGTAGCTGTAGTTGATCTTAAGTGATTATAAAGGTTAAGCTCTTCTTTGTCATATTTTTTAATAGTATTGGATATTCTTTTTTAGAATTGTCTTAATACTTTTTTTACTTCTGACTTTTGTTATATTTTTTTAGAATCTTTTTAATAATGGTATATTGCACCTTTAATTTTGATAAAAAAATATATGAAGATAATTGTACCAATGGCAGGAATTGGTTCTCGTTTGAGACCACATACTTTAACAGTTCCAAAACCCTTAACAGTAATAGCTGGTAAACCTATTGTACAAAGGTTGGTAGAAGATATTTCTTCTGTAATAGACGAGAAGATAGATGAGATTGCTTTTATTATAGGACCTGCAAAAAAAGGATTTCCAGCAGATACAAAAGCTAATTTATTAAAAATAGCAAAAGAATTGGGTGCTAAAGGTTCTGTATATGTACAAGAAGAAGCTTTAGGAACTGCACATGCGCTTTATTGTGCTAAAGATTCTTTAAGCGGACCTTGTGTTGTTGCTTATGCAGATACTTTATTTAAGGCAGATTTTAAATTAGATTCTAATGCAGATGGCGCAATTTGGGTAAAACAAGTAGAAGACCCAAGTGCTTTTGGTGTTGTTAAGGTAGAAGATGGTTTTATAAAAGATTTTATAGAAAAACCAAAAGAATTTGTTTCAGATTTAGCAATTATAGGTATTTACTATTTTAAGGATGGGGATAGAGTAAGAAATGAAATTCAATATTTAATTGATAACGATTTAAGAGAAAATAATGAATATCAATTAACCAATGTATTAGAAACTTTAAAGAGTGATGGTGCTAAATTTATTCCTGGAACTGTAAGTGCTTGGATGGATTGTGGTAAAAAAGACCCAACAGTAGATACAAATAAACAAGTTTTAGGATTTGAACACGATGCTGGTAATAATTTAGTTTCTAAAGACGTTGTATTAGAGAATTCAGAAATTATTCAACCTTGTTACGTTGGAAAAAATGTAGTTTTAAAAAACACAAAAATAGGACCTTATGTTTCTATAGGAGAAAATAGTGTTGTAGAAAATGCTACAATTACAAATTCTTTAATACAAACAAACGTGTTAATTTCTAATGCAAAATTAGACAATGCTATGATTGGTAATTATGCGAAGTATGATGGTAATTTTACGTCTGTTAGCATTGGTGATTATACAGAGTTAACTTAATGGCTATTATAAAAACGTTACATATAAGAGAGAAGGGGCGTTTGCAAAATTGCAAATGTCTTCTTTTTTCGATGTTCTTTTTTTTCTTTTTTATACAATCTAAAGCTCAAGATAGTATTCCTGCAGCAAAGGATTTAACAGAAGAAAAAGAATTAAAATTTCAACAGTTTTTTTTTAAAGCATTGTCTCAGAAATCTATTGGAAATTACCAAAAAGCAATAGAAAACTTAGAAAACTGTAACCAGATATTACCAAATGATTTAACGGTGTTTTATGAGTTTTCTAAAAATTATTTAGAATTAAACAATACACTTTTAGCAAAAGAATATATTAATAGAGCTATTGAAAAAGATGCTAAAAATATTTGGATGCAAAAACACTTGGTTAAAGTGTTTGTTAAAGAAAGAAGTTTTTCTGAAGCAATAAAAATTCAACAAAAAGTAGTTGCTTTAAATTTAAAAGAAAGAGATTATTTAGCAAAGCTTTATTTACAAAATAGAGATTATAAAAATGCTTTATATATAATGAATGCTTTAGAAAAAGATAATTCATTATCATCTAACCTTAAAAGAATAAAAGAGAGTTTAGAAAAAAGTAAAAAACCTATAGTAAAAAGGCAAGAAGTTATACAAGATGTTTTTAAAAGGTTTGAAACCGATAAGTCTTATGCTGTTTTAAAACAGATTTTAGAAGCTTCTAAAGAAGAATCAGCAAAACTTTTAAAGTACAGTGGAGAAGGTATTTCATTATTTCCTGCGCAACCTTTTGTGTATTTAATGAATGGTAAAGCGTTAAATGCTAATAAAGATTATAAAAAAGCGTTAGAGTCTTTAAAAAACGGAATTGATTTTGTTATTGAAGATGCAATGGAAGCAGATTTTTATAATGAAATGGCAACTTCATTTAAAGGATTAGGAAATACATCCGAAGAAAAAAAATATAGAGAAAAGTCTAAAAAGTTAAAAAAATAAAATGCGATATTTAAAATATATATTAGTGTTAACTATTGTTTTTACTTCTTGTAAAACAAAAAAATATGCAATAGATTCTAATGTAATTGCAAAAGAAATGTCTGCAAAAAAAGTAGTAAGAAAACATGTTGCTGCCAATTTTAATAAAGAAACTATAGATGCTAAGTTTAAAGCTAATTTTAATGACGGTAAAACGAAACAAAGTATTTCTGTCTATTTAAAAATAAAGAAAGACGAGGTAATTTGGTTAAAAGGAACAAAGTTTATAAGTGTTTTTAAAGCAAAAATAACTCCAGAAAAAGTAAGTTTTTATTCGCCTTTAGAAAGAAAGTATTTCGAAGGAGATTTTTCTATGTTAGAAAAATTATTAGGAACAGAAATTAACTTTAAACAATTGCAAAACTTATTTTTAGGTCAGGCTATTTTAGATATTAAAAAGGAGAAGCAAAATGTAGCAATTGTAGATAATTCTTATGTTTTATCTCCGCAATTACAAGCAAATTTATTCGACGCTTTTTTTGCCGTAAATCCTGGGCATTTTAAACTAGACAACCAGTCTATTTTAAATTCATTAAAAGGTCAACGTTTAGATATTAAGTATCCTTCTTATAAGTTGGTAAAAGATGAAGTTTATCCTCAAGAGATTAATATAATTGCAAAGCAGAAAGGTAAAGTAACTTCGATCGATTTTATTTTAAAATCTGTTGAATTTAATACAGATATAAATACTTCTTTTACAATTCCTAAAGGATATAAACGCATCAATTTATAGTGATTAAAACTCGATTTTATATAACAATTTTTATACTACTTTTTAGTTGTTTGTCTTCTTTTAGTCAAACAAAAAAAGAGTTAGAACAACAACGAAGAAAATTAAAAAAAGAGATTGCTCAAGTAAATAGTTTGCTGTTTAAAGAACAGAAGAGAGAGAAGAATGTTCTTGAAGATTTAAAAGATTTAAATCAGAAAATAGATGTTAGATTAAGGTTAATACGTACTATTAATTCTGAAGCAAAATTATTGTCTAATGAGATTTCTAAGAATAAAAAGGAGATTGCTAAGTTAGAAAAAGAACTTTCGCTTTTAAAGGCAGATTATGCCAGCATGATTTTTAAGTCTTACAAAAGTAAATCTCAGCAAAGTAGAATGATGTTTTTGTTATCTTCTCAAAATTTTCACCAAGCGTATAAACGTTTAGAGTATATGAAACAATATACTTCGTTTAGAAAAAAACAAGGAGAAGAAATTGGTTTTCAAACAGACTTGGTTAAAAAAATGAACGATTCTTTATTGTTTCAAAAACAAATGAAAGACACTTTAATTCTTTCAGAAAAAGACCAAAAACAAAAGATAGAATTAGATAAGAAGAATAAAGAGAAATTAATTTCTACTATTAAAAAGAAAGAGCAAAAGTATAAAAGAGAAATTCAGAATAAAATAAATGCAGATAAAAGAGTTGCAGAGAAAATAGATAAAATTATTAGAGATGAAATTGCAAAGGCAAATAGAATTGCAAACGCAAAACTAAAAAATAAACCAAAAGTTACTAAGAAAAACGAGTTTGTTTTAACTCCGGAAGCAAAGGCATTGGCAACAAAGTTTGAACTAAACAAGGGTAAGTTACCTTGGCCTGTAAAAGAGGGTTTAATAACCAGAAGGTTTGGTAAACAATCTCACCCAACTTTTCCTGGAATTACAATTAATAGTACAGGATTGCATATGGTTACCCAAAGAGGAAAAAGTGCACAAGCTATTTTTAACGGAACAATTTTAAATATTTTAGTTACTTCTGGCGGACGAAAAAATGTTCTAATTCAGCATGGTAACTATATAACTTCATATAACAACTTAGAAAAGTTGTATGTTAAAAAAGGAGATAAGGTTAAAACAGGCCAGAATATTGGTCAAATATTTACAGATAAGGTTTCTGGGAAAACGACTTTAATCTTTGTTTTGTATAAAAACACAACCAAATTAAATCCTTCTTCTTGGATTTTAAAAAGATAAAACTTCATTAAAAATGTATTTGCGTCAATATTTTTATTGAATGCAATAATCTGTCTTTTCCATTCTATTTATTTTTGTTGAAGAATTTAGATACTTCTAGATTCTAAATATTTTATTAATTAAATATTTATTAAAATGGAAAACTTAAATAGAAAGACTGTTGCTATTTTAGCAACTAATGGATTTGAAGAAAGCGAATTAAGCGAACCAAAAAAAGCTTTAGAAAATGCTGGAGCAAACGTAGAAATTGTTTCTTTAGAATCTGGAGAAATTAAATCTTGGAATGATGGAAATTGGGGAAAAAGCTATAAAGTAGATAAAACGCTAAGTGAAGTTTCGCAAGCCAATTATAATGCTTTAATGTTGCCTGGTGGAGTTATTAACCCAGATGTATTACGTAAAAATAAAGACGCAGTAAGTTTTGTAAGATCTTTTTTTGAAAATCATAAACCTGTTGCAGCAATTTGTCATGCGCCATGGTTATTAGCGGAGGCGGATGTTTTAAAAGGAAGAAATATAACTTCTTATGAATCTATAAAAACAGATATGATTAATGCTGGTGCAAATTGGCAAGACAAAGAGGTAGTTGTAGATAAAGGTTTGGTTACAAGTAGAAACCCAGACGATTTACCGGCTTTTAATGCCAAACTAGTAGAAGAGATTTACGAGGGTAAACACGAAGATCAAATGGCATAATTTAAAATTATTTCATAAAAAAAAAGCGCAAATTTTATTTGCGCTTTTTTTTTACTTTTTTTATAAAAGTTAATTAGGTTGCGGAGAATACTTTATATTTTTCTGTAGAATTATAGAGTTAGGCAACGTAATTAATTCTTTATTTGGTGTTTTTAAAGTGATAAAAAATGCACCAATATCTCTAATTTCTCCTGTAATATTATTGTCTTTTTCTAAAACAGTAATAGAATCTCCAATTTTTACAGGGTAATTTATGTATAAGATAATACCAGCTGTAATATTAGAAAGAATAGACCATTGTGCAAAAAAAGCAATACCTAAAATGGTTAAAAAAGAAGAAACATAAACTAATAATTGTTTCTCATCTACACCCCAAATAAAGGCAATTACTACTATTGCTGTTATGTAAATTAATATAGAAATAATTTTACTAGTAACTAATATTCTAGATTTATGAAACCCAAATTTTAGTTGAATTTTTTTTAAAGAATTTGTAGCTAATAAACGTACAAAAATTGCAATTAAAAAAACTACAATAGATTCTATTATTTTAAAATGATTTAAAAAGTCCATTCTATTATTTTTTAAATAAACAATGCTTTAAGAGCTGTAGCTTCGCTAGGTTTTAATTTTCCTGCAAGAACTAAACTAAGTTGTTTACGTCTTAGAGCGCCTTCAAAACGTTCTATTTCTAAAGGTGTTTCTGGTTCTAGTTGAGGTATTTGTACAGGTTTACCAGTTTCATCAACAGCAACAAATGTGTAGATACCTTCGTTTACTTTTGTTCTGTGTCTAGATTGTCTATCTTCAATCCACACATCAACATAAATTTCCATAGATGAATTAAAAGCCCTAGAAACTTTAGCTTCTACAGTAACAACACTACCAACAGGTACAGATTTATTAAAAGCAACGTGGTTTACAGAAGCAGTAACTACAATTCTTCTAGAGTGTCTTCTTGCAGCAATACTACAAGCTCTGTCCATTCTTGCAAGTAATTCTCCGCCAAAAAGATTGTCTAAATAATTAGTTTCTCCTGGTAAAACTAAATCGGTTAAGATTGTTAAAGATTCTTTAGGTGTTTTTGGTTCCATCAAAAAATAAATTTTTTGCAAAGATACTAAATCACTTATTTAAAAGTGATGCTAAATAGATAAAGAAAAGTGAAATTATTTACTAGTTTTAATTAATAACCAAGCATCTTTAGATACTGTTTTTTTAATTTTATTTAGATTGTTAATTGCATCATTTTTATCAGCATAACTATCGAAAGTAACTTGTGTTAATCCCCATTTGTTAACACCAATAATTTTAGCATTAAACCCTTTTAAGATTAATTCGTTTACTTTTTTTTCTGCATTTTCTGCAATTTGAAAAGCACCTGCAATAACGTGGTAAGGTTTTGCTATTTCTTTAACAACATTTAATTTTAATGTAGGTAACGGGTTAGAAATAACAAATGTAGCAGTCTGTATTTTTTTCTCTAGTTCTTTTTGTTGACTAGCAAATACTTCTTTTTGTTGGTTTTGTTCATAACTATTGTAACCAGCAAACCCTAATGTTAATAAAATTGCAGCAGTTGCAGCATATTTTATAAACGCAGGTACACTTTTTCTTTCTGTAGAAGCTACAACAGGTATTAAAGGTTTTACTTCTTGTCTGTATCTTTCTATAGCAGAAGATTCTAAAGAAGTTAAACCAAAAGATGATGTTAAGAAATTAACTTCTTTTTTTGGTTCGAAAATAATTTGTTTACTTTCATTTAATGAAATAGTACCTAAATTATCTAATTTAATTTCTGTGTTTTGTAATTCATTTTGCCATTTTATAACAGACAAAGATATAGCTGTAGAAGCCTTCTCGAAAGAGATTTGCTCACTAGAAGCTATGTAATTAGCTAACAAACCATCATTATGAGTTAGATGACTATTAAACGCAATTTGTTTTGTTGGTGGGTAAAATGTATGTGTATCACTATTTAATTTTGCACCAATTCTATTGGTTACAAACCCTCCAAAGTCAGGAACAATTACGCAATCGTATCTGTATAATAAATCGTTGATGTAGTTGGCTAAATTCATATAAACAAATATATAATTTTAGGCGTTTCATAACAGAAAGTTCTATAAAAATTATCAACAAAATTTTTATATATTGGTTGTCAAATTGTTAACTAGTGAAAGAAGAAAAATTGCTTGCTATTTTAAGATTACAGAAAAGTAAGGCTGTAGGAGATATTCTAGCAAAGAAACTCATTGTAAACGTGGGAGATGTCTCTCAGATATTCAAAGAAAAAGCATCTAATTTATCAAAAATAAACGGAATAGGAAATCACGTTCTAAAACATCTTTTTAATGAAGAAAACGTCAAATTAGCAGAACAAGAGCTAAAATATATACAAGAAAATAATGTCGAATACTCGTATTTTTTAGATGACGATTATCCTATTAATTTACAACATTGCATAGACAGCCCTATCTTATTATTTAAAGACGGAAATATAGATTTTTCTAACAATAAAATCATTTCTATTGTTGGTACAAGAAATATGAGTTCTTATGGACGAGATTTTTGCAATAAGTTAATCGAAGACCTAGCGCAATACAACCCAATAATAGTAAGTGGTTTTGCATATGGTGTAGATATTTGTGCACACAAAGCAGCAATAAAAAACAATTTACAAACTATTGGCGTTTTAGCACACGGTTTAGAGGAAATTTACCCAAAAGTTCATAAAAAGTACATAAATCAAGTAAATGAAAATGGCGGATTTTTAACTGAGTTCTGGCATAAAGAAACACCTTTGCGAGAAAATTTTTTAAAACGAAATAGAATTGTTGCAGGTATATCTAAAGCAACTATTATTATAGAATCGGCAGAAAAAGGGGGTTCTTTAGTAACTGCAGATATTGCTAATTCTTACGATAAAGATGTATTTGCTGTTCCTGGTAGAACAACAGATTTATATAGTAAAGGTTGCAATAATTTAATTAAAAATAACAGGGCGTTTCTTTTAAATTCTGCAGACGAAATTGTAAAAATGTTAAATTGGGACTTAAATGAGAGGCCAAAAATAATTCAAAAACAATTATTCTTAGAACTAAATGAGAATGAACAGAAAATTTTCGATTTATTACATGATAAAGGAAAGCAATTATTAGATGTAATATCTTTAGAATGTAATATTCCTATTTACCAATTATCATCTATTTTATTACAGATGGAATTAAAAGGTGTCTCTAAACCTTTACCAGGAAAGATGTTCGAATTGATATAAATATTCCTATTTTTGAAGAAATCAACAGAAAAGATGGCGGTAGAGAAAAAATTGATGTCTAAGAAGAAACCAACATTTCCGGTAAATGAAATGTTAAATGCGTATTTAAAAAATTACAATAGAAATATAAAAGTTTCTATTTTTTATGACGATTTATTACGTTTTCAGGGCTCAGTTACTGTCTATGACAAAGATGATGAAGACACGCTTTGGGTAAGAACTTACTATTCTCAATATGATAGAGAAGAAATAGACAGAAGTTTAAAGAAAGTATATACAATGTTGCATTCAGATGGTAATGATGATAGCATTCCGTTTCTAAATGTAGATGCAATAGATTATTGTACGTTCGGTAATTCAAAACCCTTCAGAATTAAAGTAAGAAATATTTTAAACGATAACTTTTCTTACTTCTATGTAAAAAAAGCAGATGCCTCTCGTATTTATGGCTTAGAACTAGAACACATATTATCTCCTCATAACATGAACTTTTTAGTTCATAAAGACACATTAATAGAAGAACACATTGCAGGAATTCCTGGAGACGATTTTATTAGTGATATTTTACCAAACTGTACAGAATTAGAAAAAGCACAAATAGCCAAAGAGTTTGTAAAGTTTAAAGAACGTTGTTTGGTGCGTTTGTTAGGAGACATGCGTTCTTACAATTATGTAATAACGCCAACACACGATTTCGATCATATAATCTATAAAATTAGAGCCATCGATTTCGATCAACAATCTTTCGAAGGTAATTTAAAGGTCTACAACTTACAGTTCATGAAAGAGAACTTTAAGATGATAGAAATGGTTGGTAAAAAATTAGAAAACGATTCTATTAGACAATACAAAATAGAAGAACGTTCTTTTATGGCAAAAAGAATGATTACTGCGCCAAGAAGAACCGCTCGTTTAATAAAATGCATGAAAGCAGACACTATTTCTTTTCCAGAAAATGTAGAACTTTTAAAAAAGCAGTTAATAAAATATGTAGGTGATGTTAAATTTAAAGACTGCGAAAATATGGGCGAAATCCTAGAAACAATTTTAGCTTTTGTAAAACGTAACTATTTAGATATTAGTACCAAATAATTTTATTAGAAGCTATTTCCTGCTTTCGCTACTCGCTTTTTTTTCGTGCCTCAAAAAAGAGCTCAAACAAACCGCTCAATCAGGGCTAAACTTGTTTGCAGGCTAATTGTAGTTTTATAATTTTATTATGTTGCTTTCTAGCAATAAATTTTCGAAGTTTTTTTATTGTAGAATAAACATTATTTACTTCTAACACTCTCAATAATAACCGTTAGTAAAATTAAGCTTCCGCCAATAATAGTATTAAAGTGTGGAATTTCATTTACAAAAAGAAATGCTATAATAATACCAAAAATTGGCTGCACACTACTAATAATACTTGCTGTAGAGATAGAAAAGTGTTTAAAAGAATTTACCATCATAGTATGACCAATTGCTGTAGTTAAGATAGCTACTAACATTAATAAAGGTAACTGACTTTGTACATTAGAAAAATCACTAAAAAATAAAACAGGCATTAATAAAACAGTAATAACTATCATTTGGTGTAACATTAGCATGCTGCTATTGTATGTTTTAACGTGTTTCTTTAAGATTAAGTTTCTTAAAGAATAGCAAAAAGCAGATAGTATACCAAATAAAACCCCTTGTAAATGCGAATTTTCTAGAGAAAATTCTGGCACCAAAATATACATACCTGTTAATACAAGTACACCTAAAAAAATATGAATTAAATTTAATTTTTGTTTGGTAAATAAAGGTTCTAAAAAAGCCGTAATTACAGGAAAAGTATACATAGATAACATGCCAATTGCAACAGTAGATAGCTTTAAAGCATAGAAATAAGTTACCAAATGTGCACCCATAAAAAAGCCAATAAGAATCAAAGAGTTTCTGTCTTTTTTAGTTTTTATTCTTAAATCAATTTTTTTAAACTTACAAAAGCCATAAATAAAAATGGCAGCTAAAAAGGCACGACAGAATATAATTACTTCTGGCGAAAGATTAATGTATTTTCCTAAAACACCAGAAGTACTTACAAAGAGTGTTGCTAAAAGTAAAAGAGATAGATTCTTTACATGTGAGTTCTCCATTAAATTTTCTGCAAAATAGTTAAAGCCGTTTTTACAGTGTCAATTCTTATAAAAGTAATTAATAAACGAATACCATTTTTACTCTCTTTTTCTTTCATGACACAGCTTTTACCATTATGTTTCACATAATTTAGCATTCTAGAAAATGCATCTGTGTGGTAAAAATCACTTTGTTGGTTTGCAACAAAATATCCCATCATTCTTTTTTGTTTTAGAATAATTTTCTCAAGACCTAATTCTTTTGCCAACCATTTTATACGAACAGAATCTAATAAATCTTCTACTTGTGTTGGTATTTCACCAAATCTATCAATAATTTCTGTTTCGAAAACTTGTAGTTCTTCTTCCTTTCCTAACGTACCTAATTTATTATATAAAGCAAGTCTTTCTGTAATAGAATTAATATAATCATCTGGAAATAATACTTCAAAATCTGTGTCTATAGTTACTTCTTTTACGTATTCTTTTGGTTTTGTTTCGTCTGTTGGGTATAGTTCTTTAAATTCGTTTTCCTTTAGCTCTTCAATGGCTTCTTGTAGAATTTTCTGATACGTATCAAACCCAATATCATTTATAAAACCACTTTGTTCGCCACCTAATAAATCTCCAGCACCACGAATCTCTAAATCTTTCATGGCAATATTTATTCCGCTTCCTAAATCAGAAAATAAAACCAATGCTTCGATACGTTTTCTTGCATCATCCGTCATCATATGATGTGGCGGAGTTATAAAATAGCAAAATGCTTTTTTATTAGAACGCCCAACTCTACCACGCATTTGATGTAGATCTGAAAGACCAAAGTTATTTGCATTATTTATAAAAATTGTATTTGCATTAGGCACATCTAAACCGCTTTCTATAATAGTTGTAGATACCAGAACATCAAACTCATTGTCCATAAAACCAAGCATTAATCCTTCTAGCTTTTTACCTTCCATTTGCCCATGACCAATACCAACTTTTGCGTTAGGAACTAATCTTTGTATTAAACCAGCAACTTCTTTTATGTTTTCTATTCTATTATGAATAAAGAAAACTTGCCCACCTCTAGAAATCTCATAAGAAATAGCGTCTCTAATTGTTTCTTCAGAAAAACGAATTACATTACTTTCTATTGGGTGCCTGTTAGGTGGTGGTGTTTTAATTACAGACAAATCTCTTGCTGCCATTAAACTAAACTGCAGCGTTCTAGGAATTGGAGTTGCAGTTAAAGTTAATGTATCTACATTTTCTTTTAAAGTTTTTAATTTATCTTTTACCGCTACACCAAATTTTTGCTCTTCATCAATAATTAATAAACCTAAATCTTTAAATATTAATTTTTTATTTGTTAGTTGATGCGTTCCAATAATAATATCTACAGAACCATCATTTACACCATTTATAGCTTCAGTTTTTTGTTTAGCAGTTCTAAAACGATTTAAATAATCAATTTTAATAGGAAAATCTTTTAATCGCTCAGAGAATGTTTTAAAGTGTTGAAAAGCTAAAATTGTTGTAGGAACTAGAATTGCAACTTGTTTGCCATTATCTACAGCTTTAAAAGCGGCTCTTACAGCAACCTCTGTTTTACCAAAACCAACATCACCACAGACCAATCTATCCATTGGTTGTTCTTTTTCCATATCGTTTTTTACATCTTGTGTAGATGTAAATTGATCTGGCGTATCTTCATACATAAAACTACCTTCTAATTCATGTTGAATGTGTGTATCTGGGCCAAAAGCAAACCCTTTTTGAAGTTTCCTTTTTGCGTATAACTGAATTAAATTAAAAGCAACATGTTTAACTCTTGCTTTTGTTTTTTGTTTAATTTTTTTCCAAGCACCAGAACCTAATTTATATATTTTAGGAGCTTTACCATCTTTTCCATTAAATTTAGAAATCTTATGTAAAGAGTGTATGCTTACATATAAAATATCTCTTTCGCCATATACTAATTTTATGGCTTCTTGTTTATTTCCTTGAACATCAATTTTTTGCAAACCACCAAATTTTCCAATTCCATGATCCATATGTGTTACATAATCTCCAATTTCTAGTTTTGTTAATTCTTGAAGTGTAATTGCTTGTTTTTTTGCGTAACCATTTTTTAATCTAAATTTATGATAACGCTCAAAAATTTGGTGATCTGTATAGCAAACCAATCTGTTGTCTACATCTACAAAACCCTGGTATAATGGAAAAACAACAGTTTCATAATGAACTTCTTTCTCTGAATCATCGAAAATGTCATGAAAACGTTGTGCTTGTTGCTCGTTTGCGCAGAAAATATAATTGGTAAATCCGCCTTTATGATATTCCGTTAAATTATCTATTAATAAATTAAATTGCTTATTAAATGAAGGTTGAGGAATGGTATTAAAATTAATTTTGGCGTCTTTTTTATTCTGATTTCCAATATCAACTAAAGAAAAACCTTCTATTTGATTTTCTATAAAAGCACCATCGCAAAATAATTCACTTGGTTCTGCGTGGTTTACTTCTTTAGATAAATCGTTAAAAGCTTCCGCTGCTTTTTCGTAGAATTTATTTAAGTTACCAACTAATAAGCTTCTGTTTTTTGTAAAAATTACTGTGTTTGGCGAAATATATTTTAAGAAACTTTCTCTCTTTTCTTGAAGCGTTTTATTTTCTACATTAGGCATTATAGAAACCTTTTTTAGCTTCTCTTTAGAAAGTTGGGTTTCTACATCAAAAGAACGGATACTATCTATTTCATCACCAAAAAACTCTATTCTGTAAGGTTCATCATTAGAAAAAGAAAAAACATCTATAATTCCTCCACGTACAGAGAAATCTCCTGGTTCTGTAACAAAGTCTACACGTTTAAATTTGTATTCAAACAAAACTTCATTTACAAAGTCTAAAGACAAGCTTTCGCCAACAGTAACTTTTAAGGTATTTTTTTCAAGTTCTTTTTTAGTTACTACTTTTTCAAAAAGGGCAGTAGGATATGTAACAATTACTGCTGGTTTTTTACGAGAGTTTATTCTATTTAAAACTTCTGAACGCAACAAAACGTTCGCATTGTCGGTTTCTTCAATTTGATAAGGTCTTCTGTAAGAACCAGGATAAAAAAGTACATTCTTGTCTCCTAAAAGTTGTTCTAAATCATTTAAGTAATAAGCTGCCTCTTCTTTGTCATTAAAGATTAAAAGATAAGGTTTGTCTGCTTTTTTAAAAGTTTCTGAAATAACAAAAGACAACGAAGATCCCACCAAATTCGATATTTGAAAATGGTTTTTTTCTTGTTGTAGCTGTGTAATAATCTGCGAAACGTTCGCAGATGTTTGGTATTGATTTACAATGTTCTGCTTGCTCAACGTGCTAAGTTTTGTGCAAATGTAAGACGTAAATTAATAAAAACCCATTAACTGTTTTGTTTTCTTAAAGATTACAATTAATTTAATTTTTTCTAAATCTGTTTAGAATGTAGATTTTAGTTGGTAATTACAACTAAAAATAAAAACTTAAGTATCTAAAAACTGGAGTTTTCTTATATATTAGTTTCGTTTTTTTAGGATGTTAATCTTTGTATTTAGTTAAAATACGTTTCATTTTTTTACTGTTGTAAAAACCAACTAACTGTGCATCTATCTCAAAACTTGTATTTAGAATTGTAGTTGTTGGGTATGCAATTCTTTTCTTTATTGCTGCTAGCTCATTTGTTAGTTCATGAACACCTGTATTGTTTCCTGTAGGTTTGTAGGTAAATGTTTTGCCTAAAAAAGTAATTGGTTTTTTCTCTTCTCCGTTTAGTTTTACGAAATAGAATTTTTTATTTAAAAGTTTAATTACATCCTTATTATTAAAAGTAGTTTGTTTCATTCCGTAACAAATTTCACACCAATCTGTAAACATAAAAACCACAATAGGTTTTGGGTTTTGTTTGTGTAATTTTTCTATTTCAGAAAAAGTAAACAGATTTAATGTTATTTTTTCTGTTTGAGAGAAAGTGGCTAAACTTCCGAAGAAAATAAAAAGAAATATAATTTTTCTCATGTATTAAAATATTGTGTAACGCAGTCCTAGAAACATTCTAATACCTTGGTTAGATGCATAAACGTAACTTGGGTCGAAAGCTAATTCTGGATTTTGTTCTGTGTTAATTCCTACGTTAAATGGATTGCCAGCGTTGTTAATGCTATTTGCTGCGGGTGTAAAATTAAGTAAGTTTTTTACACCTCCATAAAGTTCCCAACTATTTGTAAATTTTTTTGTTGCTTGAATATTCTGAATGCTAAACCAAGGTGAGTTTGCTGCTCTTGTGTCTTTTTCTCCCAATAAAGGTAAGCGCATTGGTCCGTATAAATTACCAGTATAATCTACAGAAAAATTAGAATTAAATTTATAGGAAATAGACCAAACACCGCTAAAAGACTCTGTTAGTAATTGTCTTGTTTTTATACCGTTTTCAGTAATAGAAACATCCATTAAAGTTGCTCCAGCATTTATCGATAATCCATTTGTAAAGGTAATATCTGTGTTTAAAGAAATTCCTTTAGAAACAGAATAACCATCTAGGTTTGCATAAATAATTTTACCAGGATCTGTTTCATAATCTGGTAGAATTCTATTATTAAAATAGGTGTAAAATACACTGGCGTCTAAAGTTATAAAAGAGTTTTCTGTATTTATTTTTTTCACGTAATTTAAATTTGCATTCCAAGAAGTTTCGGGGTCTAATTCGCCATCAAATTCTACTTCTCTTGCACCTGTTAAGGCTGCGTGGTCTTCTGTGAAAACATTTGCAACTCTAAAGCCATTACCTACACTTGCTCTAAATATGTCTGCTTTATCTTTAGAATTCCATTTGTAGTTTACTCTTGGTGAAAAAATGCTGCCGTGTAAACTATTATAATCCCATCTTGCGCCTAATAATAGTTTGTTTTGTGTGTTTAAGGCAATTTCATCCTGTATAAAAAAACCAGGTAAATGTGTTACAGAAGGTTTGTTTGTAATTCCGTCTTTTTCTAAAGTAGCAAACGTATTGTCTTCGTAAAAAGTATATCTGTAAGCAAGACCTAATAATAAATCGTGTCTTTTTGCAATTTGTTTGTTGTAAATAAATTGTCCAAATCCTATAAGTTGCTCTGCATTATAAGAATCTGTACCGTAAAAAGAATTTTGATAATGTCCATTTGCACTAAATTGAAAGCTAATATTCTCTGAAGTTGGTAATTGATAAGTTCCAAAAGTTTCCCAACGATTTGTGTAAATACTTTCTCCATATTTTACATCAGATCCTCTAAATTCCTTTTCCCAATCCAATTCACCACCCCAGCGATCTTCATACACATAACGTCCTGCGATTGTAAATACTTTATTGCTCTTTCTTTCTATATTAACTTTATTAAAAATAGAAATTCTATTTTGAAGTGTTAAATCTGTAAAACCATCTTTATTGTTGTCTATTCTATTTTGATAATTGAAATAGTTAATACCTAATAGACCTTGTGTTTTCTTAGATAATTTATAACGTAAACCAATATCTGTATTTATTTCTCCCCAAGAACTACTAAAAACGTCGGTAGATAATACAGGTGCGTTTGTAGGTTTTTTAGTAATTATGTTTATAATTCCACCAACAGCTTCAGAACCATATAGTGTAGAAGCAGGTCCTTTTACAACTTCTACTCTTTCTATTAATGCTTGCGGAATACCTGTTAAACCGTATACAGTAGAAAGGCCACTAACAATTGGCATTCCGTCAATTAAAACAAATGTATAAGGGCCTTCTAGTCCGTTAATATGAATGTCTCCTGTATTACAAACATTACAGTTTAATTGCGGTCTAACTCCGTTTACATTTTGCATCGACTCGAAAATAGAAGGAGTTGGATTTTTCTTAAAAAAACTTTTACTATACACTTCTACAGGTACAGGACTATTCGATTTACTAACAGGTCTTAAAGTGCCAGAGATTACAATTTCTTCTAAAGAATTATTTTCATTCAGATTAAAGTTTTTAATTATTTTTTGATTTCCAGAAACTGTAATTTTTGCCGATTTAAATTTAAAACCAACGCTACTTGCAACAATTGTATAGTTTCCGTTAGGAATATTTTTTAACTCAAAAAAACCATTTTCGTTTGTTGAAGTTCCTAGTTTGGTCTTTTTAAGATAGATATTTATAAAAGGTAAAACCTCTCCGTTAGAAGTTACTTTTCCAGAGATACTGTTTGTTTGTCCTTGTAATGATGAGATTCCTAACAGTAAAAAGCAGGTAAGTTTAAATAGATTTTTCATTTCTTTAAATATAATTTTCGACAAATATAATATTATTTTTAGACTTGTCTAAAAATATATTTTAATAAAAATAAAAAGTATATCTTTGTTGTCTAAATATGTATAAATGTTTACGCTTTCTGAGGAAAATTATTTAAAAGCAATCTATTATCTAGAGTTAGATACTAATAAAGGTATTAGTACAAATGCTATTGCAGAGAAGTTGGCAACAAAAGCTTCTTCTGTAACAGATATGATAAAAAAATTATCTGATAAGAAAGTTGTTATTTATAAAAAATACAAAGGAGTTAAGTTAACAGATCTAGGTAAAAAATCTGCGGCAAACATTGTAAGAAACCATAGATTATGGGAGGTTTTTTTAGTAGATAAATTAAATTTTTCTTGGGATGAAGTGCATGAGGTTGCAGAACAGTTAGAGCATGTAAAATCTTCGAAGTTGATTAATCAATTAGATAGTTTTTTGGGTTTTCCAACACACGATCCTCATGGAGATCCAATACCAGATAAAGATGGAAATTTAAAAACGATTGAAAAAAGTTTGCTTTCAACTTTAGCGAAAGGAGAAAGCGGAATTTGCGTTGGTGTAGACGATTCTTCATCTGATTTTTTACAATTCTTAGATAAAAAAGGAATTACTTTAGGTAAAAATATTACCATATTAGATAGAGAAGACTTCGATGATTCTTTATCAATATTAATTGGAGATAAGAAATTATCTATATCAAATAAAATAGCAAATAATTTATACATTAAAACTAAGAATGAGTAATAAGTAAAATAAGTAGATTTAAAAATATGAGTACATTCGATCAATTAGTTGAATTTGGAAAGGAGAATCCAATTTTATCAGCATTATACGCATCTCTATTTACTTGGGGCTTAACAGCTTTAGGAGCAGCATTGGTTTTCTTTTTTAAGAAATTAAACAGAGCGGTTTTAGACGGAATGTTAGGTTTTACAGGAGGAGTTATGGTTGCTGCAAGTTTTTGGAGTTTATTGGCGCCAGCAATAGAAAATAGTCCTGGAGAAGGTTTTGTGAAAGTTCTGCCAGCTGCAATTGGGTTTGGTTTAGGGGCTTTATCTCTATTTGGTATGGATAAAATTCTACCACATTTACACATCAATTTTAAAGAAAATGAAGCAGAAGGAGTTAAAACAGAATGGCATAAAACTACTTTGTTGGTGTTGGCAATTACGTTGCATAATATACCAGAAGGTTTAGCAGTTGGAGTTTTGTTTGGAGCTGCGTCAACTTTAGTTGGGGTAGAGCAAACGGAAATGATTATTGCTGCAATTTCTTTAGCAATCGGAATTGGAATTCAGAATTTTCCAGAAGGTTTTGCTGTTGCAATGCCATTAAGAAGACAAGGTGTTAGTAGGTTAAAGAGTTTTTGGTACGGACAATTGTCTGCGGTTGTAGAACCAATTGCAGCTGTTTTAGGAGCTTTAGCAGTTTCATTCTTTGTACCAATTTTACCTTACGCATTAGCATTTGCAGCAGGAGCAATGATTTTTGTAGTTGTAGAAGAAGTAATACCAGAAACGCAGAGAGATAAATATACAGATATTGCAACACTTGGTTTTATAGGTGGTTTTATTGTAATGATGTCTTTAGACGTTGGTTTAGGTTAGCATAAAATTTATTTCAGTTTATATAAAAATCTCGCTTTTGCGAGATTTTTCTTTTTTCTATTACCTTGTTTCTCTATTCAAAAAAAACTAATTTGCAATAAAAATATTTCTGTGCAACAACCATCTACTTTTCAGGTTTACAACGCTTCTGCAGGAAGTGGTAAAACATTTACTTTAGTAAAGCAATACATTAAAGTGCTCTTAAATTCAGACGACCTTTTTATGTTTCAGAAAGTGTTGGCAATAACGTTTACCAACAAAGCTGCAGGGGAAATGAAAGAACGAGTCTTGTCTAGCTTAGAAGATTTTGCAGAAGGAAAGGAGAATGATTTGTTAAAAATTATTCTTTCTGAAACAACTTTAGATAAAACAATAATTAAAGAAAGAAGTAAAAGGATTTTAGATGCAATTCTACAGAATTATTCTGCCTTTTCAATAACTACCATAGATAGTTTTACCCACAAGATTATAAAAAGTTTTGCTTACGATTTAGGTTTGTCTTTAAATTTTGAAGTAGAAATGGATGCTATTTCTCTTTTAAACGAAGCTGTAGATGTATTAATTTCTAAGATTGGTACAGATAAAAAACTAACTAATTTATTAATAGATTATTCTTTAGATAAAACAGATGATGATAAATCTTGGGATATTTCTAAAGATTTAAATGATTTTGCAAGAGTTTTATTAAATGAAGATGATGTAAGGCATTTTAGAGAATTATCAGATAAAAAATTAGATGATTTTTTTGAATTAAAAAAGAAACTGCAAAAAGATAACCAGCAAATAGAAAAGGAATTTAAAACGTTTGGTGAAGAAGTAATTAGTTTTATTGATAGTAATGGTGTTGCTATAGGCGATTTTGCATATGCAGGTGAGTTTGTAAAACACTTTCAAAAGCTTACAAAATTAAGGTTTTTAAAGAGCGATGATTTAAAGTTTGAAGGTCGATTAAATACTACTATAGAAGATTCTAAAAATCTTTTTGCAGGAAAGGTTTCTGCAGCAACAAAAGAGGTAATTGAAGGAATTTCTGAACAATTAAGAATGTATTATTATCAATCTAAAGATTTGTATAATAGTTCTTTTTCTAGATATTTACTGAATAAAATTACACTTAAAAGTATTATACCATTAGCTGTTTTAAACAATATTAATTCAGAATTAAATACCATAAAAGAAGATAATAATATACGTTTAAACGCAGAATTTAATCAGTTAATTTCAGATAAAATAAAAGATGAACCAGCGCCTTTTATTTATGAAAGAATTGGGCAACGTTTTCAGCATTATTTTATTGATGAAATGCAAGATACTTCTGTGTTGCAATGGCAAAATTTAATACCATTAATAGACAATGCACTAGCGCAAGAAAGTAGTAATTTATTATTGGTTGGCGATGGTAAGCAAGCTATTTATAGATGGCGTGGAGGTAAAGCAGAGCAATTTATAGATTTGGGATCTAATGAAGAGAATCCGTTTCATGTGCAGAAAAATATTAAAAATTTAGAAACCAATTTTAGAAGTTATTCAGAAGTAATACAGTTTAATAACTCTTTTTTTCAGCACACATCTAATTTTCTTCAAAATGAATCTTATAAGAAGTTATTTTACGATGGTAATACACAGCTAGAGAATGCTAAAAAAGGTGGTTTTGTGTCGCTTTCATTTTTAGATAAAGAAGAAGAAAAAGATGATGAGAAAGTAAAATATCCGAAGAAAGTTTTAGAGAAAATTAACTTGTTAAAGGAAGATTTTTATCTGAATGAAATTTGTATTTTAACTAGAACAAAGAAAGACGGAATTGCAGTTGCAGATTATTTATCTGAAAATGGTATTTCTATTATTTCTTCGGAAACATTATTGCTTCAAAATAATTCATTAATCAATTTTATTATTGATATTCTACATATTATTCAAAATGCAAGCGATGAAGAAAGAAGATTTGAGGTTTTATATTTTTTGTATGAGCATTTAGAAATAACAATTCCAAAACACGAATTCTTTAAAAAACACGTAAAATCTGCTAATGAATTAATATTCGAAGAATTACAATCTTACGGAGTTACATTTAGTTTTTCTATGTTTCAGCAAGTTCCTTTTTATGAGAAAATAGAAGAAATAATTAGAGGTTTTAATTTGGTAGACTCTTCAAATGCGTATGTGCAATTTTTCTTAGATGTAGTTTTAGAGCAACAAAGAAAAGCAACAGATATTGGCGATTTCTTAGAATTTTGGGATCTTAAAAAAGATAAATTAAGCATTGTTGCATCAGAAAATTCAGATGCTGTGCAAGTAATGACAATTCATAAATCGAAAGGACTAGAGTTTCCTGTGGTTATTTTTCCTTGTGATGTAGATATTTATAGGCAAATTAGTCCAAAAATTTGGTTCGACGATTTGCCAAAAGATTATAAATTTAAGGAGCTTTTAATTGATTATAAGAAGGACTTAAGTTTAATAAATGAAAGAGGTTTAGAAATTTATAATCAACAAAGAGAAGAGTTAGAGTTAGATAATTTTAACCTTTTATATGTTTCACTAACAAGGGCAGTAGAGCAATTGCATGTAATTACAGAAAAGAAAATTTCTGCGAAAGGAATTGAAAATGTAAATCATTATTCGGGTATTTTTATCAATTATTTAAAGGAACAAAACCTTTGGCAAGAAGACGTTTTAGAATATAACTTCGGGAGTATTAAAAGACTTAAAAAGAAAGAAAAAGAAGCTTCTTTAACAGAGATTCATCAAAAATTTATTTCAACACCTTGGCAAGAACATAATATTGTTCTTTTAGCAAGTGCTTCTAAGTTGTGGAACACAGAACAAGGAAAAGCAATTGATTATGGAAACTTGTTCCATGAAATTTTATCTAAAATTATTATAAATAGTAATGTTGATGCTATTGTAACACAATATCATCAGCAAGGTTTAATAGATAAAACGCAATTAAAAACAATACAAGAGATAATTAATGCTATTGTAAATCATCCAAAACTAATTACTTATTTCTCTGATGAGGTTACTGTTTTTAATGAAAGAGAAATTGTAGATTTTGATAACCAAATTATTATACCAGATAGATTGGTTTTTAACAAACAAAACGAAGTTACTATTTTAGATTATAAGACAGGAAGTACTTCTAACGAACATCATCAACAATTATTAAAATACGAACGAGTATTAAATTCGATGAACTTTAAGGTAGATAAAAAATTACTTATCTATATAAATGATAAAATTGATGTTGTTGAAGTATAATCAAAGAAAATAAACTTTGTAACTTTGTATTTCTTAAATCAATAGAAAATGTACGGTAAAATTAAAGATACTTTAAAAAAGGAGCTTCAAGAAATAAAAGAAGCAGGTTTGTATAAATCTGAAAGAATTATAACATCTTCACAAGACGCACTTATTAAAATCTCTACAGGAGAAGAGGTATTAAACTTTTGTGCAAATAATTATTTAGGGTTGTCTAATCATCCAGAAGTAATTCAGGCGGCAAAAGATACTATGGATACGCATGGTTTTGGTATGTCTTCTGTTCGTTTTATTTGTGGAACTCAAGACATTCATAAACAATTAGAAGAGAAAATCTCAGAATTTTATACAACTGATGATACAATATTGTATGCTGCTTGTTTTGATGCGAATGGTGGTGTTTTTGAACCATTGCTAACTAAAGAAGATGCTATTATATCAGATAGTTTAAATCATGCTTCTGTTATAGACGGAGTTCGTTTGTGTAAAGCAGCACGTTATAGATATAATAATAACGACATGTCTTCTTTAGAAGAGCAGTTAATAGAAGCGAATAAACAAAACCATAGATTTAAAATTATAGTTACAGATGGTGTTTTCTCTATGGATGGTATTGTTGCAAAATTAGATGAGATTTGTGATTTAGCAGATAAATATGATGCTTTGGTGATGGTAGATGAGTGTCATGCAACTGGTTTTATAGGAAAAACAGGTCGAGGAACTGTTGAGTTAAAAAACGTAATGGACAGAGTAGATATTGTAACCGGAACTTTAGGGAAAGCTTTAGGAGGTGCAATGGGAGGTTATACTACTGGTAAAAAAGAAATTATAGAAATTTTACGTCAGCGTTCTAGACCTTATTTATTCTCAAATTCTTTAGCGCCAGCAATTGTAGGCGCTTCTTTAAAGGTCTTCGATTTAATTTCTAATGATACGTCACTAAGAGATAAATTAGAAGAGAATACAAATTACTTTAGGTTAGAGATGGAGAATGCTGGTTTCGATTTAGTTGGTGCAGATGCAGCTATAGTACCAGTTATGCTATATGATGCAAAGCTATCTCAGGTAATGGCGAATAAATTATTAGAGAAAGGTATTTACGTTATTGGGTTCTTTTTTCCTGTAGTTCCTGAAGATCAGGCAAGAATAAGAGTGCAATTGTCTGCAGCGCATACAAAAGAGCAATTAAACAAAGCTATTGCTGCTTTTATTGAAGTAGGTAAAGAGTTGAATGTTATTTAGAACAGATAAAACTTAAAAATTTACGAATATTTTGTAGATTTGTCTTTGTAGATACGTTTTAAGAGTTTACTTTTGCGTATTATAATAACGAACTTTTAATTTAAAAATTTGATAATGAAACGATTAAAATTAGCTGTGATAGCTTTGTTTACGTTGGTAACAGTTGGTAACGCAAACGCACAAGATGAAAATAACCCTTGGGTTGTTGGTTTTGGATTGAACAATGTAGATTTTTACAATGGTGACGATTTTAGTGACCAAATTAAAGATTTATTAGGGAACAAAGATTGGAATGTTTTACCTTCTATTTCTAGAGTTTCTGTAGATAAGTACCTAAATAAAGGTTTTTCTTTACAGTTAGCTGGTTCTTTGAACAAGATTGAAACTTTAACAACTAAAAACGATTCTGATTTTCTTTACTGGGGATTAGATGCTGTTGTAAAATATGATTTAAACAACTTAGTAGGTGAAACTGCTTGGTTTGATCCTTATGTATATTTAGGTGGAGGTTATACTTCAGTTGATGAAAGAGGTGAAGGTATGTTAAATGCTGGTCTTGGTTTCAATACTTGGTTTAATGATAACTTAGGTTTAAACTTTCAAACAGGAACTAAAAAAGGTTTTTCTGATAAAGTAAGAGCTCATTACCAAACTTCTTTAGGTTTAGTAATTAAATTTGGTGGAAAAGATACTGACGGAGACGGAGTATATGACAAAGATGATGCTTGTCCAGAAGTTGCAGGTTTAAAAGAATTCAATGGTTGTCCTGATGCTGATGGCGATGGAATCAAAGATTCTGATGACGCTTGTCCAGAAGTTGCAGGTTTAGCAGCTATGAACGGTTGTCCTGATGCTGATGGTGACGGTGTTGCTGATAAAGATGATATGTGTCCTTCTGAAAAAGGAACGAAAGCTAACAAAGGTTGTCCTGATACAGATGGTGACGGTGTAGTTAACAAAAACGATAAATGTCCTACTCAAGCAGGACCAATGGCAAACGGTGGATGTCCTTGGCCAGATACTGATGGTGATGGTGTTTTAGATAAAGATGATAAATGTGTTAGCGTTGCTGGACCAGCATCTAACAACGGTTGTCCTAAACCAGTTATTACTAAAGGAGCTGAAGCAAACTTAAACGTATATGCTAAAGCAATTTTATTTAATGTAGGTAAAACTTCTTTCAAACCAGGAGTTACTGCTAAATTAAACGAAATAGTAAAAGTAATGAACAACAATCCTAGTGCTACTTTCGTTATTGAAGGTCACACAGATAGTTCAGGATCTGCACCATTAAACTTAAGAATCTCAGAAAAAAGAGCAATAGCTGTTAGAGATTACTTAGTTAAGCAAGGTGTTAAAACTACAAGATTAGAGGCTGTTGGTTACGGAGAAGGTGAACCAGTTTCAACTAATAAAACAAGAGCTGGTAGAGCTGAAAACAGAAGAGTAATTGTTAAAGTAACTAACAAGAAATAATTCTTTTTTTAAAATACATATATTTAAAACCTCACCATTTTGGTGAGGTTTTTTTATTGTATATAAAGTTTTTTTTTAAATTAAAAAACTTTTTTAATTACAACCAAAAAGAATTACCTTTGCAACCTGAAAAAGAGATGTTAAATCTCGAAAAATAAATAATAATTATAATTAGATACAGATGTCTACAATAACAGGAAAAGTTTCTCAAATTATTGGGCCAGTAATTGATGTTGAATTCAATACAGAAAATACTGAACTTCCTAAAATTTATGATTCATTAGAAATTAAAAAAGCTGATGGTTCTATTTTAGTTTTAGAAGTACAACAACATATTGGTGAAGATACAGTTAGAACCATTTCTATGGATGCTACTGATGGATTAAGTAGAGGAACAGAAGTTCTTGCTACAGGAAACCCAATTCAAATGCCAATTGGAAGCGACATTTATGGTCGTTTATTTAATGTAACTGGAGATGCAATTGATGGTTTAGGTAATTTAAAGAAAGAAGGTAAAGACGGATTATCAATTCACCGTTCTGCACCTAAGTTTGAAGATTTATCTGTTTCAACAGAAGTTTTATTCACAGGGATTAAAGTAATCGATTTAATTGAACCTTATGCAAAAGGTGGTAAAATTGGTTTATTTGGTGGAGCTGGAGTAGGTAAAACTGTATTAATTCAAGAATTAATTAACAACATTGCAAAAGGACACGGAGGTTTATCTGTTTTTGCAGGAGTTGGTGAAAGAACTCGTGAAGGAAATGATTTACTTCGTGAGATGTTAGAATCTGGAATTATAAAATACGGAGACGATTTTATGCATTCTATGGAAGAAGGAGGATGGGATTTATCTAAGGTTGATAAGCCAGGAATGAGAGATTCTAAAGCAACTTTTGTTTTTGGACAAATGAATGAGCCACCTGGAGCACGTGCACGTGTTGCATTGTCTGGTTTAACAATTGCTGAATACTTTAGAGATGGAGCAGGAGATGGTCAAGGAAAAGATGTTCTTTTCTTCGTAGATAACATTTTCCGTTTTACACAAGCTGGTTCAGAGGTTTCTGCTTTATTAGGTCGTATGCCTTCTGCAGTAGGTTACCAACCAACATTAGCTACAGAAATGGGTGCAATGCAAGAGCGTATTACATCTACTAAAAAAGGTTCTATTACATCTGTACAAGCAGTTTATGTACCTGCAGATGATTTAACAGATCCAGCACCAGCAACAACTTTTGCGCATTTAGATGCAACAACTGTATTATCTCGTAAGATTGCAGAGTTAGGTATTTATCCAGCAGTAGATCCATTAGATTCTACTTCTAGAATTTTATCTGCAGCTATTTTAGGTGATGAGCATTATAATACTGCAACTGCTGTAAAAGAAATTTTACAACGTTATAAAGAGTTACAAGATATTATTGCTATTTTAGGTATGGAAGAATTATCTGAAGAAGATAAGTTAGTAGTTCATAGAGCTAGACGTGTACAACGTTTCTTATCTCAACCTTTTCATGTAGCTGAACAATTTACAGGTATACCTGGAGTTTTAGTTGATATTAAAGACACTATTAAAGGATTTAATATGATTATGGATGGTGAATTAGATAAATATCCTGAAGCAGCATTTAACTTAAGAGGATCAATTCAAGATGCAATTGATGCTGGTGAGAAAATGTTAGCTGAAGCTTAAAAACATCTTGCAGCGTAAAGCTTAAAGTTTAAAGTATAGAAATATGTATTTAGAAATTGTAACACCAGAAGCAATCTTATTTTCATCGGAAGTTGATTTATTTTCAGTTCCTGGAATAGATGGAGAGTTTCAAATATTAAATAATCACGCTCCTATAGTTTCTATTTTAAAAGAAGGTGATATTAAAATTCACATTCATAGCCAAGATCATTTAGTATTAGATGATTTACATGGTAAATTAGAAGCTCAGATAGATGATGATAGAGTTTTAACTTTAGCAATTAACTCTGGAACTATAGAGTTAAATGACAATAAAGCAATTATTTTAGCTGATTAAAAGCTGCTATAATTAAAAGATTAAACCTCAAAACAGAAATGTTTTGAGGTTTTTTTGTTTCTTAGAGAACTCAATTCTATCTGAATAGAGTTTTTAGCAATTTCCCCTTCGATTAACTATTAATTAATTCTTGCTTCAAAAGTCATCTTTTAATTACAATAAGAAGCAAGTAAAAACCTCCATTCTTATACAGGAAAAACCCCTTTTTATTTTCAGTATTTATTTTCAAATAACTGATTTTTAGTTTTTTATATTTTAATTTTTCTTTTTTATTTCTTCCGAAGTAAAATATTGTACTTTGTAGTTTATTAACTAAACCTACTTTTATGAAAAACATAAATAGACTTTTTCTTATTTCTTTATTCTCAATTACTGCTTTAAGTAGTTGTAAAACTGAGTGTGATCACAAAGACCATTCGGTAGACGATTCTAGACCATCTAACGCAATAACATATAATGAAATGGCAGGTATGTTTCATCAATATGATATAGGGCAAAAAAGAGTATTAGATAATTATAGAAAAGAATTTACAAACGATAAAATAGATACAATTGAAAGCATTTCTCATTTTTATGAACTCGACCAATTAAAACAATACATTGCGTATTTAGAAAAAATATCTAAAGAAAAGGATATTAAACTAACCGGTGTAAGAATTTTCTCTGCAGCATATCCGCAAAAACATAGAGATGCTTCTAAAAGAGGTAGACAAACTTTAATATTTATGCCGACTGCTAAAATTGGAGATAAAAATGATGTTGCTTTTGAGCCTTTGTATTCTGAAAAAGGAACGCCAATTAAATTTACAGAGTTTTTACATAAGTTTAGTAGTAAAGAAACGAAACAAGTTATGAGAGCTTCTTTTTTTCCTTCTTTTAGCCCACAAGAAGACATGGAAAGTTCTGGGACTAATAGATTTGAGCCAATGCCACCTTTTTAATATGTTTAGATACTTATTTTTTATTTTATATTTTATAACAATTGTAATTTATGCTACTTATTATTTTAAAAATAAGTTTGTTGTTAATTTAAAATATTTTTTATTTTATTTGGTTTCCATGATGTTATTAGAAATTGTAGCACAATATATTGGTCTTGTCTTAATAAATCGAAATACTTGGGTCTATAATGCCCTTACCCTATTAGAATTTAATTTTTTGTTAATATTTATAAATGAAATATTGTCATTTAAATTAAGTAAAATGTATTTAAATTATTTTATTATTATTTTTAACATTATTTATTTTTTGTCTAGTTTGCACTATTTATATAACGGCATTTATTTGATAACATATAACAGTTTTGCTTCAGTTTCTGGTGGTTTTATTGTAACATGTGCTATATTTTTATTTTTTAAGGATTTTATAAATTCTGATAGAATTTTAAACTTTAAAAAATCATTACCATTTTGGATTTCTGTAGGGTTATTAATTTATTATTTAGGATCGATACCTAGCACGTTAATGATTAACTCTTTTCAAAAACTATTAAAAGTAGATATTATTTTTATTAGTAAAATAGCGCCATTTTTAGCGGTAATAATGTATTGTGTTTTTATATTTGGAGCTTTATGGAGTCAGAAGAAAGAGTTATAATACTTTTAGTAACAACTTTAATAATTGTTGCTTTTGTCATTTTCATCGTTTTATTGTTTGGTTTTTATCAAAAAAGAAAAAACATTTTGCTAGAACAAAAAGAGGAAACAAGAAAACGTTTCGAAAGAGAAATTGCAGAAACCCAAATAGAAATTAGAGAAGAAACGCTTAGAAATATAAGTTGGGAATTGCATGATAATATAGGGCAGTTGCTAACATTAGCAAAAATTCAATTGCAAAGTGCCACAGTAGATAACTTTAATGAAGTATCAGAAACTATTACTAAGGGATTAACAGAGGTTAGAGCTTTATCAAAATTAATAAACCCGGAAGCGATTAAAAACATCAATTTAAAAGAAGCTGTTCAATTAGAAATAGATCGTTTTAATAGATTAAATTTTATCAATTCTACTTTAAAAATAGTAGGAGAAGAACAAAGTATTAACAAAAAAGCAAGTATAATTATATTCAGAATTTTACAAGAATTTTTTTCTAACACGATTAAACATTCTAAAGCCTCTAATTTAAATGTCTTACTAGATTTTAATAATTCAGAATTAAAAATTATTGCAAAAGATGATGGAGTTGGTTTTTCATCAGAAATTATTTCTAAAGGAATTGGTCTAGAAAACATTAAAAATAGAGCAAAATTAATTGGAGCATCTGCCTTTTTTACTTCCGAAGTAAACAAAGGAACTTCTTTAAAAATAGTATATAAATTATGATCACATATTCAGTAGTAATTGTAGATGACCATACATTGCTTTCGCAAGCAATTGCTGCAATGGTTAATACTTTTCCTAAATTTAAAGTCTTATATACGTGTAAAAACGGACAAGAATTAATAGATAAGTTTTCTGCTTCTGCAAAGTACATTCCAGATCTAGTTTTAATGGATATTAATATGCCCATTATGAACGGAATTGAAACCACAGAATGGATTACTGAAAACCATGAAAATGTACACGTTATGGCTCTTTCTGTAGAAGATGAAGATACTACGATTTTAAACATGTTAAAAGTTGGTGCAATTGGTTACTTATTAAAAGATACAGAAAAATCAGTTTTAGAAAAAGCTTTAATTGAAATTGCAGAGAATGGTTTTTATCACACAAAAAGCGTAACTAATTTGTTAATGAAATCGCTTTCTGGTAATGAAGTAGAAGAGATTCATTTAAAAGATAGAGAAATTACCTTTATGAAGCATGCTTGTTCTGAATTAACATACAAAGAGGTTGCAGATAAGATGTGTTTAAGCCCTAAAACTATTGATGGTTACAGAGATGTTTTATTTACAAAACTAAATGTAAAAAATAGAGTTGGTTTGGTTATGTATGCTATAAAAAATAAGATTTATACTCCATAAAAAAAGTGTAAATTTGCAGCATGGAAGAAACAAACAGACAACGTAAAATTGCAGGAGTTTTACAAAAAGATTTGGTAGATGTGTTGCAAAAGGCAGCGCAAGATGGTATGAAAGGAATTATTATTTCTGTGTCTAAGGTACATGTTACTTCAGATTTAGGAGTTGCAAAAGTATATTTAAGTATTTTCCCATCTGTAAATAGAGATGAGATGGTTAAAGGAATTCAATCGAATACGCCTTTAATTCGTCATGAAATGGCAAAAAGAACACGTAATCAATTAAGAAGAATGCCAGAATTATTGTTTTTTGGTGATGATACTTTAGATTATATCGAAGAAATAGACAAGTCTTTAAAAGGTAAGGATGAAGATCCTATAAAGAACCCAGATGTTTTGTCTAAACGTCAAAAGAAATAAATTTATATTTTCTAATTGAGTTTTCCTTATTACATAGCCAAAAGATACTTATTTTCTAAAACGAGCAATAATGCAATAAACATTATTACTATTATTGCTTCTTTTGGGGTTATTGTAGGTTCTTTAGCTTTATTTATAATATTATCTGGTTTTTCTGGTCTAAGAACTTTTAGTTATAGTCTGTTAGATGTATCAGACCCAGATATAAAAATTACCACTACAATTGGTAAGTCTTTCTTTATTACTGAAGACTTACAAGGAAAATTAAACTCGAACACTTCAATTAAAGAAACTACTAAAGTTATAGAAGAACGTGTTTTCTTAGAATATAATGAGAAAACAGAAATTGCTTTTATAAAAGGGGTTGAAGAAAATTACACCAATATTTCTAAAATAGATTCGTCTTTAAGCGTTGGTACTTGGTTGCAAGAAGACTTTAGCAACACTGCAGTAATTGGACGAGGAATTTCAAATAAACTCTCTTTAGGTATTCTTAACTACGGCGAACCTTTAAAAATAATGATTCCTAAACCTGGTAAAGGTTTTATAAATCCTAGAAACCCCTTTTTTAAAATTGAAACCCAAATTGTAGGTGTTTATTTAGGAACGGAAGAATTTGAAAGTAAATATGTATTTACATCTATAGAGCAAGCTAGAGCTTTATTACGTTATAAGGATAACCAAGTAACTGCAATAGAGTTAAAATTAAATAATACTGAATATTCTAATGATGTTGCAGATAATCTTAGAACAAATTTAGGTGCAGGTTTTAAAGTACAAACCAAAGAGCAATTAAATGAGGTTTTCTATAAAGTGATAAATACAGAGAATTTTGTGTCTTATTTAATTTTTACATTAATTGTTATTATTGCATTATTTAATGTTATTGGTGCAATAATTATGATGATTATTGATAAAAAACAGAATCTAAAAACTCTTTTTAGTTTAGGAGCAACTATTAAAGAAATTAAGAAAATATTTATTCTTCAAGGTTTTCTTTTAACTTTCGTAGGAATGTCTGTTGGCCTATTTTTAGGAATTGTTACTGTCTTTATTCAAAAGAAATTTGAGGTTTTTATGATAGTACCAAATTTGGCGTATCCTGTAGAATTTAGATTTACAAATCTTCTAATTGTATTTTGTACAATTACAATTTTAGGTTTTATAGCTGCTAAAATTGCAAGTAGTAGAATTTCAGCAGAATTTATAGAAAAGTAATAGTATGAAAAATTATTATTTTATTTTAATTCTGTTTTTAGGTCTTACTAGCTGTAAAGAGCTATATAATTTACCAGAAGTAGAAGAAAAAATTACTTCTACTAATTCAAGTAAATTTCAGTTTAATTATCCTGAAAATTGGATTATCAATACCATTCATAGTTCTCAAGAAACAAATTCATTAACTGTTTCAAGGTATAAAAAAGATACTTTTAAAAATGCTTGGTTTAAATTAACGATGAATATCGATTCTACAGATTTAGAGTTAAAAGAGGTTCTAAATGAACTGATAGAAAAAGATTATAATTTAAGAAAAGCTAAAGTTAAATCTATTAAACATAGTAACCATAATAATTATATAGAGTTAGATTATACCTACAGATACAATAAAGCACTGTATAGATCTAAAAAGAGGTTTTATAAAAAAAATGGTATTATTTCTGAAATATCATTTTCTTCTAAAGATAAAGATTTTAAAGACTTCATTAAATATAGAAAACTATTTTTAGAGTCTTTTCAGTTAAAATAATTAATACTCTTGAGGTATAATCATGTTACCAAATTTAGCTTCCACTTCATCAAACGCGTTAAAAACGTCCTCTGCTTTATCTGAAGTTACCATTTTCATTCTATATTCTTTAAAATGTGGTATTCCTTTAAAGTAGTTTGTATAATGTCTTCTAGTTTCAAAAACACCTAAATTAGCTCCTTTCCAATCAATAGCCATTTGTAAATGCCTTCTAGCCATTTCTACTCTTTGTGCAATTGTAGGTTTTGCTAAGTATTTACCAGTATTAAAATAATGTTTTACTTCATTAAAAAACCATGGATATCCAATAGCGGCTCTACCAATCATAGCGCCATCTAATCCGTAAGAATCTCTCATTTCCATAGCTTTTTCTGGAGTTGTAATATCTCCATTTCCAAAAACAGGAATGTGCATTCTTTGGTTGTTTTTTACGGCTGCAATTGGTTTCCAATCTGCTTCACCTTTATACATTTGAGCACGTGTTCTACCATGAATAGAAATTGCTGCACAACCAACATCTTGTAAACGTTCTGCAACTTCTACAATTCTAATAGAATCATGATCCCAACCTAAACGAGTTTTTACAGTTACAGGTAAATTTGTATGTTTTACCATAGCTTCTGTAAGAGAAACCATTAAATCGATGTCTTTTAAAATTCCTGCACCAGCACCTTTAGACACTACTTTTTTTACAGGACAACCAAAATTAATATCAATAATATCCGGATTCGATTTTTCTACAATTTCAACCGTTCTTAGCATCGATTCTAAATTTGCACCAAAAATCTGAATTCCAACAGGTCTTTCTTTTTCATAAATGTCTAATTTCATGATGCTTTTTGCTGCGTCACGAATTAAACCTTCCGAAGAAATAAATTCAGTATACACAACATCTGCGCCATTTTCTTTGCACAAAGCTCTAAACGGAGGATCTGATACGTCTTCCATTGGTGCTAATAAAAGTGGGAAATCTGGTAATTCTATGTTGCCTATTTTAACCAAAATGATTTAATTTTATGCAAAATTAGTCTTTTTTCATTCTTTAGAAAAGAAAATAATATTTTCATCTAATCTGTAGGGTAAAAATAGCAATCGTGGTTCCTTCTATTAAAGGAATCTTTTTTGTTATTAAGTAGATTATTTTAGTTGTTTTTTATTTTTACCTTAAAAAATGTAGAGATTAATAACTTTTCTGTAAAATAGTACGGCAGTAATTAAGTATTATTTATTATCTTAATGCATTATTAATTTTTAGTTACAAAATATGGGAGCAAAAGAAAATATATTAAGAAAAATTAGAATTTTAATAACCAATCAATTTGATTCTCCAGAAGAAGCATTTAGTTTTTTTGATTCTGATAAAGATGGAAGATTAAAAAAATCTGAAATCAAAAAAATGTTAAAAAGTGCAGCAGTAAATGGTTTTATAAGAGGTGTTGTTGCTAACGAATTATTAAAAGGATATGATAAATCTAGTGATGATACTATAAATTGGGAAGAGTTTAAAGTAGCAATTGAAGAGTTAGAACGAGATTTATAGTTTTATAAAAAAAATAAAGAAAAGTACAATGAATGGCATTGTACTTTTTTTATTTGACAAGGTTTGTAAATAGCATATATTTGTCAGTTGAAAGCAGTTAGAAAACGAAGTATGAAGAATATAAGAAACTTTTGCATTATCGCACATATAGATCATGGTAAAAGTACATTAGCAGATAGATTGTTAGAATATACAGGCTCTGTAACAGATCGTGAGAAAAAAGATCAGTTATTAGATAATATGGATTTAGAACGCGAACGCGGAATTACCATAAAATCGCATGCCATTCAAATGGATTTTGAGCATAAAGGAGAACAATATATCTTGAATTTAATTGATACTCCAGGTCACGTAGATTTTTCTTATGAAGTTTCTAGATCTATTGCAGCTTGTGAAGGTGCTTTGTTAATTGTAGATGCAGCACAAAGTATACAAGCTCAAACAATTTCTAATTTATACTTAGCTTTAGAGAACGATTTAGAGATTATACCTATTTTAAATAAAGTAGATTTACCTTCTGCCAACCCAGAAGAAGTAACAGATGATATTGTAGATTTATTAGGTTGCGAACCAGAAGACGTAATTCACGCAAGTGGAAAAACAGGTTTTGGTGTAGATAATATTTTAGCAGCAATTATAGATAGAGTTCCTGCTCCAAAAGGAGACCCAGACGCACCTTTACAAGCCTTAATTTTCGATTCGGTTTACAATTCTTATAGAGGAATTGAAACATACTTTAGAGTAATGAATGGAGAAATTAAAAAAGGACAACGTATTAAATTCATGGCAACTGGTAATGAGTACTTTGCAGATGAAGTTGGTACTTTAAAGTTAGAGCAGGTTGTAAAAAAATCTGTAAAAACTGGTGATGTTGGGTATTTAATTACAGGTATTAAAACAGCTAAAGAAGTAAAAGTAGGAGATACAATTACAGATGCAGCTAACCCTACAACAGAAAACATAGACGGTTTCGAAGATGTGAAACCAATGGTATTTGCAGGAATTTATCCTGTAGACACAGAAGATTATGAAGAGTTGCGTTATTCTATGGAAAAACTGCAATTAAACGATGCTTCTTTGGTTTTTGTGCCAGAAAGTTCTGCCGCTTTAGGTTTTGGTTTCCGTTGTGGATTCTTAGGAATGTTACATATGGAGATTATTCAAGAACGTTTAGAACGTGAGTTTAATATGACTGTTATTACAACAGTACCCAATGTATCTTACCACGCATATACTAAGAAAAATCCAAACGAAATATTACTTTTAAATAATCCTACAGATCTACCAGATCCATCGAGATTAGATAGAGTAGAAGAGCCTTTTATTAAAGCAAGTATTATTACAAAAGCAGATTTTGTTGGGCAAGTAATGAGTTTGTGTATTGAAAAACGTGGCGAGATAGTAAACCAGACGTATTTAACAACAGAAAGAGTAGAATTAACATTCGATATGCCTTTAGCAGAAATTGTTTTCGATTTTTACGATCGTTTAAAAACAGTTTCTAAAGGATATGCATCTTTCGATTATTCTCCAATAGGTATGAGAGAATCTAAGTTGGTAAGAGTAGATATTTTATTAAATGGTTCTGGTGTAGATGCACTTTCAGCTTTATTACATGCAGATAACGCATATACGATTGGTAAGAAAATTGTTGAGAAATTAAAAGAATTAATTCCTCGTCAACAGTTCGATATTCCTATTCAGGCAGCAATTGGAGCAAAAATTATTGCCCGTGAAACTACCAAAGCATTGCGTAAAGATGTTACAGCAAAATGTTATGGAGGAGATATTTCTAGAAAACGTAAACTTTTAGAAAAGCAGAAAAAAGGAAAGAAAAGAATGCGTCAGGTTGGTAATGTAGAAATACCGCAAGAAGCATTTATGGCAGTTTTAAAGTTGAATGATTAATCGATAATAAACTAAAATATAATTTATAAAAAAAACCTTTCTAATTTCTCGGAAAGGTTTTTTTTTGAAGCTATTTCCTGCTTTTCATTATATCTTTTTTTGTAAAAACAAAAAAAGGATGTCATTTCAATCAGGGCTAAAATTGTTTGTTAACTTAGTTTCTTAATAAGAAGAAAATAATATTTTAATTATCGTCGTTAATTCTATTTTGTTCATCATTATTAGAATTTCTTTTCCCTTTTTTCTTCCCAAATTGAGAACCAAAACTATACACCAATTTTAATTGAACATTTTGTCTAGAACCATTACTTTCTACAGCAGCTATTCCGTTTCCATAATCTATATTTCCAACAAAACCTCTGTTTAATATTTTATTGAAACCAAGATTCACCTTTAATTTATCGTCTAAAAACTTTTTACCAAAAGAGAAATCTAAATCTGCAAGCCAATCAACTTCAACCTGTCCTTCTAAAGCACCAGTTCCGTAATTTCCACTTAATTCAAAATTAACATCCCAAGGCAATTGGTAGCTAGCTTGTATAAACCAAATTAAGTTCCACTTATTTAAATCTACATTAAAAGTAGAAGATTTATAATCTGTATTTGTAACAATTATACCTGTGTAACCTTCTAAACCTTTTGCAAAATTTACAGGTGCAAATAAACGAAAGTTCCAATTTGCATTATTCTCTACATTTACATCTTGTTGTCTTATTTGTGCAGTTGCATTGTCTTGTGTAATTAACTGAAAAATTACATCGTCTGTTTTGCTATAACCAACTGTAAAAAAGGGTTGTCCTTCGTACGTTAAATTAAATTGATAGTTATTCGTGTAAGAAGGTGTTAAGTTAGGGTTTCCTTCACCAGCAGAATAAGGATCTAAATAAGTAGCAAAAGAATTTAAGCTACTATAAGAAGGTCTTTGAATTCTATAACTATATGAAACACTAGCACCTAAAACATCTGTTAACTTTCTACTAACAGAAGCACTTGGAAATACTTTTTTAATAGGTCTTTTTTGTATTTCTGTTGTTGGTGTACCATTTTTAAGAAAAGTAGACATACCATCTGTATTACTGTTTTCATAACGCAAACCAGCAGAGAAAGACCAATCTCCAAGACTTGCATTTATTTTAGAGTAAAGTGCAAAGATCGATTCATCAATTACAAAACGACTACTTTCTTCTTCATTCTTTTCGAAATTACCATTTTTTTCTTCAAAAGATTGTAAATCATTGTCTGTCTTTACATCTGCAAATCTTGTACCTGCACTAATTTTTAATTTATCAGAAATAGTTTTGGAGTAATCTATTCTGTAAGTTTTAATACTATAAGTTCCATTTTGTATGTATTTTCTATCATCAAAAGCTATTGTACTTCCTTCTGTATCATACAAAGTATTGGTATTGTCGTTTGTAAAATCTACATAATTAAAATCTACCACTAATTTATCGCTATCAGTTTTATATTCGTAATAAGGGTTAAAACTAAAATTAGCTCGATCTCTATCGAAGTAATTTTCAGAAAATAAAGTATTTCTGTTATTCTCGTCAGATATTATTGTTTTACTAGTTACTGTTCTAGTAGATTTTCTGCTATTAAAACGGCCACCAAGTCCAATAGAATGATTGTCGCTTAAATAATAATCTAAATTTCCGCTAATGGTAAGATTTTCTGGGTCATAAGGTTCTCTGGTAACTTGGTCATAAGTTTCAGAGCCAACTGTTCTCACTAAAAATAAATCATCTCGCCAAGTAGGTTGAGAGTAATTTACACTTGTTTGCCAGTTTAGTTTGTTTTTATAACTAGCAATAGAAAAACCAGAACCCCATTCTAAACCTTCATCTTCACCAATCCAAGAATTTACACTACCATGTGTTCCTAAACGTACATTTTTCTTTAAAATAATATTTATAATTGCACCAGAACCAGAAGCTTCATATTCTGCACCAGGTTGCTCTATCACTTCAATTTTAGAAATATTATCTGCAGGAAAATCTCTTAATAATGTTTCTACATCCATATATTCTGTAGTTTTTCCGTTAATAAGAATTCTTACGCCTCTATTTCCAGCAATAGAAATTCCGTTATTTGTAACTAAAACTCCAGGAATTTTACGCATTATATCTTGTAGATTTGTATTAATCATTTCAGATTTTTCTAGATCTACTATTAATTTTTCCGCAGTTTGTTTTATTACGGGGCGTTTGCTTTTTATTACCACTTCATTTAAGCTAGTACTTTCCTCTTTTAAAGTGATATTGAAGGTTTTGTTTTCATTTAAACTAAATTCTTTAACTTTTTGAGTTTTAAAACCCAAAGTAGAAATTTCTATTCTATACTTTCCTGCTGCAACTTTATTAAAATAATAAAGACCATTAGTATCAGAAACGGTTCCTTTTGGGTTGGCTACTTCTCCTATTTTATAAAGTATAATATTAGTGAATGGTAATGCTGTATTTTGCTCATCAACAATCTTTCCAGAGATTTTGTGTTGTGAAAAAGAAGCTAGAATTCCGAAGAAAAAAATAAATAGTAAAGTTGTAAGTTTCATTGGTTGATTTTTAATAAAGACTACCCAAAGTCTTAATTGTTACAATTGTAAGACGTTACCAACCCGAAAAAAGTTTCCTGTAAAAAAAAACACTCTTAAATTTATTAAGAGTGTTTTTGTAATTTAAAGTATGTAATATAGATAGATTATTACTGTTTGTAAAGTTTAATCTCTGTTTCCTAAAATCTTCATTCCCCAATATAAAAGCATAGCTAAAGAACCTAAAGCAGCAACTAAGTACGTTCTTGCAGCCCATTTAAGTGCATCTTCAGAACCTGCGTATTCTTCTTGAGAAAGCATGTTTTTATTTTTTAACCAAGCCAAAGCTCTATTACTTGCGTCATATTCTACCGGTAGCGTAACAAAACTAAATAAGGTTGCAATTGCCATTAAAGCCAAACCAGCAACTGCTATGTAAAAACCAACTCCAGTATTACTAGAAGCAGCACCTAAGATTAAACCACCAATAACCATCCATTGAGAAAATTTAGAAGATATACTAACAACTGGTACCAGTTTAGAACGCATAGTTAAGTAACTATATGCTTGTGCATGTTGTACTGCATGACCACATTCATGAGCAGCAACAGCTGCGGCGGCAGCATTTCTTTGGTTGTAAACACTTTCACTAAGGTTTACGGTCTTGTTTTGTGGGTTGTAATGGTCTGTTAACATTCCTGGTGTAGAAATTACTTTTACATCGAAAATACCATTATCTACAAGCATTTTTTCAGCAATTTCTGCACCACTCATTCCATTTCTAAGTTGAATTTTAGAGTATTTTTTAAATTTACTCTTTAATTTATTACTTACCAACCAACTAACTAAAGAGATTGCACCAATTAAAATATAGAATCCCATCATAATATATATCGTTTTTAAATTTTATTTCACTTTTGTTTGATAAATTTACAACATAAAGTATTCCAATTTATATTTTGGAGTATAAAAATGACAAAATGGCAAACAAACCCAATATTCTTATTGTGTATACTGGTGGTACAATTGGTATGGTAAAAGACTATAAAACAAATGCTTTAAAGGCTTTTGATTTTAGCAGAATAATAGATAAAATTCCAGAATTAGAACAACTAGAATGTAACATAAAAAGTATTTCTTTTGAAGAACCTATAGATTCTTCAAACATGAATACAAAGTACTATGTAGACATTGTAGAAATTATAGAAGAAAATTATAGTAAGTTTGATGGTTTTGTTATCTTAACAGGCTCAGATACAATGTCCTATACTTCTTCTGCAATTAGTTTTATGATAGAAAATTTACAGAAACCTATTATTTTTACAGGTTCTCAATTACCTATTGGAGACTTAAGAACAGATGCCAAAGAGAACTTAATTACATCAATAGAAATTGCTGCTTCTAGAAAAAATGATAAACCTATTATTTCTGAAGTCTGTTTGTATTTTGAATACAAATTATACAGAGCAAATAGAACAACAAAAATAAGTGCAGAACAATTTGAAGCATTTGCTTCTATGAATTACCCAGCATTGGCAGAAAGTGGTGTGCATTTAAACTTTAATGAACATTTAATAAATGAAGTTAAGCATATAACCCAAGATTTAATTGTTAGAAAAAAGTTAGTTACAGAGGTAGTTATTTTAAAACTTTTTCCAGGAATTACAGAAGAAGTGGTGCAAGCAATACTTAATATTAAGAATTTAAAAGGAGTTGTTTTAGAAACTTATGGTTCTGGAAACGCCCCAAACAAGCCTTGGTTTTTAAACTTAATAGAGAAAGCAATACAAAAAGGTATTAAAATAGTAAATGTTACGCAATGCTCTGGTGGTAGTGTAATTCTTGGTCATTATGAGACTAGTGTTGGTTTAAAAGCCATAGGAGTAATTGGTGGTATCGATATTACTACAGAGTCTGCCATTGCAAAATTAATGTATTTATTAAGTGAAGATTTATCAGATGAAAGTTTTGTAAGCTACTTTCAAAAATCTTTACGAGGAGAAATTAGTAAAAAATAATTTTTTTTGTTAAAAATACCTAACTCTAAAAAAAAAGGTTATTTTTACGTAAAATAGATTGATTTTTTTTTGAGGAGCAACAATTTTTTTGTTACTTGCCACTCAATAAAAAATAAATAAAGTGTTAAGTTGTTTCAATAAGTATTAAAATTGATTAACATTTGTTTATTTGAGATGAAAATTTATATCTTTAACCCGTTAACTATTAAAAATTAATTATAACAGAGATGAAAAAAGTAGTAAATGTCCTATCCGTAACAGGATTCATGTTTTTTGGAGCTATTCAATCAACTTTTGCACAGGAAGCAGCAACAGAGTCAAGAACTTTTCACCAAGAATTAAAACTACGTTTTATTGAAGGTGGACCAGTATTTATGGGAATTGTATTAGTAGCTTTAATCTTAGGTTTAGCTATTGCAATTGAAAGAATTATTTATTTAAACATGGCATCTACAAATACTAAGAAATTAGTAGCAGACGTAGACGATGCTTTAAGTTCTGGTGGTGTAGAAGCTGCAAAAGAAGTTTGTAGAAACTCAAAAGGACCTGTTGCATCTATCTTTTACCAAGGTTTAGATAGAGTTGATGAAGGTGTTGAAAATGCTGAGAAAGCAGTAGTTTCTTATGGTGGAGTTCAAATGGGACTTTTAGAGAAAAACGTTTCTTGGTTATCATTATTTATCGCTTTAGCTCCTATGTTAGGTTTTATGGGTACTGTAATTGGTATGATTGATGCTTTTGATGCAATCGCAGAAGCAAATGATATTTCTCCAGGTGTAGTAGCTGTTGGTATTAAAGTTGCATTATTAACAACTGTATTTGGTTTAGTGGTAGCAATTATTCTTCAAATTTTTTATAATTATATCGTTTCTAAAATCGATAGTATTGTTAATAATATGGAAGATTCATCTATCCAATTGATAGATTTATTGGTAAAGTTTAAAAAATAATTTTATAATGAAAGATAATAAATTTTCAAAAATTATCACATACATTGTGACGGCGCTAGCTGTAATAGGTATTATCTTACTAGTAAGAGTACTTATGGCAGGTGAAGATGCTGTGAAAGATGATGTGGCTGTACAGAATAGCGTAGTAAGCCCATTAGTGTCTTTTTCACAGTACTTATTATACGGAGTAATAATTGTAACAGTAGTGTTATCTTTATTAGGTTTATTTAAAAATCCAGAGAATTTAAAGAAAACCGCATTAGGTTTGGCTATTCTTGCAGGTTTATTTGTTGTAGCTTATTTCTTAGCAGACAGTAATGTTGTTATAGATGGAGCAGACAAAATACTAGAAGGTGGTGAAGAAGGTTCTATGACTAATAAATTAACAGGAGCCGGTATTTGGTTTAGTATAATTCTAGGAGGAATAGGTTTATTTTTCTTTGTATACGATTTAGTTAAAGGTTTAATAAAATCATAAAATTATGGCAAGAAGAGAGAATCCAGAAATTAATGCAGGTTCTATGGCAGATATTGCTTTCTTGTTATTAATTTTCTTTTTAGTAACTACAACTATGAATGTAGATTCAGGTATTTCTAAGAAGTTATCTGATAAACCACCAGAAGATTATGTGCCACCAATTATTAAAGAGAAAAACATTTTTGAGGTAAACATTAATAGAAATAATGATCTTCTTGTAGAAGGAGACAGAATGGATATTAAAAATCTTAAAGCTGCAGCGATCTCTTTTATAGATAACGGTGGAGGTGATGGTAAGGTAGAAGAAGGTGTTGCAACGGGTCCTTGTACTTATTGTAAAGGAGATAAAAATCCTAGTTCATCAGATCATCCTAATAAAGCTATTATCTCTGTGCAAAGTGATAGAGGAACAGAATATGGTACTTATTTAAAAGTTCAGAATGAACTAATAAGAGCATATTCAGATTTACGTAACAGACTTTCAAAAGAACGTTATGGTATTCCTTTTCCAGAATTAGAAGAATCTTATAAAGATGATAGAGCTAATTTAGAATTAAAGAAAAAAGTTGAAGATATTAAGAGAAGTTACCCAGAAATTATTTCTGATTCTGAACCTACATCTTCTAATTAATTTATAAAAACACAACTATATGTCTAAATTTGGAAAAAAGAAAAAGGGAATGCCAGCAGTAAATACTGCTTCTTTACCTGACATCGTTTTTATGTTGTTATTTTTCTTTATGGTAACTACTACTATGAGAGAAACTGAGTTGAAAATTGAAAACCCAAGGTTGCCAAACGCAACTGAGGTTAAGAAATTAGAACACAAAAGTTTAGTTAGTACAATATATGTTGGTAAATCTAAGGATGTATCAAGACATGGTACTGCTTTTAATAGAATTCAGTTAAATGATAAAATAGCAACTGCAGATGATGTACCTGCTTTTATTATTAATGAAAGATCTAAAGTTTCTGAAGCTGAAGTGCCATTTATGACTACTTCTATTAAAGCTGATGTTGAATCTAATGTAGGTACAATTATCGATATTAGATTAAAACTAAGAGATGTTAATGCATTAAAGATTAGTTATTCTGCATCTAAGGGTGGAGATCAATAATCTATTATAATTTATTAAAAAGGGATAATTCAAATGAATTATCCCTTTTTTTTTGCTCTAAATTTAAGTTTGAGAAATTTGAAATATTGTATCTTTATATTTCGTTATTTATGTTATGAAAAATAGATTTATTTTATTTTACTTTTTAATATTTCCTTTATTTATCTTTTCTCAAAAAGATTCTTTAAGTATAGGAGATAGATATGCAGATGATCAGTTATACATTTCTGTATCGTATAGCCAATTTTACAATCAACCAACAACAATTACAAAAAGTAATTTTTCATATTCTCTTTCTACAGGTTTTATAAAGGATATTATTTTAAATAAGTCTGGTACTTTTTCTGTTGCTGGAGGTATTGGTTATGGATATGATTTTTTTAATCATGAATTAAAAGTAGATGAAGTTAGTGGTATTTCTTCTTTTAACAGTGATAGTTCTATCTCTGAAAACGTATTTAAAGCGCATAATATAGAGTTTCCTTTAGAAATTAGATGGAGAACATCTACTGCTAAAAAATATAGTTTCTGGAGGGTTTATACCGGTCTTAAATTTATATATAACGTAAATAATAAATTTCAATATCTAGATAGCGATTCGAATAAGTTTAAATATACCAATATTAGTGCTTATAATAAATTACAATATGGTTTAACGCTATCTGCAGGTTATGATGAGTTTACTATTAACCTCTTTTACGGTTTAACTCCTATGTTTAATAATGCAACTATTAATGGAGAGTCTATAGATACTAAAATTTTAAAATTTGGACTTATTTTCTATCTCTTATAAAAAATAGTAAACTGCAAACGGAGCTATAAAGCCAAAGAAAAACCCTAAATAAACTTCTATAGAAGTATGTGCTTTTAGATGTAATCTTGCATTTGCTACAATACCAGCAAAAAGTATATTTATAATCACTACAATTAAAAAGTTCTGCGAATAAATTATACCTAAAAGAATAAAAAAACTTGTAGATATTCCTAGAGATAATAAGTGAATACTTGTTTTTAATCGAAAAGAAAATAAGATATATATTAGTGTTAACGCAGCACTTGTTGCATAAAACAACAAACTTATATCATTAAGGTTTGTAATTTTTGCTATTGTATTTCCTAATAGATAGAATAATACAATCATCATAGCAACAGGTAGTTTCCTTTCTTTTATACTATGAGCATTAAAGTTTTCTATTAATTTTAATTTTTTAAATAAAATTAAAATTAATAGAGGAACTATGTATGTTGTTACAAAAACTAAACCTAATAAAGATAATTTTAAATTACTAGGATAGTTGTTAGGAATTAATATAAAGTACAAAATAACACCAATTGTAGGCACTACAATAGGATGCAATATTACAGATATGGCTTTATAAAACCTTTCCACTACATTTCTTTTCTTAATCTAGCTACAGATAAATCTAATTGTTCTCTGTATTTTGCAACTGTTCTTCTTGCAATTGGATATCCTTTTTCTTTTAAAATAGCTGCCAACTTTTCATCTGTAAGAGGTTTCTTTTTATTTTCTTCTGCAATTACAGTTTCTAATATTTTCTTTATCTCTTTTGTAGATACATCTTCTCCTTGATCATTTTTCATAGATTCAGAAAAGAATTCCTTTATTAATTTTGTACCATAAGGTGTAGAAACATATTTACTATTAGCTACTCTAGAAACGGTAGAAACGTCCATATTAATTTTGTCTGCAATATCTTTTAAGATCATTGGTCTTAACTTACGCTCATCTCCTGTTAAAAAGTATTCGTACTGATATTGCATAATTGTATTCATAGTTACTAAAAGCGTCTGCTGACGTTGTCTAATAGCATCTATAAACCATTTGGCAGAATCTAATTTTTGTTTAATAAAAAAGACAGCATCTTTTTGTGATTTAGATTTTACTGTAGATTCTTGATACCCTTTTAACATGTTATTATATTCTCTAGATATATGCAATTCTGGTGCATTTCTAGAGTTTAAAACTAAATCTAATTCACCATCTATTAGCTTAATAGAAAAATCTGGAACAATTTGTTCTGCAATTTTATTATTACCAGCATAAGAACTTCCTGGTTTAGGATTTAATTTAGATATTTCTTTGTTAACTTCTTTTAATTCATCTTCAGAAATATGAAATTTTTCTTGAAGTTTCTTGTAATGTTTTTTTACAAAGTGATCAAAAGCATCTTCTAAAATTTCTATAGATAAACTTCTATATTTTGTTTTGTCTTTTGCTTTTAACTGAATAATTAAACATTCTTTTAGATCTCTAGCACCAACACCTAAAGGATCTAATGTATGTACCACTTTTTTAAGAACAGTAATTACTTTTTCTTCTGTTGTAAATACATTTGCAGTAAAAGCTAAATCGTCTACTAGATCTATTATTTCTCTTCTTATATAGCCACTATCGTCTATACTACCTACTAAAAACTCGGCAATAGAACGTTCTTCATCGTCTAAACTAAAAGTACTTAATTGGTTTTTTAAAGATTGATGAAAACTTGTTCCTGCAGCATATGGTACATTCTTCTCTTCATCGTCTGCAGAGTAGTTGTTTGCTTGTGTTTTATAATTAGGAATTTCATCATCGCTCAAATACTCATCAATATTAATGTCTTCAGCTTCGATTTTTTCTGTTCCAGCATCATCATACTCATTAGATAAATCATCATCTATGTTTTCAGATTCTTCTTTACCAGTATCTAATGCAGGGTTTTCTTCAATCTCTTGCTTTAAACGTTCTTCAAATGCTTGCGTAGGCAATTGAATTAGCTTCATCAACTGAATTTGTTGTGGAGATAATTTCTGTAAGAGTTTATAATGTAAACTTTGTTTTAACATTTATTCTTCTTTTAATTGACCTGAAGAGTAGAAATATTTTTTGTTATTATGTGTTATTTTATTTGTTGATGAATTAACACTTATTCTTTCTTTAGAGTCTTTAATAATCATCTCTCCTGTAACATAATCTAATAATGAATAAGTAGATTTTTTTACCAAAACAATTAATTTTACATTTCTGTAATAAGTAACAATGTCGTACTCTATGTCTGCAATTAAATTACCGTTATAGATTAAACCTGCTTTTCCTTTTTTTGTTAATTTATACAAGTTAGAAGTAATACTTTTTATATTATTAAAGTTTTTTGCTATTACTTTACCTTCCTTGTCATAAGCCGTATATTTTTTGTCTTTGTTATCATAACCAGACATGTAACCATAGCTAGAACGAACTTTATCGTATTTTGTTGGCACAACTTGTTTACCTGTAGTTACATCTAAAAGACCAAACTTATTATCTTTTTCCGTTTTTAAATACTTAGAACTGCTTAAGTAATAACTAGGAAAATTAAATTCACTAACATCAACATTTGTTTTATAATTGATATCTCTTATTGTCTTTTTTGTATCTGAAATTAAAAGATAAACAGTGTTAGACAATTTATGAACTTCTTTATAAACAGGTTTAATTAGAAACTTGTCGAAATAAGAATCATATAAACCCCATAAATTATTTTGTTGAACAGTGTATAATTGATAATTGTTTTTTCTGTCTATGTCTTGAAATTTAACAGGTATAATTGTCTTTTCATCTAAAGAAATAATTCCTTTTAAATCGTTTTTTCCTACTAAAAACTGACTATTTCTATAACTACCATAGCTTTCTACTTCAGAATAATTATTAGAAAATAGTTTTTCTCCATTTCTTTTAAGAATAGAATTTACGCCGTTTTTTGTTACACTAAAAAATTTTAAAGTAGTATTGTATTCTATTTTGTCATATTCTAAAGGTAGTAATTCTTCACCCTTTGTAGTAAAAACACCATAAGCATCATTTCTTTTTACTTTTATAACATCATTATAAACAGAAATTCTTTCAAAATTACCATCTAAAACAGCTTTACCATTATAATCTACAATAGAATAATTACTATAACTTTTACTTAAAATAAATAATTGCTTGTTATTCTGAGAGCTAATACTAGAATAGACTAATGGTACAATTATTTCGCCATTCTTATCTATAATTCCATGTTTTGAATAATCTATAGAAACAATAATTCTGTTTTTAGAAGAACTGTATTTGTTTACACTCTTAAACATTGGTCTTACTAATAAGTTTCCATTAAAATCCTGCAATCCATATAGGTTTGTAGCATTATTTTTAATAATGTAAACTTCATTATCTATGTTACCTGTTAAAAAGTGTTCTCCTTTTTTGTAAATATTTTTAACGTTTCTTCTATTGGTTCTATAGTTAGAGCTTTCTGTAGTTTCTATTACAGTTTCTTCTACTTCTTCAACTACAATAGTTTCCTGAGAATAAATAGCGTTTGTTAAAATAATAGCAAAAAAAGGTAAATAATATTTTAAATTTTTCATGTTTTATTTTTAAAATTCTGCATTTTGAGGTGTTCTAGGAAAAGGAATTACATCTCTAATATTTCCCATACCAGTTGTAAATTGTACCAATCTTTCGAAACCTAAACCAAAACCAGAGTGTACGGCTGTACCAAATTTTCTTAAATCTAAATACCACCAAAGTTCTTTTTCATCAATATTCATGGCTTTCATTTTTTCAACTAAAACGTCATAACGCTCTTCACGCTGTGCACCACCAACCATTTCTCCAATTCCTGGAAACAAAACATCCATTGCTCTTACTGTTTTACCATCTTCATTTAAACGCATGTAAAATGCTTTAATATCTGCAGGATAATCAAATAAAATAACCGGACATTTAAAATGTTTTTCTACTAAAAAACGTTCGTGTTCAGATTGTAAATCTGCTCCCCATTCATTAATAGGATATTGAAATTTTTTCTTTTTATTAGGTTTAGAATTTCTAAGAATATCTATTGCTTCTGTATATGAAACTCTTTTAAAGTTGTTTTCTGCAACAAATTTTAGTTTTTCTAACAAACTCATTTCGCTTCTTTGCAATTGAGGTTTTGTTTTTTCTTCTTGTGTAAAACGTTCATCTAAAAAAGCTAAATCTTCTTTACAGTGTTCTAAAACATAAGTTAAAACAGACTTTATAAAATCTTCTGCTAAATCCATGTTTCCATCTAAATCCATAAACGCAACTTCTGGTTCAATCATCCAAAATTCAGCTAAATGACGCGTTGTATTCGAATTCTCAGCCCTAAAAGTTGGTCCAAAAGTATATACTTTTCCTAAAGCCATTGCATAGGCTTCTGCTTCTAATTGGCCAGAAACAGTAAGGTTTGTTTCTTTACCAAAGAAATCTTTAGAATAATCTATTTTTCCGTCTTCTGTAACTGGTGCTTTGTTGTCTTCAAAAGAAGTAACTCTAAACATTTCTCCTGCTCCTTCTGCATCAGATCCTGTTACAATTGGTGTATTAACGTAGTTAAAACCATTGTCTTGAAAATATTTATGCACTGCAAAAGATAGTTTAGAACGAACTCTCATTACTGCACTAAACGTATTTGTTCTTACACGTAAATGTGCATTTTCTCTTAAAAATTCGAAACTATGTTTTTTAGGTTGAATAGGGTATTCATCTGCATTAGAATCTCCCAAAATTTCTATATCAGAAACTTGAATTTCTACAGATTGTCCTTTTCCTTGGCTTTCTGCGATTGTTCCTTTTATAGAAACCGCTGCACCTGTTGTTATTCTTTTTAATATTTCTTCAGAAGTATTTTCAAAATCGATTACACATTGTATGTTGTTTATGGTAGAACCGTCATTTAAAGCAATAAAACGATTGCTTCTAAAAGTTCTAACCCAACCTTTAATTGTTACTTCTTGTAATACTGTACCTGATTTTAATAATTCTGCTACGCTATTTTTCATCATCATCTTAAATATATTGTATTCGGAAATTGTCTTTGTAAAAAAGTAAAGATACTTTATTGATGTAAATTAAACAACCAATGAAATGTCAATAATGTCTTAATTATTCTTCAGTCTTTTCTTCTGTTGGAGGAAAAATCCTCATTTTTGGTTCTTTAAATACTTTCTTGTTTGCTATTTTCTTTTCAAAAGTTAATAGGAGAGAAGGTAACAATAATAAGTTAGAAACCATTGCTAGTAATAAAGTTACAGAAACTAAACCTCCTAAAGCTATAGTACCACCAAAACTAGAAAGTGTAAAAACTAAAAAACCAAAGAATAAAACAATAGAAGTGTAAAACATACTTACACCTGTTTCTCTTAAGGCAGAGTAAACAGATGGTTTTATTTTCCATTTATTAGCTATAAGTTCTTGTCTGTATTTTGCTAAAAAGTGTATCGTATCATCTACAGAAATACCAAAAGCAATACTAAAAACTAATATAGTAGATGGTTTTATTGGTATATCTAAAAAGCCCATTAAACCTGCTGTAATTAACAACGGTAGCATGTTTGGTACTAGTGATATTAATATCATTTGTGGAGATCTAAACATCCACGCCATAAAGATTGCAATTAGTAGAATAGCTAATGACAAGGAAATTACTAAGTTATTAATTAGATAATTGGTTCCTTTTATAAATACTAATGCTTTACCTGTTAATGAAACAGTGTATTTGTCTGCAGGAAATTCTTTTGCAATTACAGCTTTTAATCGTTCCTGAATAATATCCATTTTATCTGTACCAATATCTTTCATAAAAGTGGTTATTCTAGCATAACGACCTGTAGAATCTACAAATGTTTTTAGCATGCCAGCATCACTATTTGAATTTTTGGTATAAGAAAAAATATAACTTTGTTCTTGATTTGTTGGTAATTGATAATATTTAGGATTTCCTTTATAATAAGCTTGTTTAGAATATTTAACAAGATTTACAACAGAAATAGGTTTCGATAATTCTGGAAAAGTCTCAATAGTTTCATTTAGCTCTTCCATCTTTTTTAAAGTGGAAAGCTTCATAACTCCTTTTTCTTTCTTTGTATCTATTAAAATTTCTAAAGGCATAATTCCACCAAACTCCTTTTCAAAGAACTTTATGTCTTTATAAAAATCCATGTTTTTAGGCATGTCTTCTATTAAACTACCAGAAACTCTAATTTTATAAACCCCAATTATACTTAAAACAATTACTAAAACGGTTGCAAAATAAATGGCTATTCTTTGATTTTTTACCATTTTCTCCATCCAATTTACTACATTTTCAATCCATTTTGTTTCTAAATGGCTCAAATGCTTTTTCTTAGGAAGTGGCATAAAACTGTAAATAATAGGAATTATCAACAGCGCAAGTATAAAAATACTAATAATATTTACCGAAGCTAAAATTCCGAATTCACGTAATAAGTTACTCTTTACAAAAACAAAGGTTGCAAAACCAGATGCTGTTGTAATATTTGTCATTAACGTTGCATTTCCAATTTTAGAAATTACACGTTGTAAAGCTTTTGCTTGCTGGCCATGTTTCTTTATTTCTTGTTGGTATTTGTTGATAAGAAATACGGCATTTGGTACACCAATAACAATAATTAATGGTGGTATTAAAGCAGATAAAACAGTAATTTCATAATGGAATAATCCTATAAAACCAAAAGCCCAAATTACCCCAATAATTACTACTAAAAGAGTTATGAAAGTGGCTCTAAACGATCGAAAGAAAAAGAAGAATATTAAAGCTGTAATACCCAAAGCACCAACAACAAAGAGTATAATTTCATCTTGTATATTTTGTGCATTTAGTGTTCTTATATACGGCATTCCAGATACACGGACATCTAAATTGTTTTCCTTTTCAAATTTATCTATTGCAGGTATTAATACATCAAAAATAAAATCTCTACGTTTTGGCGTATTAATAATTTCTTTTTTAATATAAATTGCAGTCTGTAATGTTCCTGTTTCTTTGTTAAATAGTAAGTTGTCGTAAAAAGGAAGTTTTTCGAAAAGCTGCTCTTTAATAGCATTTACTTCTTCTATTGTAGTAGGATCTTTTTCGTACAAAGGTTCTAGAACAAATTTTCTCTTCTTTCTATCTGCTTTTAATTTCTGAACATCTGATATCGAAATAGTAAAATCTATTTCTTCTCTTTCATCAAATTGTTCGACTAATTTGTTCCAAGCATTAAACTTTTCTGGGGTAAAGACTGTAGAATCCTTAACACCAAGAATAACTAAATTACCTTCTTCCCCAAAAATTTCTAAGAATTTATTGTATTCTAGGTTTGCTTGGTGATCTTCTGGCAACAGGTTTGCTTCTGTATATGAGAACTTCATATACTTCATTTGAGATGCTAAAAATGCTGTTATTAAGGCAATAATTAATAAAACGATGTATCGGTTTCTTAAAATTAAGCCTGCAGCTTTTGTCCAGAAATTCATTTAGAAAAATTTTATGCAAAGGTAACTAAATAGAACTTGAGTTTTAAGCAAAAAAAAAGGTGTTTTATAAAAACACCTTTTTAAATTCAACAGCAATTAAACTGTCATTATTTCTTTTTCTTTTATAGAAAGTTTGTCTTCAATAATTTTAACAAAAGAATCTGTTAGTTTTTGAACAACTGCCTCAGAGTCTTTCTTCGAATCGTCAGAAATATCAGTTTTCTTTATTTCGTTATTTGCTTCTTTTCTAGCATTTCTAATACCAACTTTAGCATGTTCTGCTTCAGCTTTGGCTTGTTTTGCTAAACCAATTCTTCTTTCTTCTGTTAATGGTGGTACATTAATCATAATAATATCACCATTATTCATTGGGTTAAAACCTAAATTGGCTATTTGAATTGCCTTTTCAATTGGTTGTAACATGTTTTTTTCCCATGGTTGAACACTAATAGTTCTTGGGTCTGGTGTGCTTACATTTGCCACTTGACCTAATGGTGTTTGAGAACCATAATAATCTACCATAACATTTGCTAACATTGCAGGTGTAGCTTTACCTGCTCTAATAGCTCTTAATTCTTTTTCTAAATGAGCAATAGCACTATCCATTGCCTCTTTAGTTGTGTCCATTATAAAATCAACTTCTTCGTTCATCTTTCTCGTAATTTTAAAGATTTTGTTTATTTATTATCAACAATAGTTCCAATTTTTTCTCCTGAAACTAATTTTAATAAGTTTCCGTTTGTATTCATGTCAAATACAATAATTGGTAGATTATTTTCTTCACTTAATGTAAAGGCAGTCATATCCATAACTTTTAAACCTTTTTCTATTACTTCTTTAAAAGTAATCTTTTCAAATTTAACAGCATCTTTATTTTTTTCTGGATCTACATTATAAATACCATCTACACGAGTTCCTTTTAAAATAGCATCTGCATCTATTTCAATTGCTCTTAAAACTGCAGCGGTATCTGTTGTAAAATAAGGGTTTCCTGTTCCTGCACCAAAAATAACAACACGTCCTTTTTCTAAATGACGAATGGCTTTTCTTTTAATATATGGTTCTGCTACTTCTTTAATTTCTAAAGCCGTTTGTAAACGCGTCTTTACATCTTCATCTTCTAAAGCACTTTGTAATGCTAAGCCATTTATACAAGTTGCTAACATTCCCATGTGATCTCCTTGTACGCGATCCATACCATTTGCAGCACCAGCAACACCTCTAAAGATATTTCCACCGCCAATTACTATGGCAACTTCTATTCCTTTCTGTACTACTTCTTTAATTTCTCTTGCATATTCAGCTAAACGTTTTGGGTCAATTCCGTATTGTCTTTCGCCCATTAAAGCTTCTCCGCTTAATTTTAAAAGAATTCTTTTGTATTGCATAGTTTATTTTGTGAGTTGCGCAAAATTACGTTTTTTTTTTGAGTTTCCTTTTTTTGAACAAAAAAAAACCTCGATTTCAAATAATATGAAATCGAGGTTTTAAAATATGTTTATTAGAATGTTTATCCTAAAGTAACTCTTTTGAATCCACTTACAGAAACATCACCATACGTTTTAACGTATTGCGCAACATTTTTCTTCTCATCTTTAATAAAAGATTGATCTAAAAGACATTGTTCCATATCTAAAGTAGTATTATCAGCTACAAATCTTTCCATTTTTCCTGGTAAGATTCTATCCCAAATTTGTTCTGGTTTTCCTTCAGCTTTTAATTCAGCTTTAGCAGCATCTTCAGCTTTTGCTAAGATAGCATCAGATAATTGAGACATAGAAATAAATTGAGGAACGTTTTTCAACGTTTTACCTAATCTACCTAGTTCGATATTATCTTTTTCTATAACAGCAATTCTAGCTTCAGTTTCAGCAGCTACAAATGCAGGGTCAAAATCTTTGTAAGATAATGTAGATGCACCCATAGAAGCAACTTGCATTGCAACGTCTTTAGCTAAAGTTTCTGAGTTATCTACAACAGCAGATAAACCAACGATAGCAGCAATTTTACCAATGTGAGTATAAGCACCAACATAAGGAGCCTCTAGTTTTTCGAAAGCAGTTATTTCTAACTTCTCTCCAACTACACCAGTTTGTTCTACTAATTTTTCTGCAACAGTCATTCCTCCAAAATCTGCAGCTAAGAAAGTTTCCTTATCAGCACAGTTTAAAGCGATGTCAGCAAACTGACCACCTAAAGCTACGAAAGATTCGTTTTTACCAACAAAATCAGTTTCACAAGCTAATACGATTGCTACACCTTCTGTTTTAGAGTCATTAATTCTTGTTACTGCAACTCCTTCTGTAGATTCTCTATCAGCTCTTTTTGCAGCAATTTTTTGACCTTTTTTACGTAAAACATTTATTGCTTCATCAAAGTTTCCTTCTGCTTCTACTAATGCCTTTTTACAGTCCATCATTCCAGCTCCAGTTGCTTCTCTTAATTTTTTAACATCAGCAGCACTTACTTTTACCATGTCACTTATTTTTTGTTTAGAAACCTAAGTCTCTAAGTTGTTATTAAATTATTTTTTTTCTTCAGCAGGTGCTTCAGTAACTTCAGCTTTCGCTTCTTCAACTTTTGGAGTTGCTGTTTCCGCTTTTGGAGCTGCAACTTCTTTAGTTTCTTTTACTTTTTCTTTGTCTGCTTTTCTATCAGATAAACCCTCTGCAACTGCATTCGTTACATAAGATAATACTTTGTCAATAGACTTAGAAGCATCATCATTTGCAGGAATTACGTAGTCTACTTGTCTTGGATCAGAGTTTGTATCTACCATTGCAAAAATTGGAATATTCAATTTTTGAGCTTCTGCTACAGCAATGTGTTCTTTCTTGATATCAACTATAAATAAAGCACCAGGTAAACGAGTCATATCTGAAATAGAACCTAAATTCTTTTCTAATTTCTCTCTCTGACGATTGATTTGTAATTTTTCTCTTTTAGATAATGCATCAAAAGAACCATCTGTTTTCATTCTATCAATTAAAGCCATTTTCTTAACAGCTTTTCTAATAGTAACAAAGTTAGTTAACATTCCCCCAGGCCATCTTTCAGTAATGAAAGGCATGTTTATTGCTTTTGCTTTTTCAGCAACAATATCTTTTGCTTGCTTTTTTGTTGCAACAAATAAAATCTTACGTCCAGAGTTAGCGATCTTTTTTAAAGCTTCTGAAGTTTCTTCTATTTTTGCAGCAGTTTTATACAAATCGATGATGTGAACACCATTTCTTTCTGTATAAATATAAGGAGCCATGTTAGGGTTCCATTTTCTAGTAAGGTGTCCGAAATGTACACCATTATCTAATAATTCTTGAATGTTTACGTTTGCCATTTTTCTAAATGTGTTTACTTTCTGTTTTGAAATCAATAGTTAGGTAGTCTTTCGAGTCCTAACTATTTAGATGCTAAACTGTTTAATATTAATTATGTGTAATAATAACAGTTCTCGATATAATATAGTACAGAATAAATTCTGTAAAAATATTAACGTTTCGAGAATTGGAATTTTTTACGTGCTTTCTTCTGACCAAATTTCTTACGTTCAACCATTCTAGGATCACGAGTTAATAATCCTTCTGGTTTCAAGATAATTCTGTGTTCAGCATCAATATGAACTAATGCTCTAGTGATTGCTAAACGAATTGCTTCAGCTTGTCCAGTTATTCCACCACCGTAAACATTAACTTTGATATCATAAGATTCTAAGTTTTCTGTTAACATTAAAGGTTGTTGTACTTTATACTGTAAAGTACCTGTTGTAAAATAACTTTTATAGTCTTTTTTATTTACAGTAATGTTTCCTTTACCTTCTGAAAGATAAATACGGGCAACAGCTGTTTTTCTTCTACCTATTTTGTGTACTATATCCATTATAAAAGATCGTTAAGGTTAATAGCTTTAGGTTCTTGACCTCCTTGTTTGTGCTCAGTACCTGCATATACATACAAGTTTCTGTAAAGTGCTGCTCCTAAAATATTTTTAGGTAACATTCCTTTTACTGCTTTTTCGATTAATCTTGTAGGATCTTTCTCAAACATTTCTGTTGCAGTTAGCGATCTCTGTCCTCCTGGGTAACCTGTGTGACGAATATAAGATTTGTCAGTCCATTTTTTACCAGTTAAAACAATTTTTTCTGCGTTGATAATAACCACGTTGTCTCCACAATCTACGTGAGGAGTATAATTTGGTTTGTACTTACCTCTAATTAGCTTTGCTACGATAGAAGATAGACGACCCAACGTTTGCCCGTCCGCATCAACCAAAACCCACTCCTTGTTTACGGTAGCGCTGTTTGCTGATACTGTTTTGTAACTTAATGTGTTCATAATTACACTATTAGTTTTTGTATATTAATAAAATTCATTTTCCTTAAAAAAGGAGTGCAAATGTAGTGCTATTTATTTGATTGACAAATAGTGATTTACAATTATTTTACTTGTGTTTTTTATAGAACAAGAAAGACTGCTAAAAAGCAGTCTTTCTCTGAAAATAGAAAATATTAAATGAACTTAAAAAAACTATTTTTAATGCCAACCACCACCTAAAGACTGGTATAACTTTACGTTTGTTAATAGTTGATCTCTTTTGGTTTCTATGATTTCTAATTTAGAATCTAATGCTTCTCTTTGTGTTAATAGAACTTCTGTATATTCTGCTCTTGCAGATTTAAAAAGTTGAATAGAAAGTGTAATTGCCTCTTTTAAAGTTTCTACTTGTTTCTCTTTTAAATTGAAACTTTTTTGAAGATTTTGCTTGTTCGATAATTGATTTGCAACTTCCATATAAGCAGTAAGTATTGTTTTTTCATATTCGAAAACTGCTTGTAATTGTCTAGAATTTGCGTTTTTATATTCTGCTTTTATTGCATTTCTATTTATAAGAGGAGAAACAACATCGCCTACAAGAGAGTATAATAAGGATTCTGGTGTGTTTTTTAGAAACTTTGTGTTAAATGCTTCTAAGCCAATATTTGCTTTAATACCTATAGTTGGGTAAAAATTTGCTTTTGCTACTTTTACATTCAGTTTAGAAGCAGATAACTCTAGTTCTGCTCTTCTAATATCTGGGCGGTTTGCTAATAATTGTGATGGAACACCAGTATCTATCGAGTCAATTACTTTTGTAATAAAATTAGTAGAATTTCTTATAACGTTTTGCGGGTATCTACCTACAAGAAAGTTAATAAGGTTCTCGTTTTCTGTAATCTTTTGTTGCACCTCATATTTATTACTTTGGTTTTTTAAAACTTCTGCTTCAAATCTTCTTACAGCAAGTTGTGTTGTTCTTGCTGCTTCTTTTTGAAGTTTTACCATTCTTAAAGCATTTTTCTGAATATCTAAGTTCTGCTCTATAATTATTAATTGATTGTCTAAAGCAATTAGTTCATAATAGGTACTCGCAATTTCTGAGATTAATTGGGTTTTCATAAATTGAATACCTTCTACAGAAGCTAGGTATTCTAACACTGCTGCTTTTTTACCATTTCTAAGTTTTTTCCAAACATCAATTTCCCAACTAGCAGAGAGACCTGCAGTAAAGTTTTTTAAAGGTTCAGGAAAAGCTTCTCCTTCATTAATGTTTAGGTTTTTTTCAACAGCACCGTTTCTTGTATATTCGCCAACTTTTTCTACTTCTGCACCTGCATAGATATTTACAGTTGGTAGGTATTCTCCCTTTTTAGCCTGAATTTCATTTTTTGCAATGTTCATATGTTGCAGCATAATGTTTAATTCTTGGTTATTAGTTAGGGCAGTATTTATTAAAGCTTCTAAATTAGAGTCTTTAAAGAAATCTGTCCATTTAATAACAGCTACATTTAAGGAAGTGTCAATCACTTTATCATTATATTGCTCTGGTACTTTTTTGTTTTCATTTCTAATAATTGTTTTACTCGGTACGCATGAGTATAAAATTGTTAGAGTACAAACAAAAAGAACATAATGCTTTTTCATTTTTAAATATTTTAAAGACTTATTCATTTTTGGTTTTTTTAGTTAATCTTTTTAAAAGTCCTTTTAACTTACTTATTTGCTGTGTATTTTCTTTTGTTTGATCTTCAGAATGTTCACTGTTTCTAATGAATTTTTCAGATAAAGGTTCGTGAGATTCATCTTTAATTAGACTTTTTCCTTCTGCCATTTTTGCAAATATGTAATACAAACCAGGAATTATTAAAACTCCACCTAATGTACCTATTAGCATTCCTCCTAAAGAAGAACCACCAATAGTTCTGTTACCAATTGCACCTGCACCTGTTGCCATAACTAAAGGAATTAAACCAGCTATAAAAGCAAAAGAGGTCATTAAAATTGGTCTAAAACGTGCTCTAGAACCTTCTATAGCAGCTTCTAAAACAGTAGCGCCTTGTTTTTGTTTTTGTACAGCGAACTCTACAATTAATACTGCATTTTTCCCTAGCAAGCCAACTAACATAATTACACCAATTTGGGCATATACGTCATTTGCTAACCCCATAACTTTTAATAAGAAGAAGGATCCGAAAACACCAACAGGAAGTGATAGTATTACAGCAAAAGGTAATAAGAAACTTTCGTATTGAGCTGCAAGAACAAAATACACAAATATTAATACGACAATAAAAATGTATGTAGATTCATTTCCTCTGCGAGCTTCATCAAAAGACAAACCTTCCCAAGCAATATCGTATCCTCTTGGTAATTCTTTGGCGGCAACTTCTTTAATTGCTTTAATTGCATCTCCACTTGTGTAACCAGGAGCTGGCAAACCTCTTATTGATGCTGAGTTATAAAGGTTATAACGTGTAATTTCATTAGGACCTAACTTTTTTGTAATCGTCATAAAAGCAGAATATGGCACCATTTCTCCTTCTTCATTTTTAACAAAAAGCTTTTCAAGATCCGATGGTAAACGTCTGTATTCTGGTGCTGCTTGTGTGTACACTTTAAAGAATCTACCAAAACGAATAAACCCTTGTTCATATGTACTACCAATTAAAATATTTAAGTTTTCCATTGCTTTGCTAATGGTAACACCTTTCTGCATTGCAATTTTGTTATTTATTTTTAATTCGTATTGCGGGTAATTTGCAGAGAAGAATGTAAATAAACCAGTAAGCTCTTTTCTTTTAGATAAAGCTTTCATAAACTCATTATTAATACTTTCAAAATGATGATAATCTGTTGAGTTTGTTTTGTCTAATAGACGCATTGCAAAACCTCCAGAAGATCCAAACCCAGGAACAGCAGGTGGTTCGAAATACTCTATTACAGCACCTAGATCTTTAGTTTCTTCCTCAAGTTCTTCCATAATTTCATGTACAGAATGCTTACGGTTAGACCAAGATTTTAAGTTAATAATACAGGTACCAGCATTAGAACCACGACCTTCAGTCATAATTTCATAACCAGCTAAAGAAGATACAGATTCTACTCCTTCAGTTTCTTCACATATCTTTTGAAGTTTTTTTGCGACTTCATTTGTGCGTTCTAATGTTGCACCTGGCGGAGTCTGAATTATAGCGTAGATCATTCCTTGATCTTCATTTGGAATAAAACCTGCTGGTAATACTTCATTTGTGAAATAAATACCAATACAGAAAGCGATTAGTATTCCGAAGGTAACAATACGTCTTGCTACAATTTTATTAAGTATTTCAACATATTTTCCTGTCAATCTTTCAAAACCTTTATTAAACCAAAGAATAAATTTATCTACTAATGATTTTTTAGACTTTCCATGATTGTTTTTAAGCAGCATTGCACATAAAACAGGTGTTAGTGTTAATGCTACAATTGCAGAAATTACAATGGCACCAGCCATAGTTATAGAAAATTGACGGTAGAATACACCAACAGGACCAGACATAAAACAAATAGGAATAAATACAGAAACCATAACTAAGGTAATTGCTATAATGGCACCTCCAATCTCGCCTAAAACCTCATAAGATGCTTTGTAAGGGCTAAGGTTTTCTTCTTCCATTTTAACATGTACAGCTTCTACTACTACAATTGCATTATCTACTACAATACCAATTGCCAATACTAATGCAAAAAGAGTTATTAAGTTGATGGATAATCCGAATAATTGCATCACAAAAAATGCCCCAATTAAAGATACAGGTACTGCTATAATAGGAATTAATGTAGATCTCCAGTCTCCTAGAAATAAGAACACTACAATAGCAACTAGAATAAAAGCATCTCTAAGTGTGTGTAATACTTGTTCTATAGAAGCATCTAAAAAGTTAGATACATCATAACTTATTTGAAAATCTACATCTGGCGGTAAATCTACTTCTAGTTCTGCTAGTTTTGCTTTTACTTCTTTAATAACATCACTACCATTGGTACCAAAAGTTTGCTTTAAAACAATAGATGCAGATGGTTTTCCGTCTAAATTAGAATAAATGTCAAAAAATTCACTTCCTAATTTTACTTCAGCAATATCTTTTAATTGAATTATTTCTCCTTCTTTATTCGCACGAATAATAATCTCTTCGTATTGTTCTGGTTCATTGTATCTGTTTTCATAGGTTAAAACGTATTCTAAAGATTGCGAAGTCATACCAGAACTTCTTCCTAAACGACCTGGTCTTGCAAGAATACTTTGCTCTTCCATAGCTTCTAAAACTTCTTCTGCAGAAATATTATAAGCACGCATTCTGTCTGGTTTTAGCCAAACTCTCATTGCATATTTTCTACTTCCTAATATTTTAGCACTTGCAATACCCTTTATACGTTGTATTTCTGGAATAATTTTAGTGTAAGCATAGTTATATAGAAATTTCTCGTCATTGTTTTTATCTGCACTAGAAAGGTTAACGTACATTAACATACTAGGTTGAATAGGTGTTATAATTACACCTTCTCTTTGTACTAATTCTGGTAACAAAGGCATTACTTGATCTACACGTGTTTTAACTCTAACAACTGCTTCATTAGGGTCTGTGCCTGGTTCGAAAATAACACGAATAGTTGCCTCACCTGCACTTGTTGCATCTGAAGCGATATAACGCATATCTTGTACACCATTAATTGCTGTTTCTAACGGAATTAATGTAGAGTTAACTAATACTTCTGAGCTTGAACCTGGATAAGCGATAAAAATATTTACCGTAGTAGGTGCTATTTGCGGGAACTGAGATATAGGGAGTTGCTTTATGGCAAGTCCACCTATAAATAAGATGATTACCGAAATGACGATAGCCAAAACGGGTCTTTTTATAAATTGTTTAAACATGTCTTTTTTAGATTAAATTCGAAATTATTCAGCGTATAAGTCTAACTCAGACATTACTTTGGTTGGCTCTAAGAATTTGGTGTGTATTTTTTCATTGTTTTTTACCATTCTAATACCTTCTAATAAGATGGTGTCCTCTTCAGTAAGTCCTTTTTCGATAATAAAAAGATGAGGTAATTCTGCACCAATTATAATTTCATGTTGCTTTACAACATTGTTTTTATCAACTACAAAAACATAGGTTTTATCTAAAATTTGAAAAGTAGCTTTTTGAGGAATTATAATAACATCTTTAAAAGGAACTGTCATGAGGATGCTACCAGTTTCACCGTGTCTTAAAATTTTATCAGGATTAGGAAATGTTGCTCTAAATGCAATATTACCAGTTTCGCTATTAAATTCTCCTTCAATAGTTTCTACAATTCCTTTCTGGTTAAATGTTTTATTATTTGCCATTAAGAGACTAACTTCTTTTTTAGAATCTTTGTCTGCGCTTGTTATGTAGTCTAAGTATTCCGCTTCCGGAACGTTAAAATACACCCACATTTTACTATTGTCTGAAAGTGTGGTTAGTAATTCTCCTTCGTCTAAAAGACTGCCTTCTCTAACTTCTAAGTGATCTATTATACCGTTAAAAGGTGCTTTTATTCTTGTAAAACCAAGATGTGTTTTAGCAAGTGTTACTTCTGCGTTTGCTTTGTCTAAAGTAGCCTTTGCCAAAGCAAGTTCATTTTTAGAAACAACATTGCCATCTGCTAAAAGTTGAGTGTTTTCTAGTTCTATTTCTGCAGTATGAGATTCTGCTCTTGCTTTCTGTAATTCTGCCTGATAAATGTTTGGCATTATTTGAAACATTGCTTGTCCTTTTCTTACATATTGCCCTTCATCTACAGAGATGTTTTTTAAATATCCTTTTTCTAAAGCTCTTAATTCTATATGTCTAATAGAATGTATTTGACTTACGTAATCTTTTGTAAGTGAAGTATCTTTTTTTATGGGGTTTGTTACTATAAAGGCAACTATTTCTTCTTTTACTTCTTTCTTTGTTTCGCAACTTGTGTATATAAACAATACAGACAAGACAATGAAAATGTTTATTTTTTTCATAGTATTACTATCTTAAAAAAAAATTAATTTTATAAATTGATTGGTATCGAAAACATGTATAATGATGTTTTCTAGTTTTTCTATTTTCTAATATGTGGATGTGTAATTAAATACGCCTCAAAAAGGTTATTTAATTATTAAGAAAAAAAGATCAAATTATAAAAACCTGATATTTAGCATGTAGTCTTAAAGACTTGTTGCTAAAATTATGGTGGTAAGTAAAAGTATTTACATTCTCTTTTTTAGCAGTCGTTTCTGAAACATGACTATAAAAAGAAGTAAGAATGTGTCTAGAAAATTTTAAAGAAACTTCTTTAGAAGATAACTTCTCTTCATTTTCTTCTAAATCGCTAACGTCTACAAAATTAAAATTAAAAGAACTTTTAGGTTCATTTTCAATTGGAGAAAAAACAATGTTTAAATTCTGAGAAGTACTTGTTAAAGCTAATTCTAAATTGTTTTGTGTAGCGGTGTTTATCTTATTATTTTGTAGTGTGTTTGCTTGTAAATTAGCAAAAACAGACAGAAATAAAAGACTAGATAAAATAAGATGAATTAATTTTCTACACATTTCGAAAGCGAAATTATACTAATTGAATGATTTAGCCAAAGAGAAATTAATCTTTATTACAAGAACTTTTAAATAAATAGGAAAAGGTTTTTTAAAATTAACAGAACCTTAAGAAAAATTTAAGACAATAGAAGGGTATTTTTGTACTCTCGATGATTAGTACATGTAGTGTTCTCATTGGGGAATAAAATCAACCAAAAAATTAATGAAATTTCTTACTTCAATCTTAACTCTAAGTACCTTTTTTATATTAAAGTCAAACGCACAAGAAGAACAATTAAATAAAATTCCGAAAAGAATTTATACCACAAAAAAGCTGGTTAAAGTACCAATTATAGATGGTAAAATTAATGAAGATGCTTGGGATGTTGTAGAGTGGTCTTCAGATTTTGTAGAGAAAACTCCAGATGAAGGTTCTGCACCAACAAGCCAAACTAAGTTTAAAGTAATGTACGATGAAAAGTACTTATATATTGCTTTGCGTGCTTTAGATGACAATCCAGAATTAATTCAACAAAGGTTAAGTAGAAGAGATGGTTTTGCAGGCGATAGAATAAATGTTATTATAGATAGTTACCATGATAAAAGAACAGCTTTTGCATTTACAACAACTGCTGCAGGTGTTAAAGGAGAAGAAATAGTAACAGGAAATGGAGATAGTTTTGATGCTAGTTGGAACCCTATTTGGTATACAGATGCAAATGTAGATGATAAAGGTTGGACAGCAGAAATGAAAATTCCATTTAGTCAACTACGTTTTGGTAATGCAAAAGAACAAATTTGGGGTTTTAATATTAATAGAACTATTTTTAGACTTCAAGAAAGATCTCTTTGGCAAAGAATTCCTAATGACCAGGCAGGTTTTATTAGTGAAGCAGGAGAACTTCATGGTTTGGTAGATTTAAAATCTCAAAAACAACTAGAAATACAACCCTTTACTGTTTTACAATATGATAATTATCCTGCGGTGCCAAATAACCCATATAAAGATGGAAGTGATTTTAAAATTAACGCAGGTCTAGATGCTAAAATTGGTATTACTAATGATTTGACATTAGATTTAACAATAAATCCAGATTTTGGCCAAGTAGAAGCAGATCCTGGTGCAATTGCTTTAGACGGATTTCAAATTTTTTTTAGAGAACAAAGACCCTTTTTTGTAGAGAACAAAAATATATTCGATTTTAAATTTGCCAACGGTAGAGATAATCTTTTTTACAGTAGAAGAATTGGTAGAAACCCTCATAGATATCCTAGTTTAGAAAACGGTGAGTTTGCAGATGTGCCACAAAATTCAACAATTCTAGGAGCTGCTAAATTTTCTGGAAAAACTCAAAATGGTTGGTCTGTTGGTATTTTAGAAAGTGTAACTTCTAATGAATTTGCAGAAGTAAAACAAGTAAATGGAGAAACAAGAGAAGAAATTGTAGAACCTCTAACTAATTATTTTGTAGCAAGAGCACAAAAAGATTTTAACGATAGAAACTCTTATATTGGTGGTATTCTAACTGCTACAAACAGAAATTTAGATGGTGATTTTTCTGAACTACATAAAGCTGCCTATACTGGAGGATTAGATTTTAGACATACTTGGAAAGAAAGGGAATATTACCTGGAAGGAAACGCAATCTTAAGTTATGTTTCTGGTAGCGAAGAAGCAATAGAACTAACACAACGTTCTATTGCAAGATTATTTCAAAGAGAAGGAGCAGATTATGTTAATGTAGATAATACTAGAACATCTTTAACAGGAACTGGAGGTAGAGTAGAAATGGGTAAACAAGGTGGTGGAAATTGGCGCTACAATGGTGGTTTTGTATGGCGTTCTCCAGAACTAGAGTTAAATGATGTAGGTTTTTTAAGGCAAACAGATGAAATGATTCAGTTTGCAGAAGCAAAATATTTGTGGCAAGAACCAAAAGGAATTTATAGAAATATTAATGTTAGTTTAGAGCAATCTACAACCTATGATTTTGGAGGTAATTTGAATAAATTTAGATACGAATTACAAGGAAATGTAAATTGGGAAAATAATTGGTCTACAAATGCTGGTTATGGTTCTAGTAGTAAAATACATAGAAATGCTTTTTTAAGAGGCGGACCGCGTTGGCGAGCAGCAGATGATATTTTTTATTATGCTTCTATAAATTCTGATAGAAGTAAAAAATTAAGTTTTAGGGTTAGTTACCTTAAAGTTAAAAGTGAAGAAGAGGTTTTTAAAAGAGACAGATATACTTTTAGAATAAATTACCAACCTTTCGATTCTTTTAGTATGTCTTTAAATAATGAATTTAGCCAAACCGAAGATAAAACACAATATGTAACAACAAGAGATTTTGGTAGTTTAAAAAGATACATTTTAGGTAACATTAAAAACGATACTTGGTCTTCTACATTAAGGTTGAATTATAGTTTAAATCCTAATTTTTCGATTCAATTTTACGGCCAACCTTATATTTCTAGAGGAAGATATTCTAATTTTAATTTTGTAAACAATGCTGTTGCAAGTTCTGTTAATGATAGAGTTAGTTTTTATGATGAGAATCAAATAACACAAGCAACTACAACTACTGGTAGTAGCATTTATACAATAAATGAAAATCAGAATAATGAAACATATTCATTTACGAATCCAGATTTTTCTTTTGTACAGTTACAAACCAATTTGGTTGTAAGATGGGAATATAAACCGGGTTCTGAACTGTTTTTGGTTTGGGCAAGAGGTTCTTCTGGTTCTCAAAGTATAAGCGATTCTTTAACAGACAGTGTTAGTAATCAAATTTTTGATGTACCTGCAAATGATACTTTCTTACTAAAAGCTACGTATAGATTTGTAAGATAATTTACTTAAATGTAGCACGCTGTAATCTGTCGTTAATAGATTTTCCTAAACCATTGTTAGGAAACCGTTCTGCTATAATTACATCTAAACTTTCACTATCTAATGTGTGCATTGCATCATATAAATTAGATGCAGCTTCTTGCATAGAGTTATTTTTAGAAAGAATTATTTCTTTAACGGCAGTGTCTTTTAATGAGTCTTTAAAAATAAGAACTCCAATTTTTTTACCGGAATGTTTTTTAATTTCGGCAGTAACGTCATCAACTAAAAAGGTAGTAGTTTTAGGAGCATAATGTCTTGCCAACATTCCTGGAGCATCTGGTTTTACTTCTTTTTTATTGATTAAAGAAACATTACCAACAACAGCTTCTATGTCTTCTAGAGCTAAAGCGCCCAATCTATATATTATTGGTTCATCATTTTTAAAACCAATTATGGTAGATTCTATTCCATTCGCACAAAAACCACCATCTAAAACCATTTTTATTTCATTCTTAAAATAATTTTCTACGTGCGCTGGTTTTGTAGGACTAATGCTACCAAATGGGTTCGCACTTGGTGCAGCTAAAGGAAAAGGTAATTGTCTTAATAATTCTAAAGTTAATGGGTGGTTTGGTACACGAACAGCAACAGTGTCCTTTCCTGCAGTAATAATATCTGGTATGTTTTTGCTCTTTTTTAAAACTAAAGTCATAGAACCTGGCCAAAAAGCAGCTGCTAAAAGTTTTGCTTTTTCAGGTATATGAGTTACAATATTTTCTAAAGAATCTGTAGAAGGTATATGTACAATTAACGGATTAAAAAAGGGTCTTTTCTTTGTAGAAAAAATGCTTTTAATTGCTTTCTCGCTAAAAATATTACCAGCTAAACCATAAACTGTTTCAGTTGGTATTGCAACCAATTCTTCATTGGTTAATAGCTGTATTGCTTTTTGTATGTCTTTAGATATTATGCTCATAATGAATTGCAAAATTACATATAAAATTTATTATTTATAATCTTTAATGAGAAACTTAAAACGGAATAGTTTTTGTTAAATGTAAAAAACAAACATAATCAACCAAATGAAAAAAATAGTAATCGTTTTTGCTGTCTTGTTTATTTTTAATAAGATAAATTCTCAAGAAAAATTAGGTAGACCTTTTTTTACTTCAGATATAAATTTTACGCTAGGAATTAATGAAGATTATCAAATAGGTTCTGATGATGATAATGGGCCATTTATTGTGCCTGCAGCATTATTTTTTAGGGTTGGTGTTGGTTATGAATTTAAGAAAAGAGTTGCAATTGCTTTTAATTCGGGGTATGATTTTCATTGGAATTATGATGTAGATGCTTTTCCAACTTATGGAAGTTTAAAGTATAATATTACAGAAAAAGATGGAGATGCTTTTTTTACAGAAGTTAGGTATGGTAAAATGTGGACGCCATCTTCTAAATATCCTGATGGAAATTATTACGGAATTGGTTTGGGTTTTCAAATTGAAGGAGAAAAAAGATGGAATACTATCTTTAGAATAGATTACCATAGAAAAGGAATTGCAGGTTTTGAAAATGATCGTCTAGATAGTATTTCTTTTGGTTTGGGTTTTTCTTTTTTTTAAATACTCTTATTTAGATGCAACATCAAATTTAACTCTATAAATATTAGACATACCGTTTTCTGTAGAATTTGCATAATCAACAAGATCTTTAACTGTAAGAGTCTTTTTGTTAATGTTAGAACGTTCGCTAGAAAAGTATAAATTATTTGTTTTTTCATCTAAAAAAGGACAAAAATCTAAAGAAGAAGAGTTAATTTCTTTACCCATATTTTCTGCTTTTTGCCAGTTTCCTTGTGCATCTTTTTTGCTAAAATATAAATCGCCACCACCAAAACCATCTTTTCTTCCAAAAGAACTAAAAATAAGTAAGTTTTCGTCAGCATTAACAAAAGCATTAAACTCATACGTTTTACTGTTTATATTTTCACTTAAAACTTTTGGCTTACTATATTTTCCATCAATAAACTTAGAGAAAAAAATATCTTCGGTTCCTATACCATCTTTTCTTGTTGCGGTAAAATATAAATTTCCATTAGAAGAAACAGAAGGGTAAAACTCGTCTTTTGTAGAGTTAATAGTTGTGTCTAAAGCGATAGGATTGTTCCATTTGTTATCTACTTTTTCACTAAACCAAATATTGTAATCTTTTCTAATGCTGTTATTGTTTATTGGTCTGTTAGAAGCAAAAAATAATTTATTTCCATCTATAGAAAAGAAAGGTTCTATATCTTGGTATTCACCTGAAATGCTTAATATTTTTGGTGTACTCCAGATATTATTTTCCTTTTTTAAGTGAACTAAAAATCGCTTTTTCTGTTTAAATTCTCCTAAAGTAAATATAATTTCATCTCTATTAGGAGACAGAGCAAAATCTCTCTCAAATAACGAAGTAGAAATAATATTTTCTCCAAAAATCTCTAAGCTATCTATCGTTTTTTCAATATTTAATTTATCTAATGCTGTTTTATTGATTTCTTTGCAATTACTTAAAATCAGAAAAAATAAAAATAAATATTGAATTTTTTTCATACTTCTAATTTCTAATATATTAGGTTGCAGATGGACAGAACATTAAATCTGTTGGGTTGTCTAGATCATATAAATATTGATATCCTTTAGATTCTTTTTTACAAAATGGTTCTATAAGTTGTATCATTTTATGAAAGCCTTCTATAGTTAAAACACAGAAAAAAGTTTCGTTATCTTTGGTTAATATACCTTCATCAGCATTAAATAAACCAAATATTAAGTTACAATTACGCGGTTCTACAAAATCTATTTTAGCTAAATCTAATTTTTGTTTTTTCTCTATAATAGTTTCTTGTAAAAGGTCTCTAAATTTAATTGCTTCGGTTTTATTAAAGTTATAAAGTCTCACAATATTTTGTTCGTGACCATTAATGTCATCAAGATAATCTAATTTCATTCTTTATTTTTTAATGCGCTTGTAACCAATTTTCTCCAATTCCAACTTCAACATCTAAAGGAACACTCATCTTAAAAGCATTTTCCATTTCGTGTTTTATAATTGGTCTAATAATTTCTAATTCGTCTTTATGAGCATCAAAAACCAATTCATCATGCACTTGTAAAAGCATTTTCGATTTAAAACCTTCTTTCTCAAAACGATTATGAATATTAATCATGGCAAGTTTAATAATATCTGCAGCAGAACCTTGTATTGGTGCATTTACAGCATTTCTTTCTGCGCCACTTCTAACCATTGCGTTTCTAGAGTTAATGTCTTTTAAATACCTACGTCTATTTAATACTGTTTCTACATACCCATGTTCTCTTGCAAAATCTACTTGTGCAGACATGTATGCTTTTAACTTCGGATAGGTTTCGTAATACGTATCAATTAGTTCTTTTGCTTCACTTCTAGATAAATCTGTTTGATTACTTAAACCAAAAGCAGAAACACCATATACAATTCCAAAGTTTACTGTTTTAGCGTTACTTCTCTGTTCTCTTGTAACTTCATCTAAAGGAACATTAAAAACTTTTGCAGCGGTAGAAGCATGAATATCTTCTCCGTTTTTAAAAGCTTCCATCATATTTTCTTCTTCACTTAAAGCAGCTATAATTCTTAATTCTATTTGAGAATAATCTGCCGCAAGCAGCACATAATTTTCATCTCTAGGAATAAAAGATTTTCGAACCTCTTTACCACGTTCTGTTCTAATTGGTATGTTTTGTAAGTTTGGGTTGTTAGAACTTAATCTTCCAGTAGCAGCAACTGCTTGCATGTATTCTGTATGAATTCTACCTGTTTTTGGGTTTACTTCATTTGGTAGTGCATCTACATACGTACTTTGTAATTTTTTATATTGACGATATTCTTGAATATTTCTAATAATTTCATGGTCTTTTGCCAAGAAAGATAAAATATCCTCTCCAGTTGCATATTGCCCAGTTTTTGTCTTTTTAGGTTTTTTAACCAATTCCATTTTTTCGAACAGAACAATACCTAATTGTTTTGGTGAAGCAATATTAAATTCTTCTCCTGCTTGTTCGTAAATATTTTTTTCAAGTCTATCTATGTCATCCGTTAAGGCAGTAGATAAATCTTTTAAGAAATTGGTATTTATGTTAATTCCTTCAATTTCCATTGCCGTTAAAACGGAAACCAACGGCAATTCGATTTCATTAAAAAGTTTGGTAACATTTCCAGTTTCTAACTCACTTGTAAAAAGTTGTTTTAGTTGAAACGTAATATCTGCATCTTCTACGGCATATTCTGTTTGATCTGCAATGGGAACTACACGCATAGAAAGTTGATTCTTTCCTTTTTTACCAATTAAATCTACAATAGAAACCGGTTGATAATTTAAATACGTTTCTGACAACATATCCATATTATGGCGCATGTCTGGATTGATGAGGTAATGCGCTATCATCGTATCGAATAATTTTCCTTTTACAGGCATTTTATAATTCGATAATACTTTAATATCATATTTTAAATTATGACCAATTTTTTCAATTTCAGACTCGAAAAAGGGTCTAAATTCTTCTAATATTGCTTTTGTTTCTTCTTGGTCTTCAGGAAAAGAAACATAATACCCTTTACCAATTTCATAAGAAAAAGCAATTCCTATTAATTCTACTTCTAAGGCTTTTAAACCAGTCGTTTCAGTATCAAAACAAACAGAAGTTTGTTCCATTAACTTTCTAAGTAATAATTTTCTAGAAAAAGGAGAATCTATATGTTGATAAAAATGATTTGTGTCTTTTATTGTTTTGAAGCCAGAAGCAACTTCTGCTTCAGTAACGCTTCCTGCACCAGGAGCAGCAAATAAATCAAACTGACCTTCAGGAACTGGAGCCGCTTTTTTAGCAGCAACTTTTGGTTTATCATCAATTTTGTTTTCTGAAGAATTTGTTTTCTCTGCATTTTCAACAGCAAAAGTTCTAGTAAAGTTGGTTAATAAGTTTCTAAACTCTAATTCATTAAAAAGTGCTGTTACTTTTTCTATATCTGGTTGGTCTAATTCAAAATCTTTCGCGTTAAAAGTTACAGGAACATCTAACATAATTGTTGCTAATTTCTTAGAAAGTAAACCTAAATCTTTGGCAGCTTCTACTTTCTCTTTCATTTTTCCTTTTAGCTCATGCGTATTTGCTAATAAGTTTTCCATAGAACCATAAGTAGCCAAAAACTTTTTAGCAGTTTTTTCTCCAACACCAGGTAACCCAGGAATGTTATCTGCAGAATCTCCCATCATTCCAAGAAAATCTATTACTTGTTCTGGGTTTTCTACGCCAAATTTTTCTTGTACTTCTGGTACTCCCCAAATATCGTAACCACCACCAAAACGAGGTTTGTACATAAAAATGTTTTCAGAAACTAACTGCGCAAAATCCTTATCTGGCGTTACCATAAAAGTTTTATAGCCTTCTTTTTCTGCTTGTTTAGAAAGTGTACCAATAACATCATCTGCTTCAAAACCAGCTTTTACCATAATTGGTATGTGCATTGCTTTTAAAATTTCTTGAATGTAAGGCACTGCTAATTTAATAGCCTCAGGAGTTTCATCTCTGTTTGCTTTATAAGCTTCAAACATTTCTACTCTATCTACACTTCCGCCTTTATCAAAACAAACAGCTAAATGATCTGGTCTTTCACGTTTTATAACGTCTAAAAGAGAGTTCATAAAACCCATAATTGCAGAGGTGTCTAAACCTTTACTATTAATTCTTGGGTTTTTTATAAAAGCATAATATCCTCTAAAAATTAATGCAAAAGCATCAACTAAAAAAACTCTTTTTTGATCTGACATATCTATTTTGTAATCTATTTTGATGATAATTCTTATAAAAATAACTGAAAAATAAGGGTGTTGCAGTCGTAGCAGTAAAGCTACAAAACTTTAACATCCTATTAAAATTCCATCGACATTATAACAGTTATCTTTGATGAAATTTTTTAAAGTAAAATTTCTTTTATGAAAATAGCAATTAGACTAATTATTTTGTTCGCCATTATTATGTTGTTAGAAGTGTATGCTTTTCAGGCAATAAAAACAATTACTAAAAATAAAATTATTCGTTATTCTTGGGTTATAGTAAGTGTAATAGCCTATTTAAATTTCTTTTACGTATCAATTACTTACGATAGAACACAAGGTCAAACGCCCCAATTTCAAATGGCAATGGGCGTAATGTTAACTATCTTATTACCAAAATTATTAATCTTAATAATAATGTTTGGTGAAGATGTATATCGTTGGGTTTTAAAGTTGTTTTCTGCAATTTCATCCGGAGAAACAAAGCCTTTGGTTGGTAGAAGAAAATTTATATCTCAAATAGCTTTAGGGTTAGCTGCTATACCTTTTGTATCTTTTATCTATGGTATTGTGCAGGGAAAATACAATTACAAGGTTTTAAAATATCAATTAACGTTTAAAGATTTACCAGAAGCTTTCGATGGTTTTACAATCACACAAATTTCAGATATTCATTCGGGAAGTTTTACCAATAAAGAAAAAATACAATATGGTGTCGATTTAATCAATCAGCAAAAATCTGATATTATGTTATTTACAGGCGATATTGTAAATAATAAAGCAGATGAAATGGATAATTGGATCGATGTTTTCGATAAGCTAGAAGCAAAAGAAGGCAAGTATTCTATTCTTGGAAATCATGATTATGGAGACTATATGGATTGGAGTAATCCACAAGATAAAATAGATAACTTACAAGCTGTAAAAGATGTTCATAAAAAAATTGGATTCGATTTATTGTGTAATGAAAATAGATATTTAGAAAAAGACGGACAAAAAATTGCATTAGTTGGTGTAGAAAACTGGGGAAAAGGAGGTTTTCAGAAAAAAGGAGATTTACAAAAAGCATCAATAAACGTTAAACAAGAAGATTTTAAAATTTTAATGTCTCACGATCCAAGTCATTGGGAAATCAAAGTAAAAGAAGATCCGTTTAATTATCAATTAACTTTAAGTGGCCACACACATGGTTTACAAATGGGAATCGAAATTCCGGGTTGGTTAAAATGGAGTCCTTCTCAATTTGTATATAAACAATGGGCAGGTTTGTACGAAGAAAAAGGCAGATTTATAAATGTAAATAGAGGTTTTGGGTACCACGCATTTCCTGGTAGAGTGGGTATTTGGCCAGAAATAACAGTTATAGAATTGAAAAAAGGCTGATAATCAATAGTTTTAAATAGATTTTTTATCTTTGTAAAATAACTATTAAATATTCCTTAGTTTTTCCCCCTTAAAAATTTATGTTATGACAAAATTTGGAGAATTAATTAGCGTTCAAAAACCGGTACTTATAGACTTTTATACAGATTGGACGCCTGCAGAAAATGCTTTAGAAACACTTAGAAATGTAGCTGCTGCATTAGGCGATAAAGCCAATGTAATAAAGATAGATATAAAGAAAAACGAAGCCCTTGCAGATTCTTTACATGTAAAAGGCAACCCTACGTTTATGATTTATAAAAATGGTGAAATGAAATGGCGCCAAACAGGTGTGCAAGATGCTAATACTTTAATTGGTTTAGTGCTGCAATACCTATAGTTTTTAGAAGCTATTTCCTGCTTTCGCTACTCGCTTTTTTTATTTCTGAAAAAGAAATAAAAAAGAGCTCAAACAAACCGCTCTATCAGGGCTAGATATTTTTGTTAACTAATTATTTTTAGAATTTAAATAGCTTTAAAAACATAACCTTGTTTAGAAAACTCTTCTAAAATTTTAGGCAATACAAACGTTACTTTTTCTGCAGCCTTTACACTATCATGAAAAACAATAATACTTCCGTTTTTGGTGTTCTTTAAGACGTTCTGCAAACATTTTTCATTAGAAATTGTGGTGTCGAAATCTCCAGATAAAACAGACCACATAATTATTTTATAACCCTTTTTTATAACTTCTTCTGCTTGCTTGCCTTTAATTTTTCCGTAAGGTGGGCGAAATAGTTTTTGTTTCTGAGAGTTAAAATGGTGTTTTTTTAAAGTTTCTTCAACTTCTAAAACATTATCTAAATAACTATTGCTCTTTGTTTTCCAACCATTTAAATGATTCTGAGTGTGATTTCCAATCGAATGACCTTCTTTAAGAACTCTTTTAAAAATATCAGTATGGTTAGTAACATTTTTTCCAATACAAAAGAAGGTTGCCTTTGCATCGTATTCTTTTAATTTATTTAGAACAAAGTCTGTAATTTCAGTAGTTGGTCCATCATCAAAAGTGAGGTAAATCTCTTTTTTATCCAAAGAAAAACGCCAAACATATGTAGAGAAAAATCTCATGATAAAGTTTGGCGTTTTTGGTAAATATGCTCTCATATAAGCTTATTCTTCATCTGGTATTAAGTGCCCGAAAAGCTTAACAGTGTCCATAAATTCTGTTTGAATTTTAGAAACATAATTTTTGTCTTTACTACCTCTTTCTACTTGATCTATTAAGTTTTTAAACATATATAAAGAAGTATCTATTTCATCAAAAATAAGATCACTATCATTTTTATCAAAAGTACTTAACCAAGTTAACTTTTCTATAATTAAACGAGATAACGTGTTTGTAACTTGTGCTGCCTTTTCATCTTCACCTAAATTATAATACATTTCTGGGTACCCTAAAGACAAGCTATAATGGTCGAATTTTTCGATAGGTAATTTATCTAAAGATAAGTCTAAAACTTCTACAGCTTTTAAAGTGTCTCCTTCTTTTGCAAAAGCATCAGACAAGCGCATTAAACTATTTCTTAGAGAAATTGCATTTCTTTTTGTTTGTTCATCTAAATAGATTTTACCACTATTTATGTTTTTCCATTCTAATTTCTTAATGTTAGCGTACATTTTATTAGCATCTATTCTACCAATATCAAACAAGCTTACTTCTCGTTTTCTACCGCTTTCATCAATAAATTTAGCAGGTGTTTTTATAGGAACTAATTTAAAAGCTAAACCATCTAGTTGTAAATAATCTTTTAACCAAATATATTCTTCATCTGCGTTAGCGCCACCTGTAAAGTATATTGGTCGTTTCCAATCATTATTAGCTAAGATATCTAACATTAATATTCTATTTTTTGTAATTCCTCTATCATCTATAGTAATGTCTATAAAATCTAAAATTTTGTCTGCATCTTTTTGTGCAACAACACCGCTTTTTAAAACATTTTCTTTGTTTACAGGAATTCTAATTCTATTTGTTGGGTAGAATTTTTCTTTAATATTGTTCTCTTCATCAATATAATAAGTAGCATCACTGTCTGAAGAAATCCAACGCATTAAATCTTTAATCTCAATAACAGAATCTTTAAATCTTGGGTGTTCGATATGATATGCAATATCTAAACTACCATATTTATATTGATCGTGTGTTAATTGAGACGGAATAGGAGCTGATTTATAGGCTGCACGTTTCATTTGGTCTATGTACCAATCTGTGGCAAATAAACTTGTGTTTACTAGCTTTAAATCTGTTCTAATACCTTCTACTTCTTGCATGTACCAAAGCGGGAAAGTATCATTATCTCCAATGGTAAACATTATTGCGTTTTCATCGCAACTTTCTAAATAAGCCTGCGCATTTAAACGCGTTGTGTATCTGTTAGATCTATCATGATCGTCCCAGTTTTCTGAAGCCATTAAGGTAGGCACAGCTAATAGAGAAACAACAGAAACAACAATTGCAATTGTTTTTTTGTTCGCAAAATTCTTTAAATATTCATAAAGCGCTAAAACACCAAAACCAATCCAAATTGCAAAAATGTAGAAACTACCTACAACAGCATAATCTCTTTCTCTTGGTTCAAAAGGTTTAGGGTTTGTGTAAAATATAATTGCGAAACCAGTAAAGGCAAAGAATAAAAATAATGTAAAGAAATTTTCTTTGTCCCATTTAATCTGAAAAAATAACCCAATTAAACCCAATATTAATGGTAAAAAGTAATATCTATTACGTCCTTTATTTTCTAGAACTTGTGCAGGAAGTTGTTGTTGAGAACCTAATCTAGCCTCATCAATAAAGTCAATTCCACTAATCCAATTTCCATTAAAAAGATCTAACCTTCCTTGAATGTCATTTTGTCTTCCGGCAAAATTCCACATAAAATAACGCCCATACATGTAACCAAATTGGTAGCTCATCATAAACTTAACGTTTTCACCAAAAGTGGGTCTACGTTTACTGTTTTGTGGAATACCAGCAATATTTTTATACATTTTTTCTGAAGCTGGGTCTACCATTCTAGGTATAAAACCTTTGTGCTTATCAGAATAATTTGGTATTACATTTTTGTATTTATTTACAATAACGTATTTTCCATCTTTCTTTTCATACTTAGGTTTGTCGTCTTTAAATTCCTTATTTGCATCTTGTTCTCTTTCGAAAGAATTAGAATAATAAGTATCATAAAAAACGTTTGCATCTCCATATTGCTCACGATCATAATATGCTAAAAGTTCACGTGCACTAGAAGGGTTGTTTTCATTAATTGTAGTATTTGCATTGGCTCTAATTGGTAACATCATCCAAGAAGAGAAACCAATCATAATAAATAATACAGATAAGATTAATGTATTTGTATGTACTTTATTATTTTTTCTAGTGTATTTTAAACCGAAAAAGAATAGTGCTACTAAAACTATTGCAGCAATAATACTTCCAGAATTAAAAGGCAACCCAAAAGAATTGATAAAAAATAATTCTGATGCACTAAAGAATTTTAAAGTAAAAGGAAATAAAAATTTAAAAACAAACATTAAAGCTACAACAGATATAATAGTAGCAATTGCAGTTGTTTTTATATTTATGTTTTTGTAGGTCTTAAAAAAGTACAACATTACAATTGCAGGAATTACCAACAAAGAAAGTATGTGAACACCAAATGATAAACCAACTACAAAACTTATTAAAATTAACCATTTGTTACCTCTAGCGGTGTGTATTTCGCTTTCCCACTTTAAACCTAACCAAAATAATAAAGCCATTAAAAAAGAAGACATTGCATATACTTCGCCTTCTACAGCACTAAACCAGAAACTGTCTGAAAAAGTATAGGCTAAAGAACCAACAACACCACTTCCTAAGATGGCAATATAGCTTCCTTCTGTTATTTTACCAGCTTTTAAAGATAACTTCTCACCTAAGTTGGTAATTGTCCAAAACATAAATAAAATGGTAAATGCACTAGCTAAGGCAGACATAAAGTTTACCATTTTTGCAATCTCAGAATTTTCTGATGTAAACATTGCAAAAAATGCACCTAACATTTGAAACAAAGGCGCACCTGGTGGATGCCCAACTTCTAGTTTTACTGAAGTTGCAATATATTCTCCAACATCCCAAGCACTAACGGTTGGTTCTATGGTTAAAGAATAAGTTATTAGAGCAATTATAAACGTTAACCATCCTAAAATGATATTCCATTTTTTAAATTTTGCTATTTTCATAAGAATTACAGAATAATGTGTGGGCGAATTTAACAATAATTATGATTATACAGCTTGTTAACTGCTTAATTACAGAGATATTTCCTCATAAAACTTTGTTAAATGAAAAAATTATTAAAAAAAGTTTGTAGGATTCAAAGAAAAGTCTAAATTTGCACCCGCATTAGAGTATTGGCCTATGGTGTAATTGGTAACACACCGGTTTTTGGTACCGACATTCAAGGTTCGAGTCCTTGTAGGCCAACTTTCAAACCTCGTAATCATTTGATTACGAGGTTTTTGCATTTTATATGTTTTTTCTGTGTCGGTATTTGTGTCGGTAATATCTGATGTACTCTTCAATTTTTTTACTTTTAAACTTTCTTTTATTTGTAGTTTCTTTTAAAGAAAATTTTATTTAATGGAAAATCCATTAGAAATAATTGGCCTAAGATTAGTTTGCATAGAGGAATTACTTGAAGATTTAATACAAGTTAAATCTATTTCTAAAATTAATTATACTGAAATATTAACAGTGAATGAGTTACTAGAATATTTAAGTATTTGAAACCATATATTCATAAATTAACTAGAACAAACTTAATTCCTCATTCTAAAAAAGGAAATAAATTATATTTTACTAAAGGTAAAATTGCAAATTGGGTTTTAAAAATAAAGTTTTAAAGCATGAAGAAATTAAAAAGTGAAGTAGATTACCTACGTTCTAAAGCAATAGGGTAGGTAAGGTGATTAAAAAAAAGAGATCCTATATTTCCAGTAATTTTAATATATCTATTCCAACATTTTCTTTCAATTGATGGTTTTCATCTAAAACAGAAACAAATCCCATTTTACACTGATGATCCATTTCTTTAGGTTCTTCAGTTCTATGGATTGAATAATCATCCGTTTGGTACGATTTAAATTTATTTTCAGAAGTTTCTCCCGGATATAATAAAACGGCTCTCTGGGCGTCCCAAAAACGGCAATAGGTGTACATTTGACGTAAATCACTTACAGAAGCGGAACTTTTTAAAGGTCGTTTCCATTTGGTATCTATAATGTAGGTTTGATTTCCTTTTCTTAAAACTATATCGGGTCTTAAACTATTTGCTCCCCAAAATGATTTAGATTCTTGTCCTGAAACTTTAATACTTGTTCCTTCACAAGCTTTCTGTAGTTGTTTTAATATATATTCTTCCCAAAGTTGATTCATGTCAAACAATAAAGACAACATTTTTTCTTTTCCGCTTGCAATATCTGGAGAGTAATTTAGAATAATTAACCGTGCTAAATCTAAGGCAGGTTTATAGCTATTCGATTTTCTGTTTAATATAATGGTGTTTAACTGTTTTGCAGTAATGGTTTTAGTATCTAATTCAGGAAAACTTAACAGAACTCTATTTGTTGTGTCTTGCAATCTTGTACCAGTTGTAAATTGACTCACAATAGTTAAGGCTTTGTACAATACTTGATGTAGAAAATGATTGCTATCATACACTTGATGCGTGGTGTAAAAACGTTCCTTATGAACGATATTATGTCTTATATTTCCTGAAAACTCTAATTTTCCTTTTAGTGCTTTTGTGTTTTTAGTTTGTTTTCTATATTGTTTAATTACCCCTTTTCTAACTAAACTTTCTACTTCTTTTAAATAGAGCTCAAAATAGATTTCTAATAAATTAAGATGTTGTCTTTTTACATTTGCATCTCCAGAAGAGTCTGCTTTAATTTTACCACAAGCTTTCAGCATTTTTAATAAAACACCTTTCCACTTGTAATCTTCATCATCTTTATCAGCTTTTGGATTAATTTCTATAATTAAACCATCAACCTGAATAACACCAACATATTGATTAAATCGAATCCCTTTTGCAATAGGTTCAAAATAATTACCATCATGGTATTCATTTAGTTTTAAAAGCGCATCTAAATGCGTTTGTTTAAAACCTTGTGTACCGATGTATAGTTTTTGGTATTCGAAAACGGATATTATATGCTGTTTTATCAATGCTATTCAGAAATTTCTTTTTTACCTAACAACTCTAAAACGGCATCAATAACCGTATTTTTATCAACTTGATTTAATTCGTAACTAGCAATTTTAAAATCGTTCGCACTGTCATATTTAAAATTAGCAAAATCAATAGTATCATTTTTCTTTATTTCAACAAAACCATTGCCAAGTACCAACCCAATTTTCCCATAATCTCCATAAAAATATTCTTGTAACAAAGGCACAATCTTGTTGTTAAAAGCGTTAGCTAATTTTTCTAACGTATTTACATTTACAAAGTAGGAGTGACCAATGGTATGATCTCTATCGATTAATAATTCTATACGTTGATTTATAGTTTTTAAAACCTCTGAAAGTTCTATACCTTCCACTTCTTTATTTTCAATAACAGCATAATCTGGCATCATTTCTTTAAACTCAAAACGACGACGTAAAGCAGTGTCTAAAGCCTCTACACTTCTGTCTGCGGTATTCATAGTTCCATAAATGTCAATATTAGATGGAACGCTGAATGCTGTTTTGGAGTAAGGGAGTTTAATGCTTATTTCGTTTTTAGTACCCTGGCGTTTGTCTAATTCTATTAATGTAATGAGTTCCCCAAAAATAGCAGAAACATTTCCTCTATTTATTTCGTCTATAAAAATAGCATACCTATTGTTAGGGTCATTTTTTGCTTTTAAACATAATTTTTTAAAAACACCGTCTTCAATTTTATATCCTAAATCTTTCGATTCTTCTCCTTCTTCTGGTGAAATTGGTTTAATTCCTTCAATAAAATCTTCATAAGCAAAAGATTGATGAAAAGTAACAAAGTCGTAGTTTATGATTACTTTTTCTGGGTTTAATTCAAAGTCATTTACATCTTTTAAAACATCATAAATTTCAGGGCTTTGTTCTTTTACTTCATCCGCTAACAACTGCCAAGTTTTCTCATTTGTTTTATCAAAAATTAAAGGGTTCTGACGTTGTTTGTAGGCTACATTTTCCGATTCTAGAATCGTGTGCATTTGCAACGTTCCCCATAAAGTTGCTCTCACATTTTTAGATTCAGATAATGCTGCTTTTTTTGCAACCCATCTATTTTCTAAAATGTCGTTTACTTTTGCGGTACCAATTTCTATAAGTGCTAAAGTAATCACTTGCCACCAAGTTAAATTGGTTACCACTTCTTCAAAGTATTTTTCTTTGGTTATTGCATTTTCTTTTAAGGTATATTTATCAAATAATTGATCTTTTAAATAAAAAGTTTTTCCTGTTCCGGGTGGACCATATAGGATCTGGTTTATAGATATAGAACTCGTAGTGGAAATTTTAGATTTAAAATTATCTAATTTAAGTTTAAAAAAAGACTTAAAGTTTGAGTGTCCTTTACCTCGATGTTCATAATGTGTTTTTCTATCGTAATAATAGCGACCAACTTTTGATAGTGCTAAATAATCATTTTCAATGAATACCTCTATGTCATTATCTTTGATATAACCTTCTAAATATTTTTCTAAATTTTCTGAATAAATTTCAACAGTACTTTCTGCATAATTTGAATCTTCTAAATAAGTGATAAATTCTTCTTTCAAACTATCAATAATATTTAATTCCATTGAGTTTTTGTTTTTTAAATCACTATATTTTTCTAACCTAACTGCAAGTTTAGCTTTCATAGTATCAAATTCTTCCTTAGAAATTCTATGAGCTTCAAAAGTTGAATTTACTTTCTTTTCTTCTTTAATTTGATTATTTATAATAGGAATCAGTTGAGATAAATCTTCATTAATATCTTTTAGCATATCTTCTAAATTGGTATATGCTTCTTGTTTTGATTTAGTTCTAATAGTATACATCTTATTGTTAGCATCACTAATATATTTAGCGCTAACACTATCTGATATCGCTTTAGTTGCTGATTTTATTAAGTTTAAAGCAGATGTATTTTGTGCATCATGGGGTGAGTTTGTTTGCGATAACCTAAAATCATAACTATATCTTAAATAATCAGCAGATAATTTAAATACCAAACCTATACAATCACCAGAAGAACCAGGAAACCCTACTGGTAATGTCCAAAAGGTTACTGCGAAATAACGAGATTTTTCTGTACCAATAAAGTAGTCTAATTCGGCTCCTTTAGAACCATTTTGTCTCAAAGAAAAGGTGAAACTAGAATCTTGTTTATTCTTATTGTTTAACCAATCATAAACTTGTTTTTCGTACTCTTTATAGGTAATCATAATCGTATTTTCTTGTTTTTTATACCATTCAACTTCTTACTTCTCAATTAACCCCTCATCCCAAAGCGCCAAAACAACATCCATTTGAGAATTATGTGTTTTATTTCCTAAATCTAGATTTACTTTAACTTTAATCCATAACTCCTTTCTGGAAAGATTAGGGTATTCTTTTAGTGTTTTTACAGCATTAATAGCATATTGTTTATTGAAATTAGGTTTTGCTCTTTTAAAATACAAACCCACTTCAATGCCTTTAACGCAACCAGCTTCACACAAACCTAAAAACGCATTTCTAGGACATGGTTTATCCTGAGAATCCTTACTCTTAAAAAGCTCTTTAACTGCTTTTCCCCATACTTCAATAGCATTTTCACCTTCTTTAGCAGCCTTTATTGCAGCTAAACCGTAATTATTATAATTTTTATCCATGAAAGAATGTGCTAAAATTTTAAATCCCAGTTTAAATCTTTATTGTTGTCAATAAAAGTTCTCATTTTAATAAAACTATCTTCAAACCATTGTCTTATTTCTTGATCCGAATTTTCTCTATCTATAAAATGAAATAGCTTTTTGCTATTTCTTAGTGACAATCCAAATTGATCTATTTCACTTGATTCAAATAGACCTGAAGCTTTCCCTCTTTTGGCAATTTCTTCGCATTTAGGGTGGTTTTTATGCACCCAAATTTGAGTTTGTAACTTTACTAATTCAAAATGTATGCAATATAAAATTTCGGAATTAAATGATTTATCTTTAAGAGGTTTTACTATTAAGCGAGCAACTCTATCATGCTCTCTTAATTTTGATATTTTTTCTTGCTTTTCAATTTTTGCATTTGGGAACTGTTTTTTAAAAGGAGCTATAGCTTCTTTAATGTGAAAGTCCATTGACTCGTAAGTCTTTAAGAAATGCTTTAGTGTTATTGCTGTATTTGTTGATATTGATGTATCCATTGCCATTTGTTGTTCTTTTAAAAAAATTAAGTAATTATTCGCCATAACATTACTTTTATGGTTTTTTTCTAACCATTTACCTATATGAAACCATCTAAATTGCGTGAAATTATGTTTTATATTTTTTTTAAGATCTACACGTTTTGTACAATATTTTAAATATGTTTTTTTAGTTGGATCTATTTGTTTTATTCCATCTAAAACTAAACTGTAGCGTGTTAGTTGTTCCCAACCTTCTTTTGAATTTACCTTGTTTTCAATGAAACAAATATTAGTTTCACTTTCTAAAACCATATCTACAATACAGTTCGGGTAATTTGGTAAGTGATGCTTTTCTTGTGTCTTAACGTTATAATTTCCTTCAGGTAATTTTAAAAATTCAATAAAAGATTTTAAAATATCAGGGTAAAACTCTAATATACCTTTAAAGCACTCCGTGTTGTAATCTTCTAGTGGGGTTTTTTTACTATTACCTCTATATAATTTATATAAACTGTTGAACATATTTTATTCTACTTCAAAAATTATATTTTGATTTTTCACCATTTTAGTCATTCTACTATCTTGTTTTTTAAAAAACAAATTGAAACGCAATTTAGAGATAAAACTGTTTGGAACATACTCATTAATAGCTACCATAAATTCTTTATGATTTTCTACCCTTTTGTTAACATTTTCATTATACCTTTTTCTTAATAATTTTTCCTTTGATTTTGAAATATTTCTCATGGATTTGATTACAAAAGTTCCATTTCTAAATTCTCCATAAAATAAATTGATATTCTCAAATAAAATATCCAAAAGTAAGTTTGTTTGCAACTGCTCATAGGTTTTAAAAATTTTCTTAAACACAGATATTTTTTTTTCTTCTAATGCTCTAATTGCAAGATTTTTTAAAATTGGCTCTACATCTTTTATAAATGTATGATAAGAAAGTATATAATTGGAATAAGCAATACAGATTTGTTGAAAGGATGGTTTACTAATTGCTGTTAAAACAATTTCTGTATTTTCATTTTTTTTATAAGCTTTAAAATAATCTTTTTCAGCATCTTCATAATTCTGATAACCTTTTAAACTAGGGACTTGATTTTTAGAAACTTCAATTAAAAAATACCTGCTTTTTTTTCGTAGATTCTCCCACTGTTGCCTAACTTTTCTATTATTATTTCTAAACAATTTACTTAAATCTGTTATGAAGTTATATTTCTTTAAGATCCCATAAACTAAATCAGCCTCCTTGTCAGAAAGCTCTTTATCACTAGACATTAAAGAATGAAATTCGGAAAACTCAGGATTTGAATCATAGCCCAATTCTTTCAATCTAGTATCATAAAGCAAATCGGTAATTTCTACTAAAGTAGACCAATTGTGATGTGAGCTACTTCTAATTTGAATTTCAATTCTTTTACCAGTTTCTTTGTCCTTAATATAGATGTGAATACTTCTATATCCAATTTTTTTTGGGTTTTCAATATAGTCTCTAATTGACCCACTTTGTTCAAATTGCTCTTGGATTAATTCTAATGCTTTATATACTTCTTTATCGTTTTCTAGTATCAAACGTATTCCTGCTATGTCTCCCATCCTGAAAAGATTCATACTAGGTTCTCGTATGGCTTTATTAATAATGGTACTAATCCTTTTTAATCTAAATGCAACTATACCAGATTGTCTCACATTATTTTTAATAGTAATTATTCTATTAAAAGAATCTGTTAATGGTTTTGAAAAAGAGGTTCTAAACTCTTGTAATAAAGCTAAATCCTTGGAATTAATCTTACCTTCCAATTCTACAATTCTAGTACCTAACCTTTTTATATCTCCTCCTGAATATTTCATATTATTACCATAAGATTATCGATGCAATATTTTGATTTATTTCACAATCAAACCATTCTCCCAAAGTGCCAAAACAACATCCATTTGAGAATTATGTCTTTTATCTGCTAGTTCTAATTGACCCCATAATTCTTTTGTTGAAAATGTTGTTTCTGTATTCTGTTTTAAAATAGCCATAGCTTTTAAAGCATATTCTTTATTTTTAACAGACTTTGTGTAATCTCCTTTAGGTATTCCTTTCACCAAACACTCTTCACATAAACCCAAAAAAGCATTTTTTGGACAACTTTTTTTTCTGAGAACTTGTTGAGACGATAAAAGCCTTTTTTACTTCATTACCTTTTGCTTTGGCAATATTTATGGCTACTTCTCCATATTTATTATAATTCGTCATCATTTATTTCCGCTTTAACTCATCCAAGGTTTTTCCATCTTTATCTTTCCATTTAGTCCAACCATTTGTATTACGACCTAAAATAGTAGCTGCTGCTGCACTTGGAGAATTAAATATGTAATCTTGTTGAAACTCATAAACCTCGTTATTTTCCTTTAAAATCAGATCGTCTATTAAGCGCCTGCGTAAAACACCAATCCATTTGGTAATACTATTCGTTTCTTCAATACTAGAAGTACTTCCTTTATATACTAAAAAACCATCGTCTGTTAACTCTCCTTTAGCTAAAGCTCCTTTACCTTGACAATAAAACAATTCTTTATTAGACTTTGCTTTTCGTTTATCTTCAAAAATGGGATATCCTAAAGTAGCTAATAGTATTTTGGCAGTATCAAAATTATCTAATAAATCATATTCTCTACTTTCTGAAATTGATGGTTTCTTAGACCCTGTATCATTATCAATAACATAACGACCAATTTCTTTTGCCTTATCTAAACAATAATGTTCTAAATATTTACCATCTGTTTTTGTGTACTCATCTGTTTTTGTAGATACAATTACACAATGTGTCCAGAAGTCTTTTTTACGGTTGTGAGATTGTATCCGGGTAAAACAATCTTCGCCTTCTCCGATATATACTTTAGGTTTTGCGCCATCTACTGTATTACCAAACAAAAAGTACACTCCTGTAAAATGAACCATTTCACGCTTAACTACTTCTTGCATTTTATTTCTAGGAAACAAAATGGCTTTTACTAATCTATTTGTTATTTCTGCTTCGCGAATACTCGTTGGAGAACCATCTGGTAAAAATATTTGTATGGTTTGTGGTTTAGACATTGTTTTCTTTTTTAACTAAAAATAAATATTACTATTAAGCATTGCTTTAACAAGTACTACCTTCCAATTATTTACACCATCCCTTTTCTCTATTGTTGAATAGTGATTATTAATAAAATTACGTAGCTCTTTATCATCATTAAATGATTCACGTGCGCTTGAAATTAATATCTCTAATTCCGAAATAACTTCATCAGAATCTTCCCTAAAACGTTGGAGTAAATTCAACCTACTATAATGACTCTCTATAACTTTAAAAAGGTTTAAATCTATTTTAGATACATTTTTTAATTCAAATGTAAATTCTGTCTTCGATACCACATTTACAAACAAATATTGCGAATTAGGTATAACATCAGAATAAAGGTTTAAAAACAATAAGTTTTGATCACCTTTCCATTTCTCTTTCTTTTTTGAATTGCAAGTTGAACAACAAGGAACTAAATTAATTGGATTAACTGAAAATTCTGGAAATTCATCTTTAGGGACATAATGGTCTAAAGAGGCAACTTTTTCTATTGTGCAATTAGGACAGGTATTTATCCTTTGATTAAATTCATTTGTTGTCAACTCTTTTTTAAGCTCAATTATAGACTTTCTTTGTGAAGAATATAATTTTAAAAGATTTACTTTATCCTCAGCATCAAAACCGTGAGCTGAAATAGTAAACAAATTATAATTATCAAACCTATCCTTATAGTCAATATATGTTTTAGTTATTGAAAGTTCGTTTTTTAATAAGTTATCTTTAACCTCTCCTTTATTCAAACTATAATTAATTAAATCTTTATGAAAAGTAAGAGCATCTTTTTGATAACACTTTATGTTTTTCATATTAACTTACTTTTAATGTAGATTTTAGCATTTAAACTTAAAGGGAGATTATCATTTTCAAGTTTTTCTAATATAATTTCGTAATTATAATACCTTTCAATCAACTTATCAAGTATCACTTTGTACTGTTTATTTATCTCACTGTTAGAAAAAATATCTTCAGTTAATACCGTTAAATTCTCTCCAAAACTTTCAACTCCAATTTTTCTTAAAAAAGGAATATTATTTTCTTTCTCCATAACATATACGTTCTTGCCAAAAATGTTTTGAATTATAATAGGAGAATGTGTAGTAATTAAACAATAAGAGTCAAATGACTCTACTAATTCATAAATAGAACTGATGAGTTGAGAAATAGCATTTGGGTGTAAATGTGTTTCTGGCTCATCAAATAATATTAAGGAGTCATATCTAATATTAGCTATTATTTTGGTCATTATTTCTAACATAATGCTTTGCCCTGAACTTAATTTATCGACAATTTGAACCAAATTAGCTTCATTTATCTCAATACCTTGATCATTACCATAACCAGATAAAAATTCATTTATAATAAAAGCATCGTCTAAAACATCTTTATCAATAAACTTTGATAATACATCTTGCCATTTCTCAACCCTTTTATGATATGTTATTTTTTTACAAGCTTCAATAAGTTTTTGATTCTTCTCTGTCTTTGAAGGAAGAGTTTTATCATCATTCAACAAGCCACAAAATACATAGTTAAAATCTATTTTTTCATTTGGCTTTTTAAAACTATCAAACACACTGTAAGAAACAGCAATAATTTTACTAAATATTGGTTTATGAGGTTTAAAAGCGTTGTCTTTAGATTCAGATATATCTACGGGTAAATTTGTTATTAATTGAGTCTTTCCAGCCCCATTTTTACCAATTATGGCAAAAATTCTATCCGAAAACTCTAAAGTGTCGTTAAACTCTAAATCAATTTCTACAGGAGTTGATGCATAGTTAGGTGTAAATGTGTAACTGAAATTGTATTTATACTCAAGACTTATTCCTTGTAAAATTAACCTAATATTTCTTGAAAGCTGTTCTGACTCATCTCCTCTTGTTAAAGAATCCCGATATATAGCGTTAGAAGAAAACTTATCATTTATTTCTACAAAATAGGCAGCATCCTTTAAAGCAAATAAAACACTTGTTAATCTATTACTAAATATCCTTTGAAGGTTTTCGTAGTATTCTTGCTCCTGTCCTAACGAACAGAAGGAATCGTCTAAAGTTGTAAATTGTTTTTCAATTACTTCTCTTGTTTTATCGCTTTCTCCATTTGTTATTTTTACGTTTCCAATTTTTTCAACTTCTTGGGAATTTATGTAGTAAAATAATCTAAACGTAGTTTCACTTCCAAAATCATCCCAATCATTTGTTTGTAAATAAAAATAAGGGTATTCATTTATATGATGACCTACTACAAAAGGTGTTGAATTTTCTAATATATCAATCTTATCATTTTTCTTACTTTCCCTTAAAATGTAAATAGGTAAACCTTCTTCATAATCAGAAATAGCTAAAGTATAATTAACACTTGCTAATTCAACATTTATAAGCGCTACGAATAATTCTATTTCCTGTAAATCATTCCTAAAATCTGGATGAACTACAGTTTCTAGAAACTTTGTGAAATCTTCATCATTTTCTAATAAATTGAATCTATCTAAAAATGTATATTCAAAAGACCAATCATCATTGTTAATTAGATGTTGAACAGCATCATCGTAAGCATTAGTCCATCTTGTATCGTCAGGTGAAGGTAGCCCTTTTAAATCCCAAATATTATTTAGAAATTTCACAATCCCATTATATTCGTCATCATCTATTGCGTTAAAAGCATTAAGTTGTTTATTTAATTCTCTGAAAAGTTTAGACTTTAACTCTTGCGTATATTTTATCATTATCAATCCTAAATATCAGATTTATCTCCCTCAAAAACCTCCCTCAAAACACTCTGCATTAACATCTCAATATGTTCTTGGCTTTGTTGTACTTCTTGCTCTAAAGCATCACATAAACCCATTAAAGCATTTACTTTTTCTACAATAGCTTTTTGTTCTTCTAGTGGTGGAACACCAACCACAAAATTTTTAATACTTTTTTGGGTGATACTAGCTTGATTAGCTGTTCCTTGAGCTTCCTCAATTAAATATTTCTTGAATGTTCCCGAATTTATACAAGTGTATAAATACATAGGCTCAAGTCCTTCATAAAATCTAATTCTAACAGCGTTCTGATTCAACAAAGAATTATCAAACATTTTATTAATGATAAAAGACCTCCCTACAGCTGATTTAGGAGCTGAAAACCAGCTCCCAACGGTAGTCATAACAACATCATTTTTCAGAAGTATATATTGTTTTAAATCTTCTAAACGTATGGTATCAATATAAACAGAGTTATTAGTATGATTATCTGTTAAGTTTTTGATTTTTGTAATCATCAAACCTTGATCTTTATAATTAACAGATTTAAATGCATAACCTTTTTGATATTGAGCAAGTTCTCCAAACCTACACCAAACCCAACCCTCAGGTAACTCATAAGGAATTTCATCTTCCGTGATTTTTGGTAATGCTTTTTCCTTCTTTATTTTTTTATCTTTGATGAGTTGCGCTTTCTCTTTTTGTATGCGTTTTAAGAGTTGGCTAGCATCTTCAGTATCAGGATTATTTGCACGCCAATCTGCTGTGAGTTTCCCTTGTACAGCTAATTGTAAAACCGTTTCTCGTAACTTTTTAATGTTGGTGGTTTCATTAAAGAAACTTTTAAAATGGTCTTGTAAAAAAGTCCATTCTTGGTTAGCGTTATTGGTAGTGAGTTGTTGTAATGCTGATGTTACAAAATCTTCTTTTAATCCAATACGTGCTGCCGTTAATTGCTCTAATTGTTCTACTTCTTTAAAAAGGGTTTCTACTACTTTTACGATTTCTTTTTGTTCTTCTAGTGTTGGAAGTGGGATTGGTAAAGCTTCCCATTTTCCTTTATTGATAATTGGAGTAGCAGAACCTGATGATTTGTCTAAAACATTTTTTTGAAAAAAAGGCGATTGACAAACTGTTTTTATATAAAAAGGTGGGATTAATATTGGTGTTAAAGTATTTATTTGCTGATTACAACTAACATCAATTTCATTAATATTACACTTTCCTATGCTTCCTCCAATACAAACCATCATTAAAGAATCTTTTGGAATTAATCTTCCAACCGAAATTCCTAATTCCGATAATCCTTCAATTGGATATTTCATTGACTGATTTGAAATATCAGCAGGTCCTATAAATGGAATAAAATCTCCATAATTCTCAGGATTCTTTTTTGGAGGTGTACTTCCTGTTTGTGTATAACCTGATTCTCCAACTCTGCACCAAGCCCAAGATCTAGGGATTAAATAAGGGATTTCATCTTTAGTTATTTTAAGTAAAGGCTTTTCCTTTCTTATTTTCTTCTCCTTAACAAGTTGTTCCTTTTCCTTTTGTATTCTTTTTAATAATTCCGAAGCAGGTTCAATATCTTTATTTTGTTTTCTCCAATTCGCAGTCAATTTCCCTTGTATTGCCAATTGTAAAATCAATCCTTTTAATTCTTTCGCATTTTTAGGACGAATGGTTAGTTCTTTAAAGTGTTGTAGTAGTTGCATATTACTTTAAAGCTTCCGTTAATACATTAATAATCTCGTCTTGTATGCTAGAAATTTTTTGTTCCGTAGTTCTAAATTTTTCTAAAATAACTTCAGGACTTTCTAAGTTATCTACTTCTTGGTGTGGGTTTTTAATATCTAGATTGTAATTACGTTTTTTAATATCTTCAATAGATACTTTCCAAGCGTATTCATTTTCTACACGTTTATTCCACCATTTTTTTTCTACATCAAACTCTTTAATATTAATCGGTTTGGTTTTGTTATAGCTTACTGCTCCTTTTGGGTATTGGTGCTCGTAATACCAAACTTCTTTAGTTGGTGTTCCTTTTTCAAAAAACAACAAGTTGGTTTTAATACTGGTGTATGGGTTAAAAACGCCATTTGGTAAACGTACAATGGTATGTAGGTTACATTTGTCTAACAACTCTTCTTTTAGGCGTGTTTTCATTCCTTCGCCAAACAAAGTACCATCTGGTAATACAATTGCACAACGCCCTTTATCTTTTAAGAGCTTAATAATTAAGGCTAAAAATAAATCGGCTGTTTCTTTGGTTCTAAACTTTTTAGGGAAGTTGGTTTCGGTACCATCTTCTTCTACACCACCAAAAGGCGGATTAGAGAGTATAATATCTAACTTATCTTTGGCTCCCCAATCTGCATAGGGTTTGCTTAGTAAATTATCTCTACGAACTACTGGTAAATCGAAACCGTGTAACATTAAATTGGTAGTACACAGTAAATGCGGCAATGGTTTTTTCTCTATACCACGTATCGATTTTTGTAATACGTCTCTTTGGGTATAATCTTTTACTTGGTTTCTAACATGGTCTATAGTACAAGTTAAAAAACCACCTGTACCACAAGCAGGATCTAATACGCTTTCGCCCAATTGCGGATTAATAATATCTACCATAAACTGCGTTACGGCTCTTGGTGTGTAATACTCACCTGAAGAACCTGCAGATTGCAGGTCTTTTAATATGGTTTCGTACAAATCGTTAAATACGTGACTTTCTTTAGAGTCGTTAAAATCTATTTGGTTAATCACGTTGATGACTTGACGAAAGAGTGTTCCGTTTTTCATGAAGTTATACGTATCATCAAATACCGAACGAATAATTTTAGCTTGTGGACTTAATGTAATATCTAATTCTTTTAATGCAGGAAAGAGTTCGTTTTCTATAAACTCCATTAAAGCATCGCCTGTTAAGCCTTCATCATCTGCTGCCCAATTTTGCCATTTTAAGTGTTCAGGAATTGGCGATTGGTAACCATTAATTGTAATTTCCCATTCTTCTTCTTTATCGGCAAAAATCTTCATAAAAAGCATCCACACCATTTGTGAGATACGTTGTGCATCTCCATCTACTCCTGTGTCTTTACGCATAATATCGCGTATGCCTTTTATGTTTGTTGTTATGTTACTCATTAAGCTATATTATATATTTCGTTTTCTAATTCTTTTACTGCTTGGTCAAAATCTTTCTTTTTCCCAAAAGCTCTCACTAATTCTACAGGAGACCCCATTTGGCTTAAAGGTTGTACTTTTAATACAGATCCTTGTTCTATGGATGTAATGCCTTCTTTTTCGTATTTATCTAATAAACTGTACAATACTCTTTGAGCAGTTGCACTGTATTTTGCAAAATAGTTTCGTTTGCGCACGTTGTTAGCACGTTCTTTTCTTGTTAATGGTGGTTGATCATAAGCTATGTGACATATTAAATCGAAATCATCTAAATCTAAACCAACATCTTCACGCAATGCTTCTAATAAGACACCATGTTCTGCCAACTCTTTTATGAGTTCTTCTTTCTTTTCGGAGTCATTCCATTTTTGAATAAAATCATCCAATGATGAAAACTCTTTTTCAATATTTTTTTTAGAGTAATCTTTTAATGATTCTGTAATTAGTTTTCCATCTTTTCCGTAATACTGAACACGTTCATGAACTACAGTTACAGGTATTTGGTTGACGTAATATTTTGCCACACCATCTGTGGTGTCATCTATATCAATATCTGGAGTTGTCGGTCTAAAATCCTCAGGATCTATTGATTTTCCATTATCTGGTTTTGTTGTATCTTCCCCTTCTGGTGGTATTACAGGTTCATCAGGTAGTGGTTCATAAATTTGAACAGGATCACCATCAAAATCTGGTCTTGCAAAAATATTTGTTGCTTTTCTAAAATCCATAATCGTGAAAAACACTTTACCTTCTGCTTCTCTAATTCTAGTACCACGACCAATAATTTGTTTAAACTCTGTAACCGATTGAATATTGGATTCTAAAACAATAAACTTAACCATTTTAGTATCTATACCTGTAGTTAGCATTTTTGACGTTGTTGCTATTACAGGAAAACGTTCTTCAACGTCTGTAAAATTATCTAATTCTTGCTTTCCAACTTCATCATCACCAGTAATTTTTACACAATAGTTCCAATGTTTAGCAACTAAGTCTGCATTTTCATTTATCAACGCTTGTCGCATTCTATTAGCATGATCTATATCTACACAAAACACAATGGTTTTTGCATAACGGTCTGTAGCTTTAAGATATTCTGTGATTTTTTTTGCTACAATTTCTGTACGTTCATCAATCGCTAATTTTCTATCGTAATCTTTTAAATTGTATATACGGTCTTCTACTTCATTTCCATATTTATCAATTAAACCTGCAGTAGGTCTCCAACCTTCATCTACACTAGTTGTAATTCGTACTACTTTATAAGGTGCTAAAAAGCCATCTTCAATACCTTGTTTTAAAGAGTAATTATAAACAGGATCTCCAAAATAATCCATATTAGAAACATCTTTAGTTTCTTTTGGAGTTGCTGTTAAACCAATTTGTGTTGCAGAATCAAAATAGGTTAATACATCTCTCCATGCTGAAGCTTCTGCTGCACTTCCTCGATGACATTCATCAATTACTATTAAATCGAAAAAGTCTGGGCTAAATTCTTTGTATGCGTTTTTATCTTCGTCTGTACTTGTTAGACCCTGATACAATGCGAAGTATATTTGATAGGATTTATCAATCTTTCGGTTTTTAATAATATGCATGATATCATTTCCGAAAGGGGAGAAATCTCCGTTTTTTGTTTGTGTTAGTAGAGCGTTTCTATCTGCAAGAAATAAGATACGTTTTTTAACTCCTGTTTTCCATAAACGCCAAATAATATTAAATGCAGTATAGGTTTTCCCTGTTCCTGTTGCCATGACCAAGATAATCTTGTTTTGACCTTTAGCTACAGCTTCTAACGTTCTATTCACTGCGTTTTGTTGGTAATACCTTGGCGTCATTCCGCTATCATCAGCGTAATAGTCTTTTTCTACAATGGCTTTAGCTTCTGGAGTTTCAATTTCAGTATGCTTTAAGTATTTCTGCCATAATGTTTCAGGCGAAGGAAAGTTGTCTAAAGTTAATTCCTTTTCTAATTCACCTGATGTATTTGTTTTATCATGAAAAACAAAAGAATCTCCATTGGAAGTAAATATAAATGGGATTTGTAAAATTTCTGAGTATTCTAACGCTTGTTGCATTCCATGTCCGACTGCTTTTTTATTGTCTTTTGCTTCAATAATTGCAATAGGAATGTTTGATTTATAATAAAGAATATAATCTGCTCGTTTGTTTTTTCCTCTTGTATATAGTTTACCTTGAACGATAATTCGTCCATCAGTAAAAGAGACTTCTTCACGCACTTGAGTTCTCATATTCCAACCTGCTTTTTGAATAGCAGGATTAATAAACTTGGTACAAATATCTCTTTCGCTTAAATCTTTTTTATTCATACATGATAGCAATTTCTTTTCAAGCCCTAAAGTAAGCAAACGAACCGATATAGAATTATGGAAATCCATAATTGTAAATCTTAAACGCTATTTTCTCTAAATCAAAGTTGGTTGAGTAAAACTCAATTGATTTGTAGTAAAATTATCGTCCGTTTTTGAACTAAAAGGCATTCTTAATTTTTTTTATTGTTTAGTTTGTTTAAAATGTTAGTACTCATAATTTTTATCTACTTCTCTTCAAGGTTTTATTCTTATTTAAAGTCCTTAATTCATTTGCAAAAAAAAAATAATAACAATAAAAAATTTGCTATTACTAAATATACCTATTCATAGGTATATATGATAGAACTATAATTATTAGTTTTACAAATAAAGATGAGCTTCGATAAAAATAAAACAATAGATATTCACACCCATGTATTTAATTTAAAATATTTACCTATCTGGGGTGTATTAAATTCAAGAGGTGTAGGTGAAAATACATCAAAACTTATAGAGTTTCTTCTTTTAAAAATTACAGGAGAATCTTTTGATGAAGAGGTTCAGATAAATAAAAATTATAAATATTTAAGTACGCCCAATTTAGAAGTTTTTTTTGATAGTGAAGATGAAGATTTAATTGAAGAAATAACATACTATGCAGAATCGAATGATGAAATAAGGGATAGTGAACTATTAGAAAAAGCAATTCAAGAGTATGGAAAAGAAATAAATAATGACAAACAGTTAAGAAAAATTTTAAATAATGAAGAACCTTCAATGTTTAAACCTATTAGATGGTTAATAAATAAAGCGCTTAAAGGTTTTGCCTATTTACGTTGGTTTATTTTTATGACTAAACGAGAGTCTAAAACATATGAGAGTTTAAGGTATTATTATCCTAATGTAAATAAATTTGTGTTCCACATGCTTGACACCGAATTTTACTTTCCAGGTAAAGGTGATTTCTCTTCAAAACCACATCTAAAAATTGAAGAACAAATGAATAACATGCTTAGGTTGATGGAACAAAACCCTAATAAATTAGTTGGGTTCTTTGGGTACAATCCTGAAAGAGAAAACAGGATGGCGCTAGTAAAAGAAGCAATTCGTAAAGGATTTACAGGTATAAAATTTTATCCCCCTTTAGGATATAATCCAATTCAAAGTGAAGACTTATTTGAATATTGTGAAGAAAAAGGTATTCCTATTTTTACCCACTGTACACCAACAGGATTTGAAGCTTACAAAGGAGCTGGGGAAAATGCAAATCCAAAAAATTGGGAGGTTATTTTAAAAAAGTTTAAAAAGTTAAAATTATGTTTAGGTCATGCTGGAGGTGTAAATGGTTGGTTCGATAAAATAGTTAACAATGATAATGCTTTACCAGAAAGCTCTTATGCCAAAAAGGTAGTAGAACTTTGTCAAGATTATGAAAATGTATATACAGAAGTTGGTTTTTTAGATCACATAGAAAGTAAAAGTGAGGTAAATAATTTTGTTAAACGTTTAGTAAGCATTTTTAATACTATTGATAAACCTTTTGATTTTAAGAAAAAGATCATGTATGGTAGTGACTTCCATGTATTAATGAATCACAAAGGAAACCTTTACAAAAACTATTCAAAAGAATTTACGAAGATATTAGATAGACAAGAATTCAAAAATTTTAAAACGATTAAAGAAGATTTTTTTTACAATAACGCAGAGAAATTTTTAAATAAACAAAATTAAATATGGAAAATAGAGAAATTATAAAAGCTTTTAGACAAGGTGGAACTGGAAATTGTGTATCAATTGCAATTATTAAGGCAAGTGTAGAAATTTTTGGCCTCGAAAATGTTTTCCAAACAAGTTGGGTTGATAATAGATGTAATATTTTAATGAGAGATGGGTTTGAATTATCTATTAGTAAAGAAGAGATACAAGCCGGAATTGACAATTCTAGATTTATTCAACTTGAAAGTAAAGAGATTTTTGATTTTGCAAACATTGCATTTACCGCTATGGCAAAAAGAGCTCAAATGGAAGATAATGACAACCAAGAAAACATGTCTTTTGAGGAAGCAATTGAATCTTTAAATAAAGGAGAATTTTATTTAGAAGGACCACATTGGCTAGGTTTAAGACATCATATTAGAAGTTCAGGAAGACGGTATGTTTGGCAATATAAAGGTATAATTGGAGCTTCACGTGCTCATTGTTTTTATGTATCCAAAGGCTTAGAGGATAATTATGGTAAAGTTGATAGAATTAAAATTCATGAAAAGAGGTTTTGTAAATGGTTTAGGATAGATTCAAAACCAGCGTTCTAAAATAACTTTAAATATCATACAGTATAAAAGTTAAGTTTTGCCTGCAAATTCTTTAATTTATAAAATCATAAAGTAATAATTATTACTTTATGGTTTTTAAAAATATAATCTAACTTCTTGGATCACCAGCAATACTCATTTTTTTAGATTGAATTATGTTCATACTACAAAAACCATATCTATTGGTAATTTTACCATAACAACCATAAATTCCCATTCCGTTTATTGGGTATTGATGCATAACATCTGTAAAGTGAACAGCATCAAAATAATTACCTTCTCTATCAATAAAAGTGCTAAGCCGCATAAGTTTACCCTGTGAGGTTTTATTATATCTAGTGTTTACGAGTAAACCATAAATCAATACTTTTTTGTCGGCATACTTAATCATTTCTTTGGCTTTTACACTTGGTAAATATGGCTCTACAACCAACTTAAAATAATCTTTAATTGTAAAACCCAACAACTCCATTTCATCATATACTTTTTCCAACCAATGTGATTCTAATTTTGGAAGTTCAAACCTAACCTGTTCAGTTTGAAAGAGTACTTTTTGTTTTGATTTTTGTTTTGTGGCTTTCAGTTTAAAAATAGCTTGCCATAACAACTGTTTTTTAGTTTTATTTGTGAATTTAAAAGCATCTATTCTAATCAAAATAGTAAGTTGTTCAATACTAATTACAACACGATCTATAAAGTTCTCTAATGAAGTAAAGTTTCCATTTAATTGTCTTTCAGTTAATAGTCTTTGAATAGTTAAATGTTCTAGACTTTTTAAATATCCAAAACCTAAATAAATAGTCTTATCAATAACAATATTTGGATGATTACTTTTATTTATACATGGTAATTCTACAATTGCGCCTTGCATTTTTGCTTCATGAATATAATGTTCAACAGAATAAAAACCTCCTCCATTATTTAAAACTGCTACCATAAATTCAATAGGATAATAACATTTTAAAAACAAACTTTGGTAACTTTCTACTGCATAAGAAGCTGAGTGCCCTTTTGCAAAAGCATAACCCGCAAAACTTTTAATTTGATTCCAAACTTCAAAAATTAAATTATCCTTATATCCTTTTTTTCTACAATTATTTATAAACTTATCTTCTACTGCTTTAAACTCTGATAAAGATCTGTATTTCCCACTCATTCCACGTCGCAAAACATCGGCTTCTCCTAAAGTTAAACCTGCAAATTTATTGGCAACTTTCATTACATCTTCTTGATACACCATTACACCATAAGTCTCTGGCATAATTTCTAATAATATAGGATTAGCTTCTTTTCGCTTTTCTGGATAACGATGTCTTTTAATATACTCCTCCTTCATTCCTGATCCAGAAACACCAGGTCTAATAATAGAACTTGCAGCCACTAAACCTAAATAATCTTGTGTTTGTAATTTCTGCATCAAACCTCGCATTGCAGGAGATTCTACATAATAAGCTCCTATTGCACCACCAGATTTTAATAAGTGATTTATCTTTTTATCCTTTTTAAACTTCTCTACATCTGTAATATCTATAGGAGGATCATTTGGTCTATTTATTTTTATAATTTCTAACGCTTCTTTGATTTTTGCCAAACCACGTTGTCCTAAAATATCAAACTTAAAAACACCAACATCATCTGCAATATTCATATCAAATTGAACAGTTGGAAAACCTTTTGGAGGTAAACTTGTTGCTGAATAGTAATGAATAGGTTTGTCTAAAATTAAAATCCCAGCAGAATGTACACTTACATAGTTAGGAAAACCTTCAATTAGTTTACCATACTTTAAAACTAACTTTGAAATACTGTCTATTTCTTGTTGTTGATAAACTATTGCATTGCCTATTTCAGCTTGTTGCTGCTTTGTTGCTAAGTTGTTGTTGTTCTGTTGCAAGCCATTTTTTGCTATTACAGATGGAGTTGCAATACTCTTTTTATGCTTTATTCCTTTACTTAATTTATCAATTTCATCTTTTGGTAAACCGAAAATTTTTCCCAACTCTCTTATTACAGCTTTATATTTAAATCTATTATACGTTGCTAATAATGCTGTATTTTTAAAACGTCTAAAAATATACTTGGTAACATCGTCTCTATCTTTCCAAGAAAAATCAATATCAAAATCTGGTGGAGAAGCTCTAAAAGGGTTAATAAACCTTTCAAAATATAAATCTAATTCAATAGGATCTACATCTGTAATTCCTAAAATATAAGCAACAATACTATTTGCACCAGAACCTCTTCCCACATGAAAATAATTTTTGCTCTTAGCGTAACTAATAATATCATAATTGATTAAAAAAAAAGAAACGAATTTTAATTCAATAATAACTTTTAATTCCTTTTGAAGCCTATCATTTACACCTTTTGTTATATTTTTATAACGTTTATTGATCTTTGCATTGCAAAGTTCTAATAATGTATCACAATCCTCCTTAAAACTGTTGCCATACAATTGCTTATTTTGATTTTCTCTTTCAATATCAAAACCAAAATTCACGTTACATTGTTGCAATAATGCTTTTGTATTTGCAATTATAAAGGGAAACTCTTTATAATGTTGTTGCAATATTGTTGCTGAATACATTTTATCTGTAGGTAAGCATTGTTCTGTAACCGGTAATTTACTTAACAGCAAATTGTTACCTATTGCACGCAATAATCTATGTGCATTAAAATCACTTTTATTACGAATGGTAACCTGTTGTTGTATTACAAGTTTATGTTCATACTTTTTTAAATATGAAAAACGAAGTTTATTAATTTCAGCAACAGAAACACCAACGAATTCATTTTCTCTAAATATCTTTAAATTTAATTCTAATACTTTTTCAAAAGGGTATATTATAAAAACATCTTCTAAAAATTCTGGCTGATCTGGAATCTGTGTTTTAGTTTCTAAAAAATGAGAAAGGTATTTGTTGATATTTTCGAAACCTTTGTTACTTTTTGCAAGAGCAACAAACTGCTGTGAATTTCCATTTCTAAAATCTACACCGACAACTGGTTTTATATGATGCTTTTTAGCTTGTTGAATAAAATTCATACAAGCTGAAGTATTATTAATATCTGTAATGTATTATACTGATATAGGTTGACCTTTTTTTAGGTTAATTTATACCGTTCAAACTTTTTTTTTAGTCGTTTAGAAGGCAAAAAATATTTTGAACTAGTTTTGTTTTTAAATTGTTAGTTC